>CAZUWF010000004.1:0-116927 GCA_964624065.1 uncultured Bacteroidales bacterium
CAATTTGTTTACCACCCGTGCAGCTAGTAGGTGATAGTATATTTTTACCGCAAAGGTCGGTAAGGTTTAACCGCAAAGGGCGCTAAGTTTACCGCAAGGGGTCGCAAAGGCAAACCCACCCCTAAATCCCCGCTCCAGAAACGCATTGCATCGCGAAATGCAATAAATCGTGTCTATAAAACCACCCACTTGATGGTTTTAATACCCTTTACTAACACCATAAACCCTATAAACTTTTGCAATTCATCACCCCCCTCAAACAGTTTTCATTTTATACTAAAAAACCCCCGCAGCGCCTAAGCGCCTAAGGGGTTTTTTCATAAGAAAAGCATTAATGCCTTTTTTACTTCACCTTGTGCTTCTTCCTTGCATCGTAGAGTTTCTTGACACCCAGGCCAAGGCCCATTACTGCCAGCACCGCCAGGCCGCTGCTTGTTGGCACCGGCTGGTCGCCGTCAGAACCTCCAGGTGGCGGCGGAGGTGGGGTCCCCTGACCGGTGGACGAAATACCCAAGCCGGCAATGATTATGGTGAAGACCAGGAGCGATTTCAGAATTTTGTTTTTCATTGTTTTATGTTTTATGTTATAGATTGTAGGTTGTAGGTTGACAATTAATAATTACCGATTTAGCTTTTGTCTTTCATATTCTATCACAAAGAGGTATGGCAAAGACACGCAAAATTCACAAAGCTTTCAATTATCAATTGTCAATTATCAATTATCTTACCACAATTCTTTGTGTAAACACTCCCGCGGTGCTTGTTATCCTCACCAGGTAAACACCCGTTTGCAGGTTTACCGGCACGGTGTGGCTGGTTTGGTTGCCCAGTTGACGGCTCATTACCAACCTGCCGCCGGTGTCATATACTTGCAGGGCCCCGTTTTGGTGGCTTTGGGCAAAGTTGATCGTCAACAGGTTGTTCCACACGTAAACCTGTGTGGCATCGTTGGCTATGGGCTCCACGCCGGTGGGCTGCACGAACAGCAGCTTGAAGCGGCCGGC
Source organism: uncultured Bacteroidales bacterium (assembly GCA_964624065.1). Classification (GTDB taxonomy): domain Bacteria; phylum Bacteroidota; class Bacteroidia; order Bacteroidales; family UBA7960; genus UBA7960. The sequence goes on from CAZUWF010000004.1 coordinate 1,005, forward strand.
GTTGAGGCCCCGCTCGGCACCGAACATCACGCTTGGGTTTTGCCGCAGGTCATGGGTCAAACCCGTTACCATATCCTTGAGGTACATTGGCCGGGTTTGGAACAATCCGCTGCTCTGGTCAATGCTCAAGGTGTATTGGCCGGCGGCCGGTATGTCAACACCCACCAAAATTTCGCTTTGGCTTTCGATTTGCGCCAGGGTGTTTATGGCCACCCTCACGCTGTTGGCGGTTTGGGTAAACAGCTGCGGACGGTCGCCGGCATCGAGGCTGTAAATCTTGAGGGCATCCCATGCATCGCGGTTGGGGGTGGTGCCTTCCTTAACCTGCACGGTGGCAACATCGGTCAGCCCTCCGTGGCTCACCGCAAGCACCAGCCGGTCGGCAACAGGGTTTTGCTTGGCAAAGGTGCCGCCGTGTACTCGCCTCGAGTCAAGGAAGGTAAACGTGCCGCCACCATCGTCCTTTTTGTTCACGAAGAAACCTTGGTTTGGTGCCAGTGTGCCGGCAGACACCGGAACGTAGGTGGTGCCTTGAAGCGTGTAGGCATATACATCGGATAGGATGGCCGAATAATTGGTGCCATTCCAATTGTATCCCGAGGGGTACGGGTTGCCTATTAGGTTCCAGCCCAAAATGTCTTGGAGTCGTCCGTCGTTGGTGCGCGTTATTGCAACATCCACGTTGCCAACGTTAAGCTGACCCGCGAAGGTCTTTGTGCCCGAAGCATCAAAGCGCGACAGGTAACCCCTTCCGGGCACAAAGGTGGTGCCAAAGAGGGGGTTGTGGCCACCACCGGCGGCACGGATGTTGATCCACGGAAAATAGTTGCCGGCACTTTGAGCCACACTCTCGTTGAACCAGTAAAGGTCGAAGGTGGTATCGGGTAGTATTGGTGCCCACGACGAAAGTGATACCTGCATGTTGCCCACCGGTGCCGATACCAGGCGGTAGCTGTTGGCCGGCATAGCGCGCTCGGTGGTGGCCGCCACCCCGCCAGTGGAGTGTATGAGCGAGCCGCCATTCTTGATTACAAGGCCGGTATTGCCGGCGGTGTTGGTGAGGGTGCCGCCAACACTCAAGGCCGCCCCGGGGCCTATGGTTAGGCTGCCGAGGTTTATGGAAGGGTTATTTAGTGTTGCCGACTGCTCCAAGCTTACCCCCGAAGCATTATTAACCACTATGGTTGAATTAGAGTTGGCCAGTATTGCCCCTCCGCCCGATATGGTCTGCAACGATGAACCATTGAGGTTAACCGTGCCGGCACTAGCCGGGCTGAAACTCAAGGTAGCCCCCTGAAGCACCTCAATGTTGCCCTTGATGGAATGGCCGGGTGTGGCGGTCATATTAAAATTCATTGTGCCTTGCCGTATTCTCAGGTTGTCGATGCTCACGGCAGCCGTGCCGCTTGGAGCTATGGTGCCGGCATTGTCGTATTCAAAATTTGCATAAGTTCTACCACTGAAGGCTGGTGCAGCTGTGGCGCTACGATGAATATATGTGCTACCGGTTTGGAATACCACCACGCTGCTTGGCTGACCTGCACCAAAGGGGTTCGCACCTCCTAAAAATTCATAGGTAGAACCGCTTGCAAAGACTACGGAGTTGAGCGAAGTGGTCCCAAACGGATTGCCTGAAAAACTCTCACCTGCAATAAACCGCCCTCCCGAATTGAACACTATGCCGCCGGTACTTGCAGATAAAAGCCTGTGCGCTGCAGCGGCTAAGGCCACAGACCCGCTTATTGAGCCCGTGGCTCCGGCCGAAAGTGATATTTGCAGAGCGTTCGAACCCGAAACTGTCAATCTTGAACCAGCCTCTACCTCCAGGTCGGTACCCGTGCCGCCGGCTACCGTAAGGGTGTTTGCAGCTCCGGCTTGCAGGGTTACCTCAGTGTTGTTGGTAACCAAAAGCCGCCCTATGGTTTGGGCCGGAACGGCTGTAACCGTAGGTGTCCCTCCGCCATTAAATTGCATGATATCGGTGGTTTGGGGAGTTGTGCGCTCGGGGTTCCAGTTGGAGGCAACTACCCATGATCCACTGCCGGCCGCAATCCAGGTATAAGTGTTTATTGCCGGAGCCAGCGTTGTGGCACTTACCTGTGGCACGGTGCCGTCGGTCTTGTAGTTTATGTTGGTGCCGGTGCCGTTGTAGGCAAATATCTTGAAGCAATACTCGGTACTTGGCGTAAGGCCTGTAAATGTGTGGGTTTGCACCCCTGCCGCAACGTTTTGCACCAATGGGCCGTTGGCTTGCGCCACGCCGTCAACGGGGTTGGCTATGGAGCTGCAGTGGCCTGCCACGCCCACCACAAGGTATGCGTTGGCTGCCGGAACGGCATCGGTCCAGGTGAGCGGTATGGAAGTGGAGGTAATGGAGCCGCCGGTGGCCACAAAAGCCGTGGCGTGGTTGGTGGGTTCGGGCGTGCTCACGGTAACCACCCCCGAGGTGAAGGTTGAGCCGTCCCATATACCACCGCCACCGCTGCTGTAGCCGCCGTAAACAAAATCGGCCAGGCCCAGCTTGAACCGCGTGGCGTAATAATAGGTGCCGGGTGAGGCAATGCCCGGCCCAATGTTGGCCAGGTACTCTTCGTTGTGGCCCGCGTCGGCATTGTACGATGCCGCCACCCAGTTTGTCCAGGTGGCCGGGTTGGTGTTGGTGGTGCTGTAACCTACCCAGGCGTTGAGGTTGGGCGCCGCGCCCTGGGTGCCGGTAAGCCCCTGGGCATATACCCTGCCGTAAACATTGAAGGCATCGCCCGAACCGATGCTTTCGGTGTGGGGCCACTGAAGGTTGGCCCAAGAGACCTGCGCCGCAACCATTACGCCGTAAACGGCGTGGTAAACGTTGGTGCCGGCCACCACCGTGTAGGTGCGGTCGGGGTTGGGCTCTGCAGTGCCCCAGTTGCCGTCTTTCCTAAACTTGAAGCTTATGGTCTGGCTCGGATCAAACACCGCCCCGGTGGTAAAGGTATATATGTTGTTTTGCACCAAGGTAAGGTTTTGCACCGGGCTGCCCCAGTTGTTGAAACTACCGGCTATGTCAACAGTGGTAAACGAACCGGCATTGGTCATGTCCACGTAAAAGGTTACGGCGTACTTGGTGCTGCTTGAAGCAATGGTCAGCGTATTGCCCGTGGGAGCGTCAGAGCCGGTACCCATTGTTACCAAACTACCACTTGCATTTACAACATTGTTAGTATAACCAATGTTATTTATAGTTGTAGTAGATTGAATGTTGGGAACAAATGTGCGGCCCACCGTTGCAGACTCCGAAACGTTACCAACAATAAGATAGTTCCTGCTGCTTCCTTCTGCTATGTAATTAATGGTAATTCCTGAAAAAGTAATGTTTGACCCAGAAATGGCACCTGTGGAGACCTCGGCATCCGGGCCATCAACAATACCGTTTCCGTTTATGTCACCAAAAAGCCTCAAAGAAGTAATATCAGTTGATCCGCTGGTCGAAATTGTGGCAGTGCCACTATTATTAACCACCATCCGCTTTAGTGTTGAGTTTCCTTCGTTAGCTTCAAGTTTTAACTGCCCGAGGACTACATTGTTTACACCCGTATTAATATTTGACACAGCAGGGGTGTTGGCACCTATCTTGATGGTTTGCTGTATGGGCGAGAAAGCCAAACCCCTGAATGCATTGTTGCCCGTAAGGGTTCGCAATGTTGTTAAAGTCATTCCCTGATTACCATTATCCGTTCCTCTACTAAGTGTGGTTGGGTTTGTGGCATAAATTACGGCCCCGTTGGCTCCTGTTTCGTTAAAACTATATCCGGTCCAATCTACCGCCAAACCCGCTCCACCTGTGAACCCAGAAGTAATAAGGGTGCCAGCTGACCAAGATGAGGTAAATACGCTTCGATAAATGCCGCCAGAAGTAGCTGCTATGTAATAAATTGTCAATCCATCGGGTGAAATGGAAAACCCATAAACATCAGTATTAGTTGGTGCAAATAATCTCGTGGAAGTATTTCCGGTATTAGTGGGTTTTCCGGTTCCTACCGAATAAATACCTTGACTTCCCGCACCGGTAGTAAGGTAAAGCTGACCGTTATAGATATAGGCTGCCCTATTATTGGTTGATGTAATAGAAACGGTTGTAAGGGTAGTTGGGGCCGACAGGGTGGTGTGTACCACACCAACCCCGTTGCCTGTCATCCAAAAGTTCGAGCCGTCATCCGATGTTGCACCCCTTAGGTTATTATTACCAGTGGAGTAGTTGGCTCCGGCAATCCCGGCCGCCATTGTGCCAACCCCGCTTACGATCCTTACAACAGAATTGGTGTTGAAGGTGGTGTTTGCAGCACCTATTAGTGCATTGTATCCCGGTATCAAAATGAACCTGCCGCTTTCGGAGCGCGAAATCTGGCCAGAAGCTGTGGCTGTACCGCTAACGACTATATCATTAGCTCCCAGAACCGATCCAGAAGAGGGAAGAGCAACATTGAAATTGGGCGCAATTTGGTTTGCCGCGGTAGGGTGGTATTCGTCCATAACAATTGCCGTACCTGTGTTTGCTAGTGCTGCAGTAGAGGTTACTCTAAACGCCGTCAAGTAGCCATCGTTGAAGCGGTTTGTAGTTTGCCCCCACCCGCTAAATCCGAGCAATAGCATCGCAACCGCGAGGGTTAGTGTTTTGTAGAGTGTAGGTTTTTTCATTTTATGGGCATGTTAGTTATTAATTTGCAATTGGTTTTGGCTCCAAAGGGACAAAGTTAAGGAAACTTTGTTACAAATGTTCAACATTGGTATTACAAATATGTTTAAAATAGTTGATAATTGGCGGGTAAATTAAGATGAATGCCCTTGCCCGAAACCAAAAACCAAGCTGTGCCTTCAATAGGCAGCCACGTAGGGCCAAGGCAGGCCACGGGTCACTGCTGGCGGCACAAGCTGCTTGTTTTTTTTAAAAAACCTGCTGCCGGTTTTGGCCGGCAGCATGGTGCGGTTTGCGTGCAATGGCCACAAGCCCTTGCACAAATGGTCTTATCGGGCCACCATTGATGCTTGTGGCACGGTGCCTGAGGTTTTGTATTTTATTGTGGCCCCGCTGCCGGTGTAGCCGTATATCTTGAAGTAGTAAGTGGTGCCGGGAGCAAGCTGCCCGAAGGTTACTGTTCGGGTGCCCTGTGGCACGTTTTTGTTGCGGTGGTCGTTGGCCACGGGTGTGCCGTTAATGGGTGCTGCAATTGCGTCGAATCCCTGGTGGCTCATGCGCACCAGGTAGCCGGTTGGCACCACTGCGCCGGTGGCGTCGGCCCATGTAAGTGTTATGGTGCTTGCCGACAGGGCTGCAGCGTGGTGTTGCGGCTCGCTGGCAAGGCAGGTGGCCCAGATGCACGTTGCATAGCTTGGGTTGTCAATAAATGGGTTGCGGTTGCCCTGTATTGCCGCCACGGCATTGTTGCGGTCAATCTCCTTTTGGCTCACGGGGTCTTGCTCGTGCCACTGCAGCATCAGGTTTAGGTACCACTGCTTGTATGCCGGAAAAGAGTTGTTTTCGAGTACTGCGGCGGCTTGTGCCGAGTTGGCATGCCAGCCCGCAATGAGGTTTTCGTACCTCGTGGCCATGTAAAAGTAGGTTCGGGCAAGGTCGCCCTTGTACTGGTCAATGGGCTCAAACACTGTTTGGCTGTAGCCTGCCGTGGTGTTGGGCCCGCGCTTGCCACCATTGCCCGTGGTAAGGGTTGGGTTGGCTACCACCCCATACGGGTAGTTGTTGCGAACACTGTTTACCCAGCCGTCGGTGGGGTACACATGAAAAAGGTCGGTGTACATGGGCGAGCCGCCGCCATACCAACTGGTGGGGAAAGAGTGCTCGCGGTTGAAGCACTGGCACTCGGTGGTGTAGGTGCCGCACTGGTTGGTTACGAAGGTGAAATTGCAGTTGGAGTACATATCCCAAACCTTGTTGGGCTGCCCGGGCACGGGGTCGGTAGATTGAAACCGGGTCCATATATTGTCGTACGCTACCGAGGTGTGATCCTTTATAATGTTGTACAGGGCCGTTTTGAGGGCCGCACCGGTAAGTCCTGTAGCACCATTGTAGTATCCGGCCGGCGGCTGGGCCGCGGCGGTGGCCAACACAAACCAAATGGCAATTGAAATCAACCAAAACTTCTTCATCAAATCAAAAATTAAGGGCGCAAAGGTACTAAAAGTTTTTGGGTGTGGGGTGATGGGTGATTTTCCAATGCCAATACAATCAACTTATCTTTCCCCACCTGGTCTTGTCTTTTGCCATTGAGTTGAGCTTTTCCAGCACCGGCTTGTTGTTTGGGTTTGATAGGTGCGGGTCTGTTTCGAGGAGCGTCCTTGCCTTTTCGCGGGCAAATTTTATCATTTTTTCGTCTTTGGCAATATCGGCCAGCTTAAGGTCAATGATTCCGCTTTGTCGGGTGCCCTGTATGTCGCCCGGGCCCCGTAGCTTCAGGTCGGTTTCGGCAATTTCGAAGCCATCGTTGGTGGCCACCATTGTTTGTAGCCTCTTGCGGCCGTCGTCGGTGAGTTTGTGGCTGCTCATGAGTATGCAGTAGCTTTGGTCGGCACCGCGGCCCACCCTTCCCCTGAGCTGGTGAAGTTGCGACAGCCCGAACCTCTCGGCGTTTTCTACCACCATCACCGTGGCGTTGGGCACGTTTATGCCCACCTCTATCACGGTGGTTGCAACCATTATTTGTGTTTCGCCCCTTACAAAGCGCTGCATCTCGTAGTCTTTGTGGGCGGTTTTCATCTGGCCGTGTACTATGCTCACGGCGTAATCGGGCAGCGGAAACGCCCGCACTATGCTCTCGTAGCCATCGGTGAGGTCTTTGAGGTCGAGGGTTTCCGACTCCTTCACCAATGGGTACACCACGTAAATTTGCCTGCCTTGGGCTATTTGCTCTCGCATAAACCCAAACACCCTCAGGCGGTGGCTATCGTAGCGGTGCACGGTTTGTATGGGCTTTCGTCCGGGGGGCAGCTGGTCTATCACCGACACGTCGAGGTCGCCGTAGAGTGTCATGGCCAGGGTGCGCGGTATTGGCGTGGCGGTCATTACCAATACGTGGGGCGGGATGGCGGCCTTGGCCCACAGTTGGGCCCTCTGTGCCACCCCGAAGCGGTGCTGCTCGTCAATGATTACCATACCGAGGTTTTTGAATTCCACCCCCTCTTCTATCAGGGCGTGTGTGCCTATGATTATTTGCAGGTGGCCTCCCTTTAGCTGCAGCAGCAGCTCCTTGCGTGCCGCCGGGCGGGTGGAGCCGGTGAGTATGCCCACATTAACGCTGAGGGTGGCGAGCAAGGCAGTAATTGAATCGAAGTGCTGGTTGGCAAGTATTTCGGTGGGGGCCATAAGGCAGGCCTGGTAGCCGTTGTCCAAGGCCATGAGCATGCAAAATACCGCCACCACGGTCTTGCCGCTGCCCACGTCGCCTTGCAGCAGGCGGTTCATCTGTTTTCCCGAAAGGGTGTCCATCCTTATCTCGCGCAGCACCCGCTTTTGGGCCTCGGTGAGCTCAAAGGGCAGGCAGGTTTTGTAAAACCTGTTGAAAAGGTTTTCTATTGAAGGCAACAGGTGCCCTTGATTTTTTTCGAGCCGCGCCAGTTTGAGCCTCAGTAGGTTTAGCTGCAAGAAGAACAGCTCTTCGAACTTTAGGCGGGCGGTGGCTCTTTGCAGGTGGCGGGCACTGGTGGGGTAGTGTATGTTGGTGAGCGCCTGGCGGCGATCCATCAGGCCTACCTCTTCTATGAGGCTCTTTGGAAGGGTTTCGGCAATGTGGTCAACCACCACGGGCAGGAGTGTTTTTACGAGCTTTGCAATGCCCTTGCTGTCGAGCGCGCGTGTTTTCAGCTTCTCCGATGAGAAATACACCGGCTGCATGGCACCCGACACCTGCTCTTGGCCTGTTTCGAAGGGCTCCACCTCGGGATGTGTAATGCTGTAACGCCTGCCGAAGAGTACCGGTTTTCCGAACACAATGTATTCCACCCCCGGCTTGAAGGCATCCTTAAGCCACTTGAAGCCATTGAACCATACCAGGTCGATGCTGCCGGTTTCGTCTGTTAAGGTGGCGCTCATACGTGTGGTGCGCACGCCGCCGTGAAGCTCCACGTTTGAGATCTTACCTTTTAGCTGAACGTAGGGAAGCCCCTCGCGCACATCGCTAACACTATAAAACCGGCTGCGGTCGGCGTGCCTGAAGGGAAAATACTCCAGCAGGTCGGAAAAGGTGAAAATGCCAAGCTCCTCGCGCAGCAGCGCACCACGCACGGGCCCAACACCCTTGAGGTACTCCACGGGGGTAGCTAAAATATCAACCATACCAACAGGTAGCTTACATTTGTTGGTGTAAAGGTAGGCTAAAAATCAATGTATGGCCAATAGCCGCAAGCCAAGGGCCAAAAGGTTGAAAGGGGATAAGGCCCAAACCCAAGATCAAACTACTCGGTATTTAGGGTGATTTTCAATTGTTTCCCAAAATTTCTTGAACTTCGGCCAGCACCTCGTTTTGTTTTGCTTTGGATAGTCCGAGTTTACCGAAGGGTTCGGGTTTTGAGAGTAGCTCGCGACAGAGCACCACGTGGTTGTTGAGCAAGAAATCGGTTTGCTTTCGCGAAAGCGATGTAAGGACTGTTACTGGGAATATTCCGAAAGATTCGATTAGCTCCTTGAGGCTTTTGCCACGCGGGTGGTCCCAGCTTATGGTTCTAAGGCCTGCACATTTGGCGTAATCTTGCGCATCGGTGCTAAAACGGGTGTTGGTAACTATCATCGCGTATTTCTCAAGGTTTTGGTTTGAGGGGTCTTTGTCCCAGGTGTGTTTTACGTCCAGAAACCGCGAGTTGATGTAAAGGGGCACCTGCACGCTGCAATTTTTTCCCTGGGTGTTGTAAAACTTGCATTCAACCATAAAAAGTTCTTTTTGGTTTTTGGCCACCACGTCGAGCTCGTGGGTTATGCACCTGCCCGCCACGGTTTGGTTGAGCTTAACCTCGTAACCCAAACATTCAATTAAAGCTCCAACAAACCGCTCGAACGGAAAGCCCGACGGGCCCAGGGCCATAATGCTTGTCTTGAGGCTGTAGCGGGCGGCATTGGATTTGCGGGTGGCCTTCAAGAACCTGAACGCCAACCTGTAAATCAACTTGGTGGGCATACCATCGTAGAGCAAAGGCTTGATGTTGGCCATCACCTGTTTGATCTCGTGTGGGTTTGCACCCGAATTTTCGAGCGAGAGGGCCAGCTTTGCCGCCGCAAAAATCTCCTCCTCGCCCGAGTGTTTTAGTACCTTGATTTTTTTCGACATCTTGAATTTGTGATGAGTAATTGGTGATTGGCAGAAAATTAGAAATTAGAAATTAGAAATTAGAAATTAGAAATTAGAAATTAGTAAACTTTTCAATTTTCACTTTTCATTCTTCGTTCTTAGCTCTTAGTTTTTCACTGATCACAGTTCCCTGCCTACTGCTTTCTCTTGTCCATTGTCAATTATTTTTCACCATTCTCAGCACCTCGGTGCCCAAATCCGTAACCACCTTGCAAAAGTACAACCCTGGGGCTAAGTTTTGCCCACCAAGTTTAAATTGGTGTGTTCCGGCGTTAATCTTTCCGTGGTGCAAGGTTTCTACCGTGCGGCCTTGGGGGTCTATTATAGTTGCAAGAACTTCCGAAGGCGCTGAAATCTTAAGCTCAATTGTGGTACTGGTCGAAAAAGGGTTGGGGTAGTTAAAAAGCGATATTTTGTCTGTTTCCACCACCTCTACATTTGTATTAATCGGGATGCCTTCCAACACTATGTTGTCAAACCTGTTGTTGCCCTCAATTCCGCTTGCCTCTTCGCCAAGAAAAGATATCTTGAACTGCAAGTTGGCATTGTTGTTAACTTGGTCTATTGCGCTGAGGTCGAATCTGAACACTTCAAAGTTTATTGGCACCGCGTATGGTTGTGCAAGCTCCACCCAATTGTCGCCTCCGTTGGTGGAATAATAGAGCTGTTGTTGCCGTGCCCCGTTATTGGTGCGGTGTAGTGCAAACGAAAGTTTTATTTCCCTATGTGCCGTTGATGGGGTATGAATTATCAAGTCACGGGTGTTTGAAGGGTTTCTAACCCTCAAGGCCCTTCCGGCTGTCTGGCTGTCGAAGGCGTTGAGTACTGTACCGTCGATTCTGTCCATAAAGCCATTGCCTGTTCCCGGATAGGAGATGTTGCCCGATCCGGCCAGAGATAGGTCGGCGGGTACCTGTGTTAGGGTTCCTGATGGGAGGCTGTTGAAGTGCCAGTAGTGGATTAGTGCGCTGGTAAAGTGGGCCTTTAGGGTCAGGTTGGCAATGAGGGTTACTGTCGTTTTTGCTTGGGTGCCTTGGGGCAGCCCCTCCCAGTGGCTAAACCTGTATCCGGGCTTTGCAATTGCCTCAATTTCAATGGGAATGTTCCTGAAGTACTCGCCTGTCCAGGGGTTGGATATGTGGTGAGGCTGCAGCCTGTTTACCCTCACCCCGCCCTGATCAATGTTGGCGGAGCTCACGGTAAGGTTTGCGGTTTCGCCGAGGCCAAACTGGGCTTTTAGGTGTTGTTTCATAAAAGTGGGCCTCTGTTGCCCGAAGGTTGCCATACGGTCAATTTGCTGGTTCCAGTTTGCCAGGCTCGAAGGGGTGCGCCAGCGGTGTATGTGCTCTTCCATTTCGGGCCGGTAGAGCTGACGGTGCTCCTCAAGCCTTGCCCCTACGTTGTTGGGGCTGAAAACCGTATTCAGGAAATCGCAGAAGCGGTTAATGAGGTGGTTCTTGAAACCGGGGTTTTGTACCAACTGCCTGAACATAAGTGTTGACCAGGGCGGGTTTGGCCAGCTCGGGCCGTTGGCGGCCAGGGCAAAGGTCAGGGTATTGTGAGCCGCTCCCTCTGCCACACCGGGCACGTAGCCAAAGTTCAGCCAAAATCCGAAGTCGGTATCCTTTACCATCCACCGCCATCGTCCGTCGAGGCCCGGCGGGGAGCCGGCCTGGTATCCGGCGGTAAGCCTCCGCCAGTATTGCAGGTTGTTGCCCGGCCAGTCGGTGTTCATAAAGAATATTTGCAGCACCTGGTGGTCAATAAAGCTCTCTATGTCCATTAGCGTTTGTACATGCTGGTAGTTGGCAGGTGTGGCCATATTGTTGTTTGCCACGTAAGCATACAGTGCCTGGTAGTGTGCTGTGCCATCGGGGTTGCCGTTGTCGAAAACAGCATTGTTTTCCAGCATGGTGTATTCGGTTTCGGCCAGGCCGTAATGAGTTTCTATGTATCGGGAGTCGTACCTGTCGCGAATGTTATGAACGCCCCAGTATTCGCCGTTGAGAAACATTATGGCCGGGCGCGAGTATTGCAAGTCAACCTTTGCAAAGCCTTTTAGCAGCGACTGCATGTAGGCATCGCGAAATATTGCCTGATCCCAGTCGTTGCCGCTGTTTCGGAGCAAGAAACGCTTGAAGCGCAAGATTGGCTTGTCGGCGAAAAACTGGTAGTTTACCCAGGATTGGCCGTACTCCTCTCGGGCATAAAACCTAAGGGTTTTGCGAGGTCTGTTTCGGGTGGTTCCGCCGTGGGTGCGCACTCCAAGCTGTTGCGAGAAAATCAGCTGGCCGTTGTTTTCGAAAAACTCCACGTGGGTGAGCCTTTCCCATTCATCGCCCTCTTGGAAGTAGTTGTTGTTGTTTCCAAAAACGTAAATCCCGGTGTCGGGGCTGAAGAAGGCACCCGGGGGTGCATTTACCGAAAAAACGGGCATTGAGTAGCGTTGTGCCCCTTGGGGGTTAACAATAAACGATGCCGTAGCCACCCTGCTGGGCTCCATTGCCGGGGCAAATGCCCTTGCGCGAATGGTGTTTATCTTGAAAATTTCGCCCGTCGGGGGTTGCCACATCTCGGAGCCACTTCCCACATTGTTGGTGGGTATAAGGGAAATACCGTTGGGATGACCCTGTCGCGAGGTCATCATCAAGGGAGAAGTGAACACGGGGCTGCTATGTGTGGGTATGCTGCCATCGGTGGTGTACCTCACCACTGCCAAGGGAACCAAGTTTTCAAAAACATAGTGGCCGGGCTGATGGGCGATTCCGTTGAAGGTTATTGCCGCGTTGCCTATGGTGTTGCCTGCGGCGTCCGTAACCACAAAGGTTACCTTGAAGAGCGGCTGCGGCGGCGGTGTAATGTGGCCGAAGTAGTCGTTTATTACGGTGGCGCCGGTAATGTATACCACACGATTGGGATTGCCGCCCCATTCGCCGCCGCCCCAACCTTGGTTGCGGAAGTACTTGTACTGATATTCGCCGGGGTTTAACTGGAAAGTTTTCACGAAAAACGGCGATCCGGGGCTTTCTCTAACCATTAGCATACCGGAATTGCTACCGGGAATAGGCCAGATTGGGTTGGCCATGGTGCCGCTCATATAAACGCTGTCGGTGGTGCCCACTGACGAACCGCTGGTGTTTGCCCTAAAGGTTACCGAAACCGGCGATTTTTGGATCGAAGCTGAGTTATCAAGGCTTGCCTTAGCGGGCTGCAGCACTAAAGGTACGGTTAGGTTTTGGTCAATTACCCGCACTTCTCCCGATTTTGGTACGTAACCTGCTGCTGCAACGGTGTAGGTATAAACCCCTGTTTGGGAAGTGCTCAAAGTAAGGCCGAATGGTGTGGTGTAGAACCCCGCCGGGTGCGAAAAGGTTGGAGCCGGGATTGCAGGGGGTTCAGTGCCTTGGGCAATCAATAATATGGATGTTGAGCACAGCAGCAAAACTATAGGGGCAAATCCACGGAACAAAAACTTCATTTAGGTAAGGTTGATTTTGGGCTGCAAGCAAAGATAGGTGATTTTTTGGAAAAGACAACCCTGACAAGTTTTCGAGTAGCCGCCATATTTGGCTTCAACCTATTTCCCGGAAAACAGAAATTTCAAGTTCATCCCGCCCATTCCAATCCTAAGGTTGCTGCTGGAAATATCGCCAAGGGGCAGCTTCAAGAAGGGTTCCAGGATTAGGGAGTTTTTCTTTCCTATTATCACATAACCTGCCGAGAGGTTGAGCATTCGGCCCAGGTCAACGCGGCTCAAGGGTCCGAAGGTATCATCCACGAAAATGGTTAATGAATAAAATGATTCGGGGCCAAGAGGTAAGCCATCGGCGGAGTTCCGGAATTGGAGGTAGTTTACGCCCGATACAGATTGATGCAGGTAAACCAGGGAAGTGAGTCCCGTTGACACGAAAAGCCTCCTGCCTGCATCTTCAAAAACACTGAACTGGATGTTGGCGGGTATTTCCAATGCCAGGAAATTGTATTTGTTGTTTCCCGAAAAATTGTGTACAGGGTTGGTGCCACTTTGTATGTTGAAAAGGCCTGCAAAGGTTTCTTGAAGTGCTCGTGTAGCTTGATTTCTGATGTCGAGTTGGTTGTAGGCCAATAGGCCGCCCACTTCGAGTTTTACCCTTTGGGAAAGTTTGTATCCAGCCGAAACCCCTGCCGAAAATCCCGGCAGGGGTGTTGGTTGGTTCTGGGTAAACGAGAACATTGGGCTTGCAGAGAGTGTCCACGAAAGGCGGTTCTTTGGGGTGCTCGGCGGAAGCCACGGAAGGTAACCAGATACGTTTGTGGGTACGTTTTCTGCGAAAGTAGGCTCAATGGTGGTAATTTCTTTTTGTGGCTGGTGCGGGTCATTGGCGTTGCCTTTTTCGGGGGCTTGAGCCGTTTTAGGTTGTTCGTTAACAATCGACCCTGTTTCGACCAGCTGTTGTGGCACGGTGGGTAGCTCTGTTTGCAAGACTGCAATTACAGGTTCACGTTGTACCATTGTTGGTTTTTTCTTGCTTTTTAACTTTGTATCCGGTTCGGGGGCTTGGTATGCGTTTTGGCTCACTGAAGGTATGGGATGGGATTGGGGCAAGCCTTGATTGGTTGATGTTGGCAGATGTGCCTCGGCAACTTCTGAGGTTTTGGCTGAACCGACTTTTTTGTTTGGGATGAAGACCGGAGCCAGGAGCAACGCTACTGATGCCGCCGCCAAAACCGAAGCAACGGCAACCTTTGTTCGGGTGCTCAAAAACCTAACCACCTTTGGCTTGCTCGCCCCATCGAGCTTGGCCTTCATGCCGGCCCAGGCCCATTCGGGTACCCCCTCGCGCCAATTGTCGAAGGTTTCCCTTACATTGTCGGCTAAATGTTCGTCAAACTGCCTCATTGCAACCTTCGTTTATCATTTTGAAATACAATTCCCTAAGTGTTTTTTTTGCCCGGCTAAGGCTCGATCTCGACGTTCCGGGCGATAAACCGAGCATACCGCCAATTTCCTCATGGCTGTAACCCTCCACCTCAAAAAGGTTGAAAACCAACCTTTGCTGAACCGTAAGCCCCTCGAACAAGGCAAGGATTTCCTCGCCGTGCATTTTCTTAACAAATTCGGGCTCTATTGTCCTTTCGTTATCAACGACCCAAGGCTCGGCGTTTATGGTGAGCTTCGTGTTCTTTCGAAGAAAGTCAACAGAGGAGTTCACCAGTATTCTTCTAAACCAGGTTTTGAAGGGCTTTTCAACATCGAAACCCTCAAGGTTTTGAAAAACCTTCATGAAGCTGTCGTTTAACACCTCCAGGGCATCCTCGCGAGAGGGCAGGTAGCGCAGGGTTACCGACATACCGAAGGCATAATACTGCCTGTACAGTATCTCCTGATGCTTGCGACTTCCTTTCAGGCAACCTTCAAACACCACTTTATCAAGAACTTCGCCCCTCGACCGATCCAATATGGTTTTTTATTCAAAAATACGCCAAAAAACTCAACCTACGCTTTCAATTTACCGATAATTGAATTGACGCGGGCCCATGCGTGCCCTTGTACCTAATGGTGTATGTGCCTGCTCGGGGAAACATCACCTGAAAATTTGAGTTTTCGGCAACCAGCACATCGGGACAAATGGCGGAGGGGTTTGGTGGGTGAAGCAAAACCATTAACTCCATTTCAAATCCCGTGATACGGGTTCTTATTACTGCCTTTGAATAACAAGGACTTGGCTTGGTATAGGTGGCCGAGAAAGTTACCGGAGTGCCCGCCACCAAGGTAGATGGTGGAGCAACCGAATTAATCCAAGCACTAAACAATCCCTCCTCCGAAAACAAGCTTGACGACAAGTTTGCACTCTCTTCTTTTGAGCAAGACCCACACAAAGCCATCACCGACAGCAAGGCAAGCCACTTTATTCTTTTTAGGTTCATTGGTTATTAATTATTGGTAATGGGTGATGAGTGCTTCCACAAAATCAGCAACCGGTGGTTTAAAATACTTATTGCCTTCCGCCTACTGATTTTTAATTCGTAATTATTAATTATCCAATATCCATTTTTCACTCTTAACTCCTCGGATCCATAACCTTCCCGATAAACAACAGGGTGTTTGTGGTTCGTTCGCGAATTGCAAAGATGAAAGGTTTGTTTGCTTCAAACATTGGGGGCAGGCTCGTAACCCCAACACCTATTGTAGTAACTGCTGCCGCCTCGGTACCCTTCTCGTCAACCTTGATAAATGTGTTTTGTTTTACGAAATCTACGTAAAGGTCTTCATCGGAGATTGGTGTAAGGTTGGCAAGGTGAGGCTGGAAGGCATCAACCATACCCAGGGCTTGCAATATACCTTTCAATTGTTTTTCGTAATTAAACTCGAACTTTGGAAGGAATGTCAATGTTTTTGGTCCCTGCTGCATGGAGTCGAATTGGCTGGTAATGTTTTCCCAGAGCTGCGGGGTGAAAGAGGCGTAAAATCCTGACAAAGAGCCTGTTGGCACAATGATTACCATTGAAAAATTGGTGCGTCCGTATGGGAGCTCCGCCGCCTTAAATGTTTGGTTGAAGGTTGTCTTAATATTAAAATCGCCCTTCATGGTTGGCACGCTAACCACTGTTCCATTTTGAAGTGTAAAAGGTAGGTTTTGGGTATCGGATGTCTTGAACTGGTATGTCCAGTCGCCTTTGAAGTATAGGGCGTTCATCAAGAACATGACCAAATCAGGGTCTATTGTATCAATTACCTTTGGTATCTTGCCTTTTGTGTTATCTTTTGCCCAGTTGTTTATTTCGGCAACCGCATCAGGCGAGGTAAAGTTGAGCCCCCTAACCAGGGCGTTGAAATTTTGGGCAATGGTATTGAGGTAGGGTTGCTTGAAAGGGAACCCCTGCCTGTAAAATATGGCATTTGCCAGGGCTAAGGTTACCTTGGGGTCGGCCCTGAGCAACTGCCCAACAAGGCTTTTGTAGGCAGTGTTGATTTGCTCTACTGTAAGGTCGGCAGGATATGCCAGCATCTGCTTTATCTGGGCAAACGTGGCACCCTCGGTACCATTGAGCAACATTGTAAGGGCAACGCTCGCGCTCAATGGCGACAGCATAAGGTTCTTTGATTCGGTGGCGGCAACGCCATTGAAAAGGTTTATGCCAAAAGTGTTTCCCGAAGCAATTACCTCCTGGGCCCTTGCCGTAAGCTCTATCTTAACAATGTCGTCACCAGGATTTGGATCTTTTGAGCAAGAGGCCGAAAACAAAAGTGGCAGAAGGAGAAAAAAGGTTTGTGTTTTCATTTTTGAAATATTGTGTTCAATGTTATATGCTAAAATAATGGGCGACTTGTTGCATTGAGCATAAAATATCGGGTTATTACTTGACAATTACCAAAAAGACACAGCAAGGTGAAAGTCCATTCTTCTGTACTCCAAAATCCTTCGGACAGCCCAAAAGCCTTGATCTTTGCCTGCAATTTTTTGGAACCTGTATCCCAAGCCGCCCCTGAGGGTCATTTTATCCCACGAAAAAATGGTTAGGTTTACCCCGCCCCCCAAAAGAATACCACCCAAGAAACCGGGATCGTTCCAGCCGGTCTCTGGTGTGGCAAAACCGACTCCGTACCCCGCCTTTGCATACAGATTTGGCGAGTGCATGCTTTTTCCCAGCGGAACAGCGGTGAATGCGAAAACCGGCAGGAGGTATTCGCCGAATTTTTCCAAACCCGAACCCAAACCTAGTACCAATCCCTTCCTCCAACGCCAATCAACAACCAAATTGAACCCCTTGTCCAAAACGTAGGTTCCGTTATCTATCCCGGTTAGCGCGCTAAGGTTTACCATCAAGAACCGCTTTGGCTCACTATCTGAAGGAGTTTCGGCGGCGGGGCTGCTTGCCCATGCCATCGAAGAGCCTAATAAAAGCAGGGTAAAGAAAACCAATTTCGACCTCATTTCTGTTTCCTTTTTATTTTGATATGGCTAAGCAAAACAATATTTCGGGGGTTGGAGTAATCGTACTGAAATAATCCGTCGCGGCCTGTCATTAGTAACACGTTGCCCAGTGGAATTACATCAAATGCATCAATGTTTGGGAAGCGGGCAATCAGGTTGGAAGAAATGGCCAGCGGGTTGGTAGCATTGTAAACCTTGAGCCCTGCCGGGCCATCGCAAATGAACAAGTAAGGCGGGTCAATGCCCAAGCCGTGGGGGTTGACCATTGGATAAGATTTCAGCAACCGTGGCTGCTCAATGTTCGAAATGTCAATAACGTCGAGTTGATTGGTGAAACCGTTGCACTCGTTGCCCGATCTCAGTGTTACATAAGCTATATTGTTGGCCACTACCACTGGGTCGCAGGAATTTACGTGGTTAAAGTCGCTCACAAACTGGGGAGAGGAAGGATTGTCGAGATTATAAATCACCATTCCGGAGGTGGTGCCCACAAAAAGGTGGTTTTGGTGCTTGAAGAGTGTCTCCATCTCGCGCCACGTTTGCACGCTGTCTGTGGCAACCATATTGGCCGCATTGCTTATGTCGAGGGTCTTCAGCATCCATGGGGTTGTAACGCTGTAAAGGTATTGGTTGTTAAGCATGAAGCGGGCCATGCTGCCGGCAATGCCAATGGAGTTTTGGCCGCTGCCAGCGTCCATTGACATTAACTCACCGCCAAACCACCTCCAAAGTCCCGGAACCCCAAAAGGGGTGCCAATGCGTTTTTCTACCTTCCATCCAACCACAACTCCCTCGCCCTCCTCGGGAAACTCCACAGGGTAGTCAAATTCGGCAATGGGCAAAACATTTGGAAAGGCATTCTCCAGACGACCCACCTCAACGGGCTGCAGAATATTGCTTATGTCTATCGCCACCAGATCAATGTAGCTGTCGGCAAATAGAATGTTGCCCCTGATGGCCATATCAACGTTCCCCTCTAATTCGTAAAACGTTACCGGAACCGGATTGGATGGATTTGCATTGTTTATGATATGGATACCCTCGTTTACTTCGTTTAGAAAAATGTAGTTGTCTTTGAAGTAAATCTTCCCCGGTTGTTCGATGATCTGGGGCGGAGAGGTCTTGAAGGAGGACCGGAACTCTTGAAAACTCTTGTACACCGGTACCAAAACCTGATACTCGTACTTTTCTGTTTTGGAGCAAGAGGCCGCCAAGGCAATTGTTGCCAATAATGCAAAAAGGCTAAAAAATTTGTTTCTTTTCATCGCATAGGTTAAATTTTGAAGCAATTAATTCCCAATTGAACCAGGCCAACGAGGCTTATTCTAAGCTTCGAGAATAAATAAATGTTAGGTTAGGTTCTAAACCTCTATACGAAAAATTTGTGCATAGTGTTGCACTATAAGTGTGAAGAATTTGGGTGCTACCCCAAGTTTCGTCCCAAATTTATGTTTCGTGAGATGCGGTGCGAATTGAAGATGCACCCAGCATTGAATCAAAAAAGCCCGAGAACTCCATTGGGGGTAATGCCGAGCACCCTAAACCAGGTTTCGCCCATAACTATGTTCAACACCTAGCCAATTACCAACATTGTTACGCCAAACCTGAACGCATCGGCCAGGCTGTACATATTGGTTTCGTAAAGGAGTGCAGCTGGTTTGCTATTGAACGGCAAAACCTAAACGTGCTCAATCATAAAAGTCACAGGCAGGGCAAGGCTTACAGTATCCAAACCAAAACGGCCGGCAACCTCAATTGCTATCGGCACAAAAATCATTGCCCGCATTGTTTTCGACTGGAAAATAAGGGCACTAAAAGCCATCACACCAGTAAGTAAAATGTAGGGCAGCCAAATGGCGCCTAGTTGCCAATGCCAAGGTTGTCGAAAAACGCATTTACACTTATCGATGGCAGGTCGGTGAGGTCGAGAGTCCTGCCCCAAGGGTGTAAGCTCCTGCCGAAAACAAAAAGAGGTGCAAGGGTATGTCAAAGTCGTTCCTACTTACCACTCCAACTCGGGGCAAGAGGGCAATGATAGCCCCTATTAAGGCAACCGCCGTGGCACTAACTCCGTGAACCTTGTGGGTGGACCACAACGCAAATATTGCCACAAAAATTTTAATTGACTTGATTTCTTGGGTTACTACCTTATAATCAATACCAACGAGGTTTGGCAGCTAGGAATGGCTTGTGTCATCCACAATATTTTGGCACCCAGAAATATTGCATGCATATAGGCATTTTTCTGGCTGAAAACCTCGGCACCAACCCTTTCAAACTCCTCCTTTGCTCCTTTCGAAACCAAGGTTTCATGCTGTATGTTTTCTAAAAACCCTAGGTCAATCGCAAAGGCAAACAACAAAAACGAGACAAGTGCCAAAGGAAAGCCGACAATTCCAAGCCATTTATCGAGGTTTGACTTTTGCCGCCTCGGCTATCGCTCAATTCGGTAGTTGTGCATACCTAGCGGGTCGAAACCGGGATTACTCTCACCGGTGGCCGTCGAAAGGTTCATTTCTTCAGGCTTTTCAGTTAGTTAATACTTGCAAACAAAAAATTTAATTGCTTTTACCATTTGGAAAAAGGGTGTTTCATCAGCATGGAGTTGTAGTATTGGGTGCAACCTGTTACCTCCTCGCCTAGCCATTCGGGTTTTTCGAAATGCTCGTTTTCGGAAGACAGCTCCAGCTCGGCCACGATCAGCCCTTCATTCTCGCCGCAAAACTCGTCAACCTCAAAGGTGTGACTGCCAACCTTTATCAGGTGGCGAGTTTTGTCTATCACGCCAGGTTCGCATATTGTCATCAGGTCTTCTGCTTCAGCAACAGGAATTTCTTTTTCCCATTCAAGGCGGCTTGCGCCCGATGCGCTGCCAATACCTTTTATTGTAAGGAAGCCCTTGTTTCCCTTAATCCTAACCCTTACTGTGCGCTCGGGAACGGAAGAAAGGTAGCCTTGGGTTATTCTCGTTTCTTTCGACACGAAGGGTTTGAAGTCGCCCTTTACTAAAAATTTGCGTTCGATTTCTCTTTTCATAATTTTTGGCTTGGTCAACAATTGAATATGTAATTATTATACAATCAGACATCTTTGGTTTCCTCGGGCTAAAGAAGAAGGCGTCATCCCAGTTAGGGTCATTTTTGAAAAAAAGGTTTTACAAGTTTAAATAATTTTGACGAAAATTGCTTTAAGGTGGTGCCTACAGCAGAATGACATTTAATGAAAGGTTTCCTCCAAGTCGCCATATTTCAGGGGTACGAGCAGCCTTTTTTCATTTTACAGCCTTTTAAGTTATTCTGCACGCAATTCTAAACTGCCTTTAATCAGGCCTTTGAAAAGTTTAGCGTTAGGTTTAAACCCTGAAAGTTCAAAATCATTTTCATTCTGAGATTGTTTTGATTTGATGGGAACTTAAAATCAGTTCGGATATATTTATCCCTACAAAGCGCCATGATTGGCTTTTTCGAGTAAATGAAGATTGAATCTGTTATGGTTGGTGCTGGGCGGGAAACAAATGATTAAACATTATGTTATTTGCGGTGGGCACATTTTGCGCCCAAGAAAATTATTAGCTTCGCAAAAAAAAAGGAAGATGTCGGACAACAAGGGCTTCAAGGTTTACAAATCATCGGCAGGAAGCGGTAAAACATACACCCTGGTAAAGGAGTACCTGAAGATTGTCCTTGCCAATCCAGAAAAAATGCAAGAGGTGCTGGCCATTACCTTCACCAATGCTGCAGCCGCGCAGATGAAAGGCAGGATTATTAAAGAATTGTGCGCCATGGCAAACCTTGATGTCAACTTGCCCATCGAATTGGATACCCAAAGCCTTGTAGGCAAAATTATTGTGGAGTTAGAGGATCAAGGCTGCTCAGGTATAAATCTATCAACCATCAAGGAAAATGCCTGCATCGTTCTTGAAAAGATTCTTCACGGTTATTCCGATTTTTCGGTAAGCACCATTGATAGCTTCGTACATAGAGTTATTAGGTCGTTTGCTTTTGACTTACAAGTTCCGGTAAATTTCGAGATAGAACCCAACGCTACCAGGCTGCTTTCGCAAGCCATTGATATGGTAGTTGGCGCGACCGGCACCAACAAACCACTTACGCAATTTTTGATAAGTTTTGTTTCGCGCCAAGCCGACGAGGGCAAAAACTTAGGGGTGGAAGATATGATCGGAAACTTGGCAGGTACCTTGATGGCCGAAGACTCTGAGGATTACGTTGACAGGCTCCGAGCGCTCTCGCTCGACGATTTTATCAAGATAGAAAAAGGACTTTGGGCCAAGGTTAGGGCTATCGAAAAGGAAATACAAACCAAGGCTTCCGACGCCTTGTCCGTAATTTCGACTGCCGGCATTTCGGGCGATTCTTTCTATCAGGGAAAAAATGGCGTTCATACATACCTCTCCAAGTTTTCGAAAGGAGATTTTTCGCGACTCCTGCCAAACAGTTTCGTCATAACCACCATAAACGAGGATAAGTGGGTTGGAGGAAAAGCCTCAAAGGAACAAGCCGCCGCAATAGAGTCAATTGTAAACGTTTTGAGCGGCAGGTGCAAGGATCTAATCACCCTCGTCGAAAAAACCAGGAATAACTACCAACTACTCAAGGCTGTTTGGCGCAATATATTTCCGTTGGGGGTTTTGAGCGAGGTTAGCCGAGTGCTCGATGGGATAAAAAGGGACAATGCCTTGCTTCATTTTTCAGACTTCAACAAAAAAATTTCGAAAATTGTGGCTGAACAGCCCATACCGTTTATTTACGAGCGGATTGGCGAGCGGTTCAAACATTTTATGATAGATGAGTTTCAAGACACTTCCCAAATGCAATGGCTCAATCTTCTACCCCTTGTTGAAAACGGCCTTGCTGGTGGCAACCGCAGTTTAATAGTTGGCGATGGCAAGCAAGCAATTTACAGGTATCGCGGCGGCGAAGTTGGCCAGTTTGTCAATCTTCCCGATGTTCCGGAGGAAATTAAAGCGGAGGCAAAACATCAGTGGCAGGCCTCTCTTAGGCGAAATTTTGACCCCGAGGTTTTGGATCACAACTGGCGGTCTCGCGAAAACATTATCGAGTTCAACAATCGGTTCTTTGAGTTTGCCAGCCAGCAACTGCCCGAGCACCTTCGAAACATTTATAAAGAATCAGCGCAAAAGGTAGCACGCATCGGAAGCGGTGGGTTTGTGAAGGTGGCTTTCCTTGAAAAGAAAAACCTCTTGGCAGAAACCCTGAAGCGGGTGAAGGGAATTGTTGATGACTTAATAAAAGAGGGGCATACCTTCGGTGACATTGCCATACTATGCAGGTCAAACAAGAACGGAAGTTTGATTGCCAAGCATTTACTGGCCAATCAAATACCGGTTATTTCGTCCGATTCTTTGTTGCTCAACCAATCGCCCGAAGTGATTTTCATAATTTCAATGCTAAAACTGGTGGCCAACAAAAACGATGCAATTGCCGCCTGCGAGGCAATTGATTTTTTGGTTCAAGAAAAGGTTTTTTCCGGTAGCCGAACCTTGCACGAGGTTTTGACAAAGGGTGACGTTTTTCCTGTTTCTTCGGCAAAAAGAAACCACAACTGGCAAAACCTCTTGGGCGGGCTCTTGCAGGATCAGGGAATCAGTTTCGATATTAGTGAAATGAAGTTCCTCTCGGCCTATGATGCCACGCAGCTGATTATACGGACATTCTTTTCGGGCAAAGCCACAAGTCCTTTTGTAAATTTCTTTGTTGATCACATCCTTGAATATTCCGAAAAGGGCCATACAAGTATCTCCGACTTCCTTGGTTGGTGGGGTGAGTCGAGTGGTAACCTTTCGGTTGTAACCCCCGATGGTGTTGATGCCGTGAGGGTTATGACCATACACAAGGCAAAGGGCTTGGAGTTTCCGGTGGTAATATTCCCGTTTGCCCACGCAAGCAGTACTCGCCCTACCAAGGATGGATTTTGGGTGGAGCCAATTGATGTGAAGGAAATTGAGGGACTGCCCGCCGCCTATTTTAAGTATTCGAACGAGCTTCTTGAAGGAACGGGTCTCGAAAGCCATCATTCAAAAGAGAAGGACCTAACCATGTTCGACAATCTCAACCTGTTTTACGTGGCCATGACAAGGGCAGAGGATAAGCTTTACGTTTTATCCAAGGCTTCAATCCAAGAAAAAACAACATCCTTGCAGGCCCTATTGAAAGAGTTCCTCAACGGCTCACCCCACTTCGAGGAAAACAAGGGCTCCGCAGAATACACCTTAGGTAAAACCTGGAATGAGGAATCAAACAACAATATGGTGCAAGAGGGAAAATTGGTTTTGGAAAAGCTCCTTTCCCGGGGCTGGTCCGACGCTCTTATGGTGGCATCCAAACAAGAGGGCAGGGGAGGTGAGTCATACAAAAGGCGCGAGCTTGGAAGAATTCTCCACTCCGCAATGGAAAAAGTCTTTGTGCACGAAGATTTGTGGCCAGTATTGGAAGGCTTTATTGCTCAGGGTTTGATAGAAGAAAACATCGCTATAGAATGGAACGCTAACCTTGGCAAAATACTTAGCGACACAGAAATATCTGAATGCTTTTCGCGACAGGCAACCATTAAAACAGAGCCCGGAATGTTTGACCACAAAGGAAATTTCCTTCGTCCGGACAGGGTGGCCCTGCTCGATGGCAAAACTGTGATTATAGATTACAAAACCGGTCAAGGTTACCCACAACACAAAAATCAAGTTGACAATTACGCTCAAGTTCTCCAAGCAATGGGCTACCCAAACGTTAAGAAATACCTGCTTTACCTCGAAGAACCCCGATTGGTGGCTTGGTAGGGGCTCTTGAGTTTAAGGGTGAATTGATCTGGCATTTAACCCCTCGGTGAATTCAGAGTTTTTGTCAAATCAAGTTATATTGTAACAAACTTGTAATATTTTCGACATCAAATGGTAACAAGTTTTTGGGTTCTTTGCAATTAGAAACCCCAAACATACAAACCATTGATTATGAAAACAATAACAAATGCATTGTTATTATTTTTCCTCTTTTTTCCTCTTCTTTCCGGTTTTTCGAGTGCCACCAAAACAAGCATTGGATTTGGATCGGAATCGTTTTTGTTAAATCAGGAGGGTTGTTCACAAGGTAATCATACCATAAGGGGTAGGGTAATTGACAAGGCCACCGGCGAAACAATTCCCGGAGCTACAATTTTGATAAAAGGTACTCACAACGGAACCGTAACCGATATTGACGGGACCTTTTCGTTGTCGGGTGTTGCAAGGGGTGAGTACACCCTCGAGGTCTCGTTCGTTTCATTCGAGCCTGCAATCATTCAAAACGTGTCGGTTGGTTTTGGCAAGGATTCGTTAGTGGAGGTTTTTCTCTTTCCTCACATTGAAGAGCTTCAAGAGGTTGAAATTACGGCGAGAAGCCTGCGCGACAGGGAAGCAGTGTTAGTAATGGAACAAATGAACGCCACCAACTTTGTTAGTCGAATTGGCGGTCAGGAGATATCAAGGAAAGGGGTAGGTGACGTGGTATCGGCCATTACCAAAATGGCAGGCATTTCGGTGCAAGAATCGAGCAACAATCTTTACATCAGGGGTTTGGGCGATAGATACAACACCACCTCAATCAATGGACTTCCTATCCCTTCAAACAATCCGGAGCTTAAAAATATTGCCCTCGAGTTGTTTACAACCGACATTGTTGAACTAATATCGGTTGACAAGGTTTACGGCAGCCATTTGTTTGGCGATTACGCAGGAGGCAACATTGATATTGTGTCGAAGAAGCCCACAGGAGTGCATCTTTTCCAGGTAGGCACGGGGTCGAATGTCAATTCTTTCTCAATTAGAAGTGGTTCGGTACCTCTAAAAAAAGGAACGGGGTTTTTGGGCTTCCACACCGTAAGAGCACCCGGCACCTTGTCAGATTTTGCATTTGACCATGGTATGGACCCTGGGTATGCCACTCCGATCGGAATGAACCTGAACCTTGCCGCAGGAAGCCAGGTAAGAATAGGAGGCAGAAAAATTAACTTATTTGCCTCGCTCAAGTTTGACAATGATTTTTCCTCCACCAAAGGAATGGCAAGGAGCGTCAACAGCACTGGCGTGCCAACCAAGGATTTGCGGCGCGAAACTCACGGGTACCGAACTAACACTACTGGTATGCTAAACATCGAAATACCCCTTGGAGCCAAAAGTCAGCTTTACTTAAACTCAATCTTGGTAAACTCCTCCAACAACAAATTTGAGAATTACCAAGGGACATTCATCGATATAGCAAATAACGATAACGGCCTGATGCTCCGAAAGAATTACGAAAAGAATACGGTAATAATAAACCAATTACTGGGTCAACATTCTTTTGGCAAAGGCAATATGTTGAACTGGGGAATTTCGCTCAATCATGTTTCTAGCGACAATCCAGATAGGATTCAAAACACTTTTGTGAAAAACGGGGGCGATTACTTCGTTTTTGGCCAAAATCAAATTACCGACAATCACCGGTACTTCCATTACCTCAAAGAAAATGAAATTGCCCTCAACGGTGCAATGACCTTCGCCTTGTCAAAAAATTCTGGCAAGCCAAATACTGCCCTCACTTTAGGAATTTCCTCCCGGTACAAGTTCAGGAACTTCAACTCCACACAGTATAACTTCCGCATTCACACCGACCAGCGAAATTTTCACGTTGACCCA
Source organism: uncultured Bacteroidales bacterium (assembly GCA_964624065.1). Lineage (GTDB taxonomy): Bacteria > Bacteroidota > Bacteroidia > Bacteroidales > UBA7960 > UBA7960. The sequence continues at coordinate 26,936 of CAZUWF010000004.1, forward strand.
TTTAACGTTGAGGAATTTTTCAACCAGCAAAATCTCGGGCTAGGTAATTTTTTCATGATAGAAACATTCAGGGGAAGCCACCAAGTACCATTTGCCCTCGATCCGCAGGTTTATACAGGCCACCAGTTCGTTCAGGGTGGTTTTGCCAGTTTGGAGAAGCGCGTTTCATCAAAACTTAGCGGAACCCTTGGCCTAAGGGGCGAGTACATTTTTCAAAGGGTGGGGTGGAACACCCAGTTGGATCCAACTGACAGAAGCGACGTGCTGCAAATACCCGCAATTTTACCAAGCCTTTCGCTAAGGTACCAGTTGACACAAAAGCAAAACCTAAGGTTTGGCGCCAGCAAGACCTACACGCTGCCACAATTCAAGGAGCGAGCATTGTACATTTACGAGGAGGTGACACAGGTTAAGCTTGGAAATCCAAATCTGTACCAGTCAGACAATTACAATGTGGAGTTGAAGTGGGAATTGTTTCCCACCTCAGGGGAACTGGTATCGGCAGGATTTTTTGGCAAGTACATAGCCAATCCAATAAACGAAGTAACCATATCTTCGGCCACCAACGACATTTCATTCCTAAACACTGGCGACTGGGGCTACGTGGCAGGCGTTGAGCTTGAGGTAAAGAAGAAATTTTCCATCTCCCAAAACGATCAATTGCTTTTTGGAACCAACGTATCATACATGCACACGGACCAAGAACTCAATTCAGGTAAAATTCGAAGGGAAACTATTTACAGGGTCAACTTTACACATGACAGGGCTCGCTTCACGGGAGCCTCAGACTGGCTTCTCAATGCAGATGTTTCATACATCAGGGTACTCAACAAAGGAAAGGGAAGGCTTTCAACAACAGCCACTTTCCGTCATGTTTCCGATAAAATTTATGCACTCGGAACCAACACCCGCGGCAACATTATAGATAGACCTTACAATATCCTTGACCTGATTATCCAGGCAAGCTTCGGAAAGGTTTCATTGGGGGCAAAGATTTCAAACCTTCTCAACCCAAGCATTGAGAGTTTCCAGCAAAACCTCGACCGTGAGGTGAGAGTATTGTCATTCCAAAAAGGAATTGGATTTGGCTTCAGCCTGGGAGTAAACCTTTAATGAAGACTAGTCACACCACACCTCCCGCGAGTATATATTGTTGAAAACCGGCCGGCGAAAATTGACAACTGACCATTGACAACAAAACCCAAGAGCCCCACAACAATTATACTACGTTATTGACATTTAGTTTCCGATTTCAAATTATCTTCCAATCACCAACAACTATTAACATTTTTGTAAATATCCCGTAACATTCCTGTTGCATTATACTGGTAGTTTTGCACGACAAATCAGTTTTATTAAACAACAAAAAGATCAAAAAAATGAAATGGAATCTGCTAAAAAAAGTTCTGATTGCATCAATTTTATTCACGGGAATTGCTCTTTTGAACACAGGCTGCGAAAAAGTTAACAACGACCCGAATCAGCCGGAAAACCACCTTGATTGGAAAGGCAATGTTACCGGAAAACTAACCCTTGATGCCACTAAGGTTTACAGGCTTTCAGGGTTGATAAAGGTAAAAAGCGGGGGCGAGTTAACAATACCTGCCGGAACCAGAATTGAAGGGGTAGGCGGTACCTCAGCGGCCATTGTGGTAGAACAGGGCGGAAAGATATTTGTAAACGGTATTGCCGCAAACCCAGTGGTAATGACTTCGGGATTACCTACTCCGGGTCGAGGCAACTGGGGTGGTTTGGTAATTTGCGGGAAAGCTCCTTGCAACTCAGGAGGTGGCATGTCGGAAGTTGGTGATGTGCCTTACGGCGGCACTCTTGCCAACGACAACTCAGGAATTATTAGATACCTTCGCATAGAGTATTCTGGTGCCGCCTTCAATAGCGAAAAGGAGTATAACGGACTGTCCCTCTTTGGCGTGGGTAGCGGCACGGTGATCGAGTACGTTCAAATACACCAAAACGCCGATGACGGCATTGAATTTTACGGAGGCACCGTCAGTGCGAGCCACATAGTTGTTTCAAGCGTTGAAGATGATATGTTCGACTGGACCGAAGGTTGGGTGCCGGCCTCTTCTTGCAACTTTTGGTTTGGCAAAAACGACCAAGGTTTTGGAAATAGGGGTATTGAAGCCGACAACTGGGAAACCAACAACACTGCAACCCCATTTTCGCAACCCACAATTAACAACGTAACGTTGATAGGAAGCGGTAATCAAGGGCAAGAGCCTCAGGGGATGGAACTTAGGCGCGGAACCAAGGGTTCGATAAATAACGTGGTGCTTAGAAATTGGAATTTAGGCGTGAGAGTGTCTGGCACTAACAGTCAGGGATTCTTGGGTGCCGACTTAACCATAACCAACGTTAGGTACATAGATGTAACCACCAACACCAGCATTGGCACGGGAAATGCAGCAGGGATAACCGCCAACCCTAATGCCACCGGTGCTGGCAACGGTGCCGGAGTTCCAACTTGGGCACAAGGATGGACAATTGGATTGTAAGGGAGACCCTAACACTGGATTTTTTAATCACCCACAACCAATTACACGGAGTGCACGAAAAACACTTCATGTTTTTTATACAGTTTTTTTGCTAAATTTGCTTCAGTATGACGCCAACCAATAATAATAAAACAAGAATCCTTATAGTAGAAGACGAAAAGGACGTTTGCGAAATTGTAAGCTACAATCTGTCAAGCGAGGGCTACATTGTTGACGAGGCTTACTCGGCCGAAGAGGCAATGGCATTAAAACTTGAAAAATATCACTTGCTCCTACTGGATGTAATGATGGGAAAAATGTCGGGCTTCAAGCTTGCCGAAAAAATAAGGAAGGAGAGAAACCTTGACGTGCCAATAATTTTCCTCACTGCAAAAGATTCGGAAAACGACCTGCTAACGGGCTTTAGCATAGGTGCCGACGATTACATTTCCAAACCATTTTCTATAAAAGAGCTTATTGCAAGGGTTAAGGCACAGTTGAAAAGAACCTTGGCAAGTTCAAAAACAGTTGACACTATTACCATTGACAACCTGGAAATAGACTCGGTTACCAAAAAGATTTCGATTGACAATAAGTCCGTGGCCTTGACCAAAACCGAGTTCGACATCCTTTATTTGTTGGCCACCCACATTGGCAGAGTTTTTTCGAGGGAGGAAATCATGCAACGGGTTTGGAAGGATGATGTTATAGTTGGAGAAAGAACCGTTGACGTAAATATTGCTCGTATAAGGAAAAAACTTGGCGATACAGGGTTGCTCATAAGAAACAGATCGGGTTATGGCTATTGTTTTGAATCTCCATGAAAAGAAGCAAAATTGGATAATTGATTTCTGGCAGAATGATTACTAGAACAACCTACGGTAAAAAATTATTTGCATACTTCCTAATGGTATTCGTGGTTTTCACCACATTGTTGGTGGCAATACAATACAATCGCGACAAATCCTTCAGGGCAAGAGAACTCGAGAGTATGCTCGACACCTACTGTGAATTTACAAACAGTTTTATTACAAAATCGGGCGAAGGTGGAGGAGGGGTTCTTTCTTCCCTTGATTCCTTTGTAAAAGGTTTTCCCAGAACTGACATACGAATCACGATAATTGATTTCGGGGGAAGGGTTCTCTTTGATAGCGAGTACTCCAACTTTACCGAAATGGCCAATCATTTTGACCGTCCAGAAATTCAAGACGCATTGCTTTTTAACAGGGGAAGCGACATAAGGCACTCGGAGTCGGTTAACAGGACCTTTTACTACTTTGCCAAGAAATACGACAAATACTTCATTAGGACCGCCGTAGTTTACAGCACCGGTATCAAGGTGCTTTTGAGCGGCAGAAGCCTTTTTTGGCTTATCGTTGCTTTTTTGTTTTTTGCAGCTGCTAGTGTAATTTTCTTTCTGTCAAACAATTTTGGCAAGGCCATCGCAAACCTCAAAGCCTTTGCCCAAAAGGCCGCAAGAAACCAAATTGTTGACCCTTCAATAAAGTTTCCCGAAAACGAACTTGGGTTCATTGGCCAACAAATTGTAACCGTTTACAAGAGGCTTGAAAACACTAACAAGGAATTGGTAAACGAAAAAGAAAAGCTTGTAAGGCACCTCCAGCTATCCCAAGAGGGGGTGGCTTTTTTTATGAAAGATGGCACCGAGATACTATCAAACAACCACTTCTTGAACTATCTCAACATAATTTCTGACAGCCCGGTGAACCACGCCAAAGAGTTTTGGATGGTACCCGAAATGCTTCCAACAAGGCTTTTTCTGGAAAGACAACTCAAAAGCAGCGGCAACCAAAACAGGAGCGAAAAGTTTACCATCGAGAAGAACAACCGCTTTTTCAGCGTTAAATGTTTCATATTTCAAGACAACAGCTACGAGGTTGCCATTGTTGATACCACTTCAAGCATACACGAAAAGATGCTCAAGCACGAGATGACCTCAAACATTGCCCACGAGTTGCGCACTCCGGTGAGTAGCATCAAGGGCTATTTAGAAACCATTCTTCACGATCCAAATATTCCCGACGACAAAAAACAATCCTTCATAGAAAAGGCAGCCAGCCAAGCAGAAAGACTTGCCGATCTAATAAGGGATATTGCAATGATAACCCAAATTGAAGAGGCCTCCAACCTTTACAAAACAGAAGACCTTTGTGTGTCCTTGGTTATAAACGATGCAATAGAAAGCTTAAACACCCAAATTAGGGCCGTAAATGCAACAGTGAGCGTGAGTACCAGTCCCGAAACCAACATTGAAGGCAACCGCACCCTGGTTTTTTCCGTTTTCAGAAACTTGCTCGAAAATTCTCTCAACTACGGAGGTCAGGATGTAACCATATTTATTAACGAATTTTTGGTCAATGACGACAAGGTGTTTTATTCATTTTCTGACACCGGCAAGGGCATTGACCCCATACACCAGCAAAGGGTTTTCGAAAGGTTCTACAGAGTAGATGAAGGCCGTGCACGAAATGAAGGCGGAACCGGTTTGGGGTTGGCTATAGTAAAGCATGCAGTGCAGTTTCACGGGGGCGAAGTATCTGTAAAGGGGCGCAAGGGAGGCGGGGCAGAATTTTTATTTTTTTTAAAAAGGAAAAGAAATTCAGGCTGATTGGCAGGAAATAGCCCGCAGTTTGGCAAACCCCGGGTGGTTTGTTGATAAACTTGGTGGTAGGGGAAAAGAATTGATTCAAAAAAATTTCCTTAATTTTACCATCCAAAAAATCAAACAATGTTAGTTATAGGAATTGCGGGTGGTTCGGGCTCCGGAAAGAGCACGGTAGTGAAGAAGGTGGTAAAAAGACTTCCAAAAGAAAGTGTTTCGGTAGTATATCAAGACGCCTATTACAAGGATAACGGGCACCTCACGCCCGAAGAGAGAGCCAAGATAAACTTTGACCATCCCAGTGCCATCGAGTTCAATCTTCTCATAAAGCATATGGACATGCTCCGTGAGGGAAAGAACATACAAATGCCCATATACTCTTACCTTACGTGTGCCAGGGCAAAAGAAACCACTCCGGTTTTTGCCCGAGAGGTAGTGATCGTGGAGGGAATATTGATCATGCAAAATCCACGCCTTCGTGAAAGGATGGACATAAAGATTTTTGTGGATGCCGATGCCGACGACAGGCTCATGCGAATCATTTACAGGGACATTAAAGAACGGGGCCGCTCATTTATCGAAGTTCTCGAACACTACGAAAAGTACGTCAAGCCGATGCACCTCCAGTTCATCGAACCCAGCAAAAGATATGCGGATCTCATTGTGCCGCAAGGAGGAGAAAACACAGTGGCCATAGACATCATTACAAAAATGATAGAAATGACCCAAAAAAATAGAGAACTGGTCGAAAGGGCAAATCCTTAGGATGACACCGTACAACTTCCACACACACTCACATTTCGACGACGGCAAGGGCTCTCCGGCAGAATACCTCGAAGAAGCGCAGAAACTTGGGCTCGTAGCCTTGGGTTTCTCGGCGCACGTTCCCCTTCCGATTACAAACAAGTGGAGCCTTACCCCGCAAAACTACACCGAATATGTTGCCGAGATAAATAAAATCAAAGCAAAAAACAACCTCTCCACCGCGGTATATTTGGGCCTGGAGCTGGATTACGCTCCCGGAATTTCAGAAAACTTCAAGCACTGGATCGATACAACCCCTCTCGACTATGCCATTGGCTCGGTGCATTTGGTTACCAACCCCAAAAATGGTCTTACGATGACCATTGACGGATCGGCAGAAAACTTTTTCAGGGGACTTGACATTTGCTTTGAAGGCAACCACAGAATGCTGGTTGAGACCTTTTACCACCAAAGCATTGAAATGGTACGAACACAACCCTTCAACATCATAGGACATTTGGACAAGGTTAAAATGCACCTCGGCTCCACTTTGCTTGACCAAACCGAACCTTGGTATCAAAAATTGATTGGCGACCTGCTCGAAGGAATAAGAGATAAAGGCATTATCGTGGAACTAAACCCGCGCGGAGTTTACACGGGCAAAACCTGTGAGTACTTCCCTTCCGATTTCGTGCTCGAACGATGCCTTCACCTTGGCATAAATGTAATGGTAAACACCGATGCCCACCAACCTACGCAGGTTCTAAGCCATTTCGAGGAAGCCACAAACAGGCTAAAAGAAATCGGATTCAAAAAAGTAAGAACTCCCTTCTTTGAATCCGAGATGTAGTTTTCGCGCTAATGTTGCCTACCTTCGGTTAAGGTAAATCATAATGTAATACAGCAGCGTGGCCAGTGAGCCTAAAGCCGCAACCACGTAGGTTGAGGCAGCCCAGCTAAGGGCACTTTTTGCTTGTTTGTATTCATCCCCACGAGCAATGTCAGCATCGGTAAGCCAAGCCAAAGCACGCTTGCTGGCATCAAACTCAACAGGCAATGTAATGAAGCTAAAAAGGGTTGTTAGGCCAAACATTACGATACCGGCAAGGAGCAATCCGGGAAAAATGTTAACCATCATTACTCCTGCAAGTATAACCCACATCATGTACTTTGAGCTTACGCTAATAACAGGCACCAGTTTGGATCGCATTTCCAAGAAGGCATACGACTTTGCGTGCTGAACAGCGTGGCCGCATTCGTGTGCTGCTACCGCAGCGGCGGCAACGTTGGCACCACCGTAAACCTCTGGACTGAGATTAACGGTTTTGTTTAGTGGGTTGTAGTGATCAGACAGACTACCCGGAGAAGAAACAACCCGAACTCCTTCAACCCCACTTTCTCGTAGCATCTTCTCGGCTATTTCTCTGCCCGTGAGACCCGATCGAACGGGAGTTCTGGAGTATTTCTTGAATTTCGAAACCAGCATGCGCGAAACAGCTATGCTGAGCACGAAAAAGACAATTCCTATAATGTAATAACCCATAAAAGGATTGCTTGTGATTCCTGATTCCATAAAAAAAACATTTTTGTTTAAGATTAATTAACTTCAATTGCCCCCAAATGTTCAAACGACGTGCCAAATACTACTTGCAGACAAAATGGCAGTTGGGTTGGAGATCCGAAAGTTTTTTAAAGTTTGGCAGGGGCTACCAGCGAAGTGTAGATATGAGATGCCTTATGTCTTCTTCCAAGAATTGGATAACAGGAGCCAGGGAGTCATTGTTTGGTGCAACGTTGAAATATAGTGCCCCACGCAAAAAGTGCCTCGAGCTATCGGTAACGAAAAATTGTATTGGCGATGCCGCCTCCCTTCCCTTTATTTCGTAAAACAAACCAAAAGCCTTGTTTTGAGGATGCGAAATAATTTCATCGTAAATGGCTGTTGCCTTGGCCACGTGCTTGAATGCAAAGGTGCGCGAATCTTCGGCCAGCCGGGCAAGGTGCCCCGCACCTTCAAGCCTCTTGTAACTTAGGTGTAATTTTGCCGTAAATTGCTCGAATACCAAGTTGCTCCAATGGGGTTCTGCGGACGGATGATTGTCGGCAAGCAACTTGCCATAAGTAGGTATTTCGAAGGAGTAAGGGTAATTGCCCTCAAAAACAATGTAATTCTTTTCGGGAAAATCAATTCGAAAATACCCTCTTGGCTTGGGTGTGTAGGTCTCCCTGCAACCCGAAAGGGAAGGAGCTAAAACCACAAGGAGAGTTGTTCGAAGCAATGCACCCAATAATGCTTTACCAATAGGTTTTAACTTGATCATTAATCAGTAAATAATTAACCGCTTTTTGGCCTACGCTCTCACCTCTTCACCATTAATATCCAAAACTCTTGCCTGCACTTGCTTTATTCGCCTTTGGTCCACTGCCAGCACCAAGAACTCAACAAATGGAACATTTATTTTCTCGCCCTTAAAGGGAATTTCTTGGCGTATTTCCAAAATCAACCCAGCAATGGTGTCGGCCTCACCCTTTATCTCGTCGAAAAGCAAGTAGTCAACTCCCGTAACCCTGCAAAAATCCTTGAGAAGGGTTTTTCCTTCAAACAGGTAAGTATTGGGACCGGTTTTGGTGAAGTCGTCGTCTTCGGTGTCAAACTCATCTTGGATTTCACCCACGATTTCTTCCAAAACATCCTCGAGGGTAACAATCCCGCTGGTGCCACCGTACTCGTCAATAACCACGGCCATATGTGTTTTTTGTTCTTGGAAGTCCTTGAGCAAGTCGTTGATGCGCTTGCTTTCTGGTACGAACAAACTGGGTCGTATCAACTCTTGCCACTTAAAAGTATCGTCTTTGTCGAGGTGAGGAAGGAGGTCCTTGCTGTACAGAATTCCCTCCACATTGTCCAATGTACCCTTGTAAACAGGCATACGGCTGTAGCCGGCCTCCAAAATGGTTGCCATCAAGGTTGGGAAGCTTATGTTGTTAGAAACCGCAACCACATCGACTCGGGGTTTCATAATTTCGTTCACGAAAATGTTGCTAAACTTGACAATACCCCTTAGGATGCTTTTTTCGCTCTGCGAGTCATTAGTCTGGCCGGTGATGTCGAGTACGTGCTCCAACTCGTCCATACTAATGTTAGGGCGTTTTGCAGCCAACCGCTTGTCGAAGAAGTTGGTCGAATTGACCAAAACAACGCTCAATGGCCAGAGGATCTGGCGCAGGCTAAGCAACGGACGATTTGTGAGGTAGATGATCTTCTCGGGCTTTTTCCTTGCATAAACCTTAGGCATTACCTCCGCAAAAACCAAAATGAAAAAGGTAATAAAAACAACTTGTATCAAGAATACCAATGCCGGATGGTACCCAAAAGCAAATACTTTACCCATCAACATTTGCGAAATTACGATTATGGCAATGTTGATCACGGTGTTGGCAATCAATATTGTGGACAAAAGATACTTCGGCTTGTCAAGAAGGTCAATTATTATCCGTGACGATGCCCCCTTGCCTTTTCTAATTTCATCAATTTGATTGTGCTTAAGCGAGAAAAAGGCTACCTCGGAGCCCGAGATCAAGGCCGAAAAAAAGAGAAGTAGGAATATTGTGCCAAAACCTGCAATGAGCCAAACGGCATTAGGCTCAACAAATAAAATTGGGGGTAAAAAACCAAGTAAGCTGGGATCAGGAGGCTCTTCCAAGGTGGTTCAATGCTTTGATTCATTGCAAAATTAATACAAATAATATTACCACAAGTGTTTTTAGGTTGAGAAAAACCATTCGGTTTTCCCTTCGAGGACTTACTTTTGTAGCAAAAATTCCGTTTCCAGAGAAAATTTACTCATTAATGAGACCGGTTTTCGTTATTTTCACCTTGGTCAATCTTTTTCTTACCGGTCATTGCGGTTTCGGATTTCTTCTGCACGAACCGCTGCCGCTGCCCGGGGAGTTTTCAATAAAGGGTCAAGTGGTTGATGGCCATTCGGGCAATCCCTTAGCTTTTGCCACGGTTGAAATTCCGGATGGTGCAAGGGGTGCCGTTTCTGACATTGACGGTTTTTTCGAGGTGAGCGACAGGCATCCTATTTTAGCCCTGCAGGTATCGCACGTGGGATACCAAACCCAAATTGTTGATCTGCAACCTCCGCAAAAACACATACTTGTAAACCTACAAAGAAAACCGATTGACCTTGCGGTGGCCAACAATTATGTAGGAGAAAATCCGGCCCATCGGATTATAAGAAACGTTACGTTAAACAGAAATGATAACAACCCGGAGAAAAGCGGCCGGTTTAGCTATCGTTCATACAACAAAATGGTTTTTTCTCCTCGCAACGAAAGCTCGAGCACCGCCGGCCAATGCAATCAGGATGAAAAGATTACCGGTGACACCCCTCAGCCTCAACACTATATGTTGATGGTTGAAACCGTCAGCGAAAGGTTTTTTAAAAACGGGTTAAAGGACAACGAAAAGGTTTTGGCTTCTCGCATTTCTGGTGCTACAGCCCCATACCTTGCGTTTTTGGCCACAAAGCACCAAGCGTTTTCGCTTTACGCCAACCACGTTGAAATATCTGACGAGAAATACCTTAGCCCCTTGGCCCCGGGTAGCACCAGCAGGTATCTCTTCATATTGGAAAAAACCTCGTTTGAAGGATCAGACTCGGTATTCGTGATTTCATACTGGCCAAAAAAAAATCGCAACTTCAATGGTCTCGAAGGGGTACTAACCATAAATTCAAACGGATGGGCAGTTCAAACCCTCACGGCCGAACAAGCAGAAAAAAAGGGCAGCTCCCCCTTTAGCATTCGCCAATTCTACAAAATGGTCGATGCAAAAAGATGGTTTCCAGTACAGCTCGATGTTGACCTGAAAGTTTTCAAACTTCCTTTTGGTCAGGATTTTGGAGTGTCAGCAAAAGGAATGACTTACATTTCTAACATTGACCTCGAACCAGATTTTTCCAAGCATTTATTCTCCAATTTTTCAAAGGAGATATCCAAAGAAAATCCCATCATCAACGATGGTTTTTGGGAGAAAATTCGTCCGTTTCCACTTACACCAAAAGAAAGGGAAACATACAGGGTTTTGGAAAGCCTGGGACGAGAGAAGAATTTTGATGGCTTATTCAGGTTTGCCGAAACGCTTGGTGCAGGGAAACTTAGACTGTCCATGGTTGATTTTTACATTGATAAGCTTGTGAGCCATACCCGCTTGGATGGTGTAAGGCTGGGTGTGGGAGGGGTTACCAACCATAGGTTTTCCGAAAGGCTTCGTTTTAAAGGTATGATTGCCTATGGCTTAAAAAGCAATCAGTGGCGAATGGGGTACAGTGCAGATGTTTTGCTCAACAAAAAAAACCACCATTGGCTGGGGCTTACATATTGGCACAATACAAGGGAAAGGGGTGAGGCCTTATCCCTGTTCAAGCCAAAGTTCTTGAGCTTAGAAATGATTAGGGGTTTTTTGGTGCCCGATTTGGATTTGGTAAAAAGTTACCAATTTTGGACAGGATTCTCGGCTTTGGGCCAGCAGGTGCAGGTTAAACTTTTCGGTGGCACTGAAAAAGTGGTTGCCATCGACCACATATATGCCGAACATCAAAAATCACCATTGCAACCCCCTATATACCGGTTCTTCGAAACGGGCATAATGCTCAGGTTTGCCTTCGGGGAGAGGCATATCGCCACCCCAACACGCACCTTTGTGGATACCGAAGGTTCTCCCGTGGCCTTTCTTTCAATAACCAAGGGCTTTGACAATGTGCTCCAAGGTGGCCACAAGTACCTGCGAACCGAAGGCAGGCTCGACTTCGATTACAGGATAATTGGTGCCGGGGTTCAAAACTGGTCGCTTCAAGCAGGATTCCTATTTGGAGTCAACGTGCCCTGGTCAAAACTTTTTACCGCTCCAACTGCACCGAGGGGGTTATGGCCGGGACCGCTATCCGCTTTCGCAACTATGGATTACAACGAGTTTGTTTCTGACGCGCACATCATGCTTTTTTTCAGGCACGATTTTGAGAGACACCTTACCGGAGGATCAAGTTTGTGGCCGCGCATCTCGGTGGTTTCAAACCTTGGTATCGGATCGCTTAGAAGCTCCAACATTGGAGGCAGGCCTGATTTCGGAAGTTTCCAAAAGGGATTCTTCGAGGCCGGCGTGGTACTTTCCGATTTTTTTGCCATTGGGGCTCCTTGGTTGGGCGTACAATTGATGCATAGGTTTGGCGCCCATTCTCTGCCAACCCTTAATGAGAACTTTTCTGCGAGGCTTTTCGTTTTTATGCCTATGTGATAGAAAGCCTAATGAGCAGCCAATTACTTTTTCTTCTCTCATCCTTCTTGTCTTAAATAGGCTTTCAACAATAAATTTTTCTACCTTAGCACCAACAATAAAATAGTTGTACTATGGAAAAAATCAATGAAATATTTAACCGCTTTTGGGCTGATTACACGAATCAAAATCCTTTGGCTTTGAGGATTTCGAATCTATTCAAGGGCGAGGGCGAGAGTGTTGTTCACGATCATATTGCCCTGCGTACTTTCAACATTCCAAAAATTAATCTGGCAAAGGTTTCGGAGATATTCTTGAAAGTGGGTTACGAAAGCAAGGGCCAATACGTTTTTGAAGAAAAGCGCCTTCTCGGACAGCACTTCGAGCACAAAACCAAGAAAGATGCCCCAAAGGTTTTCATTAGCGAGCTTGAAACCGAAAAATTCAGCGATTACCTTCAAAGTATCGTATCCGAGGCGGTTGCTCATATTCCCAAAGACCTAATCGAGAGCAACGAGTTTGTGTTTGGTGGCAGGTTGTGGCCGCAGCCTTCGTTCAAAACCTACAACAAGTTGAGGCAAGAGTCGGAGTATGCCGCCTGGCTCTACGTTCACGGCTTCAGGGCGAACCATTTTGCCATTTTTGTTAACGCCCTGTCCAAATACAGTGATATCCGCAAGGTAAACGAATTCGTGAAGGCAAACGGCTTTTTGATGAACATTGTCAATGGGCTCGAAACATATGGTACTGCAGAAGACTTATTGGAGCAATCTTCTACAAAGGCAGAAATTGTTGAAGTGGATTTTCGGGAAGGAAAACACGAAGTTCCCGCCTGCTTTTACGAGTTTACCCAACGCTATCCCGACCGAGATGGAGAACTCTACAGCGGCTTCATCGCAGCCTCGGCCGACAAGATTTTTCAAAGCACCGACTTCTATTCTGCCCAGGGGAGTGCTATGAAGTAATACCATCAAGCTAATGTTCGTTAAGACTCTCCAACCACAACAGGTTGAACTGCTCGATGACCTTTCCAAGAGAATAAAAGGAGAGGTTCACCACTCAGCCCTTCTCAGGCTCCTTTACTCCACCGATGCCTCGGTTTACCGCGAGGTGCCTTTGGCCGTGGTCTATCCTGCCGACCCTCATGACATTGGCCAAGTCATTGCCCTAGCCAAAACCCTGAACACTTGCGTAATACCACGAACAGCAGGGACCTCTTTGGCCGGCCAAGTTGTGGGCGAGGGGATCGTGCTGGACGTGTCCAAGCACATGACTCGAATCATCGAATTGAATCAGGAAGAAAAATGGGTGCGTGTCGAACCGGGGGTTATCCTCGATGAGCTAAACCAATTCCTCGAACCTTTCAATCTTTTTTTTGGCCCCGAAACATCAACCTCAAACAGGTGTATGCTGGGAGGAATGGTAGGCAACAACGCCTGCGGTGCGCGTTCACTTACCTACGGAAGTACCCGCGATCACCTGCTATCGGTGGAAGCAATACTTAGCGATGGAAGTGCTGTTGCAATAGGAGAACTTACAAACCAAGAGGTTTTTGACAAGGCCAAATCCCAAACTCTTGAGGGAAGGATATACAAACATATTCTTGACACCTTGGGCAACGATGCGATTAGGGAAAACATCAAAAGGGAGTTTCCGCACCCCGAAATAAAAAGGCGCAACACCGGGTATGCGATAGATATTATTAGCACACAGCAACCCTTCGAGCCCGACGGCCCTCCGTTTAACCTTGCCAAGCTTATTGCCGGATCAGAAGGCACCCTAGTTTTTGTTACATCAATGAAGTTAAACCTGGTGAATTTGCCTCCGGCCGCCAAAGGTTTGCTTTGCGCCCACTTCGGTTCGATAAGCGAAAGCCTCCGGGCTAATTTGATTGCGTTGAGTCACAATCCTACCTCAATCGAGCTTATTGATGAGGTGATAGTAAGCTGTACAAAGGAAAATATAGGCCAAAGAAAGAACCGCTTTTTTGTTGAAGGTGAGCCGGGAGCCATTTTGATAATTGAGTTTTTTGACAAAAGCGAAGAACTTATCAGACAGCGTGCAGGGAACCTGATCGAAGAATTGCAAATGGCAGGACTCGGGTATCATTTCCCTTTGGTTTTCGGAAAAGATATTTCCAAGGTGTGGGCTTTGCGAAAAGCTGGCTTGGGATTGCTCTCAAACGTTGAAGGAGATGCAAAGCCAGTTGCTGTTATTGAAGATACCGCAGTAAGGCCGGAAGATCTTCCGGATTACATTAACGATTTTCAGGGACTTCTTGAAAGGCACCAATTAAGCTGTGTTTTTTATGCCCACGCCGCAACCGGAGAGCTACACCTGAGACCGGTTCTTAACCTCAAAATCCAAAAAGACGTGGAGTTGTTTCGCACCATACTTCACCAAACTGCCCTGCTGGTAAAGAAGTACAAGGGATCGCTTAGCGGTGAGCACGGCGATGGCAGGCTTAGGGGCGAATTTATCCCGTTGATGATTGGAAGCAACAACTATAAAATTATCGAGAAAATCAAGGATGTTTGGGACCCCGAAAGGGTTTTTAATAACAAAAAAATCACCGGTACTCCACCTATGGACACCTCCTTGAGGTATGAGGTTGGCCTAAAGCGCCCAAATGTAGAAACCATATTCGATTTTAGCAAGACTGGCGGTATTTTGGGGGCTGCCGAGTTGTGCAATGGCTCGGCAGATTGCCGACGCACCAGCAAGACTTCGGAATTAATGTGTCCTAGCTACATGGCAACACTAAATGAAACTGACACCACTCGAGCCAGGGCAAACATCCTCAGGGAGTTTCTGACCCGATCCCCCAAGGCCAACCCTTTTGACCACAAGGAAATTTTTGAGGTAATGGACTTGTGTCTCTCGTGCAAGGCCTGTAAGAGCGATTGTCCTTCCAACGTTGACGTGGCCAAACTAAAGGCCGAGTTTCTCCACCATTATCACAGGAGCAATCCTCCATCGCTGCGAACTAGGATGGTGACCAATATTGGTGCTATCAATTACCTTGGAAGCTTATTGCCACCCTTGTTCAACTTTTTGGTAGGCAACAAAGTCCTTTCAAAAGGGTTCAAGAAAATGGTTGGGTTTGCCCCACAGCGTACACTACCCGCAATTTACAAAACAACGCTCATGCGCTGGGCGGCAAAAAACCTCAAAAATCTTAACAAAAAAACCCATCAGCGAATCAATGTTATACTTTTCGTTGACGAGATCACAAATCATAATGATGTCGAAACTGGAATCAAAACAATCAAGCTTCTCACGGCCTTGGGATACTATGTTGTGCTATCAAAAACCAGCAACAGCGCCCGCCCATTTTTGTCGAAGGGTTTTTTGATCCAAGCAAGAAAAATTGCCAACAAAAACATTGAACTCCTTAAAGACCAAGTTTCTGACCACCAGGTTTTGGTTGGCCTCGAGCCTTCAACAATTCTGACCTTTCGAGATGAATACTTGGACCTGGCCTCAGTGCCTAACAAAGGTTTCGCCCGTAGAATTGCGAACCACACCTTTATGGTTGACGAGTTCTTGGCCTTGGAGATAGAGCGAGGCAGCATTAAGCAAGAGAGCTTTTCCTTGGAGTCAAGAACCATTTACCTACACGGGCATTGCCACCAAAAGGCATTGGCTTCGATCGAACCCACCAAAAGGGTTTTGGGGTTTCCAAAAAACTATGAGGTTGTAGAAATAAAAGCCAGTTGCTGTGGTATGGCCGGAAGTTTTGGTTACGAGAAGGAACACTACAACACATCAATGAAAGCCGGAGAGCTGGCACTGTTTCCTGCCGTGCGTAAGTGCGAAGAGAGTGATATTGTTTGCGCTCCGGGCACCAGTTGTCGGCATCAGATCAAGGACGGAACCGGCCGGGAGGCATTGCACCCTGCCGAAATTCTCTTTGAGGCCTTGGTGGGTTAGGAAACATATTCCGAATGGTCAGAATTACAGTCTGACGTTTTTTTTTGCCAGTCAACTCCAAGAAAAAACCCCGCCAGGAAAGCCATGCGGGGTTTCGAAACCAAACAATTTTGGTTAGTTTTTCTTACTAGAGCAGCATGATTTTTTTGCTCCTTCGGCTTTCTTTTCTCCGCAAGCAGCACCTTCTTTTTTGTCCTTGCAAGCCGCGGCATCTTTCTTATCGGTTGATGCTTTTTTATCGGCACCGGCGCAGGCGGCTTGTTCGGTTTTGGCCTTGCTTGAGCAGCAACCCTTGGTGGTTTCGGTTTTCTTTGGATCTGAAGGATTTGCACTAAGGGCAAGGGTAAGGCCAACTAAAAAGAAGAAGCCAAGAACGCTTCCAAAAAGTGATTTTTTCATGGTAATTTTTAATATTTTGTGGTTAAACAAATCGTTTGTATAGAACAAATTTAGATAAGAAAATAATATGCTCGACGAAAATACCAAAATATTTTGAAAATTTGGCAATTATGCCCAGAAACCCAAATCTTAAAGCACCGGTAACGTGCAAGATAAAAAAACCGGAATGACAAAAATTGTCAGCGCTCAAAAAAGCTTTGGTCTATCATGTGCAAATGAAGGTTGGTGGCTGGGGCCAAGTTCGAGGCAATTTCAATGCGTTGATTTTAAAGATGGCATTCAAGGTGCTTTCATTTACCCAATCAATTTTAAAATGGGATTATATTGCTGGTATTAGCACTCACCATCGCCATGTGTGTCAAAATCAACACTAAACAAAGGCTTGCCCCCTTTTGTTAAATTGTTTTTTTTTCTAAGGATTGTTTAATCCAATAAACCCATCAAACCCATCAACAAAAAACAGTATCTTTGCACCGACAAAATGGCTCCGTAGTTCAATTGGATAGAATAGCAGATTCCGGTTCTGTCGGTTGGGGGTTCGAGTCCCTCCGGAGTCACGCCAACCCCCCCCCTTGTCGCAGATATTAGCGGTATGGGGGAGTTTTTTTAATAAGGCTCAGAAGAGTTGGCTTGTTCTAGTGCTTTGCTTTGAAATCAATACTCCTGATTAGAGCTTCAATTTGGCGCATGAAATCCCTCTTATCCTTGTTTGGATAAAGAACCCATCCGTCGAGCATAAGCAGCTTGTTGGTGTTTGGATCAACCATTGAAAAATTGACGAAGGGCCCTCCAAGAAATTCCTTTTCCATTGTCCAAAGGCTGTTGGCTTGCACAGCGTACATTCCGTTAAAATCAATCTCCTTGACCAAAAACTGCACCTCGGGATGGGTCTCGGGGCTGTAAGTGGTCATATGGGCACCCTCGGTAACCCCCTTAATGAACCTCTTTGTTATTTGGTCGCGACGGGCTCTTATTGTTTCGGGTGAAAAGTCAACTTTTGGATCGGTGTATTCTGAAGTTGCGATAAGCAGGCCAATTTCCAGATCGGTTCGAGAGCCTGTTTGGCGTAACCAAATAAAATTATCTCCTTGAATTGCAACAAAATAACCCTCAGGTATGGCCAGTTTGAAACCGAATTTTTCGTAAACGGCACTGATGGCATCGGCATTAAGCATACGGTTGTAGGCAGCGATGTAACGCCTAAATTCAGTATTTATGTAATCCTGCACAAAACTCTCCCGGCGTTCGTACATAACCTTGGCAAATGCCTCCTGGCTCGGCGCCTTAACCCTCACCACCAACTGCGGGTTGGACCAGTGGTCTGTTGACCTTTCAATTGATGTCCCAGAGTGATTGGTGTCAATGTCAACAATGAAAATGTGCCTGTGACTTCTGTAAATCTTGGTGAAATTCTCCGGCTGTACTTGTATAATGTTGTAATATGGCTCGCTGTTGAGCTCCATTGGGATTATTGCCTGAAACACATCGCGCAAGGCGGTTCCGGCAAGCTCTTGGTAATACTTGTTTGGAATGACCACTAGCAGTTCTCCGGCCTTTCCTGTGGCCGAGGGTTGCTGGCTTGCCTCAAATTTGCAGGATAAAAGCAGGAAGGAAATTATCACAAACGAAAATCTTTTCATGGGTTTTAGTTTTTTGTCATTTGTCTCCTCAAAAAATGTACCAATTTCACGGGCCCACCACACTTGCCGTCTCAACTTGAAGCACTTCTTTGTGAGCACCAGTGTGCAGCACAACCACAAGATAGCAGTTATGGGCATTGAAATTTGTGGGCAGGGCCAATTGGTAGTTTTTGTTGAAAACCTGTCCGGCCCAAGCCCCGTTTTCAAATAGCACTTCACCCCAAGCTCCACCGTTTCCAAGATGCGTGCGCAAAACATTGTTGTGGATGTAATCCGCAACAATGTGCCCGCTTTCAATTTGTGGCGAAACCAGCCCGTTTTCGCAAATAAATGCAGAGACCAAAACCTGACCGCTAATGGAAGCCAAAACATCGGTTTTGACCAGCACATTCAATACCCTGGTTGATTGGTTAAAGGCAACAGAGAGTGTGAGGCCAGCCTTTGGCACCTGGTTCATGGCCAGGGTTATGGATGCGCCCCAATTGTCCTTGGCAAGCAGCCGTGACCCGGAAAACTCCTGGCGATTAACTAAACCAGTAGGCAAGGGGTCAACGCCATAGAAATCGTGAATTTGCGTACCTGCCGTTGTGCGGTAATTGGCGTTGAAGGTTATGCCAAATTGCCTCGAAAACCATCCGGCATGAATGCTTGTTACCACTAGCCTGTCGCCAAAAACGTCTTTCAAGTTTTTCGCAACACGGGCAGCCTCGGGGCAGTTTGTGCACAAATGGCCGGTAAATTTTTCCAGCAATACCTTTTGCTGAAACATACCGGGTTGGTTACCGTTGCCTTGGGGGTCTTTTTTGAATGGCTCATCAATTATGTCGCACCCCGCAAGTGAGATTAACAGGAAAAATTGTAGAGGCCGAATTATGTGTTTTACTAAGTTCATTTTTAATATTGTGATATTCCCCCCACCTATTTTTACTTTGAACAGGGTCGCCAAAGGGCCATATTACAGGAGCAAACCTAGCTTGAGACAATCACCAATTTAACAAAACCAAAGCGTACGGTTAAAACCCCCTACACATTCCATCCCCTAAACCACCCGAACTCCATCAATCACTTTATTTTTTTGGACTTCACTTTTTGTCTTCAAAAGCTGCTGGTAACCGATACCCTCAAGCCACTTGATGCTGGTACCCTGCGGCACACTCCGCCAAAACAAATCATTCCTTCTCGTTGCCGGCCATATGAAACACTGATCCTATTTGCATTTTTCGAGTAGCTCACCGCTGCCGTATAGTAATGGTTCCTGTCCCGTTTTTCAGGGTTTCCGTAATTGTATTGATCCACAATGGAAAACGACCAGCTTGGTGCAATCGAATACTCGAGTTTTGCCATTGCCCAGTTGCCTTTGTCTTGTTTTGTGGCAAGGTGTTGCAGCTCCCATCGCAAGCTCCTCCTTTTGCGAAGCCTGTGCGTGAAGTCTACAATTGCCACGTTTGCGCGCAACAATGGCTGGTCGTAACCTTCAATGACCAATGGATTGTAGGTAATGTATGCGTAAGATAAAAGGCCAATTAGGGTACGGCTAAACCTACGGGAATACTCCAGGTTAAAATCTTGAAAATGAAGAAGATCGCCAACCTTAAAGAATCCGGATGTGTATCCCAGGGTGCCCGGCTGATGTGGGATAGTGTTATTGCCAACCGGTATTTTTTCAATCGACTTGGCAATGCTGTAGTTTGCCGTAAGAGTTGCCCCCAAGGGTCCTCCCCAAAGAGTACCTCTTGGCAACATAATGGTGGCCTCGGCCATAAATCCAACCTCACCATTTAACTGCGTGGCATAGGGATACATTGCCGAAAGCCCATAAACGTGCTGCTTGGTTGTTGGGGGCAAGTAGTTTATTGTCAATGAGTTTTCGACCGCACTCCGGTCGCTTCTAAAGGACATGTTATCAATGCGCTTGACCGATGCCAACAACCCAATGCCCGGCAGAGAATAAGATGCCGAAACCAGCAAGGCGTGCCCTGGCCTGTAAATGAAGTTGTTGTCGGCAGATGGGTCGTTTACCTTGTACGCCAACTCCGAGTTTAAGTTAAATGCACCACGAGTGTAGTTAAGCCTTCCGGAAACGGCTGCCACGTTTTCGGGCAAGTTGTATAGAGGATCAAAACGCCCCTCTTGGTATTTGCTAACGAGGCTTCCACCGAAAATTATTTTGTTCTTGTTTCCTGACAAGCTGGCAAAAAGGAGGTTAAAGCTCACTTCTGCATCAAAACCCCTTACAAGACCCGGGCCTTTGGTCATCAAGTTTCTCTGGTTGCCGATCAAACCCTTGAGGGTGATGCCTTGCTTAGGCCTGAAAATAACCCTTGCCCCGTCCATTGCGTTGTCGAGGCCGAGGCCGTGGTCAACGTACGAACGAAGTATGAGCCCGTTGCCAAACTGCTCGTAAAAGTTTCCCAAGATTACTTCAAGGCTCTCTTGGCTGAAGGAAATAAATCTAAACGGAATTGCGGTTCCATCGTAGTTGGGATAACCCTCCAGTCTCTTGTTATAGCTTTCGAGCCTAATGCCTGCACTAAAGTTCTTGTAGCTGAAGTTGACATTAGAAAAAGCGTTCATTCCCAGCCTGTGCCTTACCGTGTCGGCTCCAATTGCCTGATCAATGAAATAATATTGCGAGTCGAGGTTGAAATTTCCCCAAAGCCTGGCTCCGGGCAAAATTGTTTGGCTCTCTTGGGAGATTCCCCCATAAGGGTATAGCGATAAGGTTAAAGCAAGACCTATGAAAAAAAGGATGTTCTTATTCATTTCCAAGCAGTTCGCCGAGTTTTTCAAGCATATCCCATTCCATTCCGTCCACAAAAGAAGTGTGATGACTTGCAATCTTGCCCGATCCATCAAACATAAACGTATGAGGCACCAAGCTTACCCCCATTGCGCGGCAAAAATCGCCATTTTCGTCGAGGTAGAACTCAAAATCCCAGCCCCTTCCGCTCACCATTGGCAAAACATTTGGACGGGTACGTGCATTGTCGGTGCTTACAGCAAAAACCTTGAAGCCTTTGGCCTCGAACTCGTCGTAAATCTCGTTAATAGCATCAAGTTCCCTGATGCAGGGCCGGCACCAGGTGGCCCAAAAGCTAACAATGAAAGGCTTGCCGTTGTTTTGAAGCTCGGCCGTGGAAACCTCGCGACCGTCTAGGGCTTTTATTTTCAAGAGAGGCATTCGAGAGCCAGGGTTGGCAGCAAAACCGCAGAAATAAATCAAACAGAGTGGAAGAAAAAGGAACAGGGCTTTCATAAATAAATCTTGTTTAGAAAAAGCATCCCAAAGGCTTGTTACACTCCTTGTGGCAAAAATAGTTAAAAAAAAAGCAAGGGTTAAGCAAGAGACAAATTTTTCATATTTTTGAACTCAAATTCCTTTTCTGAGCAATCTCCAATTATGAAAAAGAGGTACATTTTTTCGTTCGTTTTTTGGGCTTTTTGTTCTTGGGTTCAAGGCCAAACTATGAAAAGGGTTTTTTACGAGGGCTTTACCAGCGCAAACTGCCCTCCGTGTGTGCCAAACAATGCGGCCATCAAGCCTATTTTGGCAGCCAACCCAACTCGAGTGGTTGCCCTCAAATATCACACCAACTGGCCTGGAGGAGCCGATTTTGCAAACCAAAACACCCAATCGTGGGTTGGGCCCAGGGTAAGCTACTATGGTGTAACCGGGGTGCCTTCAACAAGGGTAAATGGAACAGGAACCACTTTGACTCAAGCTGTTATCAACCAACAATTTGCCAATACCTCGCCCTTTTTTTTGGAGGTTAACCACGGGTTCATTAACAACAATACTCAAATTGAGGTGGAGGTAAAGGTGAGGGCAGCGCAAGATTATACTGGAAGTCAATTGGCACTGCACCTTGCAATGGTTGAAAGGCAAATTACATTTTCGACGGCTCCCGGCACCAATGGTGAGAGGGAGTTTAACGATGTAATGCGGAGGATGTACCCCAACCCCAACGGCACCACCCTAGGCAACCACTGGACAAACAACCAGGAGCAGGTTTTCAGCTTTACTGTTGATGTGCCTTCGTACATTTACAAAATTGATCAAATAGCCTTCGTTACATTTATTCAATCTAACTCAACAAAACAGGTTCTGCAGGCTGCCAAATCAGTGGTATCGGAATTCGGAAGTGCTGTTGCGATTCACAACCTTACGGGAGACCCCACCTGTGGCGACTCCTTCGAGGTGTCTTTTATATTTCCAAATGGCGGGAGAAACCAGCTTTCATCCCTCCAAATTCATTATGGTGTGGTGGGTGGTGAACAGTTTGTGTACAATTGGAGTGGGTCTTTGGCGTACGGAGAGGAGGCTATGGTTACCCTTCCTGGACTCCAATTTGCGGGTCGAGAAACCATTTCGGTCAAACTGGCCAATCCAAACAATGTTGAGAATTTGGTGCTTTACGAGCTCCACGGCATCGGTCATTTGGTTAATGACCACGATTTTACCTCCTTGACAATTGATGAAAGTTTCTCCTCCGGTGTTTTTCCTCCTGCAGGCTGGGGCGTATCCTCATCGGTGGCAGGCCACGCTTGGCACGGGCACTCCACAAATTCCGGTTCTGCCAGGATTGAACTTCACCGCACGGTTCAAAACCAAGAAGACAACCTGTACGTGAAACCCTTAGACCTTACCGAAAATGGTAGTTTTAACCTTTCTTTCAAGGTTGCTCACGCAATGATTAACAATACCTCCAACGGACCAAATGACAGGCTAATGGTTCAGTTGTCAAAAGATTGCGGACAGAACTGGACCTCCGTTTACAGCAAGTCGGGGGCAAATTTGGCCACGGCTCCAAACAATGCTCAAACAGTTTTTGTTCCCTCCGCCTCGCAGTGGAGGGAAGAAAAAGTTGCTGTTTCATCATTGGCAGGTGAGCCAAACGTTTTGGTGAGGTTCAACCTAAGATCAGGGGTGGGCAATTGCCTTTACATTGACGAGGTGAAACTCGAGGCTACCAGTTTTCTTGTTTTCTTTGCAGCCGAAGGATCAAACGGAACGGTGGCCGCCAGGTTGAACGGAATCCTCATTCAGAGTGGTGCCGGAGTTCCACCCGGATCAAGCGTGGTGTTTACAGCAAACCCCGATCCTAATTTCTTGATTGATCGCTGGATTATAAACGGAGAAGTGTTAGTGGGTAACCATAGTCAGGAAATTACAATTCCAAACATCTTTGGCCTGAAAAATGTAATAGTTGTCTTCAAGAAAAGTAGCACAAATGTTGTATCCATTGCCCAAGCCGCAATAAAAATTTTTCCGGTACCTGCACGAACCCATCTCAATATAGCCTCGGATCACTTCATTCAACAACTAAGTGTAATCAATATGGCTGGTCACGAAGTGTATTCAGCTTCCGAGGTTGGGTTGAATCACAGGATTAATACAGGTAACTTTCAAGGGGGAATTTACGTATTAAGAATAAACACGGAGCAAGGGACGATAATTCGCAAGATTCAATTGGAGCCGCTGGTGCGACTTTAGCCATCCGGGGATTTGCAGGGCACAAATCCACAAAAATGGAATTGTTGGCACGAATTTTGTGCAGCCGTCGTTAAAAAACGGTACATTTCTACTGAGATTTTCGTAAACTTGCACTTAGGTATCGTTACCGCTTTTTCTTTTTGATAGTTTACTTGCAATTGCGCCATGAAAAAATACTTACTATTTGCTTGGTTATTTGCAGCAGGGCTTAAATTATTGAATGCCCAAAGTGTTGTTGTATTGGACTCTAATGGCAAAAATATTACCAACACCACGGTAACCATCAACTTTGCACCCTCTCACAGTGTTAAGAAAGTGGATTTTTTTCTAAATAATCCAGGAAGTTCCATCATCGTGGTTTCTATGCGAAAGGTTGAGGTAAGTGTCCTGGCTGGGACTGACAACGATTTTTGTTTTGCAGGCAGGTGCTATTCTCCCGCCGTGTTCGTTGCACCTGATAAAATGACAATAGCACCTGGCGCTACAATAGGCCAAAATGAGTGCTATTCCCAATATTATCCCGGAGGATTGGTTGGCAGTTCGACAATAAAATACGAATTCTTTTCTGAAGCCAGTGTTTTCCCAACGGTTTTTGTTAACGTGGTTTTCACGGCGGCCGAGCCTACGAGCATTCCAAGCTTGCCGTTTGCCAACGTGTTTGTTTCCGACCCTTTTCCAAACCCGGCCCGTGGCTACACCACCATTGAGTACAGGCTGACTCCAGAGGTAAGGAGCGGAAGGGTTATTGTCAGAAGCCTCACGGGTCAGGTGGTTCAAACCATTCCAATTAACCTTGCCTCAAACAGCATACGAATTGACACAAGTTCCCTAAACGCCGGGATGTACTTTTATTCAATCGAGCTCAACAACCAAGCTTTTGTTAGCAAAAGACTGATTGTGGGCCGGTAGCCTCGAAATGGTGGCCCGCGTACCTTGCATTTCAAGCTATTTTGCTTAACATTCCTTCTTGGTTACCAATAGCCTTTCCCCCAAATATTCTTGATGTCAGTATGGCCACGGCACCAACAAAAAGTCGAAGCTTCTACCGGTGTTTTGAAAACCATTGGATTCTACAACTTGCATCTTTTTTCTATCCTTGCAACCATAAAACCGACAAAGCACCACCATCGACATCCCATTTAACCTGCATTCGCTATGATTCTGAAGTATTCGGCCCCGTTGAAGGAAGCTTTTCCTACACATTTTGGCTTAGCGGTCAGCTGCAAAAAAAACGAAACATTGCACCATTTACCAACTGGAGAGAGCCTGTTGTGCCCCAATAGAGAAAGGAGAGGCACTGCTGCCAAAAATGCCATAGTTTCTGGTGGCCATAAATCTGGCCTCGTAAAGGGCGAAGTCGGCTTGGCAACATCATTTTTAACCTCACCGATGAGCGTAAGCGCACCTCGTTAAAACTTTGCCGGGCAGTTAAGGGTTTTGCCTCCTTACTTTCAATGTCCAACCTTTCGACAACCAGAAAAAAGGCTGAAACACCCAATCCTGCCGAGCGTTTAATAGTTAGCCAAAAGGCAGAGAAAATCCTTCGGCAATTTGGGGCGAGCAAGATTGAGGTTAAATTATCTCGTATTCTGGAGAGGGTTCTTTTGCTCGAAAAAGATGACATCTAACTGTTTTTTGTTCCATCTGCAAGCTTGGCCGAAAAGCAGAAGGCGAAAATCGCCAACAATCGACCCTTAATCAGTGGGCGGCTCCAGGTGATTTTTAGCAAAATGATTGAATTGTTTTTGAAACTTCACAAAAAAACATTGAATATTAAAACCCTCTTTTATTGGCGTTTCCTGGTTTCTATTTGTCAATCATTCACTCACGTTACACCATTTTCACCTTGTTAGTAAATCTCCAAAACGTACCAAGCCCCGTCTTCTGGCTCTCCAGGGTATACTACCAGTGGTTTTTGGCCTGAAAGTGGTGGTCGTGCAGAACACCCAGCTTTTCAACGTAGCTAACCAACTGGGGAAAAAAGGCTCTGAACTCACTTTCAAATTCGTCATAGTAAAGCTCCAAATCTTGAACGGCCGTTTCCATACCAGAGTTAAATGGGGTACGCTTTGCCATACCTTCAAAATACTTTTGCAGATGCTTGAGGCTGGCATAATTTACCAGCCAGTTAGAAGCAATCATAACAGGAAGCAAGTTTTTGCCCCTAACGGGAAGCACGAAGTAGTTCTTCATCAAAATTCTGTAAGAGTTTTTCACGTAGGTGCTCAGTGAAACCTCCGAAAAATCTTTCCAATTTCGCGCCAGAAAATGATCGAAGTACATATCAACGATTACACCTGAAAATAGGCGGTACTTGTTTCGAAGCCGCATCTTGCCCTGTTCGACAATTGGGTGGGTATCGGTAAAATTGTCAATGCGCCGGTGAAGTAAAATTCCATCGACCACAGTTTGGTTGAATTTCTCTATTTGGTTTCCCTTTACCATATCGGCAATAAAATTTCCGAGGAGTATGTCCTCGTTGTCGCCAGAAAGGTATATGTGAGCCAAAAAATTCATAGAACACCAAATTTTGCCTGTTTTTGTGAAATTGACAACAATTTATAGTGAATAACGTCAGTTTTGCAAAATGTTTTATCAATTTTGCCAAAACCTGTTTCGAATTGTAATTTTTTATTTAGTTTTGTGTCACTGCAAATATCATTCCAAAAGTAAACATATTATCAATGCAAAGATTACTATTGTTGGGCGATGAGGCCATTGCACAGGCTGCAATTGATGCTGGATTGTCGGGTGTTTTTTCCTACCCGGGAACCCCCTCCACCGAAATTACCGAGTACATTCGCTCCTCGCGCGAGGCAAGGGAAAAAGGCATCGTGGCCCGATGGTGCGCCAACGAAAAAACAGCCGCCGAGGCTGCACTAGGGATGTCTTATGCCGGCCGCAAAACAATGACCTGTATGAAGCACGTAGGCTTGAACGTTGCCGCCGACCTTTTCATGAACTCATCAATTACGGGAGCAAACGGTGGTCTGATATTTGTGGTGGCCGATGACCCCTCGATGCACTCATCGCAAAACGAGCAAGATAGCCGCTACTATGGTAAGTTTGCAATGATGCCTGTATTGGAGCCAGGGAACCAACAAGAGGCTTACGATATGGTTCATTACGGGTTCGATTTTTCCGAAAAATTTGGAATTCCGGTGATGATAAGGATAACCACCAGGTTGGCACACTCAAGAGCAGGCGTTGTGAGGAAACCATCAGTTGAACAAAACAGCCTTCGGCTTCCCGAAAATTCAAGCCAATTCATCCTGCTCCCTTCAATTGCGCGAAAGCAATATCAAAAGCTGCTTGACAACCAACCGCTTTTTGTGGACGAGTCCGAAAACTCTCCTTTTAACAAGTACCTTGACGGTTCGGACAAGTCCAAAGGAATTATTGCTTGCGGGCTGGCGTACAATTACTTGAAAGAGAACTTTCGTGATACAAAAGTTCCGTTTCCGGTTTTGCATATTACCCAATATCCTTTGCCCGAGAAATTGGTCAGGAAGTTTTACGACGAATGTGAAAGCCTCCTGGTTTTGGAAGATGGCTATCCAATAGTTGAAGAAATGCTCAAGGGTTTCCTGAATGTTGGCAAGCCAATACATGGAAGGCTGGACGGCACCATAAAACGAACCGGAGAACTCAACCCCGGCATTGTTGCAGCCGGTTTGGGTTTCGAGCAGGGCGAACCCCTGCAAATTCCTTCATTGGTGGTTCCACGCCCCCCTTCAATGTGCAAGGGGTGCCCGCACATTGATAGTTTTTTGGGGCTCAATGAAGCCTTGGCACAGTTTGGCCCTGGAAGGGTGTTTTCTGATATAGGCTGCTACACCTTGAGTGCCCTGCCCCCTTACAATTCAATAAACACTTGCGTGGATATGGGTGCTTCGATCACCATGGCAAAGGGTGCAGCCGATGCGGGGCTGTTTCCGGCTGTAGCTGTTATTGGCGACAGTACATTTACCCACTCTGGAATGACCGGGCTGCTCGATGCGGTGAACGACAAATCGAACATAACGGTAATAATTCTCGATAACGCTACCACAGGTATGACCGGCGGGCAACCATCGTCAGCCTTTGGCAGGATAGAGGAGATTTGCAAGGGACTTGGCGTGGAGGAGGACCACATTAAGGTTATGAAGCCAATACCAAAGAACTTGCAAGAAAACATTGAGATTATGAAGCAAGAACTCCAATATCAGGGGGTTTCGGTAATAATAACCCGCCGCGAGTGCGTGGTCACCTTCAACCAGAAAATGCGAGAAAAAAGAAAAGAAAGGGAAAAGGGCGAATAGTTAATGGCTTAAAGTGAAAGGGTGCCTTCGAGATGGAGCAACCGTGCAAAAGCTCGAAAGACTCCTGGCATTGGTCGAGGGCGTTAAGCATCAATAAGAATGCAGGTAACAATTTACAATAACAATAAAAATAACACCCAACAACCAATACCGAACTCCCCAAAGCCTATATTCACCCGAAGTTAAAATGCCAAAAGCAAAACAATCACCAATTAACAACTACTAATCACCAACAATAAACTTCATAAATAGTCACCATGAAAATAGACATTATCTTGGCTGGGGTTGGAGGGCAAGGGATCTTGTCAATTGCAGCCACTATAGGTTATGCCGCGGTAGAGGCTGGCCTTTTCTTAAAGCAAGCCGAGGTGCACGGTATGAGCCAGCGCGGTGGCGATGTGCAATCGCACTTCAGGTTGTCTGACACCGAGATTGCATCAGACCTAATTCCCATTGGCGGAGCCGATATGATAATTTCGGTGGAGCCCATGGAGGGGCTGAGGTACTTGCCTTACCTGAAAAAAAATGGATGGCTAATCACAAACACAAAGCCTTTTATCAACATTTCCAACTATCCCGACATTGAGGCGGTCATGAAGGAAATTAAAACCGTACCTAATCACGTGGCCATAGATGCCGATACAATTGCTGGAGGAATAGGCACAACAAAAGCCGCCAATATGGTAATTCTTGGCGCTGCTTCGCCATTTTTGAACATTGATTTTGAAAAACTTGAAAACTCAATTAAGTTTATTTTCGGAAGAAAGGGCGAGGATTTGGTTAACATTAACCTTGATGCAATTCGCACCGGCCGAAAACTGGCCCTCGAAAGATAGGATAAACGTTTTACAATAGGTTTTTCAAAGGGTTATTCCTTTCTTTGGGCGATTTTGTTGGAAAACTTTTTCGCCAGGTTTTTGTTAAAATGAAAATCTTTGACCCCCAGGCGCCAGCGCTGATATATTTAAGCAAAACAAGTAATACTTAAAATAAATGATCACCAACAACTTCATTAACCGCCACAATGGCCCAACGGCAGCCGACCAACAAATAATGTTGAAAAAATCAGGATTCAAAACCATTGAAGAACTTATTGACAAAACCATTCCCCCTTCAATAAGGCTCCCCAAGCCACTTGACATTCCGGCAGGCCTGAACGAGTACGAGTATTACAAGCATATTAAATCTTTGGCGTCGAAAAACAAGATTTTCAGATCGTACATTGGACTTGGCTACTACAATACCATAGTGCCGGGTGTGATACAGAGGAATATGCTCGAAAACCCGGGGTGGTACACCGCCTACACTCCCTACCAAGCAGAAATTTCTCAGGGGCGCCTCGAAGCCTTGCTCAATTTTCAAACCTTGATTTCTGATCTTACCGGAATGGAAGTTGCCAACGCTTCACTCTTGGACGAGGCCACCGCCGCTGCCGAAGCAATGCTAATGTTGTTTGCAGGCCGCCCGCGAGAGGCCCAAAAAAGGGGTGCCAACAAGTTTTTCGTATCTAAAAGAGTTTTACCTCAAACCATAGAAGTGGTAAAGGCTCGTGCCAAACACGTAAATGTTGAGGTTGTTGTTGACTGTATCCTTGAGGCAAAACTTGACGAAAGCTTCTTCGGAGTTTTGGTTCAATACCCAAACGAAAGAGGAAAAATTTCCGATTTCAGACCATTTGTACAATATGCCAAGACTGTTGGGGCAAGGGTGGCCGTGGCCTCCGACCTTTTAAGCCTAACCCTCCTTACTCCTCCGGGCGAATGGGGAGCCGACGTGGTGGTTGGATCGGCCCAAAGATTTGGTGTTCCTATGGGTTACGGTGGCCCGCACGCAGGATTCTTTGCCACACGAGATGAATTCAAACGGCAAATTCCCGGAAGAATCATTGGTGTTTCGGTTGACATTAACGGTAAAAGTGCCCTGAGGATGGCCCTTCAAACCCGCGAGCAACACATCAAGCGCGAAAAGGCCACTTCAAACATATGCACCGCTCAGGCATTGCTCGCAAATATGGCCGGCATGTACGCCGCATACCACGGCCCCAAAGGGCTGAAGGAGATTGCCGTGAAAGTTAACACTATGGCAGCGGTAACAGCCCAAGAAGTTGAAAAGTACGGGTACAGGCAACTTAACGATTACTTCTTCGATACGGTTTTGATCGAAACCCCACGGGATGTTTCGGCAGATAAAGTGCTTAAACTAGCATTGGATAAGGAAATGAACTTCCGCAAGGTGGATGAAAATCTTGTTGGACTTAGCTTTGACGAAACCACATCGCTGGTCGATGTCAACGACATTCTCGATGTGTTTGCCGCCGCCACAGGAAAGAAATACCACAAGTACGTATGCGAAGGGAACCCTTGCAGGTGTTTTGAAATTAAAACTATCCCTGACAACCTGTTGCGCACCAGCGATTACCTCACCCACCCAGTATTCAACAGCTATCATTCCGAAACGGATATGATGCGGTATATTAAGAAGTTGGAAAATTATGATTTGGCTTTAAATCGAACCATGATCCCGCTTGGCTCTTGCACTATGAAACTTAACGCCGCTGCTGAAATGTTTGCCATGAGCTGGCCAGAGTTCGGATCAATTCACCCATTCGTTCCTGTTGATCAGGCGGAAGGGTATCAAGAACTTATTTCAGGGCTAGAGAGAGATTTATGCGAGATTACCGGGTTTGCGGGCATTAGTTTTATGCCCAACTCTGGAGCTTCTGGCGAGTATGCAGGGTTGTTGGTAATAAAGGCATACCACGAGAGTAGGGGAGAGGGGCATCGAAACATCACGCTTATCCCATCATCGGCCCACGGCACCAACCCTGCAAGTGCGGTTATGGCTGGAATGACCGTGGTTGTGGTTAAATGCGATGAAAAAGGAAACGTTGACATAGAAGACCTTCGCAAGAAGGCCCAGGAGCATAAAGACCTCCTTTCGGCCATAATGATAACATATCCATCGACCCACGGTGTTTTTGAGGAAGAAATTTTGGAAATTGCAAAAATCATTCACGAGTATGGCGGCCAAGTTTATATGGATGGAGCCAATATGAATGCTCAGGTGGGATTCACCAATCCTGCCATTTGCGGAGCCGATGTTTGCCACCTAAACCTTCACAAAACCTTTGCCATACCTCACGGAGGTGGCGGCCCTGGCGTTGGCCCAATTGGAGTGGCAAAACATTTGCTTCCATTCTTGCCAAATCACCCAGAGGTGAAAACTGGTGGAGAAAACGGAATCCCCGCCGTTTCGGCAGCTCCATTCGGCAGTGCTTTCATCCTAACAATTACCTATGCCTACATAAGGCTTTTGGGTGGCAAGGGACTGACCGAAGCTACCGCCGTGGCTATACTAAGTGCCAACTACCTTAAAGCCGCACTCGAAAATCACTACCCCGTACTTTTTACGGGCAAGAACAACACGGTGGCGCACGAAATGATTCTTGACTGCAATCACTTCAAGCGAAATGTTGACATTGATGCAATTGACATTGCAAAGCGATTGATGGACTATGGCTTCCATGCCCCAACCGTAGCATTTCCTGTTCCGGGAACCCTAATGGTGGAGCCCACAGAGAGCGAGCCACTTCGCGAGCTGGATAGGTTTGTAGATGCCATGATTGCCATACGCGAAGAAATTCGTGAGGTTGAAGAAGGCAAGGCTTCAAAGGATAACAACGTGGTCAAGAACTCGCCGCACACGGCCAAGATGGTTACCGCAACCGAGTGGGCTATGCCTTACACCCGGGAGAAGGCTGCATTTCCCCTTCATTGGCTCGAAGAAATGAAGTACTTCACTCCAGTGGCACGAGTTGACAATTCATATGGCGACAGGAACCTGGTTTGTACCTGCGAACCAACCGAAAGCTATATGTAGTTTTATTGTTCCTTTTATAAAAACGTAATAACCAAAACCTTTTTGCCGGTGAGTCTCCCAGGTAAAAAAATAGTGTTTTTAATTTTTGCCAGCCTTGTCTTTTTATTATTTAAAGCTCAAGCCGAAACCCGAAGCAGGGCGCAATACCCCGGTTGGCTTTCTGATGCCTACTTTGGAGTAAACGTTGGCTACATTCACTATCCTTTTGGCAACCAACACCTGGAGCCAGGCTTGCAAGCAGCTCGCATTTCAATACCGGGGCCTGCGGTAAGGATTATGCTATACGGTAGAGACTTTGGACCCTACCTGTCAATGCAGGTTACCTATATGCGACCTGTGGAGTGGGTTAAATACCACGATATTAATGAGCCCGGAAATCGGAGACAGGTATGGATGAATGTTGCCGGGCTAACCCTCAAGCCAATGCTTCCTATTGGCGAAAGGCTAACTCTTACTGGTGAGGCCGGGCTTGCAATAGTTACACGTCACGGATTTGATTTTCGTGGAGCTCCCGGCATCAAGGATGCCAACTATGCTTCGGTGTTGGTTGGCGCGGGATTAAAGTACAAGGTGGGGCGCAATTGGGATTTAACCTTTCACGGTGCATTTTCGCCCGAAAACAAAAAGGCCA
Source organism: uncultured Bacteroidales bacterium (assembly GCA_964624065.1). GTDB lineage: Bacteria > Bacteroidota > Bacteroidia > Bacteroidales > UBA7960 > UBA7960. The sequence goes on from CAZUWF010000004.1 coordinate 59,355, forward strand.
ACCAACCCTACACCTACTTTTTCTCACCGGGATTTCAGTATAATATGCGCCCCATACCCAATGAAGTTGTGGAGCGTAACGAAAACTCCGGATATATTTTTCCGGTAAACCAAATCAAGGTTGGGTATTCGACAAATGCACTTGGCTACGGGGTAAACAATTTTTTGGCCGAAGGAGCCATCCCGGTATTTTGGGGCGGCAATGTTCATGTAAAAAAAGGGTTATCAGTAAGCTACCAGCGAAATCTTTTTCACACCAGAAGGAATTTTTCCTTTGATGTGGGGATTAGTGCCTCAATTTGGGAAACTCGCGACGACACCAATTTTTTCACATTGGCACTTTATCCTGTTTTCAGGTTTACCCCTATTAGGACCAAAACATCAGATTATTACTTTTTTTATTCGGTTGCCGGGCCTACCTTCATTTCCCAAAAAATCATTGATGGCCACGATACGGGCGAAAAATTCACCTTTCACGACTATATGGGCCTAGGGTCGTTTTTCGGCAAGAAAAAGCAGTTTAACGCGGAGATAAAAATTGGCCACTACTCAAACGGTAACCTCTTTCCTCAAAACGCAAGCGTGAAGGTGCCCCTAACTTTTGCACTTGGATACACTTTCTAGATTGGCCTCTTACGGAATGCTGGAATCAAATGTTTAAATTGTTTAAAGAAGCTCCTATCAATCAAGGCAACGAAAAGTCCGAAAACAATTAAAAGTAAGATTCCTTCAAAGTACCGGAATAAACCCGACATATCGGGCAAGGCAAGACTCAGAAAATAGAGTGCTACCGCCCCGGCAATCATAAGGATCAACCGCCCGGTTTCATAAGGTACAGGGTAGTTTTTTTGTCCTAGGAAGTATGAAATTAACACCATAGTGAAATAGCAAGCAAGGGCCGCCCAAGCCGAACCCACGTATCCAATTTTTGGAATTAACAACACATTTAGAACGATGGTAACAAAAGTGCCCACCATAGTAATGATGGCTCCATACCATGTTTTGTCAGTAAGCTTGTACCAAAAGGAAAGGTTGAAATAGATTCCCAAGAACAAATTTGCCATGAGAAGAATCGGCACCACGATCAACCCTTCCCTGAACCTTGCCCCTACAAACAAGCCTACAACGTCTATGAAAAACATAGTGGCAAGAAATAAGAAAAGGCAAGCCACCAAAAAATACTTCAAAACCAATGCGTAGGTTTGACGGGCATTTTGTTGCGACTCTTGGAAAAAAAAGAACGGTTCGGCGGCAAACCTGAAGGCTTGGATGAAAAGTACCATAATGACGCTTACCTTGTAGCAGGCCCCGTAAATTCCGATCAAATACCTTGGATCGTCAACGGGCAAAAGGTGCGTGAGCAAAATTTTGTCGAGGTTAACATTTGCCACACCAGCCAGGCCAACGAAGGCAAGAGGAGTTGAGAACGCAAAAATCTTTCGCCACATTGAGGCCGAAAATTCGAACCTTTCGCGAAAAACAACAGGGAGCAATAAAACAAGGGTTATTAAACTCGACAGCAAAACCGAAACAAACACGTAGCCTACACCAAGCTCGGGCTTGTAAATGCCTCCAACCATAGGTTTTAAAATCTCTGGACCGCTTTTGAGAAGCAACGGGCAGAGCCACAAGAAGAAAACATTGAAGCCAACGTTGGAAACAATGTTAACCAGTTTTAGCACGGCAAACCTTACAGGCCTATTCTCTGCCCTTAGCCTCGCAAACGGTATTGAAATGATTGCATCGAGGGCAACAATTGCCGCCATCAATACTACGTAATCGCCCCGCCCCGGGAAATCTAGAAGGCTGGCAATTGGTTGGTTAAATGCAATAACTACAAGGGCAAAAATGATTGAAACAGCTGAAACAGAAAACAAGGCTGCCGTGAAGACCTTGGCTCTTTCGTACTTATGCTTTTCAAAAAATCTGAAAAAACCGGTTTCCATCCCATGAATCAACAACACCATCAAAAAGGCAATGTAACTATAAAGAAGGGTAACGATCCCGTACTCGTCGGGTGAGAAAACCAGATAGGTGTGAAACGGCACCAGCAAGTAACCAACCATACGACCCACTATACTGCTCATTCCATAAATGGCAGTTTGGCCAGCAAGAATCTTTAATGGACTACTTGACATTGTTTTTTTTGCAAATATACGTTTTAGCCTGGCAATTATTACGGGTAATTTATTTTTGAGCTCCTTAATAAGAAAAGGCTGCCAAAAGGCAGCCTTTTCAATCTTGTAGCTCCGACAGGAATCGAACCTGTATCTAAAGTTTAGGAAACTTCCATTCTATCCATTGAACTACGGAGCCAAAACGAGGTGCAAAGGTAATAAAATTATTCAAGATTCCACAACCCCGATTTGCAATCAGTTTTTGAGAACTTAGAAGGATGAGTAGGAGTTGCCGCGCGAGTGTCCACACAAACAGAATACTGATGACCAGGTCTTCATGCCAAAGTTTGTTTCAAAAGGTTGAAAAATAGGGTTTGCGACAACCTTCACTGGTCATCAAAATGATAGCCCTAACCCCTCACTGCATCTTTAGGATTTTTGATAAAACCCTTTTAATTGGCAGGTTTTTCAATATAGCCAATCCGCTTCTTGCGGGTAATGTCATCGGACGACTTGGCAGGTAAAAACGCAGTGATCTTAATTGGTTTGCACAGCCACCAACTCTTTCCACTCGGAAGGCAGGGCATATAGCTTTTTCTCGCCTTAATACTAGAGTTTTGGTTCAAGCGTTTTCTTGGGTCACTGGGCTAGTAGGGGTGGGGTAGGGATGAATCTCTAAGCCACTCTGTAATAAGTGCCACGGTTCACCTAACAAGCTCCCCGTTGCCTTGGTGGCTAAAAGGGACGAGGGTGCACTTTTTTGATTAAGACCCGGCAATGGGTGACCCGAATACACCCACCGCAAGTTCAGCCCAAATCAAAACCAGCACAATTAAAATAATGCCACAGATTATAATTCTGTTCTTCAGGCTTTTCACCTTTCTCAAAACCAACTCGCACAGCAAGCCCGTCCCAAAAAGTAAAACCCCTGCTATCAGAAAGTCAGTAATGTTCCACGCTACTTCATTTGTGCACTGCATTGCAATTAGCGGAATCAACAAGAGGGTTGCTGCAGTCAATAAAATAACGATCAATCTTTTGTTTTTCATTGCTTTTTTAGTGTTTAATTACAAGTTCTTTGGTTTTAATTTGACAGCGGTATTGGCGGTTGAAAAAAAAGGGTTCTTTGGGCAGGGTTGCTTTCAGTACGCGGGCATTATAGTTGTACAAAAAAATGCGAGTATTAAAAACTATCCCAAGTTCAATCAACGCTATTTGCACCCTGGCATTTTGTCAAACCTGCATCAACAAGTAAATTAAATAACTTAAATACGAAACGATTAGTATAACAGATTCCAATCTGTCCAATTTTTTTTGCTGCCCTGTAAACATGGCCATAAACAGGATCGCAGTGCCAAATGCTAACACGAAAAATTCGAAATTGTAAGAAACGTTGTAATGTATGGGAAAAATAATCGAACTAATCCCTAAAATAAATAGGACGTTGAAAATATTAGAGCCAATTATGTTTCCAACTGCAATATCGTTGTTTTTTTTAATTGCCGCCACAACACTAGTGGCAAGTTCGGGCAGTGATGTTCCAATTGAAATAATGGTAAGCCCAATGATTTTTTCACTTATCTCAAAAAAATTGGCAATTTTCACGGCATGGCCTACAATTAACCTTCCTCCAATTACTAAACCCGCCAAACCCATTACAATCAAAATGGTTATTTTAAATACGGTTAGGGACTTCCCTTGCGCTTGGTCTTTTGTATGGTTTCGTTTAAGTTGTTTGAACACATAAAAAAGAAAGAGCAAAAACAATAGAAGCAAAAACAACCCCTCTAATCTTGAGACAATTGGGGGATTTGATGAAAAAAAATCGTTTGAAACTACGAATAGCACAATAAGGGCAACAAGAGAAACCGGGATTTCCTTCCAAACAGTACTAGATTGAACCACCAAAGGGGTAATTATACCGGCAATTCCCAGTATTGCAAGAAGGTTAAAAATGTTGCTTCCGATTACATTGCTGAAAACCACATCATGATGGCTTTGAAAAGCAGCTGTTACGTTAACAACAAGTTCGGGGGCCGAGGTGCCAAAGGCAACAATTGTTAAACCAATTGCAAGGTCGGAAATTGAATACCTTTTGGCAAGGGCCGAGGCTCCTGCAACCAGCCAATCGGCACCCTTGACCAACAGTAGAAAGCCAAACGAGAGAAAAATAATAGAAGTAGCCATATTATTAAGTCGTTAAAACCATTTTTTTCTTTTGAAGGAGATCACCATTCCCGAAAAAACCAGGACAAAAATTACCCAAATTACAAGGTAACCGTACTTCCATTCGAGCTCTGGCATATAGGTAAAATTCATACCGTAAATACCAGCAATGAAGGTTAGCGGAATGAATATGGTTGCAACAATAGTAAGGGTTTTCATCACTTGGTTCATCCTGTGCCCCTGTATTGAAAAAAACAAGTTTGAGGCACTTTCCAGCGAAGCCAGAACCAAATCGCTACCATCAATCAGGGTTAGGCATAAATCCTTTATTTCCAAAAAATACTTGAGGTGTTTTTTTTCGACCAACCGACAGTCGCCTCGTTCCACAACTTGAGTAAATTCTTTGATGGGCAGTATTGATTTTTTAATGAAATGGACAAACTTCTTATGGCTTTCAATTATTTGCAGCGCGTCGGGCGATGGGTCTTTTCTATTGTCGGTGAAATTCAGCCCTTCAATCTCTTCATCAAGCTTGTGCAGTGTCCTGAAATAATTGTCCAAAATAGACTCTAACATGGCGTAAAGCAAGTAATCGACTGATCGCTCCCGCAAAATGCCCTTGTTTTCTCTTAGCCTTATCCTTAGATGTTCGAAAAAATCCGCCTTTCTCTCTTGGAAAGAAATTAGAAAATTGTCACCAACAACGAAGCTTATTTGTTCTGTAATCAACTCGTTTTCTGATGGAACTATCGATTTCAGAGTTAAAAACGAAAAGTTTTCGTATTCTTGAAATTTAGGTCGTTGGTTAACATCCAGAATATCTTGAATGGTCAAGCCGTGAATACCCTGCTTTTCGCAAATTGATGCAATGGATTCGGGGTTGCTCAATCCATGAATGTTTAGCCAATACTTTTCGCCATTTTTCTCAAACGAGCTAATGCTTTCCGGCAAAATGTTCTTGCTCTCCGTGCATTCTTCTTTGCTGTACTTGAAAAGCTGGATGTCAATTTCATCAACCTTAAGCTCTCCGGTAAAAATGTATTCGCCGGGATCGTCCTTTTTGCGATTGAGAACCGACGCGATTTTTCGAGGCTTCAAAAATTCCATTTTTTCTTTGCTTGAAGTTTGACTGGTGCTTATGCGAATCTTTTGGTGGGTTTAGCTCTTTCAAAAATACTGCTTTTAGACCAACTTGTAAGGATTTTTTTACGTGTTGGCTCCAGGCAATTTTCTTATAGTCGCAACTTTCGAGTTTGGGCCAGAAAAACAGATTTGGTAAAGTTGCTGAAATTGTTATGCGGAGGGAGGTGGTTTAATTTTTGCAAAACAAAAAAAACCACCAAATGAAATTCCTACAAATTATCCTGTTACAATCCCCGCGCTTGGGTTATGGTCGGGTTTTTAGAGTTTGGGTGCTTAAATACTTTGCATCTCGCGGACTATAATTCCAAAGGCTCTAAAACAGCCATAGTGGTTTTCATTGCAGTAAATTTACTGCAAGGGAATTGTTCGACAAAAATTGAATTTATGAGTGGTCGAATGTAGGGCTTAGCGTTTTTGGCAATCGCACGTGGCGAGATTCTCACTAAGGGCTTTGCCCCACTTCCTGGTTGAAAATGGCGTATTTGCACAAAAAATGAATCTCTCATTCGGTATTCATGAAATTTTTACTCCTTCCTTTTTCCACTATGTTATGCAAGTTTCGACTAACCAAATTAGGATGGTCAACCACAGTTAATTTTCCTTGGTGTATATGTGGGATTATGCAGATTTTAGATCAATTTCGAGAGTTTGACCAAGTTTGCCCCCGCGCCCCAAGTTCACATCCAGAAAATGAAGGGTTAGCAACCAACGCCAATTTTTTTGCGGCTTTTTCAAGTTTCCGTACATGCCCAATGTATTGATAAAGGATGCTGTCGGCAATTTCGCCAAAAAAACCTCCTGGCGTGTTTGATCAACGTGAGCACCTTGATGCATTTCTGCTCCCGGTCTGTTTTCCAAGTCTCGCTCCGCTTTTACAACCACTGCATGGTTTCGCAACTCCATTTTCGCTAATGGTTCATTAAAAAGGTTCGCTTTCTGCCCGTTGGAGCCTCTGCGCGGCAAGGGCTGGATTGAAAGAAGCAAGACTCCTCAAAACCAAACGAACTCCACAAAATGCATCCCACGATAGGCTTGCTGGCTTCCCCGTTTCGTCTTCCTTTTGTGCCCCACCTTAAAAACCCTTCTTGTAAACGCCTGTAACCTACCGCAATTGACCTGTGTCTGGAGCATAAAAGAGGCTCCTAATGTTAGGCCACAGGTCTTGGGGCGAGGTGGTGGGTTTGAACGTTCCATGATCAGGCCGGGGGGCATTGAGGTGTTGCACACTATTGGGGGTTCAAAACAAAAATAATCTTGATTTTTAGCAATGCTCCGAAAACCTGGCTTGAGAAGTGTCATTGGCCATTCTGAAAGGTTGTTGCAAAACGGCTTTTTTTTGGAGGGCATTTCTGATTAATTACGTTTTGTTTAGGCTTCCCATATCCTTTTTATTAGGTTTTTGTTTTACTTGTTTATAAGCGGGGGTGCATTTGTTGGGCTATTTATTCCCCAAAAAGCTTTTAAATCAATGCGGCTGGCAAATTTAATCCAAAGGTTTACGTGGAAATGGGTAACTTTGAAAATGTATTGGTTTTTTTTTGAATGATAATCGAATACTGGATGAAAAAAATACCAGCAAATCCCTTGCCAGTAGCTCTTGTGGCAATGCTTTTTGCCTTTACGAGCTGCACTTTCGTTAAAGAAAAAACCATCCAGGGCGATGGCGAAATCATTTCCGAAACCATCTTGGTTGACCAATTTTCCGAACTTTTTGTTGCCGGAATGTTCGAACTGGTGCTGGTGAAAGGGGAAGAACCCAAGGTGGTGCTCGAGGTTGATCAAAACCTTCGAGAGCACATTTTCATTCACCACAAGGGCAGCAAGCTAGTGGTTGATAAGGGACGCGGCGTGGCCCTAAACCCTACCCGGATGAAGCTTGAAATTACGCATACCGGGCTCGAAAAGGTTGACCTTTCGGGTGCGGCAAGCGTTGTTGGCAATCACACAATCGAGGGCCGTAGATTCGAACTTTCGATAAGCGGTGCAGCCTCGATTGACCTTGATTTGTTGGTAGGAGAGCTGCACCTAAACCTTGCAGGTGCCGGAAACATCAAGCTCGAGGGCGAGGCCGATAAGTTTTTCTGCAAACTTTCGGGTGCCGGCAACCTAGAGGCACCAAACCTGGTTACGCGATCTACAGAAATTAGCCTTTCAGGGGCTTGCTCGGCCGAAGTTCACGCCACAAACACACTTATTGTCACCTTAGGCGGCATTGGAAGCATAACATACCACGGCGATCCCCCAAGCACAACAATCAACAAATCTGGCCTTGGTAAGATAAAAAGAGCCAATTAGGTCTTCCTGTGATTTTTTCTTATCCTTTTTGCGACAAACTTCAACAAAAAATCAAACCTGGGGAGCTTGTTCTGTTTTTAATTGTTCGTTGAAAGGCCTTGCAACAAACGGGCAATTATTCCGAAACTTCATTGCCCAAAAAAATTTTATCAAGGGCCAAAACCTTGGTGTTTATATCTGGCTAGGTTTGGGGTACAGCAATTATCGATTTGAAAACAACGATTTGCTCCTGAAGGGTGATTATGCAATTGAATTAACCCCGTCAAATACTGACAACCTCAAGAAAAATATGCAGAACCGTACTTTAATCATTGTGACGTCAATGAATGAAACCAAAGCAGCTCAAGAAAATACCCTAAAAAGTTAAATGCCTTTGTCGGATTGACCTTGGCGGTAAAGATTGGCACCAACACCCTGCAAAGGATCTTCGGCTAAAACTATACTGGCAAACGGAAAACCTCCGGCTACTTCCATTTAATCACACTAGGGCTCGATGTGCAGGTAATGAAAGGATGGGGCTGGATAAATATTTTTGAGGGCTACTCCTTCAACGTATTGTTTAGATAGGGCAAGGGCCACGAGATCCGCCCATTTTAATTCGGCCTTAAGCCATCACCGGCAATTGAACAATATCAAGAAGGCATTTCCAATGCCCCTTATGTCAAACCTGCAAGAAACAACAAACACCTCGAAACCAGAAAATCTTCGACTCTCATTAGGTGCGGTTGTGCGATTTGAGCCGTTGTGAAAAAAAGTTTCCCTAGCCAATCGGCTATTCCAAATTGGTATAAACAGCTTGCACGTCATCGTCGTCCTCGATCTTATCGATTAATTTATCGATATCGACCATTTGCTCTTCGGTATATTTTACCGGGGAATTTGGGAAACGCTGAAGGCTCGATTTTTCAATCTCGATGTGGTTTTTGATGAGCGCTTCGTTTAGGGTTCCGAAATTGGTGTAATCACCGTAAACGAAGAGCGCGCCTTCGTGAACCTCCATATCTTCAAGCCCTACATCGATTAGTTCGAGTTCTAGTTCTTCAATGTCAAAGTTTTCGGGCACCTTGCACTCGAAAACTGCCTTGCGCGAGAACATAAATTCCAGCGAACCGTTGGGAACCAAGCCACCGCCAAGCTTGTTGAAGTATGACTTAATGTTGGCTATGGTTCTGGTTGTATTGTCAGTGGCGCACTCAACGTAAATCAAAATGCCGTGGGGCCCTTTGCCTTCGTAAACAATTTCTGTCATCGTGTCGGCATCCTTTCCCGAGGCCCGTTGAATTGCCTTTTCGATGTTGTCCTTAGGCATGTTTTCTGCCTTGGCATTTAGAATTGCGTTGCGCAGCCTTGGGTTTGTTTCGGGATCAGGTCCACCATCTTTTGCAGCAATGGTAATTAGTTTTCCCAGTTTTGGGAAAACCTTGCTCATCTTGTCCCACCTTTTTTCCTTGGCAGCGCGCCTATATTCAAATGCTCGTCCCATATTGTGTTATTTCGGTTTTAAATTTGTCTGGATTCCAATTGCCCAACTCGGCAAAACAGGGGTTTATTTTATTTTTAGACAAGTTAAAGCTCGGCTCAGTGAATTGTGAATTTCATTTGCCCGGCCTCAACAAATCGCATCTCAGCATTCCTTTGCCGGCAATAAGCCTCCGCAAAGGAGGCGTGGCCAACGAGTGGCTGCTAATAAACCCGTGTGCTTTGCTAAGACCTTACCACGACTTCAATATTCCGCCCATTGAGGGCTCAAAAACCTGCTTTTGCCTACAATCCCCTGCCTACCTTCTCCACACTACCTTTCTATTCAGGACAATGTGGCCCCATCGTTGGTTCAACCTTAAATCTTCACTTTTCTTTACTCCTGCTCCTTTTTGTAGGCAACCAGTTTAAGCGTGTCATTTGCAATTACGTACTCTTCGTTAGTTGGAACCACCATTACCTTCACCCTTGAGTCTTGCTTGGATATGAGTTCTAGCTTGCCCCTAACCCCCCTGTTTCTTTCTTCGTCAAAGTAAAGCCCAAGGTACTCGAATCCCTTGCAAACCTCCTCTCGTGTTTCGGGGCCGTTTTCGCCCACCCCGCCGGTAAAAACCAGCAAATCGAGGCCGCCCAGAACGGCAGCGTAGGCACCAATATATTTTCTAATTCTATAGTGGTACATATCTAGCGCCAGTTGTGCCCTCTTGTGACCGTCAACCCAGGCTGCGCCCTCAATGTCGCGCATATCTGACGATATTCCGCTAATTCCAAGTGCGCCGCTTTTCTTGTTAATCAGATTGTTGGCTCCTTCAAGATCCAGTTCTTTTAGCCTCATGATGTACAGAAGTGCTCCAAGGTCAAGGTCGCCCGAACGGGTTCCCATCATTAGGCCCTCAACAGGCGTAAGGCCCATTGAAGTATCAACCGACTTGCCGTTTTTAATGGCAGCTATTGAGGCTCCGTTTCCAAGATGGCACGTTATGGCCCTTACGTTGTCGCGGCTCATAAACATTGCATCACATGCCCTTTGAAATACAAACTTGTGGCTGGTGCCGTGAAATCCGTATCGACGTATTTGGTTGGTTTCGTAAAGCTCATAAGGCAGTGGATACATGTATGCATGCTGTGGCATTGTTTGGTGAAACGCGGTGTCGAAAACGGCCACCATCGGCACGTTAGGCAACTTTTTTCGCATGGCCAAGATTCCATTTATGTTTGCCGGGTTGTGCAATGGCGCCAACTCCTTTGTGGACTCAAGGTTTTCCAAAACCCTGTCGGTAATAATGACGCTTTCCCTAAACTTTTCGCCCCCGTGTGCCACCCTGTGCCCAACGGCATAAATTTCATTAATGTCTGATAGTACACCATGGTCTGGATCTAGCAATATCTTGACAATAAGGTCAATCCCCTCCTCGTGGGTTTTAATATTCTGAATGATCTTGTACTTTTCCTTGCCACGTGGCTGGTGCTTCAATACGCTATCGGGCAACCCAACTCGGTCAAGAAGACCAATGGCAAGCAACTCGGCGTTGTTGGCCATATTCATGAGTTGGTATTTTACCGAAGAGCTCCCGCAGTTTAGAACTAGAATTTTCATAGGCATAAGTTTGTTTTGTTAAGATTTTTCAAAAATAAGTTGCTCACTGCTTTGCGGCTGCTTGGCTTACGGTTATGGCAACCAGATTTACTATGTCGTCAATGGAGCACCCCCTCGACAGGTCGTTAATTGGGGCGGCCATACCCTGAAGTACGGGGCCAACGGCCTCAGCTCCAGCAAGCCTTTGCACTAGTTTGTATGCTATGTTTCCTGCCTCAAGAGATGGAAAAACCAAAACGTTGGCCTTGCCAGCGATTTCGCTGTCTGGAGCCTTGCTCTTTCCTATTGCCTCTACAATTGCGGCATCGGCCTGTAGTTCCCCGTCAATTTTAAGCGAGGGATTCATTTCCCTGGCAATCCGGGTGGCTTCTATAACTTTGTCGCACATTGGGTGCCTTGCGCTTCCTTTGGTTGAAAAGCTCAGCATTGCAACCCTTGGCTCTGTTCCCACGATCGACTTTAGAGTTTGTGCCGAGCTAAGGGCTATTTGTGCCATTTCCTGTGAATTGGGATCGGGGTGCACTGCACAATCGGCAAAAATCACAACTCCGTTGTCACCCCAGTGTTTTTCTTTCATGATCATTATGAAGGCACCAGAGACCACACTTATCCCCGGTAAGGTTTTTATAATTTGGAAAGCAGGCCTGAGCACGTTACCCGTTGCGTTTTCGGCTCCGGCCACCTCACCGTCGGCGTCGCCGTTCTTGATCAACAAAGGGGCAAGGTACAACGGGTCTGCAACCAAATGGTATGCCTCTTCAATGCTTATGCCCTTGCTCTTTCTAATCTCGTAGAGCATTTGGGCAAAGTAATGTCTTTTTTCCCAGGTCGGCGGGTCAATTATTGTTGCCTTTTCTATTTGGCTCAAACCAAATTTGTTGGCAAGAGAATGGATTTCGGTGGGGCTTCCAAAAAGTATGAGCTTTGCAATTCCTTCTTCAAGGATTACGTTGGCTGCCTTAATGGTTCTTTCAGAGGTGCCTTCTGGCAAGACAATGATTTTTTGATGCTTCTTGGCGTTTTGCTTGATCGATTCGATTAGGTTCATTAAGAGGTTGCCTGGCGGGTTGGTTTACTTGGGGTAATTAATTAAAAAACGCGGCAAAATTAACCATTTTTGAGCCGTTATCCAAGAAAATGCGCTAAAAATAACTCAAAAATACGGGAGAGATCCTTGAAATGAAAATTGGCCCAACAGTAATCCTCCAAAATCTCTAATTTTGCAAAAAACCTTTTGAGAATGGCTCGAACTGTTTGTATTTTAATGCTTTTTACCATATTGGTTGCATTTATGGGTCTTGCTCAACACAAGGAACCTGATACCCTTATGGTAACAGTCTCAAGACCCCTCGATAATTTTTACCTTGCCGACACCCTGAGCGTTAATCAGGCCGACAACTTCCCACTATTTTTCGAAAGGTACCCCAAAGACAATTCTGAAACTGTATTTGGAGCCCCTCACTTACTTGGGGTTAAAGAGCTAAGGGAATTACCTCTTAAGAAAACCGAAGGTGGCGATTGGTTTTTTGTTGTTGTTGTGTCATCGCTCGTGCTATCTTCCCTTTCTTTCTTGTATTTTCCCTATTATTCAAGGCAGTTTTCCAGTTCGATTATTGATGCCATTTTGCTCAGGCGAATCAAAAAAGAGGAATATTTTGAAAACCGAACCCCAAAATGGATGCTTTCTTTAAATTTTTTGATTGTGGTAGCTTTGGTGGTAACCCTTTCGGATCCTAACTTTTCGTTGGGGGGCATTGATGCCGATCTAAGTTTCTTGGGAAGGTTTGTTTTGGCTCTCGGATTGGTTTTGGCTTTGTTTATTTTTAAAAGGGGTCTGGAGTGGTTCTTTTCCTGGGTATTCGAGCAAAAAAATGTTCTAGAAATACATCAAGATACCACAGTGTTTTTCAACAACCTTACCGGTGTGTCTTTGTTGCCACTGGTTTTGGTTTATTACTACAACCCCAGCCTGTTTGCCATTAAATTTTTGTGGGTTTTGCTTGCGTTTGCGCACCTTGTAAAAATGGTCAGAAGGTCCTTGGTGTGGTTTCGAAACTCAAACCTTCCTAGATTTCATATTTTTTTGTACCTTTGCGGCGTTGAATTGGCACCCTTGCTGCTGGTTTATAAACTAGCCACATCTACCCTTAATGCCTTGGGAAGTGTATTGGCATTGTAAATCAATCAGTTAAAATTACATTTTGCAGGATGAGTACCTTGAAGATCAAAAACGTTTTAATTTCTCAACCACCGCCGGAAAACGACAAATCCCCATTTTCAGAACTGGAAAAGCAATACAATTTGGATATTGTTTTTCGTAAATTGATTAAGGTTGAAAGGCTTGACGTTAAGGAGTTTAGGAAGCTGAAGATTGACTTAAGCAAATTCACGGCATTGATATTTACCTCAAAAAATGCCATTGATCACTTTTTCTCACTTGCCGAGGAATTGCGTTTCCCGGTTCCCAGCAGTATGAAGTATTTTTGCCCTACCGAGGCCATCGCCCTTTACTTGCAGAAATACGTACAATTCAGGAAGCGCAAGATTTTCTTTGGTTCCAACAATTTCTCCGACCTTGGCGATATGATCAAAAAGCACAAGGAAGACAAGTATCTTTTCATTTGTGCCGAGGTCCATCAGTGCGATATTCCCCAATTCCTCGAAAAGCAAAAAGTGTCGTATTCAGTAGCTCCCATTTACCGAACCGTAAGTGAAAACCTCTCTGGAATTGACCTAAAGTCTTTTCAGATGATTGTGTTTTTCAGCCCTTTCGGAATTAAGTCGCTCCAAGAAAATTGCCCCGATTACCAACAAGGCCAAACTGTTTTCGGTGCTTTTGGCGAGAAAACAGCCAAGGCCATAGAAAAGGAGGGCTACATGCTTCATGTTAAGGCGCCCTCACCCGAATTTCCTTCAATGGCAATGGCAATGCAAGATTTCTTTCAAAAGGCAAAAAAATAAGGTATTTTAGGGTTTTTGGAGCATCCAATTAACCTCACACCAACCTTTGAAATGAATGTTTACCTTCAAAAAAAGCGAACGTCTTTGCAATTTCTACCACAAGGAAAGACTTTTCAGTGAGGGTAAGAGGTTATTTGTTTCTCCCTTTGCTGTAGTTTATTTGGCGTTGCCCAAAAACGACCCGATTTTTTTGAGTCCGAATAAATGCATCGAAGAAACCAAATCCCGCAAGAATCTTTCAACTTTTCCCTACCCCTGCAAGGTAATGATTACGGCTCCCAAGCGGCTATTCAAGAATGCCACCCGGCGAAACAGAGTTAGGCGCCTCGTAAAAGAGTCGTACAGGAAAAACAAATTTCCCCTTTATGCGTTTCTTGAGGAAAACAAGCTGAACTGCTTGCTGTCGGTGGTTTATTCAAGCCCCAATATTTTGCATTTAGGCAAAATGGAGGGAAGAATGGATGATTGCATTTCGAAACTTATAAAATCAATTTCCGGAAGTTTAATTGACAACAATTGCTAATGGTGGTTTTTCGTTATATTGCCAAAGGCTTTTCGTGGCTTTTCATTGGCCTCATTAGGTTTTATCAGGGAGCAATATCGCCATACCTTCCGCCAAGTTGTCGATACACCCCAACCTGTTCGCATTACGGTATTGAGGCCTTAAAGAAGCACGGCCCGATCAAGGGAGGATGGTTAACCCTCAAGCGGATACTTTCCTGCAACCCTTGGGGGGGAAGCGGGCACGACCCGGTGCCCTAAGCATTAGAAGTAGCTTGACCTTTTTGGGTATTCTCATAATTTTGTATAATTCAGGAAACAAAAAAAGTTGATGAAGACATTAAGAAAATTTTATGACAAAACACGCCGGATCGCTTTGATCTCGGCATTGGTTGCTTGGGCCTTTTTCCTCACAGGTTTTAACTCGCCAAACTTCGAGGTAATGAAAAACCTCGATGTTTTCACCAACTTATTTAGGGAATTGTACTTGAAATACGTTGACGAGGTAAATGCCTCCGAGCTTATCAAGACAGCCATTGACGAGATGCTATTATCCCTCGACCCCTACACCAATTTCATCCCAGAATCACAACTTGAAGATGTGCGGTTCATGACTACCGGACAGTACGGAGGTATAGGCGCGCTCATAGCCACAAGAGATGGAGGGACCATAATTACAGAACCCTACAAGGATTTTCCAGCATACAAGGCCGGTTTGCTTCCGGGCGACAGGATTTTGCAGATTGACGACAAATCGGTGCGAGGAATGGGATCAGATTTGGTGCGCGATCTACTTGTTGGCCAACCCGGCACAACCATTACCTTGTTAGTTGATCGCGAGGGTGAAGCAAAACCTTTAGTCAGGAGGGTGACGCGAGAGGTTGTAAGCATTAAGAACATCCCTTACTTCGGCATGCTCAACGAAACGATTGGCTACATAAAACTGACTGGTTTTACTCAAAACGCCGGCCGAGAGGTTAGGGAAGCCTTCAACGGTTTGAGGCAAAGCAACCTTAAGGGTTTAATCATCGACTTGAGGGGCAATGGCGGGGGCTTGCTTAACGAAGCCGTGAACATTGCCAACCTATTTGTAAACAAAGACCAACTGATAGTTAGCACCCGTGGCCGCATTGCTGGTAACAACACCAACCACTACACGCTTAACAATCCCGTTGACACCTTAATTCCGCTGGTAGTGCTCGTCGATATGGCCTCGGCCTCGGCATCAGAAATTGTTGCCGGTTCGTTGCAAGACCTTGACAGAGGCGTATTAATTGGCCACAGAACAATAGGTAAGGGGCTGGTACAAAACGTGGTGCCAGTAGGTTTCAACAATCAGCTAAAGCTTACTGTGGCAAAGTATTACATACCAAGCGGCAGGTGCATACAATCTATTGATTATGCCCAAAGAAGGGAGGATGGTTCGGCGACCCTAATTCCAGATTCCTTGAAAACTGCATTTAAAACTCGCAACGGAAGAACCGTATTTGATGGTGGCGGGATAGAACCAGATATTTTGATAGAGCCGGTTAGGCCGGCAGCAATTTCAATTGCTTTGGTGAGGGAATTCAAGATATTTGATTTTGCAAACCAGTTTTTCCGCAACAACAAGTCAATCCCCTCAGCGGATGTGTTCAGGATAACCGACGAGGCTTATGGCGAATTTGTAAAATTCCTTGCTTCAAAAAACTTCTCCTACCAAACCCCTATGGATGACCTGCTGGAAAGGTTTGTTATGGCTGCCAAGGAATACAACAGCCACGAGACCCTCTCAGAAGAAATAAACGCCTTGAAGCAACAGATTGAAATCCAAAAGAATAAAGATGTTTACACATACCGGGGAGAAATCTCAGAGTTGCTGTTGAGCGAAATTGTGAAAAGGTATTACCATCAGGAGGGCCAGGTTATTTCTTCACTTTCCAACGACCAAGAGGTGAACAAAGCCATCGAAATTCTATCAAACGGCAACAAATACAAGGAGATACTGCGAATCAAGTAAAAAAAAGACCCTTTCTATCCAAAGTATCCTTTACTTTAACCCAACATCAATAAATCAAGCTTCTGTTGCCTCGCAAGGCATTTGCAACGGCACTCCTTAACCCCTGCGAGGTCCGCAGAATCATTTCCACCTCGGTAGGAAAAGGAAGGGGCTTAACATTGACCTGCTTCTGTGTTTCTTCATCCAAAGCATTCACGTCGCCGATGGCGCGAGCCGAAACGTGGTCAAATTTACTGGCTGCGCCAAGGGGCTCGCGCTTAATTAACTTGTATGGATTTACCGAAAAAATCTCCAAGTCGCACTCAATAACAATTGATTTGTGCTGGTGGGTTTCAACCACAGCACATACCAAAGTCTTGAATTTTGGCACCTTAATGTCGTTGCCCAACGAATCCTTCTTCACGTTACCCTTGGCATCCTTAACATATTCAAACCCATCTTCCACCTTTTTGGTAACCTGACGATCTTTGGTTTGGGTCTGATCGGGCGAAATGATTATCCTCCTCATATTCACAGTTATGTAGTAGTCAAAATCAATGCTTTCGTCAAGGTCGGCATAAAAAAACTCGAGCCATTCATTTTCGAGTCTTCTCGGATCAACGGCCAACAGCCCATCCACGTACTCTTGGGGCAAGTTTAAATGAGATTGGTTACTTACGGAAACCAATACTCGGCTAACACCCTGCTGCCTGGCCTCGTACAAAAGGGAGTCAACCTTCTTGTAATTGCCAGAAAGGTCCTTAACCCTCGAAAAGGCCATATAAGCATCCCTTTTCGACTGCTTTTCGCCTCGGTGAATCAAGGTCAAGCCATTTTGGTAATGATGCTCGGTAGCAGCCGACTTGGCATTGATGATTTTATCGTCGTAATCAATGTAAGGAAATTGCACCAGCCTTTCCTGAAGCCTTAGGGGTGTAACAGTCCTGACAAGGGTTTGCCTGCGCTTCATTTTGGAGTACAAGCGGATAACCTCTTCCATATCGCCGGGATTGCCATTCCTTTCAAGGAACCTTATCCTCTCGTAATCCTGCTCGTTGACAATGTTGTATGCTCTTTCCAGCACCAGGATCTCCTTTTCTTTCGTAGGGTTTTTCATCAAAGCCCGTACACTTTTTTCGATGGCTCCATCAAAGTCTCCCCTGTGAAGCAATTTGCTTGATGAAACGCAGCCAAAAAACAGAATAGCCATGGCGGCCAAGAATGTAAAATTCTTCATTTTTGTAACTTTTGTTTAACTAATTGTTGGTTGTTTATCAAAGTCCTTAAGCCTTTGGCAAGAAGTTGCAAATAGCATACCAAAAGCGTTCGTCAAAAAAACACACCTTCTGAGGCCCGCCACGATCGGGACAACACTTATTGAACCTCAATCAACCACCAATACCTAAATACTGAGACTTAGTATGATACGGCAAAAATCTTCGCCCTTTATGCATCAATCAATCATCTTCCTCCTGGTACCATTTTGCGTAATTAACGTAATTTTCAGAAATGCGGTTTAGCAGGTTGCCGGTAAGTTCTTGATTTATTGACTTTATTTTTTTTGCCGGAACACCAGCATAAACACTGCCCGGCTCCACAACAGTATTTTCGAGAACCACAGATCCCGCTGCTATTATTGAGTTCTCTCCAATCAAGGCATTGTCCATTACAATTGCACCCATACCAATCAGAACATTGTCATTTATGGTGCAGCCATGTACTATTGCGTTGTGGGCTATTGAAACATTATTACCAATGTTTGTGGGTGCGGTTTCGTAAGTTGCGTGGATTATGGCTCCGTCTTGAATGTTTACCCTGTCTCCAATTTTTATGTAATGAACGTCGCCTCGAACCACAGCATTGAACCAAACACTGCATTTATCACCCATAACCACGTTGCCGATAATGGTGGCATTGTCGGCAACATAGCAATCATTTCCAAAGGCTGGGGTAAAACCCCTTAAGCTTTTAATAATAGGCATGGCGGTTAACGCTAATTCTCAACATTCGTGCAAATATACTCCAAAACAATCAAAAATAATCGTTGCGACCCTAATTTAACTGTTAGATGGATTTGTGCAGTTCTAACAATTTTTTTTTTTTTTTTTTTTCAACTATCCTTTGCTTTATTATTACAATTATTATTTTTGACGTCCAAAAAAACCATCCTGTTTTCGGAAAATTGAACCTATAGTTTACCCTAAATAAATGCGCACCTTGCAAAAAAAAGGAATTAACCCCCTAATTGAAGAGGCCTGGCTTAAAATTGATAAAGGCAAGCCTGACGAGGCAATGGAATTGTTTGAGGAAATCTTGGAGGAGGACAAGAAGAATGCTGGTGCACTTTATGGAAGGGCGAGTGCCAATTTTTTGATTGATGAGCCCGAAAAAGCGATAAAAGACCTAACCTCTGTTTTGAAAATCGAGGAGAACCACCCAAAAGCGTTGCATTTGCGAGGCTTGATAAAGGGGAGTGAAAAAAAATACAAGGATGCCATCAAAGACCTCAAAAAGGCAATCAGTGCCGACAAAACCAACTTTGAAGCTATTGTTGACCTTGGCGGAGCGTACTTGGTGGACCAAGATTATGCCAGTGCCATAGCGGCCTTTGAGTTGGCCGTAAAATGCAACTGCGATTACCCCGATGGCCACCGAGGGCTTGGAATTGCGTATCTTTTCACAAACGAACCCGAAAAGGCTCTTGAAGTGCTTTCCAAGGCAATTGAAATTGATCGCAATGATGTTATTTCGCTCCTAGCAATTTCCGAAGCCTATTTTTTGTCCAACAATCCCGAAAAGGCCAAAGAATATATGGCCAAGGCCAAGGAGGCAAAAAGGGATGTTTTTGAAGTCAAACGTAAAAGCACATCTGAATCAGATGAGTTTGATGATGACGATGATGACGAGAATGGAGATGACAGCTATTTGGATCCAGAATTCGACGACTAAATCTTTTGCCAGAAGAATAGAGAAAATCACTACTCGGAAGATACCTCGCAATTACAGATAGTAAGAATGGTAATACTTTTTTACAAATGAGGAAATTACAAGCAATATTTCTTCTGTTGGTTTTTTGTATTTCGGCAAAAACACAAGGGGTATCCAAAAGACCGTTGACGCACCAAGATTACGCTTCTTGGAATACCCTGGCAAACATTGCTTTTTCAAATGATGGCAAATGGCTTGCCTACGAGCTAAACCCACAACAAGGTGACGGGAATTTGGTGCTTTTCGACCTTGAAAAAAAAAGCGAGAGAGTGTTTCCAAGGGGTTACAATGCGGTTTTCTCAAAAGGAAACGGCTTCATTGCATTCAAGGTCAAGCCTCCAGAAAAAATCGTACGCCAGGCAAAAGTTGAGAAAAAAAAGCGCGAAGAAATGCCAAGAGACAGCCTTGGCATTTTCAACTTACAAACATATGAACTGGAAGTAATTCCAGAGCTACTTGGCTTTTCAATCCCCGATGAGCCCTCAAACTGGATGGCTTACCACTTCGAAATTGAAGAAAGAAAGACGGCAAAAGAAGAAGAGAGAGAACCAGCAAGGGTTGGCGAAGCTGAAAAAACCAAGACCACAAAAGATACCATCCCAACAAGAGGGACAAGAGATCGAAAGCCCCCAAAGGAAAAGAGGTTGGCGGCATACAATCCACTTACCGGGCACAGGGAATTAATAGAAAATGCTGAAAGTTTTGTGGTTTCTCCCAATGGAAAATTGGTGGCGGCTGTAGTGGAATCGAAAAAAACCGATTCGCTCAAATCAAACTCCATTGTTTTTTTCGATACCGGTCTGCAAAAAAGAAAAACTATTGACGAAACCAGAGAAGGAGATGTAAAACAATTGAATGTTGACTTTGCTGGCAACCAGCTGGTTTGGCTGCATAGCCCAGATACTGCCAAAACCAAAACCTACGATGTGTGGTTGTGGGATAAAAGCGATTTACAGCCCTACAAGGCCATTAGAGCTACATCAGCCGGAATGCCAGATGGCAGTGGTCCAAGCGAGCATTCAAGGCCTTTCTTCTCGAAGAGCGGAAGAAGGCTGTTTTTTGGAACAACCGAAACTCCACTCACCGAGCCCCAGGACACCCTGCTTGTGGAAGAAAAATATTCTCTAGACGTCTGGCACTGGGAAGAACCAATGATCCAGCCACTGCAACACAACCGGCTTAGGGAAGAACGAAGAAGGTCGTTTCAGGCAGTTTACCACATCCGGGAAAGAAAGCTTGTTCAATTGGCCGATGAATCCATCCCTACTGTAACCCTCGACCACCAAAACAACGAAAACATTGCCTTGGGGCTTTCTCCTACCCCGTACCTCAAAATGTCTGATTACTCAGGAACCTCATTCACCGATGCCTACGAGATTGACTTGCGAAACGGGCAACGAACGCTTGTGGCCGAAAAAATCAGGACACAGGTTAGGATTTCGCCCCAGGGAAAGTTCATAGTATGGTTTGACCTCCAAAGTATGAACTGGATGGCGTACGAAATTAGAACCAAACAAACCAGAAACATAACTTGGGTAATCAAAGAAAAACTATTTGATGAAGAAAACGACATTCCTGCCCCTCCTCGCCCTTATGGCATAGGAGGTTGGTTCGAAAACGATTCCTTTGTCATTATAAACGACAAGTTTGATGTTTGGAAAGTGGATCCATCCGGAAGAAAAAACCCGGAAAACCTTACCAAGGGTTTGGGGCGAAAGGAAAACCTTACGTTCAGGGTTCTAAACCTGGAAAGAGACTCCCCTTTCTTTTCCGAAAAAGAAATGATTTTTTTTAGTGCCTTCAACCACCAAAACAAGGAAGCTGGATTTTATTCATTGACCGACGCTGGGTTCGAAGCCCAGGCCATGGAAGCCGCCTCCTTTGGCAACCTTATAAAAGCCAAGGATAACAACAAGTTTGCATGGCGAAAGGGGACATTTACAACTTTCAACGACATTTTTGCGAGTGGAATTAACTTTTCAGAATATTATAGGGTTTCAAACGCAAACCCACAGCAAGATGAATTCTTATGGGGAACCGTTGAGTTGGTTAATTGGATAGACTTCGACAACCAGCCAAAGCAAGGCCTTTTATACTTGCCCGAAAACCTTGACCGCCAAAAAAAACACCCAATGCTGGTGTATTTTTACGAACAATCCTCACACGGGCTTCACAGTCATTCAATACCGTCACCAAGCAGGTCAACAATAAACAGACCATACTGCACCAGCAATGGTTACATCGTTTTTGTTCCCGATATCACGTACAAGGATGGTTTTCCGGGCGAAAGTGCCTACAATGCAATTGTAAGCGGTACCAAAGCCTTGCTTGAGAGGTGCTCTTTTATTGATAGGGACAATTTGGGGCTGCAAGGGCAAAGCTGGGGTGGATATCAAATTGCATATCTAGTTACTCGCACCAACTTGTTCAAGGCGGCAATGGCCGGAGCACCGGTTAGCAATATGGTTAGTGCCTATGGGGGAATACGGTGGGAGAGTGGCCGCAGCAGGCAGTTTCAGTACGAAGAAACTCAAAGTCGGATCGGCGGAACCCTTTGGGAAAAACCGCTACGGTACATTGAAAACTCACCAATCTTTTTTGCCGACAAAATCGAAACCCCTCTCCTTGTAATGCACAACGATGATGATGGGGCTGTGCCTTGGTATCAAGGAATTGAACTCTTCATGGCCTTGCGAAGGCTGAACAAGCCGGTTTGGATGCTGGTTTACAATAACGAAAAGCACAACCTTACGCGTTGGCCAAACAGAATGGACCTCTCGGTACGTATGTACCAGTTTTTCGACCACTACCTCAAGGGACACCCAGCACCCATTTGGCTCCAGAAGGGGATACCTGCAAACCAAAAGGGCAAAACAAGCGGATACGAATTAATAATTAACCAATAAAACAATGGCAAAGAGAGAAGAATTTAAGGGATTTCTTGGTTTTGTGGAAAGGGCCGGAAACGCATTGCCTCACCCAGCAAGCCTTTTCATTATGCTTGCCATGCTGGTTCTGTTAATATCCTGGATAGGATCCCTGCTAGGATGGAATGCCACGAACCCGGCAACAGGAGCCGAGGTAAAGGTGATAAGCTTTCTGTCAAAGGAAGGAATCCACTCCATAATAACCGGAATGGTGAAAAACTACACCGACTTTGCCCCATTGGGCATTGTAATGGTTGCAATGCTCGGTATTGGAATTGCAGAAGCAAGCGGGCTAATAAGCGCGTCAATTAGATTGTTGGTGCTGAAAGCCCCGGCCAAACTTCTAACTTTCGTTATAGTACTTGCCGGAGTACTCTCCAATATAGGATCGGACCTTGGGTACGTGCTTATCATTCCAATGGCTGGCGTTATTTTTCACTCTTTGGGAAGGCATCCCATTGCGGGGATGGCGGCGGCTTTTGCAGGGGTTTCTGGCGGGTTTAGCGCCAACCTGTTTATTGGAACCATTGATCCAACACTTGCCGGTATTTCGACCGAAGCCGCCCGTATCCTCGACCAATCTTACGAGGTCACGGCCACAGCAAACTATTTCTTCATGGCAGCTTCCACCTTTTTAATATCATTTGCTGGAACATTCATCACCGAGCGGTTTGTTGAACCCCGCTTGGGAAAGTACAAGGGTCAAGTGCCCCGTGAAGACCTTAATCCATTAGACTTAACCGAGAGAAAAGCCTTAAAGTGGGTGCTTATCTCAATGGGGATATGGATACTGATAATTGTGTTGACCCTCTGGCCACAAAACGGTTTGCTTCGCGGGGTAGATGGAACAATTTTGAAGTCTCCGCTTCTTGGAAAGGGCTTCATTGCCTTCCTTTTCCTGTTTGCAGGTTCGATAGGGGTGGTTTATGGTTTCGTTACCGGAAAATTCAAGAACGATGGTGATGTTGTGAAAGGTATGGTTTCGAGCTTGAAATCCCTCGCCGCTTTTTTGGTTTTGGTTTTCTTTGCAGCGCAATTCGTGGCATACTTTAGGGACAGCAACCTGGGGCTTATTATTGCCATCAACGGGGCCGAAGTCCTCCAAAAGCTAAACCCGCATCCTGTTATTCTAATACTATTGTTTATATTGCTCTCGGGGTTCATAAATATGTTTATGGGAAGCGCTTCGGCCAAATGGGTTATTCTTGGTCCGGTATTCATCCCAATGTTCATGCTCCTGGGGTATTCGCCAGAACTAACCCAAGCGCTGTACCGCATTGGCGACAGTGTTACCAACATCATTTCGCCAATGATGAGCTTCTTTGCACTAATAATTGTTTACTTCGAAAAGTATGACTCTAAGGCAGGAATCGGGACACTCATTTCCACCATGCTGCCGTACACCTTTGCCTTCTTCATACTATGGACAACATTAATCATTGTATGGGTATTGCTTGGCATCCCTCTTGGGCCCGAGGCAGGATTGTATTATACTGCAAATTAACCTTTCAGAACCAATAATTTATTTGGAAAATGGACAAGCCAAAGCCAGAAAAAGCATACAGGAACCTAAAGTTTTTAAATTCGCCCGACGCCAGGGGCATCAGGATAATGTCCGAATTTGTTGAGCCTCTGACCCGTTTCCGCAAAAACAATGTTGAAAACTCCATAGTGATTTTTGGCTCAGCTCGCATCCTGTCTTACGAGGATGCTTCAAGGGCACTTTCCCTGCTTGAAAACCAGCCAAATCCTAGCCAAAAAGAGCTGAAGAAAGCCAAAAAATTGCTTGAAAACTCGCGCTACTACCAAGATACCGTGGAGTTGGCCCAAAGGCTCGCTGAATGGTGCAAGGTTAACTGTCCGCCGGAAAAGATGTACTACATCAGTTCGGGCGGCGGCCCCGGAATCATGGAAGCTGCCAATAAGGGTGCTCACTTGGCCGGGTGTAAATCAATAGGATTAAATATTAGCCTGCCTTTCGAGCAATCCTCTAACCCATACATCTCCGACGAACTAAATTTCGAGTTTCACTACTTCTTTATGCGAAAACTGTGGTTCTCCATTTTTTCGAAGGTGGTGGTGGTAATGCCTGGCGGCTTCGGAACCCTTGACGAATTATTCGAGATCCTTACATTGGTTCAAACCGGCAAGATGCCCCAAGACACCAAGATTGTAATCTACGACCGTAAATTCTGGGATCAGATTATTAACATACAAGGCCTTCTCGACAACTACCATATCTGCGAGTCTGACCATGACCTTTTTAAATGGTGTGATACCGTTGACGAAATGTTCGAGGAAATCACCTCGTTCATTCGCCTTAAAATTGCACCCAACGATATAACCCTTTGATTGATGGTAGGGCCAAAAAAAAAGTTGGCTGCAAAACTACCTTGCAGCCAACCTTTCTTTTGAGGAATGCCACTTTTTATCTTTGCATTTCAGCATAGTATTTGTAAAAGTAGGGTATTGTTTCAATACCGTTGAAAAACTGCTCAAGGGCATAACTCTCATTTGGAGAGTGTATGGCATCTGATTCTAAGCCAAACCCCATCAAAATTGATTTAACTCCAAGGACCTTTTCGAAAAGGGAAATGATGGGAATACTGCCGCCACTTCTTACCGGAACCGGAACCTTGCCGTAAGTGGTTTCGTATGCCTTGCTGGCAGCCTGGTATTCGATGGTGTTGGTGGGAGAGACATAGCCTTCTCCGCCGTGCAAGAAATCAACCTTAACCTTTACTGTTTTGGGTGCAATGGCCTGAAAGTGCTCTTTGAATAGCTCGGCTATCTTTTCAGAATTTTGGTGCGGCACCAACCTCATACTAATCTTTGCATAAGCTTTTGAAGGAAGAACCGTCTTTGCCCCCTTGCCTGTATATCCGCTCCACATACCATTTACATCAAGACTGGGCCTAATGCCGGTGCGCTCCATTGTAGAATACCCTGCCTCTCCTTCAACCTCTTCTATGTCAAGCAATTTTTTATACTTCTCCATGCTAAATGGTGCACGTGCCATTTCTGCCCTTTCCTCAATTGATAGTTCCTCAACGTCATCGTAGAAGCCCTTCACTGTAATCTTCCCGTTTTCATCCGTCAAAGAGGCAATCATTTTCGAAAGAACGTTGGCAGGGTTTGCAACAGCACCACCGAATAAACCGCTGTGAAGGTCGTGCGATGGGCCGGTCACTTCCACCTCACAGTATGCGAGTCCGCGCAATCCAGTGGTTATTGAAGGTATGTCGGGGGCAATCATACTTGTGTCGCTAACCAAAATTACATCGCTCTTGAGGAGTTCCTTGTTCTGTTCGCAAAACTTTCCAAGGCTGGGAGAACCAACTTCCTCCTCGCCTTCAATCATAAATTTAACATTGCAGGGCAATTGGTTAGTTTTAACCAGGTATTCGAAAGCCTTGAAATGCATGAAAGCTTGCCCCTTGTCATCATTGGCACCTCTTCCGTAAAGGCGGCCATCCCGAATTTCTGGCTCAAAAGGCGGACTAACCCACAAGTCCAGAGGTTCTGCTGGCTGAACGTCGTAGTGACCATAAACCAGTACAGTGGGCAGCGTATGATCAATCATCTTCTCTCCGTAAACCACGGGGTGTCCCTCGGTGTCGTAAACCTTGGCGCTATCGGCACCATTGGCAACTAGCGCTTTTGCAACCCAGTGGGCGCAACGGTACATATCATCTTTGTGTTCTTCCTTGGCGCTGATAGATGGAATGCGAACCCACTCTAACAACTCGGCAACAAACCGATCTTTGTTTTGGTCAATGTAACTCTTGAGGTCTTTCATCGAAAAAGGTTTTGTGTTTTTTATTTGTGCTAGTTACTTATAAATCGCAAATTTAAGAAAAATGTTTTTATCGCCAGGCAAGTTTATAGGGTTCTAATTGTTTTTGGCTTGCAGGTTGATTGGTTTGATTGTTTATTGATCCGGTGGGGGCGGTGGCAGGTTGTCAGCCACCTAGAATAGCTTACCAGCAGCCAAGAGTCATCTGAAATTATGCTGCAGGTTCGTGCAAATGAACTGGAGGTCTGCGGTTTGCGTTGGCATTTAAATCATCAACCTTTATGGCTTAATCTCGGCTATTAACTCATTGCGTGTTTCTCAATCATTCCCACCCGATCCACGTGTCCATTTCGCGGCGTTCTTTTTTGGTTGGCCGGCCGGAGCCCCTCGGGCGTGGCTTGAATAATGCATCCTTGAGCTTGAGGTTTTCCATTTCATCTGCAGGTGTAAGATCTTCTTGGTATTGGCTTACCAACTTGGCCCCGACTCTGTTTTGAAGCAAGGAAACCACTTTTAGGGTTTTGGTAATGGGGCCGATCTGAACAGATATAACCAAATTGGGCGATACCTCTCGGCTTGGCTTCACAGCCATACCATTTACCTTTACCTTCCCGGCTTTGCAGGCCTGTGTAGCCATACAGCGGGTCTTGAAAATACGTGTGGCCCAGAGCCATTTGTCAATTCTCAATACCTCCCTTTCCTCCATAGAATACTTATTTGCTCCTGAAATATATTCTCATTGGCACCCCCGAAAAGTTCCAGTTTTCGCGAATTTTGTTTTCAAGGAACCGCTGGTATGCCTCCTTAACGTACTGCGGAAGGTTGCAGAAAAAGGCAAACGACGGGTAGTGGGTTGGCAATTGGGTTACGTACTTTATCTTAATATACTTGCCCTTTGTTGCCGGTGGTGGTGTATTTTCAATTATGGGGAGCAACACATCGTTTAGCTGGCTGGTGCTAACTTTCCGGGTGCGGTTGTTGAAAACCTCAACGGCAGTTTCCATTGCTTTGAAAATTCTTTGCTTGGTGAGCACCGAGGTGAAAATTATCGGAACATCGTTGAAAGGCTTTATGGCCTCCTTGATCCGGGTTTCGAACTCCTTCATGGTCTTGTGGTCCTTTTCTACCAAATCCCACTTGTTAACGATAATCACAATACCCTTGTTGTTTCTGGCAGCAAGGCCGAAAACGTTCAGGTCTTGCGACTCGAATCCTTGCGAGGCATCCACCATAAGCAAGCAAACATCGGCGTGTTCTATTGCGCGTACCGACCTCATGACCGAGTAAAACTCTATGTCCTCGTTGACCTTGCCTTTCTTGCGAAGGCCGGCTGTGTCAACCAGGTAAAAGTCGAAACCAAAAGAATTGTACCTCGTGAAAATGGAATCGCGAGTTGTGCCTGGAATGTTGGTTACTATGTTGCGCTCAACACCCAACAAGGCGTTTATCAGCGATGACTTGCCCACGTTCGGGCGGCCAACCACGGCTATGCGAGGGAGATCGTCGCTGGGTTCCTCCACCACGGTTTTGTCAAGCGCGTCAACCACGGCATCTAGCAGGTCGCCGGTGCCGCTACCGCTTATCGATGAAATGTTGAAAACCTCGCCCATCCCCAATTGGTAAAAAACGGCAGCTTCGGCGTGGTGCTTGGTGCTGTCAACCTTGTTGGCAACCAGAAACACCGTCTTGCCCGAACGTCGTAACATTTCGGCAACATCCTCATCCAATGGGGTAACACCTTCCTTGGTGTCAACCAAAAAAAGTATAACTGAAGCCTCGTCAATAGCAAGGCTGACTTGTGCCCTTATTTGCTCCTCAAAAACATCGTCCGAGCCAATCACGTATCCACCCGTGTCAATTACCGAAAATTCCACGCCGTTCCAATCGCTCCTACCGTAGTGCCTGTCTCTTGTTACACCTGCAGTTGGGTCAACAATTGCGGTTCGTGTTTTGGTAAGCCTGTTGAAAAGGGTTGACTTGCCCACGTTGGGCCTGCCAACTATAGCTACAATGTTTGCCATTTTGTTCGTTTTGAGGGTGCAAAGGTACTAAATCTTATGTAACCACTTGCTTATATGTGGTGGGTGGGCTATTTGATGACACTTGTCTCGGGGCACCGAAACTAGCGAGGCGAGAAGGTGAGTTTATTTTTCAAGGTACCCGAAGCGCATTAACTGGGATTCGCTTTCGCGCCAGTTTTTGTTAACCTTAACGTGCAACTCCAGGAATACCTTCTTGCCCGTGAACTTTTCTATATCTTCACGAGCTTGGGTTCCAACTTTCTTTAACATACTTCCCTTGTGCCCTATGATTATCCCCTTTTGGCTCTCGCGCGATACATATATAATGCATCTAATCCTGGAAAAGTCACTCCCCTCCTCAAAGGATTCCACCATAACCTCAACCGAGTACGGAATCTCCTTTTGATAGTTCAGAAGGATTTTCTCGCGCACTATTTCGTTAACGAAAAAGCGGGTAGGTCGGTCAGAAATGTCGTCCTTCGAAAAATATGGCGGGGATTCGGGAAGCAATTCCACAATTTTTTCCAAAACCCTATCGAGATTGAAATTTTCGAGTGCCGATACCGGCAACACCAACCACTTGGGGTGTTGTCCTTCCCAGTATTTAATTTTGCTGCCTACAACCTCTTGACTTGCAAGGTCAATCTTGTTGATAAGCAAAAGTACCGGTACCCCTGAATAGGCTATTTGACCAATCAGCTCAGGGTGGTCGAAATCATTATCGAACTCAGTAAGGACAATAAACAAATCAGCATCGGCCACCGTTGACTTCACTGCCTTCATCATAGCCTCCTGAAGCTTGTAACCGGGCGTCAAAACCCCAGGTGTGTCAGAAAAAACAATTTGGTAGTCATCGCCATTCAAGAGGCCCAAAATCCTATGCCTCGTAGTCTGGGCCTTGGGGGTGATTATGGACAACTTCTCTCCCAGCAGAGCGTTCATCAGGGTCGATTTACCTGCATTTGGCTTGCCTATTATGTTTACAAATCCAGATTTGTGCATGTTTTTCCAAGTTTTTAATTCTTAAACTCCCGACGACCCTGAGAACAAAAACTCTTTGTTAGTTCCAAGCAAAACTCAAAAATCCAACGGCAAGTTACTTGATTATAGCTTGTTGAAGAGAAGGGTGCTTTGGTAATAAATTTGAAGTTATGCAAAGGTAGGATTTTTTAAAAAAAAATTCTGAAAAATAAAACATTTGCAATACATTTTTTTGTTACCTTTGCCGTCCAATACACACTGCGGGGTGGAGCAGAGGTAGCTCGTCGGGCTCATAACCCGAAGGTCGTAGGTTCGAATCCTGCCCCCGCTACTCTAAAGCCTTGATAATCGTTAAGATTGTCAAGGCTTGTTCTTTTTCTTTCTTTAAAAAAAATCTTAGCCCAATGGTTTTTTGCATTTCCCAAAACTTGATTTCACAATTGAAAACAAAAACTATGTATCCGAGTGATGCTATTAGGGGTACAATTTCCGGTCAAAATTCCCCTTAAAAAGAAATATCCGATTTATTTTCTATTTTTAAAAAAGATATTACTTTTGACCACCATTATCAATAACATTTTAAAAAACATTTTTATGAAATTTCCAGAAGGCTTGCTTTACACCAAAGACCACGAATGGGTAAAGATCGAAGGTGATGTTGCCATCGTTGGCATTACAGATTTCGCACAAAAGGAACTCGGTGACATTGTTTACGTTGAAGTCGACACCATTGGCGAAAGCCTTGATAAGGAGGAGACTTTCGGAACCATTGAAGCCGTAAAAACCGTTTCGGACCTTTATATGCCACTTTCGGGGGAAGTTCTTGAATTCAACGAAGAGCTGGAGTCCGCCCCAGATGTTATAAACAAGGACCCATATGGCAAAGGGTGGATTGTTAAGATAAAGTTGTCTGATCCCGGAGAGACTGAAAGTCTTTTGAGGGTTGAGGAATACAAGAACCTTGTTGGTGCCTAATTTATTAATCAGGGAGGTAAACAAAAGGAATGGCCTACAGGTATTTTGTTCCGGCGTTTTTATGGACGTTGGTAATTATAGTTCTCATTAGCCTACCAGTTGGCAGCCTCCCAACTGTGTTTTTAAAAGGAATACAAAGCCTCGATAAATTTAGCCACTTTTTGTTATTCGCGGTGCTTGGCTGGTTGCTTGCCTTTGCCTTCTTCAAGCAAAAGAGCAGTGATTTTATCGTGAAAAACCGGTTCTTGCTTGCAATTGCAATTGGGTTCTTCATTGGGGTAACCACCGAATTTTACCAGCATTTTTGCACTTCAACCAGGTTGGGCGAGGTACTTGATGTTGCAGCAAACTTTTTTGGAACGATTTTTGGTGCTTACATTTTTGGGCTACTACGGCCAAAGTTTGAAAAAATTGGGTAAAATTGTTTTAAAAAACCTTGTTCAATTGATATTATTTATAATTTAGCGGCCACATTTTAGGTACAAACCCATTAAAACCTTCCGCAGCCGCAAAAAAACTTACAAAAATGGAAGCTAAGAAAACGAAAAAAGCCGATCTCGAGAACAAAAGAAGCATATTTCTGATGGCTGGCATTGCCTTTGCTCTGTTTGTAACTCTCGTTGCCTTCAAGCACAAGCAATATGAAAGATCATTAATGGACCTAGGGGATATTCAGGTTGAGCAGATCGAGGAAGAACAAACCGAAATCACTCGCCAAGATGACCCGCCGCCGCCACCACCACCAGAGCCTTCTCAGGAATTAATCATTGTGGACGACCAGGTTGAAATTGAGGAAGAACGAATTATAGACGTTGAAGCAACCGTTCAAACTGTGGTCAGGGAGGCAGCTCCAAGGGTAGTTGTTGTGGTGGAAGAAGAGGTTGAAGAAAGGAAGATTTTCCAGATTGTTGAGGAGCAACCAGAGTTTCCAGGTGGAGAAGAAGCAAGGCTTAGGTTCTTGCGGGACAATATGAACTATCCGATGATGGCTCGCGAGGCCGGGGTGCAGGGAACGGTTTTTGTAACATTCGTTGTTGAGCGCGACGGCTCCATAACCGACGTGCAGATAATCCGTGGAATTGGAGGGGGATGCGACGAGGAAGCTGTTAGAGTAGCAAGGATGATGCCTCGCTGGAAACCCGGAAAGCAAAGGAACAGGCCAGTAAGAACCCAGTTCAGGATGCCAATACGCTTCGCCCTTCAATAATTTTTACCAAAAATAAAGTCAAGAAAGGTGCTAAAACAATGGCACCTTTTTTTATGAGGTGCAACAAGGTTTACCACTGCCAGTACTGGCAATCGGGTCTAAAAAATAATGGAGCCAAAATCAAAAAAATGTTACCTTTGCGCTCTGATTTCAAAATAATTTAAATATTATGGCAATCTTAGGAAAGATTAGAAGCTACTCTGGCCTGTTAATAGTGATAGTTGGTGTTGCATTGGCGGCATTCATCCTTGGTGACCTGTCAGGCCTTGCCCCTGCAAACGACCAACCAGAGGTTGGTAAAATTGGGAAAAACAAAGTAATGTATCTCGACTTCGAAAAGCGAGTAAATGAGCAGGTGGAGTTTCGCAAAGCCCAAGCGGGCAACCAGAACGTTACCCTTCAAGAACTTGCACAAATACGGCAAGGTACCTGGGAAACCATTGTAAGGGAAACCTTGATGGAAGACGTATTGAAAAGAAACGGAATTGCCATTAGCACCGAAGAATTGCAACATCTAATACATGGCCCTGAACCACACCGTGAGATAGTAAGAAATTTTTCCAACCCGCAAACCGGGGAATACGACCCGGCAAGCGTCATCAACTTTCTACAAGGGTTTGATATGGTTGAACCCACAACTCAAAACCAGTGGCAGAGGCTTATGGACTTCATAGAGGCAGACAGGAGCCAAACCAAGTATTTCAATATGCTTGGCAAGGGTTACTACCTTCCCACAAAGTTGGCTCTAGCCGATTTTGCCGAGAGAAATGAGGTGGCTACTATTCGTTTCGTTGCAAAAAACATAAGTGAAATTCCAGACCAAGAGGTTCAGGTTTCGGAACAAGAAATTGAAAAAGCCTATCAAAAGCACAAGACCTCTTTTGAACGCCCAGCATCGCGCAGCCTACAGTACGTGCTTTTTAATGTTCTTCCAAGCCAGCAAGACAAGGAAGCAATTCTAAAGGGGCTTTTGGAACTAAAGGATGAATTTGATCAGGCTCAAAATATTGAATCGTACATCAATGCCAATTCCGACATCAGGTTTAACCCAACACTATTAAGCAGAGATCAACTTTCTCCAGAATTGGAAGCTGAACTTTTTAACGCTCAGATAGGTACAATGTACGGGCCCTACGAAGAGGACCAATCTTGGGTGCTGGCAAAACTCGTTGATTCCAGGATGCACCCCGACAGCCTGAAGGCTACTCACCTTCTAGTGGCTTATGCCGGATCAGCTGCATCAAACCCCAACGTTACACGCACCATAAACCAAGCTCGACAATTGGCCGATAGTCTTTTAACGGTGGTGAGGCGCAACCCTGCTCAGTTCGAAAGCCTTATCAACCAGTTCTCTGACGACCAGTCAGCCAAATTTAACAAGGGCGACCTTGGTTGGTTTAAAGAAACAGCCATGGTTCCCGGATTTTCGAAGGCAGTGGTCGAAGCCGGAGTAAACACTTTCACCTTTGCCGAAACCGAATTCGGTTTTCATGTAATTAAGGTAACCGGTAAGGGTGGCTCATCAAAAAAGGTTCAAGTTGCCAAGCTTGCACGCAACATTACACACACCAACCAGACTTTTCAGGAAGTTTTCGGGCAGGCAAGTGAATTTGTTAATAACCTAAAAGAAGCAGCAGGATTCGAAGACCTTGCTAATGAAAAAGGACTTGCCGTTCGCGAGTATGATGTTCAAGAAAACACTTTTACGTTTCCTGGAATAGAAAATCCCAGAGAAATAGTTCGTTGGGCTTTTGATCCGAAAACAAATGTTGGAACCAACTCTCAGCTTTTTGATTTGGATAATCGATTCGTGGTTGCCACGGTCATCAAAAAAACAGAAAAGGGCATTCCTCCTCTCGACCAAATTTTGCAAGAAATCACAAATCTTGCAATTAAGGACAAGAAACTCGATGTTTGGGAATCAAAGTTCAAAACCGCTCTTGCGGCAGGCTCCCTTGACGCCATTGCCGACAAGCTCCAACTTGAAGTTTCAGACACCCTTCAAACAAGGTTTAACGCCCAACAAATACCCGGAATCGGATCCGAACCAAAAGTGGTTGGGGTAGTTTTTGGAATTAAGCCAGGGACAATATCTGCACCAATAAAGGGGAACAACGTAGTGGCCGTAGTTGAAAAGATAAGTG
Source organism: uncultured Bacteroidales bacterium (assembly GCA_964624065.1). Taxonomy (GTDB): domain Bacteria; phylum Bacteroidota; class Bacteroidia; order Bacteroidales; family UBA7960; genus UBA7960. The sequence continues at coordinate 92,630 of CAZUWF010000004.1, forward strand.
TGGAGAAAGTTGAAACCCCTCAAGAAATTGAGGCAATTAAAAAGCAGGCAAGGACCTTTTTCGCCCCAATGGCTCAAACCGGTGCATTCAACGCAATTAGGAAAGGTACAAAAATTATCGACAACACCAACCAATATTTCTAAGAAGGGATAGCCCCTCCCAATAATTTTAAGACCACCCTTGGGTGGTTTTTTTTTGACAAAAACCACCCCCCATTCATGCAGTCCTTTTTGGTTTTACTTGCCATATTCTTTTGAAACCTATTTAGGCAAATTTCATTTTATTGCTACAAAACGGAAGTGCCGCTTTTGCCTAACTGATTGGCTGCAGGATTTGATGTTTTTTGATGGTGATTATCGCCCATTTTAAGATTTCAAGAAAAAAAACAAAAACTATAAACTTTTTACACTACCTTTGCGCCCCGAAATAATGGGCTTGTTCCTTTTCCAAAGAAAAATTCAACTTCATAGACTTTCAGCACTTTAATATTTTTCCTCCGGCTATAAACCGGCAGTACTTTACTTCATCAATAGTTCAATGACAAATTTTCATGATTCGACCCTGGATGGCAACATCATTCAGGCAATTGAAGAGATGGGTTTCAAGATTCCCACCCCCATCCAATTAAAAACCATACCCGGAATTTTACAATCAGACCGCGATATAATTGCACTTGCCCAAACGGGTACAGGCAAGACCGCTGCATTTGGTTTGCCTATTATTCATATGATAGACACTGCCTATTCCGAAACACAGGCAATCATACTTTGCCCCACCAGAGAACTTTGCGTGCAAATATGCAAGGACCTCAATCAGTACTCCAAGTACAAAGAGGGACTTACTACACTTCCGATTTACGGTGGAGCCAACATCGAAACCCAAATTAAGGCCCTGAGAAAAGGTGTTCACGTGGTGGTTGGAACACCAGGAAGAACACTCGATCTCTTGCGCAGAAAAATACTGAAAATTAGCAATGTGAGCTGGCTGGTACTTGACGAAGCCGACGAAATGCTCAATATGGGTTTCAAGGAAGACCTTGACAGCATAATGTCTGAAACTCCAGAGGAGAAGCAAACCCTTTTGTTTTCGGCCACCATGTCGACCGAGATAGAGTCAATTGCCCGTAGGTTTATGCACGACCCAGAGGTAATAACCGTTGGCAAGAAAAACAGCGGTGCCGAAAACGTTTCCCACAATTATTACGTGGTGCAGGCCAAGCACCGCTACGATGCCCTTAAGCGAATTGTTGACATAAATCCAAGCATTTACGGTATCGTTTTTTGCAGAACCCGGCATGAGACAAAGGAAATTGCCGACAAACTTATGGCCGATGGTTACAACGCCGACGCACTCCACGGCGACCTTTCGCAAGCACAACGCGACTTGGTAATGGGCCGTTTCAGAAGCGGAATACTCCAAATACTTGTCGCCACTGACGTGGCTGCACGCGGGCTTGATGTTAACAACCTGACCCATGTAATCAACTACAACCTCCCCGACGAACTCGAGGCATACATACACCGAAGCGGTAGGACCGGAAGGGCCGATAAAACCGGAACCTCAATAGCAATAATTCATTCCAAGGAAAAACATAAGATCAAGAACCTCGAAAAACTCATCGGAAAGCAAATGCACAGAAAACAGGTGCCGATGGGAAGGGAAATCTGCCAGGTTCAACTATTGAATCTCGTGGAAAAGATTGAGCAGGTGGAAGTGAGGGAAAGTCAAATGGCCGACCTTATGCCAGAAATCCACAAGAAATTTAGCCATTTGAGCAAAGAAGAGGTGGTAAACCTTTTCGTTTCGGCTGAGTTCAACAGATTCCTCGATTTCTACAAGAATGCCCCCGATCTAAACATTGAACCCGACTACGACCACGAAAAATCCAACCCTAAGGCATCCGGTCGCCACTCGAGAGAAGACAGATTTAATAGAGAAAGAAATGGGAGGAACCAATATTCTGACAGGAGAACCCCAGCCGGATACTCAAAGTTTTACATAAATCTGGGAACAAAGGCAAAGCTGAACCCCCTCAAGCTGATTTCCCTGATAAAGGAGCAAACTCAAAGGCGCAATATAGACATAGGTAAGATAGAAATAGAAAGAAACTTCTCGTTCTTCGAAACAGATAGCCGCTACAACCGCGAGTTGGAAAGCTCCTTTAAGGGGTTGTATTTCGACAACAAACCAATAGTTGTAGACTTTAGGAGCAACTTCGAAAAAGCATCCCCGTCATCTCGAAATCAGAAATCGAGGGGCTAAAAAACTAATACGGAGCATCGAAACGAAAGTCATTCGAGCCCTTTCGAATAACCGGTAACCTACCGGGGGGTTATGAACCTTTTCACCACAGGAACCCTTTTCCACGCATCGCCAAAAGCGTAGGGAACCGATTTAATTGCAGAGAGAAGAACCAGTGGGAAAAACCCGGGGTGGAAGTTTTGTGGGATAATAGGCCACAACACAAGTAACGACAAGTTTAGCACGAAAACCACCTTGAAAAAATGCCTTGGTATTCCGATGGGAAACAAAAGGTAAGATTTGTGAATGAAGTAAACATGGAAGGGGATTGCCCACATTAGGTTCAAGTTTAGTTTTGTGGCTGTGTGGTCAGAGGCGAACCACAAGAACAAAATAATAATACCCACCAGCCCGAGTGCAGTGAAAAAAACCTTGTCGAAAATTCGAGCGATGCGTACCTTTGCAAGCGAAATCAATCCCAGGAAAAAAATCGCCCAACAAATCAACACCGGCATCACCAGCGAAGTGTTTCTCGGCGGGTTGGTTTGCGGTAACAGAATTCTAGATTTAACAACCAATGGTCGGCCATCTGAGTGTCGGGCAGATTCAAAGCTACCGTACATGTGGTCAGGTAAGAACATCTTCTCCCATTTGGTTGTTGGCCGGTGTGCAGGAAGGCCCAACACAAGGTCAATTCCAAACCTAGCCCACGGGTTGGGCTCTAGGTATGGTTCAATTAATTGACGAAAAGTGTGGTTTGGTTCAGTCAACGAGCCGGCGCTCCAGTCAATGGAGAGCAACTTGTCGGCGAAATCGCGAATTCGTGTGGCGCAGTTGTCAAGAAAGAAATCGTACAGGTAAAATTGGTTTTCTGGTTTGCGGTTCCAAAGCAAGAAACTATAAATCCTGTGCATCTCATCAGTAGTAATGTTCAGGACCTGCTCCGCCATACCGCGCCCTTCCATTGAGTACTCTAACAAAAAAGCGTGTAGATTGGTAACCTCAAGCTTGTAGTTTAGTTTGCCCATCACAAAGTTGAGGTAGAAGTTTTTCGAATCGAAATCAAAGGTGCCGTAATTGTAAACCTCGTCAATGTGGTTGACCGGATCGTGAACCCAAACCGCACTGTGACCAAAGGCCGAATATAGCTCTTGACCTGGGCTGGCCGTCAGCAGAGAAATTTTTGCTTCACCCGACAATCCTGACGAAAAACCAAGCAAGCTGGCAAAAACGAAAATCAATGCACCCCACAAGCCCCTCATTTCAACCGCCCGCAAATTTATAAAACCCGTAAAACCGGCATCAAGCATATTGTACTTTTTTCGAACAAACTTCAATCACAAAACTACTCACCCCAAAACCCACCAACAATCGGGCAAAAATAAAAAATTTTAAGATAGAACTCTCTCGTTTTCAAATTTTTTCTATCTTTGCACCCTCAAATTTGACCCGTTTAGTTATCAATATACCCCGGATAACAAGTTTATTTACAATAATTTGTGATTTGAACTTGCCGGGTACCAGGATTTAATTTGCAATAGTGCCCCTATTTTGGGAGGGTTTTGTTAGAAAACCACTGTTAATTAACAAGAATTAAGATGCATGACTCCAATTTGGTTAAGTGCATCGAAAAAGTAAAAACCAATTTTTTTAAATGAACACATTAAGTTATAAGACCATTTCTGCCAACCAGAATACCGTGAGCAAAGAGTGGGTTTTGGTTGATGCGGAGAATGAAGTTCTAGGTCGTTTGGCCAGCAAGGTGGCCAAAATGATTAGAGGAAAGCACAAGGTAAATTTTACCCCGCACGTTGATTGCGGTGATAACGTTATTGTTATCAATGCCGATAAAATCAGGTTGACAGGCAACAAGTGGGACCAGAAGGAATACGTGAGGCACACCGGGTACCCCGGAGGGCAGCGATTTACAGGTGCCCGCCTTATGATGGAAAAAAAGCCCATCTCAATGATAGAAATAGCCGTTAAAGGAATGTTGCCGAAGAATCGTCTCGGTAGGGCAATCTTCAAAAACCTCCATGTATTTGCTGGAGACCAGCATCCACACCAGGCACAGCAACCAAAACCAATCAACCTTAACTCAATTAAGTAAAAATGGAAGTAATCAATAAATCAGGAAGAAGGAAGACTGCTGTGGCCCGTATTTACCTAATGCCCGGCAACGGAAAAATTACCATCAACAATAGGGAACTTGCTGAGTATTTTCCCGTTGGAACATTACAGTATATTGTAAACCAGCCCTTTGCCATTACTAGCTGCGAAGGAAAATACGATGTAAAGGTAAACCTCGACGGAGGCGGGTTCAAAGGCCAAGCCGAGGCACTTAGGCTGGCCATAAGCAAGGCTCTGGTAGAAATAGACGGCGCGTTCCGTCCACCCTTGAAGCAAAAAGGCCTTCTGCGTCGCGATCCCAGGATGGTTGAACGCAAGAAACCAGGACAGAAGAAAGCTAGGAAGAGATTCCAGTTCAGTAAACGTTAATTTTTTTCAGACAATTTTTTCCAAATATAATGGCAAGAACGAACTACAACGAGTTACTAGATGCTGGAGTGCACTTCGGGCATCTAAAAAGAAAGTGGAATCCCAACATGGCTCCCTACATTTTTATGGAGCGCAATGGCATTCACATAATTGATCTCAACAAGACTATTGCAAAAATCGACGAGGCGGCAGCCGCATTGAAGCAAATTGCCAAATCAGGCAAGAAAATTCTCTTTGTTGCTACGAAAAAGCAAGCCAAGGACGTGGTGGAAAACCTCGTGAAGCAGATTAACATGCCTTACGTTACCGAAAGGTGGGCAGGTGGTATGCTTACCAACTTTGCTACAATTAGAAAGGCAGTGAAGAAAATGTCAACCATAGATAAAATGGAAACCGACGGAACCTTTAGCAACATGTCGAAAAGAGAGCGCCTTCAGGTAATGCGCGAACGCGCCAAGCTTGAAAAGCAACTTGGAAGCATTGTTGACCTGAACCGCCTTCCTGCAGCAGTTTTCATCGTTGACATAAGCAAGGAGCACATCGCCGTGGCCGAGGCGCGCAAACTTAATATACCTACGTTTGCAATAACCGACACCAATACCAACCCCAACGATGTTGACTTCCCGATTCCGGGCAACGACGACGCGTCAAAGTCAATACAGATCATAGTAAAAACAATGATCGAAGCCATTCAGGAAGGCCTAGAAGAGCGCAAGCTTGACAAGGATAAGGCAGGCGACGACGACGATGACGATGCAACAAAATCCGACCTTGAAACCGATGGAAGTGATTCAAAAGCAGAAGAGCTAGATAGAGCAAAGAGCCTCAAGGTTAAGAAAGTAAAGATGGCCGACGAAGAGGATGAATCAACGGCAGGAATTAAGGGGACCAAAGGCCCGAAAGGTATCGTCAAGAAACCAGCAGACAAAAGACCAAGGTTAAAATAAAAAACACAGGAACAATGACAAACATAACAGCAAGCGAAGTTAACAAGTTAAGGCAACAAACGGGCGCAGGTATGATGGACTGCAAGAAGGCACTCGTTGAAGCAAACGGTGACTTCGAAAAGGCAATCGAGATCCTACGCAAGAAGGGCCAAAAGCTTGCAAACAGCAGGGCCGACCGCACCGCAAACGAAGGTGTAGTCCTTGCCAGGGTAAACGGCGACGCCACCGTGGCTTCGGCTATCATGTTAAACTGCGAAACTGACTTCGTGGCCAAAAACCAAGAAATGGTTGACTTTACCAAAAGAATACTTGATCTTGCCGTAGAAAAAAACATTTCAACCATCGAAGAGCTCCTCGATGCAGAAATGGGAGGACGCAAAGTTGCCGACAACGTAACCGATATGATTGGAAAAACTGGCGAAAAGCTGGAAATTTCAAGGTTCTTTGCGATAAAGGGAGAAAAGGCCGTAGCATACATACACCCTGGCAACCGGGTAGCCTCAATCGCCGCCTTCAACCAAGCAAGCGTTGACGAGCAAGTTGGCAAGGATGTGGTAATGCAAATTGCCGCAATGGCTCCGGTGGCGCTTAACAAGGACGATGTTGAGCAAAGGATAATTGACCAAGAAATTGAAATTGGCAAGGACCTGGCAAGGCAGGAAGGTAAGCCCGAGGAAATGGTCGAGAAAATCGCATTGGGCAAGCTTAACAAGTTTTTCAAGGAAAACACGCTGCTCAACCAAGAGTTTATCAAGGACAACAAGCAAACCGTTGCGCAAATGCTTGACACTGCAAGCAAGGGACTTACGGTTGTTGCCTTCAAGAGATTGGCCCTTGGCAGCTAATATTGAATTCAACATTTACAAAAAGAGTGCTGGTAAGGCACTCTTTTTTTTTGCCGAATAATTTGACAAACCACGAAAAAAACCTTAAACTTGCAAAAAAAAGGAATATGGCACGATACAAACGTGTATTGATCAAGCTAAGCGGAGAGAGTTTGGCTGGTTCAAAATCACAAGGAATAGATCCACTCATGCTTGAAACCTACGCCAACGAGCTAAAAAAGATTGTGCAGGAGGGCATTCAAGTGGCAGTTGTCATGGGTGGAGGCAATATTTATAGGGGAATCCAAGGCTCGGGCAAGGGTATCGACCGAGTGCAAGGTGACTACATGGGTATGCTTGCAACAATTATCAACGGGATGGCCCTCGAAAGCACCCTAAATGGTTTGGGAGTCAAAACAGTGTTGCTTTCGGGGCTAGAAATAGACCCAATTTGCAAGAAAATGGGAGGCCACAAGGCAATAAAGCATCTCGAAAGCGGTAAAGTGGTAATAGTTGCAGGTGGCACCGGAAATCCTTTTTTCACCACCGACTCGGCGGCTGCTTTACGGGCCCTCGAGATAAAGGCCGATGCTCTTCTTAAGGGCACGAGGGTTGATGGAATTTTTACCGCCGATCCCGAAAAAGACCCCAACGCACAAAAGTACGATAAAATTACTTTTGAAGAGGTCTACAATAAAAACTTGGCGGTCATGGATATGACGGCATTCACCCTTTGCCGGGAAAACAATGTTCCAGTAATTGTTTTCAACATAAACAAAGCCGGGATACTTTTTGATATGCTTGTTCGCGATACAATTGACGGAACCATCGTTTCCAATTAATTTTTTTATTTTTGCAAACCAATCGCAAAAGAACTTAAGAAATGACCGAAGAATTAGATTTTCTTTACGATGCCACCATTGAAGGAATGGACAAGGCCGTGGTTCACCTCGAAAAGGAACTATTCAAGTTGCGGGCAGGAAAGGCCAGTCCACAAATGCTAGACAGCGTAAAGGTTGACTACTACGGCACTCCTACCAAATTGGCCCAGGTGGCAAACGTCAACACTCCCGATCCGCGCACCATTGTGGTGCAGCCATGGGAAAAGAATATGCTTGCCCCAATAGAGAAGGCTATTATGAATGCCAACCTGGGGTTCAACCCCCAAAACGATGGAACCATTATCAGGGTGCTGGTACCACCTCTCACAGAGGAGAGGAGAAAAGAGCTTGTAAAAAAATCGAAGGAGGAGGCCGAAAACTGCAGGGTCGGGATCCGCGGTGCCCGCCGCGAAGCAATCGATTTGTCCAAAAAATTACAAAAGGAAGGATTGCCCGAAGACTCCGCCAAAAAATTTGAGGCCGATATTCAAGAACTTTCCACAAAGTATATGGGGAAAGTTGACAAAGTCCTAGAGGCGAAGGAAAAGGATATTATGACCATTTAATCCTTAGGCCGGGTCCCACCGGCATATTTAAAATCTAACATCTTCCTAAATACTTCATATCTGAAAGGATCTGCATAACGGCCGCCGATTTCTCGAACAATGCATTTATGAAAATCCTTTGCACCCTGTAGCCCGGCATGGCCAATATCATCCCGAAACCCCCACCCAACATTCCAGCAACAATTAAAACAACCAACTAGAGGAAAATCCAAACCTTAAAGCCAGCTACGGCCAGGACAAGCCAAGCCAAAACACACTATTGTAATGCCCCTTGGCCATAGCCTACATGAAATTAGTTGGCAATACCATCCGGGTCAAAGATAATGAAATCGTGGTCGGGCAAGGGGTTTAACGAAAGTTCCTGAAAAACTCTCGCAGCGTTTTGACTGTCAGAGTCCAATTGGTTTTTTAATTCTGCCAAGGATGAGAACCTCAATTCATTCCTTAGCCTCTGAATAAAGTGAATGGAGATAAACTGATTGTAAATAATACGGTCGAAGTCGAACAAATGGGCCTCAATTGTTTCGAAGTCCAGGTTAAGGGTTGGCCTAATGCCAATGTTTACCATACTCTTGTGCCAACCATCGCTTAATTTGACGTAGGCCACATAAACCCCCTGTGCAGGAATAATGTCATTCGGCCTTAACGGAAGAATATTGGCGGTCGGGTATCCAAGGGTTCGCCCAATTTTCCTTCCCTCCACAACCCTACCCAAAATAGAATAAGCCCTTCCAAGTAATTTTGCCGCCTCAAAAACAAACCCCTTCTTTACCAAAGCCTCTGATTTACTGCCTGGTATCTTGACGCCGAACGCTGTCATAAATCTTTATGTCTTAAAACAAAAAGTAATAAGTCCTTACCATTTTGAGCAAATCTTACTACCCAATATCGCAACACACCTAAATTAGGCTAGCGTAAAGGGTAATTCCAAGGCTTACCCCAAAACAAACAGAGATAAACAATACTTGGCCAATTGCTCTTGTTCAAAGGTAAAAAAAAATTGACAATTAAAAAAATCGTATTACCTTGGCATGTTTGAAATAGAACTTTTACGAATTATTTACTTGAACCAAAAAACGTGAATTATGGCAGCAGTAAACAAAGCAATTTTATTGGGTAATCTTGGCAAAGACCCACTTGTGAGAACCCTGGAAAATGGAAACAAAGTAGCCAATTTTTCTTTGGCCACTAGTAGAACCTACAAAGGCCCCGACGGTAATCCGGTAGAAGAAACCGAGTGGCACAACATAGTTTTATGGGGCAACCTTGCCGATTTGGCAGAGAAATTCCTTGCCAAGGGCAAACAAGTTTACATTGAAGGCCGCATCCGGAACAGGCAGTACGATGACAAAGAAGGCAACAGAAGGTATGTTACCGAAATTGTTGGTGAGAACGTGGTGCTCGTGGGTGGCAAGGGTGCCGACAACGGTCCCAGCACCAGGCTAAACCCGGAAGTTACAAGCAAAGTGATCGAACCTCCAATTGAAGATGATCTGCCATTCTAATAGAGAATCTTAAGAAAAAAAGCCGACAATTCGTCGGCTTTTTTTTCTTGGGATACACATCAAAAATGGATGGTGGCAGCCAGGGCTCCGGCAACTATAATCACAAATTTCATTACGTTGAACTTGTGGTGCTCGTCGGTCTCGAATAAAATTGTGGTGGAAATATGCAAGAAAATACCAACCACAAGAGCCATAGAGTACTTGAAAAACATATCAATGTCTGTGATTAAACTTCCTCCAATGATATTGCTAAACAATGCACCGGCCGGACCAGAAAGGGCAAAAACCAAAAGCATGCCGATAGAAACCTTCTTGGACATTTTACCCTGAATCAGCAAACTCATGAGCACAATTGCTATTGGTGCGTTGTGAAGGATGATTCCAAACAGGAGTCGATTTTGAAATGCTTCGTGGCCAAAGTTTTTTGCAAGCGGCATTGCCTCCAAAAACGAATGTATGGAAAGCCCAACAAGAACGGGAACAAAACTTATAATAGATTTTGGGGCCGAATGGCTATGTTGTTCGTCAACAGGGCACTTGGTATGAACGTGTCCGTGCTCTACCCCTTTGGTGATGTAATCTAGCAACAATTGAATGAAAAACCCACCCAGGATAAATAAACCGATGGTGTTACCCAGGCCATGAACATGTCCGTGGGCGCACTCAGGTCCGTGAGAGTGGCCCGCCTCTCCCTCCGACAGGCCAGCGTAGATGTGCGGGATAAGCTCGTGAAAGGAGAAAGAAAGCAAGAAAGCCCCGCTAAAGGCTACCATCAACTTCAGGTTTTTGTTGGAAATCTTAATGTAGTAAACTGCCAACCCCAAAACCAAAATCGGGAAAAACAGACCGGAAAAAACAAGGAAACTCATAAATTAATCTGTTATTAGGTGCTAAATCAAACTATTGAAAAATTAAACAAAGTTTGACAATGATTGTTTCTCTATTCAAGGATTTTTCAAAAAGAGAAAGCCATTTTTCAATGCTTGCACAAGCAGTGGCTGGCTTTGCCGGCTGAATGGAATTCCAATAAATATTTCGACACAAAATTATCGAAAAAAACATTGTCCGAGCACTGAAACCTTACCTGCATAGGAAGGTAAAAAATTGGCAAGCCCTTGAGAAGGTTCATCAGTTTGGGGGCCTGCAGCCTCATCGCATCCTTTTCCGTAACAACTATAACCTTTGAATGTCCGTATAGGTCGTAGAAATCTGACTTCAGGGAGATTATGTCCCTTTCTTTAAAAAAATAATGATCGGGAAATTGTTTCAATATCAATTTGTCGCAAATTTTTCTAAGGTGGTCCTCCAAGGCGGTGGTACTTGCAATCCCCGAAAACAAGAGGATGGATCTTGGTCTTTTAGGAAAACACTTTCCGTGATTGCCAAGCGGGACGAAATCGCCGTAATCTACGGTGGAGAAAAATACCTTTCCGGCGAAATACTTTCTAACTTTTTCCAAAACAAGTTTCCTGACAATAGGGCTAAGTACCCGAGGGGTATTTGTAACTACAATGGCATCGGCTCGCTTAACACCGGACCTGAATTCGCGAAGATATCCTGAAGGAAGCAAGAAATCGTCGTAAAACATACTGCTGAAGCGGGAAAGGAGTAAATTAAGGTCAGGCTTTACGTATCGGTGCTGGAAGCTGTCGTCGAGCAAAATCAAGTTGGTTTCCGGAAACCGCTCGAGTATTGCTTCCACACCCCTGACCCTGCAGTTATTTACGGCTACAACAATTCCGGGATTCTTTCGATAAATCTGTAGGGCTTCATCGCCCACATCTATGGCCGTGCTGTTCTCTCCCACAACTTCAAAGCCCCGACCTTTCCTCTTGTATCCTCTACTCAAAACAGCAACATTGTGGTTTTCTTTGAGCTTGGGTGCCAGGTATTCGATTAATGGGGTTTTGCCAGTTCCGCCACTGCTAAGATTTCCTATTCCAATCACCGGTATTTCAAACCTTCTTTGAGGTAGGACTTCAAAGTCAAACAACTTGTTGCGCACCCAAGTAATTAGACCGTACACCAATGAAATGGGAATAATAAGAGACCGTCCAAGGTGCATGGCAAAAACTTTATTAAACCTTCAACGAAAAGATGAAGGCAAATATAATCAATGTTTTCGAAAAACAAAACCTAAAATTTGACCCTAATCATTCATCGAAATCCTACCAGCAACCTTCAAATTCTAACCTCTAATTTCCAATTTCCGATTTCTAACTTCTTTTTCATATTTTTGTGCCATCAAACCCATAACCCCATTACCAAAAGTATTTTCAAACCTTAAGAGCGCATGTTATCTCAAAAACTCCAACAAAAGCAGTTGCAAAAGCTATCACCCCAGCAAATACAGTTAATGAAGCTTTTGCAGGTTCCGACTGTAATGTTAGAGCAGCGGATAAAACAGGAAATAGAAGAGAATCCAGCACTGGAAGAAGGATCCGATCAAGAAGACAATCAAGAAGAGAGCCTCGATGAAAGCTACGATGACCACGAACAGGACCAAGAAGGGATTGAAGATGATGAGCAGGATGATTTTGACATAAGCGAGTACATCTTTGATGATGACACCCCCGACTACAAGCTTACCGCCAATAACAGGGGGGCCGATGATGACCATAAAGAAATACCGTTGGCTTCGGGAAAAACTTTCGTGGAGATATTGCACGGTCAACTGGGGCTTAGAAGCCTGAGTGAAAGGGAACTCGCCATTGCCCAGCAAATTATTGGCAATCTCGATGATTCGGGGTATCTTCAACGAGAATTCGAAGCCTTGGTTGACGACCTGGCCTTTAACAGCAACATAAATACCAATGTGGAAGAAATCGAGTCAGTATTGAAGGTGATACAGGAGTTTGATCCTCCCGGTGTGGGCGCACGCAACCTGCAAGAATGCCTGGTAATACAGCTTAAGAGAAAGGGAGCAACCACAGGGGCAATACAAAATGCCATCCAAATATTGGAGAAGGGATTTGTTGATTTCACCAAGAAGCACTACGAAAAAATACAGAAAAGATTCAAGCTCACCGACGAAGACTTGAAGGAGGCCATCGGCGAAATATTGAAACTTAATCCAAAACCGGGCAACTCCCTCAGCGAAGCTTCTCGAAGTGGTCATTACATAACACCAGACTTCTTGGTAACCATCAATGGAGACACCATAGACCTTGCCCTAAACTCGCGCAACGCACCCGAACTGAGGGTGAGCAGGACCTATTCGGAAATGTTGCAAACCATTTCGGACGGAAAAAGCCGCCTCGGTGAAAGACAAAAGGAGGCTTTTACCTTTGTTAAGCAAAAGCTCGATAGCGCCAAGTGGTTCATAGATGCCATTCGCCAAAGACAAAACACTCTCTTTGTAACTATGGAGGCGATTATAAAGTACCAGAGAGAATACTTCCTCACGGGCGATGAGACTAAACTCAGGCCAATGATCCTGAAGGACATTGCCGAAACAGTAAACCTCGACATTTCAACAATATCCCGAGTGGCCAACAGCAAGTACGCGCAAACCCCATACGGAACCCTGTCTCTGAGGGCATTCTTTTCTGAATCGATGCAAACCGAAACGGGTGAGGAAGTCTCCAACAGGGAGGTGAAGAAAATTCTTCATGATTGCATTGCCGCCGAGGATAAGGCCAAGCCAATAACCGATGATGAGCTTGCCGGAATCCTTAAGGACAAAGGGTACAACATTGCCCGGCGTACGGTTACCAAGTACCGCGAACAACTTGAGATTCCCGTGGCTCGACTTAGAAAGGAATTGGCCTAACAAGACCAAACATTAAAGTACGCCGTTGGTTAATTAACAAATAAATAATATGGGGCTTTTGATTAACATTTCCCGATTATTGTCGGCACTCCTGCACCCTTTTTTTCAGCCCACTATAGCCCTTTTGGTTTTGCTAACGCTCAACACCCACGTTTCGTTCACTCTTTCGGTCAAATCCAAGCTTTTTCTCCTAATAGTGGTTTTCATAAACACGGCAGCATTGCCCATACTTTTCGTATTATTTTTGAAAAAAATGGGCCTGATAGGATCAATTTCCATGAAAGAAAGAAAGGACAGAATAGTTCCGCTAATTATGGGAACAGTAGTTCATATTGCCAACTACTTCCTGCTTTTGAAAATGGAACTTCATCCCTTGATAACCTTCTTTTTTGCCGGTGTTACCCTGGTGGTGTTGGCCGCCCTTATCGCCACTTTATGGTGGAAGATTAGCCTTCATATGTTGGCGGCAGGGGCAATATCGGGCTTCTTTTATAATTTTGGGATCATCGCACCCGTAAGTATCTTGCATTTAATTGCCTTAACCTTTCTGGTATCTGGATTATTAGGCACGGCCAGGCTTACACTTGGGACCTCCCAAGCAAGGCAGGTTTTTGCAGGGTTTTTGGTTGGGTTTGGGGTTATGGTGCTCCTTTTCCTTTACTCCTCATCATAAATCGCCCTAATTCTCAAGCCACTCTATAACTTTTTCGGAAAATGGGCCTTCTCGAGGATTGAGAAAACCAACCAACTGTCCTTTTTCATCAACGAGGAACTTCTGGAAATTCCAAGTTACCTCCACGTCCATTACTCCATTCAGCTCTTTTGAAGTAAGCCACCTGTAAATGGGCGAAATGTCGTTTCCCTTAACTGAAACCTTCGACATTATGGGAAATGAAACGCCATAGTTTACCTTGCAAAAGGTGGCAATTTCCTCGTTGGTGCCAGGTTCTTGATTCAAGAAATTATTGGCGGGGAATCCAATAATTACGAAATTGTTGCCCTTGTACTGGTTGTAAAGTTTCTCAAGCAATTCATATTGCGGCGTGAGCCCGCACTTTGAAGCGGTATTAACAATCATCACTTTTTTGCCTGCAAGTTGGGAGAAATCAAACATTTCGCCGAAAACATTCTCTGCCTTGAAGCTGTGAAGGGTCTTTAAATCTCCCGATGCTGAGGTGTTTGCATTTAAGCTCACTATGGAAAAAAATACTAAGCAGAGACTGAATAGGCCAAATTTGAAATTTTTCATTTGAAAAAAAGGGGGTTAGGTTAAACTACAAAACAAAATTGAGGCAATAATGTTGGCTGGCAATCAAAAAAGGCACCGATGTTTCAGAGGGCTAATTTAGCAAAATGATTAGAGCATGAACACCGAAACTCCCACAGAAAAGTACTTCATTTGGGTTACAGCATTGCCTTCAAAAACCGACGTTAGGGGCAAGAAGGCATTTATTCCCAACCTACCGTAGCCAACCCTTGCGGTCAGGCCAAACTGAAACTTGTTTATATTGCCTACGTTGAGCTCCTTGTATCGGTACTCTTTTTGACTTTCGGCTCCAAATATCCCGTTTGGGTTACGGATTTTCACCTTGGTGAAGGCCGATGACAGATACCCAAACCTCACTCCACCCGACAACCGAAATAGATGTGGTGTACTCAAATTGCGATACCTTAGCTCTACGGGGAGGTTGAAGTAACCAAAATACAAGCCGCTGCCCTTAAGCTCGTAGCCTGGTGCCAAGCCCTTGAAGTTGAAACCGGTGCCAGCCGTAACCGGGCTCCATGGCGCGGAGTTGGCCGAATGCTCGAACAAACGGTTGGTGTAAACTTGGCTTCCAGACAAGCCCAACCCCACCCCTATAGCAAAATTGCGGTCGAGCCTGATATCTCGAAATAGCGTGAAGCCATTAGTACGGCTCAGCGATTTCATTTCCAAGCCTGCGGGCTGGTTGTTCCATATATCGGCGTTGAAATCCAAGATAATTCTATCGCGGTGTGCCGAAAAAAACAATTGCGAAGGGCTGGTGGTCGCAATTAAGCAAAACAAAACGGAGGTGATTGCTATTCGTTTCATAACTGTTGATTTACCTATCAAAGGTAGCAATTTGAGTCGAAAGTTCCATAACTTAAATAAATTATTGGTTTCTGGCCAAATGAGCTTTCCGATAATCACCCTAATTGTTTAAATCAACATTAAATTTTAACTTTGCACCAAAACAACCTATATGACTCGATTGAGCGTGAACATAAACAAAATTGCCACCTTGCGCAATGCCCGCGGTGGAAACGTGCCCGATGTGGTAAAGGCAGCCATTGACTGCCAGAGGTATGGCGCCCAGGGTATCACTGTACATCCCAGGCCCGACGAGAGGCACATTAGGTTAAGCGATGTTTACGATCTGCAGCATGTGGTGAAGACCGAGTTTAACATCGAGGGCTATCCCTCCAAGGATTTCTTGAAGATGCTTGCCGCAGTTAGGCCAGCGCAAGCCACTCTCGTGCCTGACGCTCACGATGTGGTTACCTCAAATGCCGGATGGGACACCCACAAAAACGAATCATTCCTGAAAGGGGTGATTTCCGAAATAAAAAGTCTCGGGATACGCACGTCAATTTTCATCGAAACCAATAAGGCAATGATTTTTAGGGCTGCAGATATTGGCACCGACCGAGTTGAATTGTACACCGAGCCGTATGCCGCCAATTATGCCAAAAATAGGGCGGCTGCTATAGAGCCGTTCGTACTGGCTGCCATTGCAGCAAAAGAAGCGGGCCTTGGTCTTAATGCCGGGCACGACCTTAGCTTGGAGAACCTTAATTTCTTTGCCCGCAACATTCCTCACCTGCTCGAAGTATCAATAGGCCACGCTCTTATAAGCGATGCCCTCTATTTTGGTCTCGAAAACACCATACAGATGTATTTAAAGCAAATCGCCCCGTAAAAAATTACGGGGCGATTAATGGTCTTGGTAATTTCATTTGTTAAAACAAATCTTCTACCTCGTCAAGAACCTTTAGGAGCTCCATCACGTCTTTTGCAGAGTTGTTTAAAAGGGTTTTCTCCTCATCGTCAAGAGGTATTTCTATAATTTCCTCAATACCGTCCTTGCCAAGTTTTACCGGCACACCCAAGTAGAGATCCTTGAGACCAAATTCCCCATTGACGTAAGCACAAACAGGGAAAATCCTCTTTTGATCGGCAATAATAGCCTGAACCATCATGGCCGCAGCCGCCCCAGGTGCGTACCAAGCAGATGTGCCCATGAGTCCAACAAGCTCTCCTCCTCCTTTCTTGGTTCGTTCCACAATTTTATCAAGCTCCTCCTTGCCAAGCAGATCGGTTACCGGAATACCATTTACTGAGGTGTATTTTGGAAGGGGTACCATACTATCTCCGTGCCCGCCAAGCAAAAGAGCCCTCACATCGTTGGGATATACATCGAGCGCGCTCGAAATGAAGGCGCGATAACGGGCGGCATCCAGCGTGCCAGCCATTCCGAAAACCTTGTGGGCAGGCTTGTTGCTGGCCTTGTATGCCACGTATGTCATAACATCAAGCGGATTGGAAACCACAATGATAATGGCGTTTGGACTATACTTGATCGAACGCTCGGTTACATCCTTAACGATTTTTGCATTGACCGAAATAAGGTCGTTGCGGCTCATCCCTGGTTTTCGGGGCAAACCCGAAGTAATGATTATTATTCCGGAACCTTTTGTCTTGAGGTAGTCGTTGGTGCAACCGGTTATTCGGGTGTGAAACTGGTGTATTGGAGCTGTTTGCCATATATCCAGAGCCTTGCCCTCGGCAACACCTTGATTAATGTCGAGCAAAACTATTTCCCTGCAAAGGTTTTTTTGTGCAATAACATTGGCAATGGTGGCACCCACGTTGCCGGCTCCAATTACAGAAATTTTGTCCATTGGGTTCGGTTTTGGTTTTACTGATTTCAAATTATTATCCTGTTAGATTCATAAAAGTCGAATTGTTATGTACCTAACCAATATTTGCAATAGTTTCGAGTTTTTGGAAATCAACAACTTCAATGTCCTTTTTGTTTAGTTTGATTAGGTTTTCTTCTTCGAAACTCTTTAAAAGTTTGATTGCACTTTCAACCGAAACACCCATAAAGTCGGCAATATCTTGTCGGGATAGTATTTGAAAAACATTGGGAAAGTCTTTTCTAAATCCTTCCAAATACAGTAAGGTTTGTGCCAACTTGCCATTCATTTGATTGAAAACAGTGGTGTTGAGCAGGTTGTAAAGGTTGGTGTTCTTCTCGGCATACCTCCGCATCAAACCTAAACCGAACTCGCCATTACGGGCAGCCAAAGAAACTATTGCTTCCCTTTCGATAACAATAGCCTGACATTCGATTAAGGCCATAGCCGTGTAGTTGAATTCGGAGGTATGAAAAATCGAGGACAAGCCCAAGAAGTCACCATCCCTAACCAGCCTAAGGTTAAAACTCCTATGAAGGTTATTTTCAACGTATTGCTTGGCCAACCCCGAAATCATAAATAAGACCACTTTAGCAAAGGTTCCCTGCTTGCACAAGGTGTCGCCCTTGCGAAACTGAACCTTCAACCTGCTGGTTTGCAATAGTTGCTTCTCGGAATCGGAAAGCTTTAAAAAGCAGGGGGCTTCTACGTGGCAAATGAAATTTGAATCGGTATGGAGCATTTTTTCATATCTTGTAAACGAAGTTACCATTTAATCTAAACACCACTTGCAAAGTTGAGCAAGATCAAGCAGCAAACTACATTGTTTCTGGGATTCGCCAGAAAAAAACCTGACCCAGTTAGATCTAATACCTGACCTGCATCGCCCAATTTATCTTTGCCAAATGTCTAAATGCTCGTACCTTTGCAAAAAAAAACATTAACTTTAAAACTTGAATCAAAATGGGAAAAAAAATGATCATCACGGCAGTGGCTGCATTGGTAGCAGGGGCAATTCTTACTCTTGGAATAATCTTCCTTTCGGCACAATCGGTAATGTTGAAGGAAGAACAGAGCAAGTACAATTTTGAACAATCAGTCGATGTGTTTACAAATTATGTTTTGGAAAAAGGATGGAAGATCCCCACGGTTCATAATATGAAAGAAACCATGAACAAGAATGGGAAGGATGTTCTAGAAGCAAAAGTATTTGAACTGTGCCAACCCGACCACGCGTTTGAAATCCTAAGTCGCGACAAAGAACGCGTTGTTATGTCAATGATGCCTTGCAGGGTTGCCATTTACAAAAAAAGCGATGGCAAAACATACGTATCGTGGATGAACACCGGACTTATGGGTCAAATGATGAAGGGGGTAGTGCCCAAGGTAATGAAGGCAGCCTCGCACGAAAGCGAAGAACTAATCAGTTCAATAACAAGGTAAGAACACAAATCATAGTTTAATTGGCTCGAAATTGCCCTAGGTCAAGATCGAGCCTTTTATATTTACAGTAT
The DNA here is from genome assembly GCA_964624065.1 of uncultured Bacteroidales bacterium. Classification (GTDB taxonomy): domain Bacteria; phylum Bacteroidota; class Bacteroidia; order Bacteroidales; family UBA7960; genus UBA7960. The sequence continues at coordinate 111,321 of CAZUWF010000004.1, forward strand.
GAAAAAAATAACCTTTACACTCTTAGCGGTATTAGTTGTTGGGATGGTTTCGGCAAAAACCTTTACTGTTAATGCTCACCTGCGCAACCGGACTGAACACAGAAACGGCTACCGGATGTTGCGTTCCGAAAACAACAACGGACACCTTTTGGTGTCGCAACAAACCCGAGTGGGGCTAAACTACTCCGACACCATCATTTCATTTAGATTCTCACTGCAGGATGCCAGAGTTTGGGGTCAAAACTGGAACAATATGAGTCAAAATAACATTCACCTGCACGAAGCCTGGATTGCATACAACCTCAACCCCAGCCTCAACCTCAAAATCGGACGTCAGGTTTTGAATTATGACGACCAACGATTAATTGCTCCCAGGAACTTCTCGCTCACCACAAACACCTACGATGCCGCACTCCTCACATACAAGGCAAAGGGCATTGACTGGCACTTTGTGGCAATGATAAACAACCAAAACGAATCCAACTTCCTCGATCTTTTCGATCATCCTTTTTCGTTCAAGTACGTGGCTTATACCTGGCTGGAAAAATCACTTGGCAAAAATCTGAAAATCAACGCAATTAACTTCCTTGACCTGTCCCAAAACCCACAGAAAGCAGATCAGTTTGCAGCCCGAAATACATTGGGAGCTAACCTGATTTTTTCCGAACCAAAAATTGGTTTCAGGGCAGGAGGTTACTACCAGTTTGGCGACTCCTATGTTGAGCTTTCTGCCTCAAACAAACCCCGCCGTTCGCTTTCGGCCTATTCCTACAATTCTACGTTGTGGGCAAAACCGTCCAAAGATTTAAGATTGGCGCTTGCAGTTGACGTTTACTCGGGACACAACTGGTCAACCGAAGGACCACAGCAAAATTTCACCGGTTTTAACAGGTTAATGGCCGGCCCCCACCCTCACCTTGGGTTTATCGATTACTTTACCAGCATGGACCTGCGGGAGGTCAAAAGGGCCGGGATAGTTAACCCAAGCCTGCGCGCCGACTGGTATGCAACGAATAATCTAAGCATCCAGGCAACGTTTCACTGCTTTAGGTTAGAAAAGCCATATTTGCCTGTGGCAGGTGGCTCGTTCGAAAAAGTTGAACCTCGATTGGGCAACGAAATTGATTTGGTGTTGAATTACAAACCCCAAAAATGGCTAAACATCGAATTTGGTTTTATGACCGCGCTGCCCACCGAAACAATGAAGCTGTTAAAAGGTACTGGAACTCAGACCAAATTTTCAAGTTTTTCCTATCTTTCGCTTCAATTTTCACCAACCCTTTTTGCGAAGTAAAAGGTTTTGGCCACAACCTTAAACCATTAATTTGTAGAATGCTAATCCTTGACTAGGGTTGCTTCAAAAATCTTTACTGCCCACTAAACACCATATAAGGAAATTAACATTGAAACAAATGCCGGTAACCCGGCATTTGTGCATTATGGTGAATTGGTTTTTTGGAGCGCCTGATTGTTCGTCCATTTGGGAAGTATCCTGTTTGTTTGTATTATTGTGGACGAAGGCCATGGCCCCTGACCATGTGCTTTAGCTCGTGGTCAATGTTGGGTTAATTCTTTTTGAGGCCATTGCCATAGCCCAAATTGTCTAAGGCTTCATGATGGGATGGTTTTTCTGCCACGCCCTGTTGTACCGGGCGATTGACCCTTGTATGCAAGCCTGACAGGCATCCAATTGCACCTAAGGGTATAAGTGATTTGGACGCCGAACTCGTGCTAAGTGTATTGAAGTACCAAGTGGTGGCAGGAAGTCAGCTTGCCTCGGCGGTGGTTCCACCCAACGGTTCAAGAGAACTTAAATCCCTTCCGGGAAATACCATTAAAATTGATTCTTTGGCTCAATTACTGATTTGTCAGGAGGTAAAACTTCGGTTGTAACCACCGACATTTCTGCTTAGAATGGTGTAATACACGTAATTAACGGCGTTTTGCTTCCCATATTTTAAACTCCAAAGCATCTAAACGTGGTATGATCTCATTAGATTTTAAAAAAAATGGTTGTCTTTGCGACAGCCTCTTTTTTTCATAAAATTCAACTCAACCAGTAAAGTAACTTTTTACATCCATTATGGTTATTGATTTAATTTTTGGCTGGCAATCATCGTTTCAACACTGCCACGCGAATCCTCGCACATAAAAATCACATCGCACTTCAGGTTATTGTAATCAATAAATTTAAAGGTTGGATTTTGTTGCAAGATTTGTATGTAAAGCTCTACCATTGAGTTCTTTGCCTTGAAGTTTGCCCGCAGGAAATTCTCGTTTTTTGCTTGAAAGGGCACGTGTACCAAGAATATTCGGTTTTGGTAATGACTCCTCACGCCGGCACTTTGGTTTTCGAAATTGAAAGTAATCAACTTTAGGGGATCTGCAGGAAGGCGAGTATTGGGATGTGGTTTCCTGAGCGACCTAGGAATCAAAGTGCCCTTTAGATCGAATCGCCAATCCTTCCTGCCGAAAAACTCTATGTCCCAATCTTTATCACGTGATTCGGGGTTGGAGGTTACCCCAACCTGACTATAAAAAAGATATTCGTCGCATTGGGAGCACCGCCAAATGAACCACCTTTTCTTAAAGTAATTTTGCTCATCTTCCGAAAAACCACCAATTGCAGCCTCAAGCTCATTCAAAGACCTGCATTTGAATATGTTTAGCTTGGAGTCTGACTCGTCATTTTGAACCTTGCCCCACCTAAGCGGAATTTTTGGGGCCACCGTTTGAAGATGTTTGGAGAGTGCTTCGAATTGTAGTTCGGTCATTTTAAAACCAAGTCGTTAAAATTCATCACTAACTGCCAATGATAGATTCAAGGGGGAAATGATCCGAAAAAAAGCATATTTTTGCCAAAATTAGAAAAATTTGACATTAAAAACTTACTGTTACCAATGTACTTGGGAATTAAACAAGTTGCCGAACGGCTGGGAATTTCTCAAAAGGTAGTGCGCCGAATGGTGGCTGCCGGCAATCTCGAGTTCATTAAAAGCGGAAGCTCCTACAAGGTTAAAGAGGAATCATTAATAGCCTATGAGCTTAACCCAAATGTTAGCCAATGGGGTTTAACCTTCCCCAAAAGGAAAAAAATAAACCTGAAGGAGGAGGATGTTAACTGGGTAGAAATCAATGACAATTGGTCAAACCCTGGTGAATCAGAAATCACCTTCGTTGACCTTTTTTCTGGGGCCGGAGGAATTACCAAGGGGTTCGAGTTGGCAGGGTTGAAAGGTATTTGCGGAATGGATTGGTTCTTTGAAGCCGGCAAAACTTACCGGAAAAATTTTTTGCACCCCTTTGTGGAAGGCGACATCAGGCTCCCGGGAAAGAAGGAGGAGTTTTACCAAACCGTTTCAAATACCCTAAAAGGAAGAGCCTTGAACATTGTGGCGGGTGGCTTTCCCTGCCAGGGTTTTAGCCTCGCAGGAAACCGTATTGTTGATGACCCGCGCAATTCGTTGTACAAGGAATTGCTTGAAATTGTTGTTGCCCTCCAGCCCGAATTCGTGGTGCTTGAAAACGTTGTGGGACTGCGCTCAATGCTTGGCGGAAGGGTGGAGCAAATGATAATTGACGACTTCGAAAAAGCTGGTTACAAGCTCAATGCTGCGGTGCTAAGGGCTGCCGATTACGGTGTTCCCCAAAAACGCGACCGCGTGATTTTCATTGGCAACAGGCTGAACCTCACAAACTACCACCCCAAACCATTCATAACACCCAAAGATTACCTGACCACTGGTGAGGCAATCTCCGACCTAATGGATGTTGAAGAAGACCACTCCATAAACCATGTTCCCACCAACCACCGAGAGGATATCAAGCAAAGAATAATGGCCTTGCCAGAAGGAAAAAGCCTTTACAAAGGATATTCCGATGCTTGGAAAAAATGTTTTTGGAACCAACCCTCGTGCACCATTAAGGAAAACCACGGGGGTGTTAACATTCACCCGAAACTGCCACGGGTGCTTACTGCAAGGGAAATGGCCCGCCTACAATCGTTCCCCGACGATTTCATATTCGAAGGCCCGAAAAACAAACAGCTAATTCAGCTTGGCAATGCCGTACCACCGTTGCTGGCCAAGGCAATAGGGTTGGCAATAAGAAAGGCTATGGGGGATGTTTGAGGGTTTTATGGCCCAAGGCTCTTATTGCTTGACAATGCTTGTCTTGGGCTTTAGAACGAGAGGTGTATTTGTAAATCATAAATAAAAAACCGATGCCGAGTACTGTTTAATCCTAAAAGGGAAACCAAGTACCAATATTCAAGCGAGAAGGTGGGACATTAAAAATGGCCTTTTGTATTGAAACAAAAGGCCATTTAATAATATGAAGTGGGCGATGACGGAGTCGAACCGCCGACCCCCTGCTTGTAAGGCAGGTGCTCTGAACCAACTGAGCTAATCGCCCCAGATTTGAGGATGCAAAGGTACAAAAAAAAATGAACCCCAAACCTTTTAGGAAAAATTTTTTCAAAAAACTAATGTTCATAATTTCGCTTTGTTTTTCTGAAAAACATATTTTTGCACATTATTATAGTTGATGACAATTTTCTTTCTTCAAAATGCTTAAATGAGACAAAAGAAGAACGTAGCGCTTATGGCCGGTGGTGATTCGGGCGAATACGCCATTTCGATGAAAAGCGCCACAACCATAATCAAGAACATCGATCCGGACTTATTCGATGTTTTTCTTTGTGTGATAACCAGTAAAAAATGGGTGTACGTGGACCTTACCGGCGTAGAGCATCCAATTGACAAAAATGATTTTTCGGTTGGAATTGACGGGAAAAAGATTTTTTTTGACTGCGCATACATAACCATACACGGCACCCCTGGCGAAGACGGCAAGCTGCAGGGCTACTTTGAATTACTTGGAATTCCCTATTCCACTGCCGGGCAATTGCAATGTGCGCTCACCTTCAACAAGTTTTTTTGCAACAGGTTGGTGTCAACCTTGGGCGTTAACGTAGCAAATTCAATCAAGCTTAAAAAAGGACAAATACCCACAGATAAAGACATTTTGGCTAGGGTAAGGCTTCCTGTTTTCGTGAAGCCAAACAAGGGAGGATCAAGCCTGGGAACATCATTGGTGAGAGGTTCGAACGAACTTTTGCCAGCCATAGAGCTGTGCCTGCAGCACGACGACGAGGCAATGATTGAAGAGTTGATCGAAGGGAGCGAGTTTACTTGCGGGGTTTACAGGAGTAAGGGAAAGGCAAAGGCCTTGCCAGTTACGGAGCTGGTGAGCAAAACAAAGGCGGGATTCTTCGACTACGAGGCCAAATATACCCAGGGAGCTTGCGATGAAATAACCCCTGCCCGGATTTCTGATTCACAAACTCGCCAAATCCAAGAACTCTCGGAGTTTTTGTACGAAAAGCTTGACCTAAGAGGCATCACGCGTTTCGATTTCATCGTCCGCGGAGAAAAGATTACCTTTCTGGAGGTAAACATAACACCTGGTATGTCCGACAGGAGCATCGTTCCGCAACAAGCCGAGGTTGCAGGCATTAAGTTAACCGATCTGTTTACCGAGGTAATAACCGATGCCTTAAATTACACTACCAAATAGATTGGATTCAATATAATAAAAGATAAGAAT
>CAZUWF010000005.1:0-86051 GCA_964624065.1 uncultured Bacteroidales bacterium
AATAATATTATTCGAATACCTAACTTTGCCTGGCAATAAAAAAATCCTCGTTACAATGATTCAGGTTTTTGTGTTAATGCTTCTGGGGTGGTTGGTTGGTCTGACCGTGAGAAGAAATAAAAAAATTTCGGTTTGGATTGACAGAGCCATTTTGATTGCCATTTTCTTGCTGCTGTTTTTTATGGGACTTGGCATAGGCAGCAATAAATTACTTTTAGCATCGTTGCCGACGATAGGGTACACGGCACTAATCATAACAATTGGTGCAACTTTCGGGAGCATAATGGCTGGTTGGGCTGTTTGGAGATTTGTTTTTTCACCCGGAAGAAAACCAAAAAAAATATGAGGACTTCGCTGGCCATCCTTTTTTTCCTTATACTCGGGATTGCGGTGGGTGCAACAAACCTAGCACCCGAAATACTTCTCAAAAACGACCCTGGAACCTTGGCTCTATACCTCCTAATGTTTTTGGTTGGGGTTAGCGTTGGAACTGACAGCAGTGCCCTCAAGGCCATCAAAACACACGGAATTAAGCTATTACTTTTTCCATTTGCAACTGTTGTAGGGACTTTGGTTGGTGTGGCAATAGCACATTTTGCAACCAAAAACCACCTGTTTTTGGAGAGTCTTGCAGTGGGAGCCGGATTTGGCTACTATAGCCTTTCGAGCGTTATAATTGGCCAATTGCACTGCGAGTCTATTGGGGTCACCGCCTTGATTTCAAATATTTCCAGAGAAGTAATTACCCTATTGCTGGCTCCGATTATGGTGGTTTACTTCGGAAAGCTTTCACCGGTTGCGGCGGCCGGAGCAACAAGTATGGACACAACTTTACCCATTATCACCCGAGCATCGGGAAAGGAATTCGCAGTGATCGCACTATTCCATGGTATGGTGCTCACCATAGCGGTGCCTCCATTGGTGACCTTTATAATTTCGATGATTTGAATGCGAAGTTTTTAGCTATTGTTGATAATTTGATGGTAGGCGGTAGGCAGAAGTCAGTGGGCAAAAGTTAGAAGGCAGCCAAGGAACGATGGAAAGAAAGAAATGTAGAACAACTTATCAATTCTTCAATCGTAATTTTATTGTCCATAAACCCATAAATCAATCAATCCATTAACTTACCATACTCCTCAACCCTGCCTGCTTTGCAAGTGCCTGCGCCATTGGTCGGCAGGCCATCAACTACTTCTTCAACAAGTAAGCACCTTTTTGGCGGACGGGCCAAACTCCCACCCCAATCTCTGTGCACGCTTCAATCCATTTATTTGAGTTCCAAAAGCTGTTGGAGGCATCAACAACAACTTTTCTAGGAGAAAGATTTTCCAGAACCTCCCGCGGGCTTATTTGAGCGTTGCCTGTTACAATTAAGTAATCAATTTCAAATTCAACTTTTGGTAAGTGTCTGGGAACGGTTCCATCCAGCAAAAAAATGGTAAGCTCACCGAAGGAAATCAAAGAGCCTTTGCGGATATAACTGATGCCATTTACAATAGCACCTTCGTCAACCAAATTGTCTTCAATAATGTCTGAAATGCCAGAAACAACCCGGTTCTCTTGTATGTGAAAGTTCATCCTTCCGGGGTTGTCTGACAAATTTTCGCACGTTAGGCAAACAATATTCTTTCCCGAAATGAAATCAATTGCCGTTGAATTGTTTACGTGGTAAACCACAAACTTGTGATTACCCTCGCGCATTATGCTCCGTGCAGAAACAGAAACAGTAATCAAGGCGGTAAAAATCAGGGCATAAACCAGTGCCTTTCGGATTTTGGACATAAGAAACGAAAATAGTAGGATTATGACCAGGAACACAGCGATGGTTTCTGAAAATGAGATGAAAACGTTAGTGCTTGTGGAATATGGCAAGCCCTCTATGAACTTAACCGATTGATGGAGAGCAAGAAGCACAAAGTAAAGAACCTTGCCTGCCACGTATCCCAAAATAGGTATAGGATACAATACGAGAGTAGCAATTGCAGCGTAAATGATTACACCGGCCATCGGAATGACCGCCAGGTTGGTAATTAAGAAATAGTTTGGAAACTGGTTGAAATAAAACAACGATAAAGGGCCGGTGGCAACTTGGGCAGCAAGGCTCACGGTAACGATTGCCCAGGCATAATCCAATACCTTATTCTTGAAATTCAATTGCTTGTAAAGGTATGGTTGCAACCAAACTATGCTTATCACCGCCAGGTACGAAAGCTGAAAACCAACACTTGCAATCATGTATGGATTGAGCACCAACAGAATAAAGGCCGACGCTGCCAAGGTATTGTAGATGTTGGTTCTGCGATTGAAACTTTGGCCAATAGCCACGAAGCTAAACATGGTGCACGCCCTCAATACCGATGGCGAAAAACCGGTTACTGCAGCATACATCCACATTATTAGTATTATTGCCATTGCCCTCCATATTTTTCCGTGGGGCAACTTGAGAAGAATTGCGAAAATCATTTTTAATACCAAGAAAATAATACCGACGTGCAAACCAGAAACACACAGTATGTGCATTGCACCGGCACCCACGAACTCTCGGCGCAAGTTTTCATCGAGGTACTCGCGATATCCCAAAAACAAGGCCGAAACTATTGCGAACTCGGATCCTTGGAAGTTTGATTCGAAGGTTTTCAGCGCTTCTTGGCGGATATATTCTGACCATTTAAGCAAAAAAGAACCACGGTTGTGCCCTGTAGCGTGCCACTGGTCCGATGTTTTGTATGATTGATGGAAAATGTTGCGGTAGGACAGAAACCTGGCATAATTGAACTCGTGCGGGTTTTTTGGAGGAACCAACTCTTGAAAATTATTCTCCACCAACAGGTAATCGCCATATTTGAGCCGTTCTGCCAAACTGTCCTTTTGCAGGTAAAGCATTAGTTTGCCCCCAACCCCCTGCGACTCGTTTTCGGTCAGTATTTGTTCAACCCTTCCAATAACCTGAAAAGAATTGGTCTTTTCAGATACCGGCTCGATAATTCTAAACAACAGGTTACCTTCAACCTGTGCGAAATTTGAGAAATGGTTGATCTTTCTGAGCTGATTGTGGTATTGTGCTACGTGGTACCCGGCAACAAAAAGCACCAATGAAACCCAAACCCCGAAAACCCACCGCAAAGAATATCGGCTTGCTACAAATTTTGTGGCAAATGCCCAAATAAGAATGAAAACCGAATATGCGGCGACAAACCAAACCACAGGAAAATGAGCACCTGCCACCAGGTAAACCACAATCCCTGCCCCAAACGGTATAACAAGCCTAACCAACGGAAATTGAGAAAGTAAGTTCATTTTTGTAAAGCGAGGATAAACCCGAAAAACAAATTTAAAGCTTAAACCATTAAAGCACGAATGATTTTGAGAAGATTCGCAGACAAATGATCATTAATTTCAAAAAACAAACAGAATCAACCAGAATCAACAATACCAGCGGGAGATATTATAAGTTATTTTTTAAGGCCTTAATGGTTATGCTGCCTTTCTGGCCTCTAATTTCAAAAAGGTACAGGCCATTTTTTATACTAGAGGTATCAATTTCAATTTGTTGGTTTCCAGGGTTTAACCTAATAGGGATTTGTTCTAAAACTAAACTTCCCATAACATCGAAAACCCTTATTGAAACCGTTTGTGGCTCCGTCAACGAAAGTCTTACCCTTGCCTTTTGGTTAATTGGATTTGGGAAAACTTGTGCATTCAAAACACCATCCCCTAGCTCGGTTACAAAAGAACCTCCGTTTATCCCGTTAAGGTGAAGCAAAATTGCCAAGGAAACCTTTGTAACCTCGGCGGCATATTGCTTGTTGGTGTTATCCACTAAATCGTTGGCAGAGTGGTAAAATGGCGAGAATTGTTCTTCGTGCAAAAACAAAGATGGAAAATCGTTTTGGTGAAAAGCCCAGCTATCTGTTGCATTAATATATTGGTTTGTAACCACCACGTTCAATGAAGTGTAACTTGAGGCAATACTAGTGGCCAAATCTGCAAGCCACTTGGCATTGGGGTACTCGTGTACTTGCAGGGTCCAAATAGGAGGGGCTTCGGTGCTATTGCTTATCATATCGTTGTTAATCATTGCCCTTATGTCCATGCCGGCATTTGCCGCCTTGTTGGCAAAATCCCAAGCCCCCCTCAAGCCCACTTCCTCGGCAGCGAAGGTTACAAACTTGATGGTGTACGATGGGTGGTAGCCGTTGGCTTTCATTACCCGTGCAACCTCCAAGGCGGCCGCAACACCGCTGGCATTGTCATCGGCCCCGGGAGCGCTGGTAAGCGAACATTGCCAAGGGGTGCTTGAGCTTGAATCGTAACATACCGAATCGTGGTGTGCCCCCAAGATGTAAACCCTCTCTTCATTCTTGTTTCCGGGCAAAGTTGCAACAACGTTGTATTGCCAAGTTTCGTGAAGCTGACCCATAAAAGTCATTCTAAGCTCAAAGGAGTCCAATAAAACATTTTCTATACCAAAACTTTCAAACTTGTCCTTGATACGTTCAGCCACATTTCGGCGATTATTTACAAGGCAAAACCTGCTTCCAAAATCTTGCAAGCTATGCATATATGACCTTATGCTATCGGAGTTTACCTGATTTACAAACCCTTGTACAATTGGGCTGTGGCCTGGATATACCAAAGGCTCTCCTTCTCGGCCGACCGCAGCATACCAAAAACCCAACAAAAAAAACAAAATTGTCGTAAAAATTTTCATAACCGCTTAAGCTTGAAGCAAATTTAAAACAATCTTCCGGAAAAGCCCTACAATTGATTTCAGGTATCGAATAGGTAAATTGGATTTCTTGACAACCAGCTACTTTGGAAAAATACTAAAGCTACATTGATTTTTACTGGAAAATACCATAACCAACGCCACGAGAATTACACAAAGGCAATAATTTTAAAATTACCTCAATACTTCCAAATGCGGACTCTCAGCCAAGATCAAGGGATAAATTGTCGTTCCCACTTTCCATAATCCCCTCCTCACAATCTCAATTAAAACAATACTTCCAAACTCATATCCTCCAATCAATGGGTTCCTTGCCTTGGCTTTTAAGAATCTGGTTGGTTTTTGAAAAGTGCTTGCTGCCAAAAAATCCTCTTGAAGCCGAAAATGGAGATGGGTGAGGGGCAGTTAACAGGTGGTGCTTGGTGGTGTCAATTAATGCCTTCTTGGCAATGGCATAATTCCCCCAGAGTAAGAAAACCAACCCATCTTTTCTTTCCGAAAGGGCCTTAATTGCACCATCGGTAAAGATCTCCCAGCCCTTGTTTTGGTGCGAACCGGCCTGATGTGCTCTTACGGTGAGCGTAGCATTTAAAAGTAAAACACCCTGGCGGGCCCACCCCTCAAGGTTGCCGTGGAGTGGGCGTTCAATTCCCAAATCATTTACAATTTCCTTGAAAATGTTTGCCAACGATGGCGGGCTATCAACTCCCTTTGGAACCGAAAAGCAAAGCCCGTGCGCTTGCCCTGCCCCGTGGTAGGGATCTTGGCCTAGTATCACCACCTTTACTTCAGAGAAAGGGGTGTGATCAAAGGCCGAGAAAATTTGCGAGCCAGGTGGATAAATCTTGTACTTACCCTTTTCATCCATCAAAAATGATTTCAACCCTTGGAAGTAAGGAGCAGAAAACTCAGTCGCCAAAACCGACTTCCAGCTTATTTCAATATTTGGATTTACACTTGTATCGGTCATTTTGATTTTTTTAATCCGCGAATTTCCCCCTAATGTGCGCGAGATGAAAAAGACCTGCAATGCGTTTAACAAATTTTCTCTTCAAAGAACCTGTTAAGATCCATCCCGCCGAAATTGCCCGAGCTCATCATCAAAAAGCAGGTATTGGTTTTTTTCAAGCCGTTGAGCCTTTCTTGCATTTTTTGGGCATCAGTAAAAACTTCTACTTTAGGTATGCCGAAGGCGTCTGCCACCGCATTCTCGTCAAGGTCGGGCAATCGTTTTAGTTTTATGGCGTGATGGTCATAAAAAACCAATGCCACATCGGCGCCATCCAGGCTACCATTGTACAATGGCAGAAAAACCTTACTCAAACTACTGTAAGTGTGGAGTTCAAGGCATACAACCATACTTTTACCGGGGTGCTGCCCCCTCACAGCCTGGGTTGTTGCCCTAACCTTTGAAGGTGCGTGGGCAAAATCCTTGTAAACAATCATACCGTTGAAATCCAAAATCTTTTCGAGCCTTTTGCTTGCACCCTTAAAGGTTTGCAATGCATTATAAAACCGATTATCCTCAATTCCTAGCTGGTTGCATACCAATCTAGCGCCGTTTAAGTTCAATAGGTTATGTTTCCCAAAAACATTAATGGGGTGTTTCGTTTTGCCCGAAATAATCCAAGTCTGTCCACCTCCTACAACGTATTTGGGAAGACCGTATGGAAGCTTTCTCAATTCGCCCGCGGTTTCACAAACCTTTACAACCTCCGGGTCTTCATTACAATAAATCAATGTCCCGCCGGGTTCGATGGTTTCTAAAAACAATCTGAACTGGCCCACGTAGCCTTGGTAGGTTGGAAAAACATTAACGTGGTCCCACGCGATACCGCTTATCAGGGCAACGTGGGGTCTGTAGAGGTGAAATTTGGGTCTAAGATCCAATGGAGAGCTAAGGTACTCGTCGCCTTCGAGGATTATAATTTCTGTTGCATCGTTGAGCTTAACCATAACCTCGAAGCCTTCCAGCTGGGCACCAACCATAAAATCAGCATCTACGCTGCAATGCTGCAAAACGTGAATTATCATCGATGTGATGGTGGTTTTTCCGTGGCTTCCGCCAATTACCACTCGCCTCTTGTTTTTCGATTGCTGGTAAAGGAATTCGGGGTAAGAGAAAATTTTCAGACCAAGTTCCTTGGCCTTAAGAAGTTCGGGGTTATCGGCCTTGGCGTGCATGCCCAGAATTACTGCTTCCAAACCGCGGTGAATTTTTTCGGGAAACCAGCCCTCCTTTGGTGGCAGAAGACCGCAGGAAGCGAGCCGGCTGGCCGAAGGCTCGAAAATTTGATCGTCTGAGCCCGATACCGTGCAACCCTTGTGATGCAAGGCAATGGCAAGGTTGTGCATGGCACTGCCGCCGATGGCTATGAAATGGACATTCACCTTAGAATAAAATTTTGGTTGCCAAAAAATAGTTGTTTTCTCGCCCAAAGTTAGAGAAAAAGACCAAAAGCCAACGCACCATAAAAATTTGATTTTAGAAAAGATTTTGAAGCATTACAATTTTGTGATACCTTAGTGGAAAAAATTAATAAAATGTATCTCAGCTCCAACCGTCTATTACAAAATTAAATACCCCCAGTTAAGCATGAAAACCACTACCCTAAAAACCTGCCAAACCCCATTCGAGGCAAACCTGATAAAGGCCAAGCTTGAAGCAGCCGGCATACCATCCTTTTTGACCAACGAAAACTACTCAACACTTTACCCCGTAATGGCCAACCTCCTGGGATCTGGTGTTAGGGTACTGGTGAACGATGAAGACCTGGAAAATGCCCTGGAGTTGCTTGCAGATGAGTTTGAAAGCCTCGAAGATGAGGGCAACCAATAGAAGATTTTACCTTTTTCAAGGGGTTGCAAAATAAACTTCTTTCCCTTTCCAATGCAAAGGTTTGAACTATCCAAGGCAAGTTTAAAAGACCTCGAAGCCATCCAAAAAATTGGCAGGGAAACCTTTCGTCAAACTTTCGAAGCCACCAATTGTAAGACCAACCTCGAGGCGTACATTTCGAAGTCATTTGCCACCCATAAAATTAAAGACGAACTCCTAAATCCAAATTCACTTTTTTTTCTCGCAGCCAAAGGAAATGAGGTTGTTGGATACCTGAAAGTTAATTTTGCTCCGGCCCAAACCGAAATCAACGACCCAAACGCTATGGAATTAGAGCGGATTTACATTCTAAAGAATTACTTTGGACAAGGTTTAGGGCAACTGCTTTTAGACAAATCGATTGAAATTGGGCGGTTAGCGAAAAGTGCCTACATTTGGTTGGGAGTTTGGGAGAATAACTACAGAGCCTTGGCCTTTTACAAAAAAAATGGATTTCTTGAATTTGACACCCACGTTTTCGTTGTGGGAGAGTCAAGGCAAACCGACAAGTTGATGAAATTAGCCCTTACTTAGCACCAATGGATTTAAAACCCAAAATGATTTTCGGGCTACCTTTGTCGTTTCAAAAATTTCAATAGAAAAAAATGAGGCTAATTTCAATAATTCCAGAATACTTCAAGATGGATGGCGGGGCTTGTTTTGGTGTGGTACCAAAAACCATATGGCGAAGTACAATTCCCACCGACCAGGACAATTTGATTAACCTGGCATCGCGCTGCATTTTGGCCGATACCGGCGATAAGTTAATACTTGTTGATACCGGAATGGGAAACAAGCAAAGTGATAAATACTTCAGCTACTATCACCCATTTGGAAATTTTGGTTTGGAAAGTTCGCTAAAGGCGGCAGGTTACGAGCCAAACCAAGTTACCGACGTCATTTTCACCCACCTACACTTCGACCACGCAGGAGGTGCAATACGCAATGGCAAAGACCCGGAAACCTTTGAAGCGGTTTTCCCAAATGCCACACATTATGTCACCAAGACCCAGTGGGATTGGGCAATGGACCCAAACCCTCGCGAAAAGGCTTCTTACTTCCTTGAAAACTACTTACCCTTATTCGAAAACGGGCAGTTGCAATTCATCCACAAAGAGGGTGAGTTTTGCCACGGCGTAACTCTTGAAATTAAAAATGGGCATACACGAGGGCTCCTGATTCCGATTTTTGATTACCAAGGGAGAAAAGTCGTTTTTACCACCGACTTCATCCCGTTCGCCCAACACCTTCACCTGCCATACGTGGCCGCTTTTGACATTGACCCCTTGACCGCAATGGAAGAAAAAAAAGAATTTTTGAATAGGGCTTATGAAAATGATTGGGTTTTGTGCTTCCAACACGATTATTACCACGAGTGCTGCTCCCTGCTCTCAACCCAGCGTGGAATAAGGCAAGACCAGATGTTTAAACTCTCGGATTTGTAATTCAAAATAGAGTTTTTCAAAAAAATGAAAACCACTTGGTTATGAATTGAAAAAATGTCTATCTTTGCACTCCTTTTTCAGAGAACATAAAAAACCAAAAATATTGTAGCAATGGGTCAGATGGAAACCATGAAGTTCGTGCAAGACAAACTGATTGCCAAAAGCGAGCTTCCAGCATTCAAAGCCGGTGACAACGTTACCGTGCACGTGAAAATTAAAGAAGGAAACAAAGAGCGCATTCAGCCTTTCCAAGGAGTTGTTATTCAACGCAGGGGAGCCGTAGCAACCGAAACCTTCACCGTAAGGAAGATTTCTGGAAATATTGGTGTTGAAAGGATTTTTCCGGTAAACTCACCTTCTATCGACAAGGTAGTCTTGAACCGCCGCGGAGCAGTTCGTCGCGCGCGTATCTTCTTCCTCCGCGAACTCCGTGGAAAGAAGGCCAGGATCAGGGAAAAAAGGATGTAAGCTTTTTCATAGTTTGTTTATACATTGCAAGACCTTTCAATTTTGGAGGGTCTTTTTATTTATTTTTTGTCTGGGGGTAGGGGTTAAGGTGAAACCAATTTGATATTTGCGAATCATAATTTACGAAAGATTTGGAATAAATCACTCCATAAGCGATAAGCATATTTATGGTAAAGGGAATTCCGTTCCTGAAACATCTGATGACGCGGCAATAGGTTTCTAAAATCCGAACCTTAAGGTTTCAAAATAATTAAATACCTTTGAAGGTATATTTTTCAATCCAATCATCTACGAAATAAAACCAATTTTTATTATGAAGAAACTTATCGAATGTGTTCCCAATTTCAGCGAAGGGAAAGATATGGGGCTTATCCAAAAGATAACCAACGAAATAGAGGCTGTTGACGGGGTGAAGTTGCTCGATGTTGACCCAGGCAAGGCTACAAACCGAACCGTTGTAACCTTTGTTGGATCCCCCGAAGAGGTTATTGAGGCTGCTTTCAGGGCTGTGAAAAAGGCATCGGAACTCATTGATATGAGCAAGCACAAAGGCGAACACCCGCGTATGGGTGCCACCGATGTTTGCCCCCTGGTACCCGTGGCAAACATAACCATGGACGAGGTGGTTGAATACGCCCGAAAACTGGCAAAACGCATTGGCGAGGAGTTAATGATTCCGGTATATTGTTACGAGAATGCAGCCTTTACACCCGAACGAAAGAACCTTGCTAATTGCCGCAGCGGTGAGTACGAAGGGTTGCCCAAAAAGGTTTCGGACCCCAAGTGGAAGCCCGATTTTGGCCCCGCTGAGTTCAACCCGAAAGCAGGGGCAACGGCAGTGGGAGCCCGCGACTTCTTGGTGGCTTACAACATTAACCTCAACACCACCTCAACACGTAGGGCAAATGCCATTGCCTTCGACGTGCGTGAGCGCGGAAGAGTTATGAGGGAAGGTGATCTGGTTACGGGCAAAATAGTTAAAGACCAAAACGGTGAACCCGTGCACATTCCCGGGTCTTTGAAAGCCGTAAAGGCAATTGGCTGGTTCATCGAAGAATACGGTATTGCCCAAATATCCATGAACCTCACCAATATTAGCATTACTTCCATTCATCAAGCCTATGACGAGGTTTGGAAAAAGGCCGATGAGCGTGGAGTGCGAGTTACTGGCTCAGAGTTGGTTGGACTTGTACCAAAAAAAGCCTTGATTGACGCCGGGAAATATTTCCTGAGGAAGCAGCAGCGAAGCGTGGGTGTGGCGGAAGAAGAAATCATAAAAATTGCCGTTAAATCATTGGGCTTAGACGACCTCAAACCTTTCAACCCTAAAGAAAAAATCATTGAATACCTCTTGGAGGGAGATAAAGGCAAGAAGCTGGTTGATATGACCTTGCCCGACTTTGCCAACGAAACCGCCAGCGAATCGGTGGCACCTGGGGGTGGCTCTGTGTCGGCCTATGTTGGTGCCTTGGGTGTTTCGCTTGGCACAATGGTTGCAAACCTTTCATCGCACAAGCGCGGCTGGGACCACCACTGGGAAGAGTTTGGCAACTGGGCCGAACAAGGACAGGCTATAAAGGACGAACTGGTTTTTCTAGTTGACGAAGACACCAACGCTTTTAACAAGATCATGGCTGCTTTCGGACTTCCAAAAGGTACCGATACCGAAAAACTGGCCCGCAAAATTGCCATACAGGAGGCAACCAAGTATGCAATTGAAATCCCGTTCAGGGTTATGAAAACCTCTTTCAAGGCATTTGAAGTTATTGAAGAAATGGTAAAAAATGGCAACCCTACTTCAGTTACCGATGCCGGGGTGGGGGCACTTTGTGTTAGATCGGCTGTTATTGGTGCCTTCCTTAACGTTAAAGTTAACACGAATGACTTGGATGACAAGCAATTTGTTGACGAAATACTTACCAGGGCGCAAGGCATTGTTGAGCTGGCTCGTAAAAAGGAGGAGGAAATTCTCAAACTCGTTGATGAAAAACTTAAACAATAGACACCTGGATATGGAAAACACACCAAAAAACCTCATTGAATTTTTCGAACGCAGTGTAGAAAAATATCCCAACAACGTTTTGCTTTGGGAAAAAAAGGAGAAGTACCAAGGCCTTACATACAAGGAAAGTCACACTAGGGTAACACTACTGGCAGGTGGGTTTCTGTCATTGGGACTGGAAAAGAACGACCGGGTTGCCTTGATTTCTGAAGGTCGAAACGATTGGTTGCTGTCGGAATTGGCGCTTTTGTTCTGCAACGCAATGAGCGTGCCGCTTTCGGTAAAGCTTGACGAACCCCAAGACCTAATCTTCCGCTTGAACCACTCCGGTTGCAAGGGAGTAATAGTATCTGGAAACCACAAGCACAAAATTTTCAACGTTTTAGACAAACTTCCATCTGTTGAGTTCCTAGTTTTGCTCGACCTGCCCGAAGCCGGTGAAATACCATCCGACCAGAAGGTTAAGGTGATTGATATTGAGGAACTGGTAAATGAAGGCAGGAAGTTCTTGACCACAGGTGCGCACAAGCTGGATGAAATAAAAGGTATGGTACAACCCCACGACACCGCAAACATTTGCTACACCTCAGGAACCACAGCCGACCCCAAGGGTATTATGCTGACTCATGAAAACTACATTGCCAACACCATGCAGGGCTCCGAAATATTTGAAGTGCCCTCCAATTATACCAGCTTGCACATCTTGCCATGGGACCACAGTTTTGCTCATACCGTGGGGCTTTATGCTCTAATACTAAATGGTGCAAGCATTGCCTCGCTCAAAACTGGCAAGACCCTTAACGAAACTCTTCGTAACATCCCCATTTGCATTAGGGAGGTTCAGCCACATTTTTTGTTGAGTGTTCCGGCCCTTGCCAAAAACTTCAGGGGCAATATTGAAAAGGGTGTAAGAGACAAGGGGAAAATTGCATGGGCATTGTTTAGCGCGGGTGTGAGGGCAGGTTACCTTTACAACAAGGAAGGACACAACAAAGGCCGGGGCCTTTCACTTTTGGTGCTGCCATTCTACAAGCTTATCGACAAAATTCTTTTCAGCAAAATAAGGCAAAATTTTGGAGGAAGGCTCAAATTTTTCGTTGGCGGTGGTGCTCTCCTCGACATTGACCTCCAAAGGTTCTTCTATGCAATTGGCATGCCGATGTATCAAGGATATGGTCTTACCGAGGCTTCTCCCGTTATTTCGTCCAATACTCCCGAAGTGCATAAGCTTGGCTCATCGGGAAAACCAATTCCTTTTATGGATATCAAAATATGCGATGATGCTGGAAACGAGGTGCCTAAGGGTGCCCAAGGGGAAATAGTAATCAAGGGAAAAAACGTTATGGCTGGTTACTGGAACAACGAAACAGCCACCAGAGAAACAATAAAGAACGGTTGGCTTTTTACTGGTGATCTAGGCTACATCGACCGTGATGGTTACCTGTATGTATTGGGTCGAAGCAAGAGCCTCCTAATCAGCAGCGATGGCGAGAAATACAGCCCCGAAGGCATAGAAGAAGCAATGGTTGAAAGTGTTTCGTTGATTGACCAGGCCTTCCTGTACAACAACCAAAATGCCTACACCACGGGTCTGGTAGTTTTGAACAAGACAAAGGTCAAGGCTTTGGTTGAAAAATCAAGGATTGACACCTCCACAGTTGAAGGTAAGGCAGAGGCCTTGAAAAAAATCCGGCAGGAAATGGGACGGTTCATATCCGGAACCAGCCAGTCAGATCAATTTCCGCCAAGGTGGCTGCCAACGGCATTGCTTTTCCTGGACGAACCATTCTCGGAGCAAAATAGAATGATAAACAGCACTATGAAAATGGTAAGGCCGGTAATCACCAAGCATTACCAGCAGGAAATAGACTTCTTGTACACCCCCGAAGGCAAGAATATTGCCAATCGGTGGAATATGGAATTCATTTCCAGAGTAGTGGGTAAGTAATACATTAATCTCCAAAGTCCTTTAAGGTGACTTTAGCCTTTCAAAACCAACCCCCCGATCGCCCGAACGGGGGGTTGAAGAATTTTATTAATTTTGCATCTTTGAAAAACGCACCAAAGATGACCTCCACAATACCAAATAACATACCACAACCAATTGCCGATCAGGCAATTGAAAACTTTTCATACGATTTGCCCAACGACCGGATTGCATGGCACCCTTTATCAGAAAGAGATTCATCCAAGCTACTGGTTTTCGACAATGGAATGATAACCGGCTCCCATTTCTGGAGGCTGCCAAAGTACTTGAAAAATGGTAGTTTAATCGTGTTCAACAACACGCGAGTGGTTCAAGCTAGGTTAGAATTTTTCAAAGGAACAGGGGCCAGGATCGAAATATTTTGCTTGAATCCAGAGTTGCCTACCTCCGAAATATCAACTGCGATGCAACAAAACAGCCCCGTGGTTTGGCGGTGTTTGATTGGCAACGCCAAAAAATGGAAACAAGGTGGATTATCAATCATAAACCCTGAAAATGGTTTTGAATTAAAAGCGAACACCCTTAGGCAGGAGGAAGGGGAATACTTGGTGGAGTTTAGCTGGAATAACAACAACCTTAACTTTGCCGATGTACTGGAGCTAGTTGGCAAGACCCCGCTTCCTCCTTACATTACCCGCCAAGCCGATGATTCTGACAAGGCCACCTACCAAACCGTTTACGCCAAAACCGATGGCTCGGTGGCAGCACCAACCGCCGGGCTCCACTTTACCGAAAGGGTTTTTGAAGAATTAGAAAACCAAGGCATAAAGAAGGGCTTCGTAACCCTTCATGTAGGGGCAGGAACTTTCAAACCCGTTACCGGCTCAAGTATAGGCCAGCACCAAATGCATGGCGAACAATTCGTGGTTAAAAAGGACTTCCTGGAATTGCTCCTAACCAGTTTGGGTAATGTGACAAGTGTAGGTACCACATCGATGCGCACATTGGAGAGCCTGTATTGGATCGGCGCAAGGCTACTAGCAGGGAAAACCCTCGAAAACGGGTTGGCAAACATTGACCAGTGGGAACCCTACCAAGGTGAAACCAAAATTGAAACCAAGGATGCAATAAAAGCTATTATCGAATACCTCACCAAACACAATTTGGATTCGGTGAGTGGCGAAACTTCGCTTATTATCGTTCCGGGCTACCATTTCAAGGTTGTTGATTTGCTAGTTACAAATTTTCACCAACCAAAAAGTACCCTCCTTTGCCTGGTGGCTGCCTTTGCCGGCCCACATTGGAAAAAAGCCTACGATTTTGCCTTGGAGAATGGTTACAGGTTTTTGAGCTACGGCGATAGTTGTTTGTTCATAAGGCAAAATGGCCACCAACCTTTTTAACCATTTAACTGATTCACGAATTAGACCAACTGGTCGCAAACCTTTAAAACATAGTCATTCGGATATATGGAAAAAAAAATAAATAAAGAAAAACCTGACATTTTCGGACTTGCAGCCCTTGACTATCTTGCAGGCATCAAGGAAGCAAAAATAATGGTCGAAATTAACATTGCCGGAACCGAATCCTTGCCTGTTAGTTACCTTTTCAGGACCTACAGTTCGATGCCAACGCTAGAAAAAAAAGCTTTGGATTTGTGCAAGGGAAAAATCTTGGACGTGGGGGCTGGAACCGGTTCACACGCCCTTTGGCTGCAGAAAAAGGGATTCGAGGTGCACGCGATAGACCAATCGGAAGTAATGGCAGGCATTATGCACAAAAAAGGTGTAAAAAACGTACACAACCGCGACTTTACAAAACATACCCAAAATGGGTTCGACACAATTTTGCTTTTAATGAATGGGGTAGGCCTTGCAGGAACAATGAAAAATCTAAAACCTTTTCTCAGTCACGCAAAAAGCCTTTTGAATCCCGGAGGGCAGGTTTTATTGGAATCTACCAACATCCTTTATGTTTACCAATATGAAGATGGTAGTTACAGAGTTCCATTTAGTGACAAATACTATGGCGAGGTTGAAATGGTGGCAAAATATAATGACCTTTCATCGCAACCTTTCAAGTGGTTGTACGTTGACTATGATACATTGACTTTTGAGACAAAAAAAATTGGGTTTGACACCAAACTAATTACAATGGGCAGAAACCACAACTACCTTGCCAGCCTAACATACAATTAAGATTATGCGATACGAACGAAAGATTGTTACCACAGAAGATGGCTCTCACACCTTTAAATTGCTGGGGTGCAACGAACAGTACCATTCGTTATTTGGTGCGGTCCAAGAGAGTCTTCACGTATTTGTAAACCAGGGCTTTAGGCATATTTTGGGAAATAACTCCACCATTAACATCCTTGAAATTGGTTTGGGCACCGGGCTTAACGCATTCCTTACAGCCGTTGAAGCCAAGGATAATGCGGTGGTTTGCAATTACCATGCATTAGAACCTTACCCAATTTCCAGCGAAGAGTACATTTTGCTAAACTACCCGCTTATGGTTGCCGACGGCAATTATGATGGAATTTTCGCAAAGATTCATCAACTACCGTTTGGTAAGGAAGCCACCCTTTCCCCATCCTTCATTTTTCGTAAGGAAGAACAAACCCTTCAGGGAGCCGAACTTGTAGAAAATTATTATGATGTGATCTATTTTGACGCCTTTGGACCAGACACCCAGCCCGAAATGTGGTGTCAGGAGGTTTTCGAGAAGGTTTTCAAAACGATGAAACCCGGGGGAGTGCTCGTAACATATTGTGCCAAGGGCCAGGTGAGACGCAATATGAAGGAAGCCGGCTTTGAGATTGAAAAAGTTTCAGGATCATCAGGTAAAAGGGAAATGATAAGAGCAATTAAGCCCAACAACTAAAAGCCGATGAGTGGCCCGCACAATTTTGTTATTAGAGTTTACGGAGTGGCAATTCACGAAAACAAGGTTTTGGTGGTTGACGAGTACTGGTTCGACACTTACATGACAAAGTTTCCCGGAGGGGGATTGGAATTTGGCGAGGGAACCATAGAATGCCTAAAGCGAGAATGCAGTGAGGAGCTAGGACAAGAAGTTGAAGTTTTGCACCACCTATATACCACCGACTATTTCCAACCCACGGTTTTCATCCCCAACAAACAGCTGGTTAGCATATACTACATCATACGCCTGTCGGATATTAATAACCTGAAAACCACCCATCTCAAGAATGATTTCGAACCCAAGGAAGGAAATATGGCCTTCAGGTGGATTGAAATAAATAAATTAACTCCTGCTGAGCTTTCCTTTCCGGTTGATAAGAAAGTGGCAGAGATGATCGCCACCAAGCCTTTGAAATCGAAGAAAAATCTATAAATTTAGCTACAAATTTAAAAAGCTTCCTTGCGGTAGTTTTACAGAATATGGAGCGGAAAACGGGGCTCGAACCCGCGACCCCGACCTTGGGAAGGTCGTGCTCTACCAACTGAGCTATTTCCGCGTCAAGGAAAGTGGGACGTGGCAGGATCGAACTGCCGACCTCGTGCCTGTCAAGCACGCACTCTAAACCAACTGAGCTAACGTCCCCCGTTTTTTATGGTTGCAAAAATACAATAATCCTTCGATTAAAATCATTTTTTTCTCAACCAATCCTTACCGTTCAAATAAGCCGAAATTGCAAATGCCATGAATGCCCCTGCAGTGGTAGAGAAATCCACCAATGATGGGTCGGCATTCAATCCCGAAAGCCGGTTGATGAGGTAACTGATATAAGATGTTGGTAAATCAGTTCTCCCAAGCTTTTCCAATACTTGCCAGTGCCATTCGGTGAGCGGACAAAATCCAATACCATAAAATATTCCCAAAATAAACCAAGAAGAAAATGTCAATGAAAGCGCAAGCAGGTTTGCCAATCGGGTTTTTTTCCAGATCCATCCAAAAAGGTTAAACACCACCAAAACTAAATGGAAGAGGAAGAAAAACCAGTCTATCAAATTGTAAACAACCACCGCTTGGGGTTTTAAGTTGAACGCTAATTTAGTAAATAATTCTCAATGCCAAGCCACGGTTTTGAATTACCTTTGCACTCCAAAAATAACTAATTGATGCAAGTAAGAAACATTGCCATAATAGCCCACGTTGACCACGGTAAGACCACCCTTGTGGATCGAATATTACACCAGGTAAAACTGTTTCGTGATAACCAACAAACGGGCGACCTCATCCTTGATAGCAACGATCTTGAAAGAGAGAGAGGAATTACAATCCTTGCCAAGAACTGCTCTGTAAGGTACAAGGACACCAAGATAAACATTATCGACACTCCAGGCCACGCCGACTTTGGCGGGGAGGTTGAGCGGGTTTTGAATATGGCCGATGGCGTATTGCTAATAGTTGATGCCTTCGAAGGTCCAATGCCACAAACAAGGTTCGTTCTGGAAAAGGCACTAGAGCTCAACAAGAAGCCAATTGTGGTGATAAACAAGGTTGACAAGCCAAACTGCGATCCTGAATTCGTGCAAGAAAAGGTGTTCGACCTAATGTTTAGCCTCAATGCCACCGAAGACCAGTTGGATTTTCCCACCGTTTACGGCTCTGCGAAGGCCGGTTGGATGGGCGAGTCTTGGAAAAATCCAACAAGTGATGTCTCTTACCTTTTAGATGTAATATTGGAGCACATTCAGGTGGCAAGGTGCGAAGCCGGAACAACCCAAATGCAAATCACTTCGCTTGATTACAGCTCCTACGTTGGCCGCATTGCCGTGGGTAAGCTTACACGCGGGACACTCGAGCAGAACCAGCCTATTTCACTCATAAAGCGCGATGGAACCATCGTTAAATCAAGGGTTAAGGAGCTTTTCGTTTTCGAAGGGCTGGGCAAGGAAAAGATTAAAACAGCAGTTGAGGCCGGAGAAATTTGTGCAGTACTAGGCCTTGATGACTTCGAAATTGGCGACACAATCGCAGATTTCGAGAACCCCGAGGCGGTTAAGGCAATTTCAATAGACGAGCCTACAATGAGTATGTTTTTTACCATTAACAACTCACCTTTTTTTGGGCGCGACGGCAAGTTTGTTACCAGTCGCCACTTGCGCGATCGGCTATTTAAGGAAACAGAAAAGAACCTTGCAATGAGGGTTGAAGAGTCCGATAGTCCCGATGCATACATCGTTTTTGGCAGGGGAATTCTTCACCTTTCTATACTTATTGAAACCATGAGGCGCGAGGGCTACGAGCTGCAAGTGGGCCAGCCACGGGTATTGGTAAAAGAAATTGACGGACAAAAGCACGAGCCCGTTGAATATCTTACGGTACACGTTCCCACCGAATTTAGTGGCAAGGTGATAGAAATTGTATCGCAGCGAAAGGGCGAAATGAAGAATATGGAGCACCGCCAAGAACGCACTTTGCTTGAATTCGAAATTCCGGCCCGTGGTTTGATTGGACTAAAAAACAATATGCTTACCCTAACCGAGGGGGAGGCCGTTATGGCTCACCGCTTCAAGGGGTACGAACCAATTAAAGGCGAGCTCTCGGTAAAAAGAAACGGTGCGCTGATTTCACTCGAAACTGGCACCGCAATTGCATATTCAATTGACAAGTTGCAAGATAGGGGTAAGTTTTTTGTCGAACCCGGCGAGGAAATTTATGCCGGGCAATTAGTTGGAGAAAACACCAGACAAGATGATTTGGTGGTTAACCTAACCAAAACCAAGAAACTATCCAACGTAAGGGCTTCCGGATCAGACGATAAGGTAATGATTGCCCCGGCAATAAAGTTTTCAATGGAAGAAGCCCTGGAGTACATTCGCGACGACGAGTACGTGGAGTTTACGCCAAAACACATTCGGATGCGCAAAATAATCCTTTGCGAGCACGAACGCAAACGGCAGCAAAAGAACTCGTAACGGCTCCAAGATGGCCGAAGAGCAAACCATACACGTGGCCATTCCGGCAATGAACGAGCACGAAACACTGGCCCTGACATTAGATTGCATTGCCGGGCAAGATTACCAAAATTATGAGGTTTGGATTTGTGTCAACCAACCCGAAAGCTATTGGACCGATACCGATAAGCAGGCAATTTGTGACAACAATTCCAAAACGTTAAGCTTGCTGGAGCAAAGCGGGTTAAATAACCTGCATGTAATTGATCACAGCAGTAAGGGCAAGGGCTGGGTAGGAAAAATGCACGGTGTGGGAATGGCTCGCAAGGTGCTGATGGATACCATTGCCAAGAATGCCAATGACCGTGACATTATCCTGAGCCTTGATTCCGACACGGGTTTCGAGAGTGGATACTTCCAGTCGGTTGTCAATGTTTTTAGGAGCCATCCAAAGGCCGTTGCCTTGAGCAACCCTTATTATCACACCCTTACGGGCGAGGAAATCCTTGATAGGGCAATGCTGCGGTACGAGATTTATATGCGTCACTACGCTTTAAACTTATGGCGCATCCGATCGCCATATTCATTTACAGCGCTTGGGTCGGCTATTGCCGTTCCAGTAAATTCCTACAAGCGCATAGGTGGTATTACTCCTAAGAAAAGCGGCGAGGATTTCTATTTCTTACAGAAACTTAGCAAGCTTGGGCACATTGCCAATCATAACACTCACAAGGTTTTTCCGGCAACTCGATATTCTGACCGCGTTTTCTTTGGCACTGGGCCAGCCATAATTAAGGGAAGCCACGGAGATTGGACCAGTTATCCCATTTATGACTACAAGCTCTTCGACCAGGTGGAAGAAACCTACAAGGCATTCCCGCTTTTGTACGACCAAAAAGTTGCTGCCCATTTCATAAAGCACCTTAACGGTCAATTTGGCGAGGAAGACATTTTTGAGCCATTAAGGAAAAATTTCAGCACCAGAGAGCAATTCGTCAAAGCCTGCAACCACAAGATTGATGGATTGAGAATACTCCAGTATTTGAAGTACGAGCAATCGAAGGTTGAATACAACAACGAACAAAACCTTAAAGGATTTCTGGAAAGGTTTCATCCCCAAGTTTTTAATAATTTTGAGACCTTGCTTTCTACCCTTGATTTTGCAACCACGCCAACTCTAAAGTTAAATGAAATCAGGGATGCATTGGGTGTAATAGAAATAAATTATCAGCAGAAAGGAATGGAATTGATTCAATGAAACTAATAGTAATCACCGGACCTACCGCAACAGGCAAGACCACCCTCGCAGCCCGCGTTGCTGCACGATGCAACGGAGAGGTTATTAGTGCCGATTCGAGGCAGGTTTACCGAGGTATGGACATAGGTTCGGGCAAGGATATTGATGATTTTGTTGTTGATGGCAAGTTGATACCTTACCATTTAATTGATATTGTTGACCCCGGCCACGAGTACAATGTTTTTCAGTTTCAAAAGGACTTCAACAAGGCTTATGAGGATGTTGTTTCTCGAAACATACAACCAATTTTATGTGGCGGCACCGGGCTATACATAGAAGCAGTCATAAAGGGCTACGAGCTGGCCGAAGTGCCTCCAAACCCCGAACTTCGAAAAGAATTGGAAGAACTCGACAATCAACAATTAATTTTAAAATTGCAAACGCTAAAGAGCCTGCACAACACAACCGATACCCAAAGCCGGAAAAGGCTGATTAGGGCGATAGAAATTGAAATGCAACCAGGTGGATTTAACAAGCGAACGTATTTTCCCCCTGTTCATAACAAGCTATTTGCAATTGATTTCGATAGAGCACTTTTGAGGAAAAGAATAACCCAAAGGCTGGTACACAGGCTTCAGGGAGGGATGATGGAAGAGGTAGAAAAACTCCTGGCTAGCGGCCTAAAACCTGAACAATTGGAGTTTTACGGCCTCGAATACAAGTTCGTTACACAACACATTACAGGCAAATTATCCAAAGACCAGCTTTTCGAAAAGCTTAACATTGCCATACATCAGTTCGCCAAAAGGCAAATGACATGGTTTAGGCGTATGGAAAGGCATGGTTCGCAAATCAATTGGATTGATGGTAATCTTCCACTGGAAAGGAAAGTAGAAATGGTTTTGGCAGGGTTTTAATTTCCTTTCACAATTCTGTTGGGCCTCAAGAGATCATTTGCAATTGCCAACCTCTTTTCTCCATCGCGATCAATGCTACAAGGATATGAAGTAAGAACTCGGCAAGGGGATCGACCAAAGATCAACAACCCCGCTGTATGTTATTGTGCCTGTGTATTTTTGTGCTGGAAAATACTGAACAAACCCCTTAAATTCCTAGTTGCTTCAACCACCATACAAGAGGCACCCCCACGCACGCAATTTTTGTTTAGATTGCTATGTTTGAAGGCTAACCTGCCATCCTTTAGAAAATAAACATCCAGACACATAGCGGCCTTCGCCCTCAATGAAGTAACTTTTGATATGTTGGTCCTGCCAGGTTTCATCTGAAAGTCATAATCAAGGATATAGATTTTAAAGGATTACACCGATTATCAAAAGGTTTAGCTTAGCGAACCACAACAATACGGCCACACTGCAATGAATGGAAGTGGGTGGCACGAGTAAGCCTCAAAAATTTATTTAACTTTAAACGGTAGGGGTTAATTTTTCAAACACCAGAAGAGATACCCTTTGAAAATACCTGATCAACATCCTTCGGAAAACTACTTAAATTCTCAACACTGTTCTGTAAGGATTTTGTGCTTGCAATTTTAAATCTTGACCGCCTTGCTGAAATCTTGAGCAACATTATTTTTGGAACATCAATCCTTGATTCGATGAGTTCAATTTTTCTTCACAAGGGTCAATAATTCATAAACCAAAGTCGTGGGCTTACACATGCGAGCAACAAATATTTCTTCCTCCGTCCTTCTCAAGATTTTAATTACAATTTCCTAATGTTCAAGCTGTATTTATGATTAATCGGTTTGATGGGTCAATTGTTAGTCAGCTAATTCAAACCAAGAGTCAAAACTGTCAACCTTTGGACAAAATTAGCGCCACAAGGCAAAACCCGAAAATTGCTTTTCCACCTCATTTCTACAAGCGAGCCTTACTGCAAAACTTAATTTTTAGGCAGGAAGGTTTAACGCGACCTACAAAACGAGGTTAATATCATTTGCGAGATTGTCTCCGTTAACTTTTTTTAACTCAAATGCTATTGTTGGCAAAGTTCCCTTTATGTAATTTTGCGCACCAAATTAAAAATTCAAGAATATAATGGACATCAAAGAACTGAACGAGCGGATTCAAAGGGAAAGTGCCTTTGTTGATATCCTTACAATGGAAATTAACAAGGTAATTGTTGGGCAAACGCATATGGTTGAGAGATTGTTAATCGGATTACTATCAAACGGGCACGTTCTGCTGGAGGGTGTCCCTGGTTTGGCCAAAACCCTTGCCATAAAGTCGCTGGCAAACTCCATTAAGGCTAGGTTTAGCAGAATACAGTTCACGCCTGACCTGCTACCCGCCGACTTGGTTGGGACAATGATTTACAGCCAAAAGAAGGAAGAATTTGTGGTAAGGAAAGGACCTTTGTTTTCAAACTTCATCCTTGCCGATGAGATAAACCGCGCCCCTGCCAAGGTGCAAAGCGCACTATTGGAGGCAATGCAGGAGAGGCAGGTAACCATTGGAGAGAATAGCTTCAAGCTCGACGAGCCATTCTTGGTTCTTGCCACCGAAAACCCAATTGAGCAAGAAGGGACGTACCCACTGCCCGAAGCACAGGTGGACAGGTTTATGCTCAAGGTGGTTATTGGGTACCCATCCCGCGAGGAAGAAAAGCAGATAATACGCCGGAACCTTCTACAGGAGTTTCCCCAAACAAAGCCGGTGCTCGACCCCAACGACATTATTAAAGCACGGTCGGTGGTAAGGGATGTTTACCTGGACGAAAAAATCGAAAACTACATCACAGATATCGTTTTCAGCACGCGGTACCCGGCAGATTTCAAATTACCGAAGTTTGTACCCCTTATTGGCTACGGGGCATCACCACGGGCAAGCATAAACCTTGCACTTGCATCCAAGGCCTTTGCATTTATAAAACGAAGAGGTTACGTGATTCCCGAAGACGTTAGGGCAGTTTGCCACGATGTAATGCGCCACCGCATTGGGCTAACCTACGAGGCCGAAGCCGAGGGTATTACCTCCGAGGACATCATTAACGAAATTTTAAACACTGTAGAAGTGCCTTAATGGGTTGACAGGTAGGTGGCTAGCGGACTACTGACAATTAAGTATTAAGAATTAGTTAGGAATGACAGAATACCGGGGGATGATTCTTTATGGACATAGAGAAGCGTTGCTTTGCCTCACTAATTGAAGCCCTTGCCCCAAGGAAATTCGGAAATGGCAAAAAATAGCCTGAATCGTTGATCGGGTATCTCTCTGCCTTAGACCAAAAGCCAAATGTCTATGCCCAATTGCTAAAAGATGGAAACTACTGAATTAATAAAAAAGGTTCGAAAGATTGAGATCAAAACCAAAGGCCTCTCGAACCAAATTTTCTCGGGACAGTACCATAGCGCCTTCAAGGGGCGTGGCATGGCCTTCTCGGAAGTTAGAGAGTACCAGTATGGCGATGACATCAGGAGTATTGACTGGAACGTTACTGCTCGATTCAACCATCCCTACGTAAAGATTTTTGATGAGGAGCGGGAACTTACGGTGATGCTACTTATTGACGTGAGCGGCTCAAACGAATTTGGGGCTGTTGGTATGATAAAGGAAGAAATGATTACTGAAATTGCAGCGGTATTGTCCTTTTCGGCCATTAACAACAACGATAAGGTGGGGGTAATTTTCTTTAGCGACAAGATAGAGAAATTCATACCTCCAAAAAAAGGGTCCTCCCACATTTTGAGAATCATTCGGGAGCTTATCAATTTCAAGCCCGAAAGCAAGGGTACCGACATTGGGCTCGCTCTTAAATACCTGAGAGATGTAATCAAAAAAAGATCGATTGCATTTTTGATATCCGACCTTAACGATAAAGATTTCCATGATCCGCTCTCAATTGTTAGCCGCAAGCACGATATCGTGTGCATTAGGGTTTACGACCAACGCGAACTTCAATTACCACCGCTTGGGTTGATGCGCTTTAGGGATGCCGAAACAGGAGTATCCTATTGGATAGACACTTCGAGCAAGGGTGTGCAAGAAAAGATTAAAGAGGTAAACACCGAGCACGAGAAGTACATTAAGAACTCCTTTACCAAGGCCAACGTTGATATGGTTAACATTGCCACCGACAGTGACTACATCAGGCCCATGCTCAATCTTTTTAAGAAAAGAAGCAAGTAATAACAAAAATGGCAGCAAGAATGAATTTCATTTTGGGAGGTATTAAACACTTGGTTCCAATGGTGTTGGCTTTGTTAGTTTTTGTCCAAAAGAGTCAATCCCAAAGGGCAAGTGCACGAATTGAGCCAGATACCATTTTGATTGGCCACCACTCCACTTTGTATTTTGAGGTAGAGGCTTTGAAGGGCGATTTTGTAGCATTGCCCAATTTTACCGACTCCACATACAAGGCCATTGAATTTTTTGAAATTGGAGTTGATACAATTCTTAAGGAAAGCAATGGAATGAGTCTCAGCTTCACGATTCCTTTTACCTCCTGGACCCCAGGATTGTTTGAATTCGATCCCCTTCCTTTTGCAATTCTGCGAGGGGCAGACACATTGAGAATTTTTTCAAACAAAATTACATTGTTGGTTAACACTGTAAAGGTTGCTGACGATGGTGAAATTTACGACATAAAACCAATAAAGAAAATGCCCGCTTCCCTGCGAGAGATATTAACCTACTTCATACCGCTCGTTCTTTTGCTTGGGTTGATTGTATGGCTCGCTTACAGGCACTTTTTCAGAAAAAAGAAAGAAACTTCAGAAGACATTTGGGAGAACCAGGCCATTCCGGCACACATCGCCGCAATATCGAGCCTCGAAAAGTTAAGAAGCCAAAAACTATGGCAAGCAGGTAAGGTTAAGCAGTACCACAGTGAGCTAACCTTCATAGTCCGTATGTTTATCGAGAAACGTTTTTCTGTTCCGGCATTGGAAATGACTACTTTGGAAATATGCAAATCTTTACCACCACATTTGGAAAGCATTGAGTCGATTAATGTTTTAAAACCGGCCCTCGAAGTTGCCG
The DNA here is from genome assembly GCA_964624065.1 of uncultured Bacteroidales bacterium. Taxonomy (GTDB): domain Bacteria; phylum Bacteroidota; class Bacteroidia; order Bacteroidales; family UBA7960; genus UBA7960. Next base: position 25,557 of record CAZUWF010000005.1, read on the forward strand.
ATTTGGTGAAATTTGCAAAATACCAACCCTTGCCTGAAGAAAACGAAATGAGCCTCCACCAGGCAATAGAGTTTGTCAAGGCTAACATACAAACCTTACCTGAGCAAGAAAAAGTTCAGAAGGGCAAGGTAAGGGAAAAACCCTCATATCAAAATGATTAGCCTCGAACGCTTTGTTGATTGTAGAAGAAACGATTGAACGGTTAAGAAAATTCGGAGAAAATAGATTAAGAATGGGTGAATTAACATTTGCATACAAATATGTTTTATTCTTGCTGGCTATAATTCCTGCCTTGCTGGCTTGGTATGTGTGGAAACAGCAAAACAGGCATCCTGATATCAAGTTTGTTCACGGTCAATACATCTCAGGGGTAAGAAAAAGCACAAGGTTGCGTTTGATACACCTCCCATTTGCCCTAAGGTTGCTGGCAATGGCCTTTCTCATTTTTGCCCTTGCACGCCCCCAAACCTCATCCAGTAGCCGAAATGTTAATGTGGAGGGTGTTGACATAATGTTGGCAGTTGACATTTCGGGTTCTATGCTAGCCGAGGACTTCAAGCCAAACAGGTTAGAGGTGGCCAAGGAGACGGCATTGGAGTTCATTGATTTGAGGCCATCCGACCGCCTTGGCGTTACGGTTTTTGCCGGGCAGGGTATAACTTTAGTTCCTCTTACCACCGACCACAATCTTGTAAAGGATCTAACATCTAGAATTGGCAATAATATGGTCGAAGACGGAACGGCCATCGGTGATGGACTAGCAAATAGCATCAACCGTATTAAGGAAAGCGAAGCTAAAAGCAAGGTGGTAGTGCTGCTTACCGACGGTATTAACAACGCCGGAATGATAGACCCGCTTACTGCCGCTGAAATAGCAAAGATTTATGGCATAAGGGTTTACACCATAGGGGCAGGTAGCAAGGGAAAAGTTCCATACCCAATGCAAAGCCCTTTAGGTGGTGTTACCTACCAAATGGTTGAATTGCCCATTGACGAAGAATTGCTAAAACAAATTTCGGAAATGACAGGCGGAACTTACTTCTGGGCAAATAACAAAACCAAGCTCCAGGACATTTACAAGGAAATAGACCGTCTTGAAAGAACCAAATTCGACATCACCGAATTTTCGCGAAAGAATGACAAGTACTTCATATTGGTCTTGTTGGCCTTTTTCTTGATTGTCATTGAAATTGTTTTGAGAAACACTTGGTTGCGCACCAACCCTTAATTAGCAAAAATATTTAAGGATGGAAATATTCAAATTCGAAAATCCGATTTACTTTGCACTTCTCGCAGCATTGCCCGGGCTAGTTGCCATTTTTCTTTTCTCTGCATTTTCCAATAAGAAAAAATTGAAAAAATTCGGACAAGAACTTTCATTAAACAAGTTAATGCCATTGCGTTCGGTAAGAAGGCCTTACATCAAGTTTGCCATACTTGCCATTGCGGCCTCCTTGTTAATTTTTGCCTTGGCCAACCCGATGATTGGCAGCAAGTTGCAAGAAGCAAAGCATCAGGGTGTGGACATAATAATAGCCCTTGATGTAAGCAGGAGTATGTTGGCCGAAGATATCAAGCCCAATCGCTTGGAAAGGGCCAAGTTAGCGGTTTCCAGACTTGTCGACCAACTTGACAATGACCGTGTGGGACTTGTAGCCTTTGCTGGTAATGCTGTAATGCAGGTGCCACTGACCCCTGACCACACTGCCTTGAAAATGATTCTTAGTACTGTAAATGTTAATAGCGTTTCGGTTCAAGGCACCGCAATAGGTTCGGCCATCGAACGGGCATTGCTTAGTTTTGAAACCGTGGACCTTAAAGACAAGATAATGGTAATTATAAGTGACGGAGAAAATCACCTTGATGATCCAGTTAAGTGGGCCAACACAGCCAAAGAGGCCGGAGTTAAGATTCACACTGTAGGTATAGGTTCCAGGGCCGGAGCCCCGGTACCCGAGTACCGCCAAAACCAACTAATTGGTTACCTTAAGGATAACCAAGGAAACACCGTACTATCGCGATTTGATGAAGAAACCCTTAAAGCCATTGCAGCTGCTACCGGCGGAGTATTTCGGGTAGGCCTCGGGGCTGACCTCGGGTTAAGGTCAATACTTGATGAAATTAGAAAAACCGACAAAAAAACCTTTGACAGCATGCTTTTTGCCGATTACGAAAGCAGGTATTACTATTTAGTGGCCTTTGCACTATTACTGCTGCTCATTGAGGTACTGCTGTACGAAAGGAAGAACAAGTGGTTGGAAAAAATAAAATTGTTCGACTAATTTAACCATCGAAAATGTACAAGTCATTTATTTTGTTTGCATTTTTTACTATTTCAACCTTCCATCTCGCCTTTTCGCAGACCGACAGGCGTGAGGTGAGGAAGGGAAACAAGCTTTACAGAGCCGAGAAGTTTGACGAGGCAGAGATAAAATACCGGCATTCTCAGGAGAAAAACCCCAATAACCATACAGGGACGTTCAACCTGGGCAATTCTCTTTACAAGCAAGGAAGGTACCAAGAGGCCTCACAATCGTTTGAATCGATCGCCCAATTGTTATCAAGGCCCAAAGACAAGGCTCAAGCACTTCACAATTTAGGAAATTCATATTTGAAGGCCGAAAAGTTCAAGGAAAGCATCGAGGCATACAAGAATTCTCTGAGAATTGAACCAAATGATAACGAGACCAGGCATAACCTTGCCTACGCCATGACGAAAATGCAGGAGCAAACAAGCCCAAATGGCAAGGGCGAAAAAGACCAAAACAAGGACCAAAAGGAGAGTCAAGACCAGCAAGACCAACAAAACCAGGAAGGAAATAAAGACCATAAGAAGCAATCCCAGCAACAGTCAAGCCAAATTTCGCCCCAAGATGCCGAGCGTATTTTGAACGCCTTGAACCAAAAAGAGCGAAAACTCCAGGAGGATATGAACAAAGAACAGAAACGCATCCAAACAAGGCAGGAAAAGGAATGGTAGCTATCACAGGTAAACCAAAGATAAAAATAGGGGATTGGTTCATAATACATTATGGGCAGATTGGTTGGTATCGGTGGGTTATCATATGGCAAATCATATAAAATTTAGGCTCCTAAATAACCACGAAGTGGCAATCTTAGGTAGAAATTTCAACAATGCAAAACTAATGAAGATAAAGACCTTTGCCGTTTTGATGATTTCGGTTTTAACTTGGACCGAATTGCGTGCCAACCAGGTTCAGTTCACGGCATCAGCACCTGGACAAGTGGCCGTGGGTCAGCGATTCAGGGTTACCTACACAGTGAACAAACGCCCTAGCAGCTTCGAAGGACCTTCCTCATTTAAGGGTTTCAATTTTCTTGGTGGACCATCCCAATCGATGAGCAGCCAAACTCAATGGATCAACAACCAGATGACTATGTCTGAAAGCCATTCGTTCTCTTACACCTTGGAGGCGACGGCAGAAGGAACTTTAACGATCCCCTCTGGCAGGGTTGTTGTTGATGGCAACACCTACACCTCAAATCAGCCCATTGTGGTGGTTTCGGGGCAGGTGCAACACCAACAAGCTCCATCCCGAGGCCAACCCCAACCACCGGGCCAACCACAGCAAGGTGCCACCACACAAAATATCTCTGACGAAGACATTTACGTTACGGCAAGTGTGAGCAACCGCAACCCTTGGCAGGGCGAAAGGGTTACTGTAACCTACAAACTGTACACTCGGGTCGGGGTCACCCAGTATAACATTGAAAAGCTACCCTCGTTTCAAGGCATTTGGTCGGAGGATGTTACCCAGGCTGGTCAGGTGCAGGTAACCGAAGAGGTGATTAACGGGCAAAGGTACAATGTGGCCACCTTGAAGCAGTTTTTGGTATTTTCGCAACGCTCAGGGGAAATTAGGATTGAACCGCTTACAGTACAAGCCTTTATTAGGCTGGCGGCAAGGCGCACCGATAATCTTTTCGATGAGTTTTTTGGTGGTATGTTCGGTGGTTACGAAACCATCGAAAGGAAGTTAAGATCGAATGCTTTGGTGATAAACGCCAAGGCTTTGCCCACCCAAAACAAACCAGGATCATTTAACGGCAGCGTGGGTAACTTTGACCTCACAGCAACCATTAGCGCCACTGAAACAAAAGTCAACGACCCTGTAACATTGAGATTGAAAGTGAGCGGTACAGGTAACTTGCGTTTGGTTGAGAAACCCGACATTTCGTTTCCTTTGAACTTGGAGTCGTTCGAGCCAAAGGTTAAAGACAACATTAGGGTGGAGGCAAGTGGTGTTTCGGGTAGTAGGGAATTTGAATACTTGCTGGTACCTCGCACCGGCGGGACCTTCGAAATACCACCGGTACAGTTTTCGTTTTTCGATCCCGGCGGGCAGAGGTACCTAACCCGAACCACCCCACGCCTTACGGTGAAGGTTGAAGGCAGTCCGGCACAAACTTCGGCAGGGGTGGGTTCGGGGGCATCACAGAAGGAGGTTCAGTTACTTGCCTCCGATATAAGGTTTATCGAAAATAAAAACTTTAGGCTTTATCCAGTGGGGGCGTTGTTTTTCAGGAGCACTTTGTATTACTTCCTCATTATTCTTCCTGTTTTTATTTTCGCTGTTTTACTAATTGTTAGGCGCAGGCACATAAAACTCCAGGCCGACACCGTTGCGCTTAACAACCGCAGGGCTGAAAAAATGGCAAAGAAAAGGCTCAAATCAGCAGGAGTACTTATGAAGCAAGGTAATAGCAACGAGTTTTACGATGAGATTTTCAGGGCACTTTGGGGATATCTGTCCAACAAACTATCCCTACCAGTGGCAAACCTAAACAAAGATGTTGTTTCAGAAGTTTTCGATCGTAAGGGTGTAAGTCCCGAACTTGCCCAAAGGTTTATTGATGCCCTCAATGATTGCGAGTTTGCCCGATTTGCTCCGGGCGAGCCAATAGCGCGGATGGACGAAACCTACCAGCAAGCCATAGATACCATAGTGATATTGGAAAAAGAGTTGAATAACAAAAAATAAGCCAGCAATGCACAGGATTCTTTTTAGCATAATTTTGACTTCGGTTTCGTTTGAAGCCTTTTCCAATGTGAAGGCAAATGACTTGCTTGCCTTAGCAAACAAGGCTTACCAGGAGGAACGATTTAGCCATGCAGCCGAACTTTACGAGGAAATCAGGGCTTTGGGCTTAGAGTCTGCAAGCTTGTACTACAACACGGGTAATTCATACTTTAAGCAGGCCAAGTACGGCAGGGCAATTTTGAACTTCGAAAGGGCGTTGCGCCTTAAACCTGGTCACGAAAATGCCTCCTTCAACCTACGAGTGGCTCAAAGCAGGATAGTTGATAAGGTAACACCCGTGCCAACCATTTTCTACGTGAGGTGGTGGAGGTCATTTTACTCAATTTTAAGTATAAACAATTGGGGTTGGCTGGTGGTAGTTTGGTTGGTTTCTGCCTTAGCCTGTTTGGGATTGTACTTCTTTTCGCCAAACCGAAGGAATAAAATAATTGGATTTGTGGGGGCAATTGGATTTTTATTTTTGATGTTGGTGAGCAACCTGGCGGCAAGATCGCAGCATTACAACACCCACAAGCGGTTGGAGGGGATAATACTTGTGCCACGGGTGGCGGCAAAGAGTTCACCAGCCGAAACGAGCCCTGATTTGTTTGTGGTGCACGAAGGTAGCAAGGGGCTTATTACCAACAAACTTAATCAATGGTTCGAGATTCGGCTTGCCAACGGCAACGTGGGCTGGGTGAAAAAGGCCAGCATCGAGGTGATTTAGTTGATTTGAGGTACTTGCGTTAAAAATAACGTATCCGCAAAGTTTACTCCACAAAAACCAAAGTATTTCCTTTTACCTTTCAATATACATAACCGCCGAATCTTCAATGTATTTCGCCGGGTTGAAAGAGGCACTGAAGGTGTCTCTTACGGCCTTCAACAAGCTGCCCAGGCCAGAAACCTTTGAGGTAAATTCGGTTGGAAAATTTGCGCTGTTGGAGAAAACCAAAATAAGGCTCTCGTACCTATTTATGTTTGAAAGCATTCGGGTGGTCAGGTGCCCGAATCGCAGGCGCAAAGATTGAACCTTTTGCATGAATGTCTCTACCTGCCCCAACCACTTTCCCTTGGTGGCCTGATCCGAATCCAAACTGTTAAGATTGCTCGAAATGATCTTTCGGCACTCGTTCATAAAATTCTCCCTTTGAATGTTTAAGGTTGCGGTTAAATACCTTGCCCTGTAATCTTCCATTCTTACCCCGTAATATTTCATCTGTTCTTCGAGCAATTTGGTGTTCTCGGCTTGAAGTTGCTCAAGTTCCTGGTTTATAAGCTTCCACTCGTGGTCAATAATGGATTTTTGATTTTCGAATTGACTTAAAACTGTTAGTAGGCGAAGCATTGCGGGGGTTTGGTTTGCCAAAGGCTTATTTTTGCTTCCAAAGGTTGGAAAAATAGAGGTAACCCCAGAAAGAACAGTTTGAACAAACGAGCCAAACAAAGGAATGCTATTGGCTGGATTGCTGATGAGCGCCAACGAATTACTTAGAAGGTCGTTCATCGGGTTGCCTCCTTTCTGGGAGCTATTCCATTTTTCAAACTCGGTTTTCCAAGTGACAAAACTACTGTATTGAGGCAAATTGCCAAGGTTGCCAAGTTGGTTGAAGAAGGCTTGTGACTTGATAAACAAATCGGCGGGTTGTATGTCTCTCTGGATGCTCAGCAACTCTGTAAAGGCCAATTGGCCATTTAGGTTTATCCTGGCTGTTGGAGCCTCTTCAAGTATTCTGATTCGGGTGTCGAGGGCGAGCTGTAATTGCTCCAGGTTTGCAATCCTTTCTTTATCTTGGGTTTTCCTGCTATCCGATGCTGCAAGGATTTCGGTTAGGCGCCTTACTTCGTCCTCGTTGTTTCGGAGCAGTTCTCTCAGCTCCTTTATTTGGGCATCTCGCTCGTTTTTTATTTGGTCAGAAACCGATTTCTGGGTATCGGTCTGGGCGTAACCCGACAGGCAAAATACTGTAGCAAAAAGGCCAATTAGGACTCTTGGTTTCATAATTTCCATTTTTAGTTCTAAAATATTAACGAAGCTACCTATCCATAATTGTGCCAAAGTATTTAGGTAACCCGGTTTTGAGGGCTTTCATATCAATTTATCAAACTGTCGGAGTAAGGGCCGGTGATCAGCAGGGAGTGGCAGTCGGAACTTAAGTGATAAAGGAAATTTACATATTGCCGGTGGGTTACAAAATTACCATGGCACGAAACTTGGATTTTGCATCACCTTTGCTTCTTGATGTCTCACCTAATACCAGCTTGTTTACAGCTCGAGGTATTGGTTTTTCGTCCAATTCCAGCCCATACATTGCCATTTTCATCCAAGCACCAAAAGGCCGTTAGCTTCTTGCCACAGGCCAAAAAATTGTAGTTTTTGCACTCAGGGGTTTTGCCTCTGCTGGTTAGTCTTCATTGTAGGTCTTGCGCTCGGGGGCTTCGGGCTGTAGTTCCACAATCTTGGACATGGCCTCGTTGAAAGCCTCGAGGAATTTTTCGAAATCCTCGCGGTACAAGAATATCTTGTGCTTCTCATAGCTGAAGTTACCCGTTTGCTGATCGAACCGCTTCTTGCTCTCGGTAATTGTAATGTAAAGCTCCTCGCTTCGGGTCGATTTCACATCAAAGAAATATGTCCTTTTTCCTGCCTTTACAACCTTGGAAAAAAGCTCGTCTCTTGAATTCTGTCCTTCAAATTTTTCCATCTTTTCTTCTTTTTAAAAGGAAAACAATCTTTTTTTTTTGTAGTTGGTTATTAGTATAAGTAGGTTTTATTCGGCAATTGGCCCTACTTTCGAAATTGTAATCATTTGACTAGCAAAAGTAATTCAAAACACCGGTTTAGATGTTACCTTGGTGATTGCCCTCTAGGTTTCGTAAATTGTTTTCCCGTTAAAAATCGGTATCACAAAGATCCTCAAGGTTAAACACCAAGTTTAATACCGAAAAAAACTTCTTTATTCAATTTCCTTTCGTTTTTGTGACTTTTTGCAAGGTGGCACATGTTTAATACTTAAAGATAACACACAAAACTTGGTGTTTTAATTCAGGGCAAATTTAGCATAACTTTTTTACAAATGCCCTATGGCATCGAAAATTCCATTACTTTTGCAGAGTTTTTTCGGTTCCGCCAAAAAAATAGGGCTTGCGGGTCCTTTACTTTTTCAGCACAGTGATATGATAAACAGGAGGCACCTGCGGGTGAAGGTTTTGCAAAGTTTGTACGCTTATTATCAATCGGGCAACAATAGCCTGGCCGATGGCGAGCGCGAACTTATGATTGGGATCGAAAAGATTTACGATATGTACCTTTACCAGTTGTCGTTGCTGGCCGAATTGCGCCACCAGGAGCTGCTGGTACAAGACGATAACAAAGCCAAGTTCCTGCCTACCAGCGAAGACCTAAACCCACCTATCCACATAGTTGAAAACCGCTACTTAAAGCTAGTGGCCGAAAGCAAGGAGCTACAAATTCAGTGTAAGAATCGCAAGATTAACTGGGCCAACAACCAGGAACTCGTACGCAAGCTGCTTGCCCAAATCAAGGGGAGGCAATACTACAAAGCTTACGTGGCAGATCCTGCTGCCTCCTGCGAGCGCGATTTAGATTTCTTGGCAAGGGTAATAATGAAGGACGTTGTCAATTTTGAACTGCTGCACTCGTTTTACGAAGATGCTTCCATATACTGGATTGATGACTGGGAACTAGTTAACCTGATGCTCTTGAAGTCCATAAAATCAATTGATATTGAGGACCACAAGGGGCTTGCGCTGCTAAGTATTTTCAAGGATGCGGACGATAAGGTTTTTGCAATAGACCTTTTTCGCAAGACCATATTGAACGGTTCTAGGTTCGATACATTGATTGCCGAGAAGGCCAGGAATTGGGAAATGGACCGAATAGCTGTTATGGACTTGATCATCATTAAAATGGGTCTAATCGAGATAACAAGCTTTGCAAACATTCCTCTTCGCGCTAGTCTCAACGAATACATTGAATTGGCCAAAATGTACAGTTCGCCCAAGAGTCGAGTGTTTGTAAACGGAATACTTGACAAGCTGGCAGTTGAACTTTCTGATGACTCGGTGGTTAAGTGGAAGGTAAGTAGTGATAAGTAATTGGTGCCCGGTGATTTATCGGCACAAAACCATAAGCGGTAAGCGGTAGGAAGAATGGTGGGCCTGAGTGAAAGGCATATGGCATTTTTGGGTAATCAGTTAATTCTGAGTAAATCTGTGAGAATCTTTTGCGTTTTTTTTTCGTTAACCAAGTAAAAGTCAGCAGTTGCTATAAAATGAAGTTCTTTTTCCTATTTATAACAATCGGTTTAGTTTTTTTTGGCTCCTGTAGTGGCAGAGGTAATGAAAAGTATGTGGGTGATGGTTTGAATGGTGATTTTCGCGAAATTGCCGATGGTGTTCCCACTCCTGTCTTTGAGCGCACACATTTTGATTTTGGCAATTTGATTTCGGGGGAGAAGGTAACATTCAGTTTCAGGTTTGAGAATAAGGGCTCTGCCCCCCTAATTGTTTCAAATGTAACCAGTGGGTGTGGATGCACGGTTGCCGACTACCCGAAAGATCCGGTTTTACCCGGGAAATCAGGCCGTGTAAAGGTCAACTTCAACAGTACCGGTCGTAGCGGAAGGCAGGTTCAATCGGTTCAGGTTTTTACCAATGCCGATCCTCCACAGTACCAACTAACAGTAACTGCCGAAGTAAGATAATTTTTTTTTAATAACTTTAATTTTTTTGCCATGAACTTTTTTAATAGTATTTTGCTAATGGCTCCTCCTCAAGGTGAGGGCGCACAGGGTGGTGGTTTGGGAGCTTTCCTACCTCTTATCCTAATTATCGGGGTTTTCTATTTCTTCTTCATCCGCCCGCAAATGCGGAAGCAGAAGGAGGCTAAATTATTTCGCGAAAACCTTAAGAAGGGCGACAAGATTATTACCATAGGCGGAATTCACGGAAAAATCGTTGAGGTTGGCGATACAACCTTCATAATTGAGGTTGAGGGTCAAAATAGGCTCAAGATCGAGAAGAACGCCGTGGCCCAAAACGCGGTTTCTGAAACTCTGACCGACGGTAGGTAAATACTTTTGTTTGGTGGGTTTTTGAAATATTCAGGTAATGTTAAGAAAGCCTTCAAAATTATTCAATGGGTTTTTCAAAACCTCATCCAGCCCTCAATCCAGAAAAAATTTGAGGGCTTTCGCAGTGTGCCTTTTTATTAGCCTGATTGCATGGGCAGGTATTAAACTTTCAGAGAACTACGAGGTTGAATACAATCTTCCCATCTCCTTTTTCAATTCAAGCGAAACCGAAATGGTTTCTTCGCAGAGCCATTGGGTTTTAAGCTACAAATTGCAAGCCAGTGGGATTTTGAACATTCTCCACAAGCTTAATCGCAAGGTTGACACCCTTTTTGTTGATATCGAAAAACTTCCAAGAATTACAAGGAGCAATAGTACCTGGGCTTTTGCTACCAAGGATGATTTAAGGAATGAAATTTCCAGGCTCTTCGCATCAGGCTACAAGGTTGCCGGTGTGATACCCGATACCGTTTTCGCCCTTGTAGGTAAGGCCTACGAAAAGATGGTGCCCGTGCGGGTTGTCACTAAACTCTCGTTTGCCAAGGGATTTGGAGCCTTTGGAAGTTTTGTTTGTACACCAGACAGTGTATTGGTTAAGGGTCCCAGGAGTATTGTTGACACTCTTTCGGCCATTGAAACTATGGTTGTCAGGCTATCTGATCTATCAACTCCAACAATCCACACCACGGCCCTTCACAGCCCTGTCAACCTTGGATTACTACAGGTTTCCCCTTCGAGGGTTGAGGTTTCCATTGGGGTTGAAGAGGTTAAAGAAATCACTTTCGAGTTGCCGGTGGAGGTAAGGTATTCCGACACACCCATAGGCAAACAGCTTAAAATAAAGATTGTTCCCGAAAAGGTAAAGGTCATTTGCCTGGTTCCTCTGCGTACCTTTTTGGCGTTTGACCAATCTTTTATTAATGCTTATGTTGTGGTTTGGGGTAGCAAGGAGGCTTCGGGTAATCTGGAGGTAGTGGTGGAGTCATCGTTTCAGGATGTAAAGATACTAGGGGTGGTGCCTTCGATTGTAGAATCGGTGGTGTTAAATAATTTTTAGTATGATTAAGGTTGGCCTAACCGGAAATATAGGTAGCGGAAAAACAACTGTTTGCAAGGTTTTCGAGACAATCGGCATACCTGTTTTCAATGCTGATCTGGTAGCACGTGCCATCCTTGAAGAGCCAGCAGTTGCCGGCATCATTGGCAATCAGTTTGGAAATTCGGTTCTTACTTCCGCTGGCAAGGTTAGTAGGGCGGATCTCGCGCGCTTGGTCTTCAATGACAAGGAGTTGCTAAAACGGTTAAACCAAATCATTCATCCGTTGGTTGGTGAAAATTTTGACCGCTGGGCATCGGATCATAATAATTTTCCATACATTATTCACGAGGCAGCTATTTTGGTCGAATCCGGGATTTACAAGAATTTCGACAAATTGATAGTAGTTTCGGCTCCCCTGTGGTTGCGTATTAAACGTGTTATGGACCGTGACAATGTTTCGAAGAGTGAGGTTATGGCACGATGCTCAAATCAGCTACCCCAGGACCTTTTAGAAGAAAAGGCCGATTTCATTATCGTAAACGATGGGGATGTGGCGGTTTTACCTCAAGTTCTTGAAATAAATGATCTGTTGATAAATTGCTCAAAATAGCCTTTTGTGTGTTATAATATAACCCCTCCATTGTCGTTTACTCCTATAAAGGGCTGAGTATGCAAAGGAAAATTACTTCAAGAGTTACCATTTCGGTTCTGTTCATACTCCTAATATTTGTAGTCAACGCCCAACAAGGCGGAAGGGTTTTCGAGTTTTTGAATCTTCCGGCTACTGCAAGGGTTGCCGCAATAGGTGGTTACGCTGCCCCATCTCTTGACGATGATATGGGTACGGCATTGTTCTATCCTTCCTTGCTCCGTCCCAGCTTGGGTTCGCACTTATCGCTAAATTTCGTCAAATACCACGCTGGTGTGAACTACGGTACCGTTGCATTTTCGCGAAGCCATGATAAGTATGGCACCTTCAGTGCTGCCGTAAACTATATCAATTACGGAAATTTCATCGAAGCTGACGAAACGGGATTGATTAATGGGGAGTTTACAGGTGGCGAAATGTGCCTGATGGTTGGCTGGGGAAAGCAATTGAACCAGCGATTTTCGCTGGGAACCAATGTCAAGTTCATCAACTCAGCCATTTACGAGTATTCTTCCACAGGAATAGCTGCCGACGTGAGCCTTTCATACCTAGATCCCGAAACCGAGTTTGCTGCCGGGCTGGTTGCTCGAAACATAGGGAGGCAGCTTACAAATTTCAGGGAAGGAGCACGAGAGCCATTGCCTTTCGATTTGGTTTTTGGGGTATCCAAGAAGCTCCTACGGGCCCCCTTTAGATTTTCCTTGGTGCTCCACAACCTGCAAAAATTTGACCTCACCTACGAAACTCCTATAGAACAGGAGCTTCAATTCGGCCAGCAGCCAAGCAGCACGCAAAAGATAAGCGATTTTTCCGACAAGGTTTTTAGACATGCAGTGTTTGGTGTCGATTTCGTCCCCTCCACCAGCTTTGCTCTTCGCCTTGGATACAATTACCGCCGCAGCAAAGAAATGGGCGATGGAGGACACTTGTCAACCGTTGGATTTTCTTTTGGGTTCGGATTAAAGGTCTATAGATTTTACCTCAACTATGGTTATGCCAACTATCACAGGGCAGGAGCCACAAACCATATTTCAATAAGTACCAGCCTTAAAAGTATTTTTTCTCCGCCCACCGCTGCTCCAACCATTATTGATGAAAATTGAAGTACAACACGGCAGCGGATTCTGCTTTGGTGTAACTCGCGCGGTGGAGGCAATAGAGGAGAATCTGCAAATATCAGGAACCCTCAAGTGCCTAGGCCAGGTGGTGCACAACCCTGTCGAAATTAGTAGGCTGTTGGAGAAGGGGATGGAACTTGTGGACCATTCTGCAATGGAAGAAATGGATGGCGGTACTGTTTTAGTTAGGGCTCATGGCGAGCCACCCGAGACTTTCAAAAAGGCTGCAGAGAGGGGAATTAAAATTATAGATGCCACTTGCCCGGTGGTTAAGAAGTTGCAATCAAGAATAAGGAAGGTTCACGAAAATCAATCAGAAAAGCAGATCATTATTTTTGGCAATCCCGGACATCCCGAGTTAGTTGGCCTCGCCGGACAAACAAATTACGAAGCATTCATTATTGACCACAAGTACAATGGTATGGAGAAGATTGATTATTCAAAGCCAATGGTACTTTTCAGCCAAACCACACAAGATTTGGAAGGGTTCAACCAACTCGTGTCAATAATTGAAAACAAGTTGGCCGAAAAGGGCAACAAACAAGAAGAGATGTTTGTTTACCACGATACCATTTGCAGGCAGGTGTCGCATCGGGGTCCTGGTTTAAGGGAATTTGCTCGAAAACACGATGTGATGATTTTTGTTGGTGGCAAGAACAGCTCTAACGGCAAGTACCTGTTCGGACTTTGTATCGCTGAGAATCCCTTCTCATACTTTATTGAAACCCCGCAAGAACTACAAAAATCTTGGTTCGAAAATGCCAAAAGTGTTGGTGTGGGTGGGGCAACTTCTACTCCCCTGTGGCAACTCCGTGATGTGGCAGAAAAAGTTGAAAAATTATTGGATGAAAAAGAAACAATTTAATCAAAATCAACCTTCTCAATCACCATCAGACCATCTCTAAAGGGCAGGATAAACTTCCTTATTCCCTTTCTATTTTTCACGTGTTCATTGAATCTTACAATCCCTAAAGTATCGGCATCGTCGGGCAGAGGATCCATTACCACCTTTCCATCCCACAGTACATTGTCAGCCAGGATTATTCCGCCGGGCTCTACTTTCGGAAGAACCATTTCAAGATAGTTGATGTAGTTTTGCTTGTCGGCATCTATGAAAACCAGATCGAACCTATCATTTATGGTTGGAATTACTTCAAGTGCATTACCAACGTGTGGTATGATTTTTTTTTCTAGGCCGGCTTCAACCACGAACGACCTGGTGAAGTCTTCAAGTTCGGGGTTTATGTCAATGGTATGGAGAACTCCATCGTTGGTAAGTCCTTGGGCAAGCGAAATGGCCGAATAGCCTGTGTAAGTTCCAATTTCAAGTATCCTGCGGGGCCTTTTAAGCCTACTGATAAACTCAAGTAGTTTTCCTTGCAAATGACCCGACAGCATCCTTGGTCGCAAAATCTTGGCGTTGGTTTCGCGGTTTAGCCTTTGCAAAACGGGCAATTCGGGGTCACTAATTAACTTTGAGTATTCTTCTAGCCTTTGTGAAAACATCCTTTTGGGGTAGTGTTTGGGTTATTTGGTAAATTGTTTTTTAGGTTGATATGATTATTTATTGTTGGCTATTGGCTATGGGCTTTGAATTGTCAGTTAATAGCTGTCATTTGTTCACTTTTACCAGTTATTCGTTCCCGCAGAACTGCCCTGTAACGCCCTAAATTCCTACTTGGGGTGGTACGAAAGGACACTCAACCTGTGTGGATCGAAAATCTCGTTGGCTACCTCTAACAGTTCTTTGGCCGTAACTGCTTCAATCTTGCGGTTTATCTCCTCAATTGTATCTATTCTGTTGTATATCAAGGTGCTTTTTCCCAAGGAGAGCATTTCGTTTAGGTTCGATTCAAGCGAAATGGCAACTTGTCCCAATAGTTGCTGCTTTGCCCTTTTTAGCTGAAGTGTACCCAGGGTAAACTGCCGGAACTTTTTCAATTCCTTGTGAACCAAATCCAGGGTTTTTTCCAGGTAGTCGGCATCTGTTCCGAAGTATATGCAAAAAATCCCGGTATCGGTAAACGGATGGTAATGACTATCAATGTTGTAGCAATAACCATTTTTCTCGCGCACCGACAAATTGAGTCGTGAATTAAGACCCGGCCCGCCCAGGACGTTATTGAGAAGGATCAGAGCGGTTTTTTTGGCATGGGTGGCCTCGAAGGCAGTGCCACCAATAATGCAGTGCGACTGGTGATTACGCCTTTTTACCATTTTGTTTTCAACCACGTATCCTTCAACCCTCTTTCTTACCTGGCCTTTGTGGCTGGTCTCCACCTGCCCGAAATATTTTTCAACCAGCAAAATCAGCTTGTTGAAGGGAATTTGGCCCACCGAGCTAATCACCATTTCGCTCAGGAGGTAATGGCGCTCCATAAAGCCTAAAATGCTCTCCCTCGTGAAGGATTTTAGCTTTTGGGGCGTGCCCAAAATACCTCTCCCCAAAGGGTGTCCACGGAAAATCAAATCTTCAAAATCGTCGTAGATCTGTTCCGAAGGGTTATCCTTGTACGAGTTTATCTCGTCAATAATTATCTCCTTTTCTTTCTCCAGTTCCCGTTCGGGAAAAGTGCTGTTGAAAATTATGTCAGAAAGCAGGTTGAACCACCTTTCGTAATGGTTGTGGGTGAACGATCCGTAAATGCAAGTTTCTTCCTTAGTGGTGTATGCGTTTATTTCGCCACCAACGTTTTCCATATAACTCAATACGTGATGCGAGTGTCTTTTCTTAGTTCCCTTGAAAATGGTATGCTCTATGAAATGTGCCAATCCGTGCTCATTTGCCAGCTCATCGCGCGAACCTGCATTAATGGTTATGCCGCAATGCGCAACCATAGCGGTAACAGGTTTGTGAACTATTCTAATGCCGTTGGGCAAATCGATTGAAAGATACTCCATTATTTTTTCCAGGAAAACTTCATGGGGTAATCCGGCCTAAAGGCACCTCTGGCAATACTTTGAAGTCTGTTTCTTAAAAGTGTTCTTTTAAGAGGAGTCATACGGTCGGGCATTACTATGCCCTCTATATGATCGTACTCGTGTTGGATGATACGCGCCGCCAATCCACCAAAAACATCCTCGTGCACAATGAAGTTCTCGTCTTGGTAAGTTATCCTAATGTTTGGCTTTCGTGAAATATCTTCGCGCAATTCGGGGAAACTAAGGCAACCTTCGCTAAAACGCCAATCATCCCCCCACTCTTCAACAATTTGTGGGTTAATGAACACCTTTTTGAAATCTTTGAGCTTCGGGTCGTCTTCTTCGAAAGGGCTGGCGTCAACCAGAAATAACCTAATGCTATTTCCCACTTGGTGGGCTGCAAGTCCAACTCCGCTGGCATTGTACATTGTTTCCCACATATCAGAAATGAGTTGCGAAAGCCCCGGAAAGTCCTTTTCTATTACAGTTCCCTTGGTTTTAAGAACCGGGTTTCCGTACGCTACTATTGGAAGGATCATATTATTGAGTGAAAAGTGGAGACCTAAGAGAAAAAAAATTATTGATGGTTTTGAAATTTAAAGTTAAACTCAAAAACAAATATGACAGACCCATAATTTGCAAGCCCCCTTATTGCCCATCGTTCATCGCCCTTTTTCTAAGGCCAATTTTTCCATATACGACTGCAACAAAATAGTTGCGCTTACTTGGTCAATCAATGCCTTGTTTTGCCGGGCCTTTTTCTTCAGTCCCGAATCAATCAAGGTTTGGAATGCCATACGGGAGGTGAACCTTTCGTCCATCCGGTCAATCACCGTGTCTGGAAAAGTCTTCCTCAAATGCCTGACAAATGGTTCAACGTACCGGGCTGCCTCCGAATCTTGGCTTTTCATATCCAAAGGGTGACCAACGACAATTACATCAACCTTTTCTGTTTGACAATAGCCCTTCAAAAACTCCATAAAATCCTTAACGTGCCAAGTGCCCAAACTTGTAGCTATGATACGGTTTTCGTCGGTAACGGCAACCCCAACCCTTTTTTGACCGTAATCTATGGAGAGTATTCTACCCATTAATTAAAATAATGCGCAAAGGTACAAAATTAGGGGAGCAAAATTAACTCCAATTTTAAACATTCAAGGCTTATTATTGCCTACCTTTGCCCTGATTATTAAATGAAAAAAATGGCAAAAGGTTCAAAAACTAAGGGGTTGGCAATTGGCTTTTTATTGGTTTTGTCAGGATTTCAAGTTACAGCATCGGGTAGCATATCAGTTTCTCAAAGCCAGTTGCCCTATTTCAAGGGTGTTTATCAGGGCAATTTTTCTGACGTTCAGTTTTATTATGTTCAAGGGCAATCATTATCACAGCACTTGCAGATTTCGGTAGAGGGCGACTTCAAGATCTCGCTGGATTGCCATGAGGGATATGCCTCTTCAATAACACTAAATCCAACAGGTGGTAATGTTCCAAGCACTAGGGTATTTGTCCGCTTTTTTCCACAAAGCCTAGGAACGAAGAATGGAACAATAACCCATTCATCTGGCGCGGCAACCATAAGGACTGTATCGGTTTCGGGTTCTGGAATTGCTTCGAACGTTCCTGGCGGTTATTACAATTCGGCCAATGGCAGCGGCTCCCAGCTAAAAACTCAACTCCACAATATTGTTAACAACCACACGGTTTTAGCCTACAGCAGCCTGTGGGGGCACTTCCAAAGGACCGACGCAACTTTTTCGGGCAATGTTTGGGATATGTATTCAGATATTCCTTGTCAAGAGCCACCCTACACTTACAATTTTGGCCCCCCGCATCAAGATACTGGTTCGGGTGGTACCATCGAAGGACAACACTTTAATCGAGAGCATTCATTCCCGAGGTCTTGGTTTGGGTCATCCGATACCCATCCAATGAATTCCGACCTTTTTCACATATGGCCGGTTGATAAGTTCGTTAATTCACAACGCGCCAATTGGCCCTACGGAAGGGTTAGTAATCCCAACTGGTCGTCACAAAACGGCGGTAAGCGCGGACCAAACGTGTTGGTGGGATACTCGGGGACATCATTCGAACCAATTAACCCATACAAGGGTGACATTGCTAGGGGATACCTTTATGTAGTTACAAGGTATCAAAACGAAATTGCCAGTTGGACTTTTGATGCTAGCGGTACCGCAATGCTCGACAATCAAGCCTTCCCGGGTTTTAAACCCTGGGCTTTGAGTATGTTGAGGCAATGGCACCAGCAGGATCCCGTGAGCCAAAAGGAAATTCTCCGCAATCATGAAATCTTTCTGGTTCAGGGCAATAGGAATCCGTTTATCGATCGTCCCGAATTCGTTGAAATGATTTGGAACCCATCGGTCTCGGTCGAAGAAATTCAAATTTGGAATCTGGAGGTCTTTCCAAACCCCACAACCGATTGGTTCGTGGTCAATTCTACTATGCCAAACTTTTCACTCAAGGTTTATTCATTATGCGGAAGGCTGGTTTCAACCCATTCAAATGTTGCAAGCAATGACCTCATTCCGCTAAACGGATTGCCATCAGGTGTTTATTCTGTGGTTGCCACCGATCAGGTGAATGTTATGCGAACCAAGCTAATAGTGGTAAAATAGTTTCTCCCCATGAAAATGACCGAGAATCAAAGCCTCAAAGCTTTCAACACCTTTGGTATTGAGTGCACTGCCAAAACATTTTGCCAGATTGATTCCTTCAATGATTTTTTCACGCTTCTTGATAGATATCCAGGGCTCGAAGTGCCACATTTAATTTTAGGCGGCGGTAGCAATGTTCTGTTTACCAATAATTTGGATTTCTTAGTCGTAAAAGTCAACACCAAGGGAATTGAAGTTTTGGAGCAGGATTCCGAAAATGTTTTGATTCGTGCACAAGCCGGTGAAACATGGGACGATTTTGTGGGTTTTTGTGTTGGTAAAGACTGGGGAGGTTTGGAAAACCTTTCGCTAATTCCTGGTCAGGTTGGTAGCTCGCCGATTCAAAACATAGGTGCTTACGGTGTGGAGCTCAAGGACTGCATGCATTGGTTAGAGGCCATTGAAAAGAAAACGGGCGAAACCTTCGTTTTCACAAACAGCGATTGCAATTTTGGTTACAGGGATAGCTTTTTCAAACGTGAGGGTAGGGGCAGGTTCTTTATTTCAGCTGTAACGTTTAAACTTACCAAAAGAAACCACAAATTAAACCTTTCATACGGTGGGGTGCAAACCAAACTGGATGAAATGGGCATTACAAAACCTGCAATTTCTGATCTAAGGCAAGCAGTCATAAACATTCGTGAGTCCAAGCTTCCCGACCCAAAGAAGGTTGGCAATGCGGGCAGCTTTTTCAAGAACCCGCTGGTTGAGCTAGATCACTTTAATTCACTCAAGGATAGATACCCTCAATTGGTTGCTTTTGAAGTTGACGGTAAATACAAGCTGGCAGCCGGATGGCTTATTGACCAGGCTGGCTGGAAAGGTTACAAAGAGGGCGATGCAGGGGTACACTCTCAACAAGCTTTGGTGCTAGTGAATCACGGTAATGCCTCGGGCCAAAACATCCTGGACCTTGCCAAGAAAATTCAAGGTTCGGTCCTAGAAAAATTCGGAGTGGATTTGGAGATCGAGGTGAATGTAATATAACCAAATTTGGCAGCTAATAAAAATACACTAAATGATAGGAAATTGTGAAAATTGGTTTTTTGCACTGTGAAACCTACATCCAACCTTGATAAACCTTGTGTTAGGGCTCTTTAACTTGCAAACCAACATTGTTTGACACCCAGTCGAAACATCGAGCAAATAACCAAACCTTTTGCACCACACTTTTGCCAATTTTTCTCGACGCCTGCAAAAATTAATTGATAAAAAAACAAATCAATTCTTTGCATTTTGGTAATCCGGTATTACCATTTCTTGAAAATGAAAAACGCCGCAAGCACCAGGAACATAAAACCCACAAGATAGTTCCACTTGAGCTCTTCCCTGAGGTAAAGTACTGAAAAAACTGCAAACACCACAAGAGTTATTATTTCTTGAATGGTTTTGAGTTGGGCGGCAGTGAATTGCCCATAACCCATTCGGTTGGCCGGAACCTGAAAAACATATTCGAAAAATGCGATAAACCAGGCCACCAAAATGACCTTCCACAAGGCAGTGTTCTTGTACTTCAAATGACCGTACCAGGCAAAGGTCATAAAGATGTTAGAAATAATTAAAAGAACTACGGTCTTCATGTTGGCTTACTACTTTTTTGCCGGCAAAAGTAGTGCAATTTTCACTCACCTCTACAGATATTGCCTAACTTTAGGCCAATACCAAATCTAAACAACCTCAATTCACCCCATCAGCTCCTCAACAAATCCCTCAATTTTTCCTTCAAGTTCTGAGTTTACCTGCTCGAAATCGGCAGTGCAGTGCAGGCTACCTTTTGCTCCGAAGTAGAACTTGATTTTTGGCTCGGTGCCAGAAGGCCTCATGGTTATTGTACTGCCGTCTTGGAGGATGAACTGCAGGATGTTTGACTTTGGTAGGTTTATAGTCTCAACCCGACCTGTTTCGAAGTTTTTGGTTTCCGAAGTTTGGTAGTCTTTGGTCTGATAAACCTTTGTTCCGCTTATGGTTTGGGGTGGGTTTTTCCTGAAAACATCCATCATTGCCTGGATTTCTTCAAGGCCTGCCTTCCCTTTCTTTGTAATGGAAATCAATTTTTCGAGGTAGAAACCGTGTTCAACGTAAATATCAATTAGGGTTTCGTACAGTGTTTTTCCTTTTTCGCGCGCCCAGGCAGTGGCTTCGGCAATAAAGCAGCACGAAATGATTGCATCCTTGTCGCGCACGTAGTCCCCTATAAGGTAGCCGTAGCTTTCTTCGCCACCGGCAATGTACGTCTTAAGGCCTTCAAGGTTTCGAATTATTTCGGCAATGTATTTGAATCCGGTTAGCACGTCGAAGCACTCCACTCCGTGCTTGGTTGCTATATCCTTGATTAGTTGACTCGTAACAATGGTTTTCACTATGTATTCCTTGCCCTTGAGCAATCCCTTTTGGGCCCAACGCTCCAAAACGTATGCAATGAGCAACGACGCTGTTTGATTTCCATTTAGCAGAGTGTATTCTCCACCAAGGTTTTTCACGGCAATCCCCACCCGGTCGGCATCGGGATCGGTGGCCATTATGAGGTCGGCGTCCACTTCCTTGGCCTTTGCAAGTGCCATTTCGAGTGCGGCGGGTTCTTCAGGGTTAGGCGAGTGCACCGTTGGAAAGTCGCCACTCACCACATCTTGTTCCGGCACGTTGTAAATGCTTTCGAACCCGAAAGTCCGCAAGGCCTCGGGTGCAAGTTTTACCGCAGTTCCGTGAATAGGCGTGAAAACAATTTTCAAATCCGCATGCCTGTGGTTGTTTTCGGGCGATAGGGAGTAACTCTTCATCCTTTCAATGTACTTGCGATCCATATCCTCGCCAAGTGCAACTATTTTTTCTTCATTACCCGAAAAGTTTACCTGGCCAATGTCTTTTATGGCCTTAACTTCATTTATAACGTTAACATCGTGTGGGGGTACCAACTGCCCGCCATCGTTCCAGTAAACCTTGTAACCGTTGTATTCCTTTGGGTTGTGCGAAGCGGTAATCACAATCCCGCTCTGGCAGCCAAGTTCCCTAATTGCAAAACTCAACTGCGGCGTGGGCCTCAGTCCATCAAAAAGGTAAACCTTAATCCCGTTTGCCGAAAGAACCTCCGCCGAAAGTCTTGCAAAAAACTGACTGTTGTGTCGGCAGTCGTAGGCTATTGCCAGGGATATTTCTCCTGCTTCCGAAAATGATTTCTTCAGGTAATTTGCCAAACCCTGAGTGGCCATTCCAACCGTGTACTTGTTCATACGGTTGGTGCCAACCCCCATTATACCACGCAACCCGCCGGTACCAAACTCGAGGTCGCGGTAAAACGAATCGGTAAGCCCATCGGGGTCGTTTTCCATAAGGTTTTTTACCTGCTGGCGAGTTGCCTCGTCAAAGCCTTGACCAAGCCAAGATTGCGCCTTCTCCCGAACGGATTTTTCTTTGTTAGCCATTGGATTAGAATTTGATAATGATTGATGCGCAAAGATAAAGAATTTCCCCCTTTCATAATCTCCGTGGGATTAAGGCTGGTACTAGTTAGGGTTTTTTTTCCAGATCCACCCCGTATGGATCCTTTTCTGATCGTTGAAGTTTGAATTTAGGCTGCAAAAATGACAGCTTTAGAAAATCCAAACCGACAAATTGGCTCAAATTTAGTTCATTAATCAAATTGGTAAACCTTTTGAGATTCAAATACAATATTTGGATAGTGCAACTATGAATACTAACAATTTTACCATAAAATCGCAAGAAGCGGTTCAGAAGGCCCAGGATTTGGCCGTAGCTGCTGGCAACCAAGTGGTGGAGCCCGCGCACCTGCTTAAGGGTATTTTCCTTGCCGACGAAAACGTTGCCCCTTTCTTGCTCAACAAAAACAATGTCAACATCTCCGTTTTGCAAAGGTCTCTTGAAAGAGAGCTGCAAAGCTACCCGAAGGTTTCGGGTGGTAGCATTTACCTATCTTCGGCTTCTCAAAATATCTTGCAAGATGCATACACAATGCTTAAAGAATTTGGCGACCAGTACATTTCCATAGAGCATTTGCTTATGGCCCTGGTCAACGGCAAGGGATCGGTGGCTCAAATGCTAAAGGATGCTGGAGTTACAACCGCCAACCTCAAAAGTGCCATCAAAGAGCTTAGGAAGGGAAGTACAGTAAGCAGCCCCACCGCAGAGGATACCTACAACTCGCTCAGCAAGTTTGCCAAAAACCTCAACCAACTTGCAATTTCGGGGAAGTTGGATCCTGTAATAGGCCGCGATGAGGAAATTAGGCGTATCTTGCAAATCCTATCGCGTCGTACCAAAAACAACCCTATATTAATTGGCCAACCGGGTGTGGGAAAAACTGCCATAGCCGAGGGTCTTGCGCACCGGATCATCAATGGCGATATTCCCGAAAACCTCAAATCAAAGAAGATATTCTCGCTCGATATGGGTGCTCTTATTGCTGGTGCCAAGTACAAGGGAGAATTCGAGGAGCGCTTAAAAGCAGTAATCAAGGAAGTAATTGCCTCTGACGGTGAGATTGTCCTTTTCATTGACGAGATACATACCCTGGTGGGAGCAGGTGGCGGTGGCGAGGGGGCTATGGATGCCGCCAACATTCTAAAGCCAGCACTTGCCCGCGGCGAATTGCGCGCAGTGGGGGCCACTACCTTCAAGGAATATCAAAAGTATTTCGAGAAAGACAAGGCTCTCGAAAGGCGTTTTCAGGTGGTAATGGTTGACGAACCCAATCGCGATGATGCCGTAAGCATTTTGCGCGGAATAAAAGAAAGATACGAAAGCCATCACCGCGTAAGGATTAAGGACGAGGCCATAGTTGCAGCAGTTGACCTATCGCAACGATACATTTCCGACCGTTTTCTTCCCGACAAGGCCATTGACCTTGTGGACGAGGCTGCCTCCAAAATGAGGCTCGAAATGAATTCGGTGCCCGAGGAGCTCGACAGCCTCGAAAGGCTTATCCGCCAACTTGAGATTGAACGTGAAGCCATAAAACGCGAAAAGGATGACGTGAAGCTAAAGGCCATTGCCGAAAGGCTTGGAAACCTACAAGGCGAAAGGGACACGCTCAAAGCCAAGTGGCAAAATGAAAAGGATGTTGTGCAGAAGATACAAATGTTGAAGCAGAATATTGAGCAATTGAAATTTGATGCCGACAAGGCCGAAAGGCAAGGCGACTTTGGCAAGGTGGCGGAAATTAGGTACGGACGGATGAAGGAAGCCGAAAACCAATTAGGGCAGATGAACCAAAAGCTCAAAGAAATGCAAGCCAACAGTGCCCTAATAAAAGAGGAAGTTACCGCCGAAGACATTGCCGATATAGTTTCGCGCTGGACCGGAATACCGGTAAGCAAAATGCTGCAAAGCGAACGCCATAAACTTCTAAACCTCGAAGCGGAGCTACACAGGAGGGTTGTGGGTCAGCAAGAGGCAATTGTTGCTGTATCGGATGCCATCAGGCGAAGCCGGGCCGGATTGCAAGACCCAAATAGGCCGGTGGGGTCGTTTATTTTCTTGGGCACCACTGGTGTTGGAAAAACCGAACTGGCAAGGGCCCTTGCAGAGTTTTTGTTCAACGATGAAAACTCAATGGTGCGCATCGATATGTCGGAGTACCAGGAGCGACACTCAGTTAGCCGTCTTGTGGGTGCGCCTCCAGGATACGTGGGTTATGACGAAGGCGGCCAGCTCACCGAGGCGGTGCGCCGCAAACCATACTCAGTGGTGCTGCTCGATGAAATTGAAAAGGCACACCCCGACGTGTTCAACGTTCTATTGCAAGTCCTCGAAGATGGACGGCTAACCGACAACAAAGGCCGTACCGCCGATTTCAAGAATGCAATCGTCATTATGACCTCAAACATTGGGTCCAGCATAATACAGGAAAGATTGGAAGAATTATCCGACAAAAACGGAGAGGCATTATATGAAAGGATAAGAAAAGAAGTATTTCAACTGCTCAAGCTTACCATCAGGCCGGAGTTCATAAACAGGGTTGACGAAATAATAATGTTTAACCCGTTGACCAAATCAGAAATAGCGAGAATTGTTGAAATACAATTGGACAAGGTTAAGAAAATTCTTTTGAATAACGAGGTGATTCTTGAAGTTTTGCCTGCAGCAATTGATTGGATTGGCAATGAAGGCTTCGATCCCCAATTTGGCGCCCGACCTATAAGGAGGGTTATTCAACGACACGTGCTTAACAATCTTTCAAAAGAAATTCTAGCCGGCAAAATCACCAAAGGGCAAACTATTATTCTCGGCGCTACCCAAGATGGTCTGGTTTTTGGAGCCAAGTGACCAAAGATACAACGCAGCGAAGGAGCGATTGGTCAAAATGAACGCTTAACAAAGGCTCTTAACTATTTAAAACCTGCTTATCAATTCTAATACCTGATTTTTTTAGAACGCGGATAAATCTTATTGGGCTTTTTTTTATGAAGTGTAAGGAATAGTGTTCAAGTTTTATTCGTGTTGTAAAACAACCGATAAATTTGAAAAACTTGCTAACCCAGCCACTTTTATTCACTTCAACCCCTCGACCCTGTTAACGATTTAGCTCCATAAACTTTGGTGCAAATTTTCTATTTTTGCAAAAAAAATATTGAACACTCCACTTTTCATAGCTCGCCGAATTAATTCTGCAAGACAAGGCAAGTCGTTTACCGGTTTGATTAAGGCCATTTCGAGGTCGAGCATTGCTTTGGGATTGGCAGTTATGATAATTGCAATGGCAGTGGTAACCGGATTTCAAAAGGAGATATCCGACAAGGTTATCGGTTTTGGATCTCATATTCAGGTTGTCAATTACGATTTCAATACCTCGTACGAACCGAGTCCGGTCGATTCCGAAAGTCTTTCGGTGGATGATATTTTGGCTGTTCCGGGCGTAAGGCACGTGCAGAAATTTGCCACCAAGCCAGGTATCATGAAAACCGATGATGAAAATCACGGAGTGGTCATGAAAGGTGTTTACACCGATTTTGATTGGTCCTTTTTCAGTGACCGCCTGGTTGAAGGTGCCCTGCTGGAGCTATCGGACACGGTAAGGTCAAACCAGATCCTTGTATCGAAATATATGGCCAACCTTTTGATGCTCAACGTGGGCGAGCGGGTTTTGGTTTATTTCATGCAAGAACCTATTGCCATAAGGGCTTTCATTATTTCTGGAATTTACGAAACTGGACTTGAGGAGCTTGATAAGATTTTTGTTGTTGGTGATTTTAGGCACATTCAACGCATTAATGGTTGGGATGAAAGCGAGGTTGGTGGGTTTGAAGTTTTGGTTGATGACTTTAAGGATGTGGAAAAGGTTTCGAGCAGAATTCTTGAAGTTTTGCCGTTTCACCTCGATGCGCGAACCATTAGTGAAAGGTATCCACAGATTTTCGATTGGCTGGCAATGCTAGATATGAATGTTTACGTTATCTTGTTCTTGATGGCTTTGGTTGGCGGTATCAATATGGTTACTACCCTGCTTATTTCCGTACTCGAAAAAACCAATATGGTAGGTATCTTGAAGGCCGTTGGAGCCGATAATCCCCTTGTACGAAAAGTTTTCCTTTACAACGCCGCATTTACTATTGCCAAAGGGCTTCTATTGGGGAACATTTTGGGGATAGCCATTTGCCTCCTGCAACATCATTTCGGAATAGTTAGCCTGCCCCAAGATTCATATTATGTTTCCGTTGTGCCAATTAA
This sequence comes from uncultured Bacteroidales bacterium, assembly GCA_964624065.1. Lineage (GTDB taxonomy): Bacteria > Bacteroidota > Bacteroidia > Bacteroidales > UBA7960 > UBA7960. The sequence goes on from CAZUWF010000005.1 coordinate 51,778, forward strand.
CCTGCAACTATTTCACGTACTTGCCGTCAATGCTGGCACTTTCATAATCTGCATGTTAATGCTTATTCTCCCATCGGTAATTGTTTCAAGGATTTCTCCGGTTAAGGCCATAACATTCCGATAACCGGTAATGGTTCTGGCGTACCTTTTTGAGCTTGAAAAAACCCTACAACTCAAAAATTTTCAACCCGATTTATCCATTTTCTACCACTTGCCCACTTGATCCAAAAATCATTGTATAAACAATTCATTCTTCGGGGCGGGAACCTTTAGGCATTTGCGGTGATCTTTTATACTCTACTGATAAATCAGGCAATTGCAAAGAAAGGGAGAAAACATTCTTACATTACCTGAAGTTTTTTAAGATTGAATTTAGAATAGCAGGCCCGCGCTCAGGAGGAAGTTGTGTGGTCGGCGATCCAACTCGAAAGTTTGACTTCCCAGGGTAATCTGTTCTCCGTATCCGGTCAGGTTGCCTTGATATTTCAAATCGAGCACCAAATTGCCCAATTTCAGTCCACCTCCAACCTGATAGCCCAACGTAAGTTCCTTTAGCTTTTGACCAAAGTTGATGGAGAGATTAAGGTTTTCATCGTTTTTGATCAGGTAGGAGAATATTGGACCCACTCCAACCTTTAATGGGCCAAACCTAAGACCTAAGTTCAATGGAATATCTATGTTCTTGAACTTGCTTTCAAAGTGTTCGGCAGATTGCATTTGAATCATCATATCCTGCGCAGTTTGTGAGTACAGAATTTCAATTTGGGCAAATCCACTCCATAAACCAAAAAACACCAAGCCTCCAAAATGGAAACCGGTGTTGAGCTCGTCAAGGGCAGTTACTATTTGGCCCGCATTGCCCACAGAAATATTCTCGGGAAGTTTGGAAAAATTTAGACCTCCCTTTAAACCAAAGGAAAGTTGAGAGAACCCCATGGTGGAGGCAGCAAAGAAAATTGCAAAAACCAAGATTATCCTTTTCATGACTATTTTTTTTTGTGAATTTTTTTATCGAAGATAAAGTTAATTAACAATTTGCGGGCTTCTCTTTTTTTTCGACAAAAAGTCAATTTTTTCTCGTAAACTTGCACCCTGCAAACAAATAGGTAAAATGTTGAAAGGAAGTAATATTTTGCTACGGCAAATGGAGTTATCAGACGTGGAGCACCTTTACGAATGGGAGAACAACCCTGAAAACTGGATCCACGGCAATTCACTAAATCCCTATTCGAGGTTTTTTCTCGAGCAATATGTTTTGTCATCCCAGAATGATATTCTGCTGGACAAGCAACTGAGGATGGTAATTCAGGAAAACTCCGGCGAGCCATGTGGCGCCATCGACCTTTTCGATTTTGACCAGCACAACCGAAAGGCTGCAGTGGGGATATTGATAAAAAGAGAAAAACAGGGTAGGGGGTACGCCCACGAAGCCTTGGAATTGTTGGCAAATTATAGCAAGAAAACTCTTAACCTTAACCAACTTTATTGCACTATTGAAGTTAGCAACGAAAGGAGTCTGAACCTTTTCCAAAAGGCTGGCTTCATAGTAACGGGTGTTTTGAAACAATGGAAATGGTTTGATGGAAAGTGGAACGATGAAAATATTTTGCAAAAGTTGCTGTGAGCAACATTATTTTAAGTTAATGAATAAATTGCAATTGACCACAAATAAAACAATAGTAATACAGTAATGGCAGAAACAAAAAGAAAGCTAATATTTAAAATAATTGCAATTTTAGTTTTGGTCTTTTTTACCTGCGCCTTGACAATCGGATACCTCGCTTATTCAATTGTTCTAAAACCTAACGTAAACGCTCCATTGGGACACCTCCACCTTTACATTCCCACGGGTAGCAATTTCGACCATTTGGTGGATATTTTAAGAGAAGACGATGTGCTTAAAAGCGAAAAGACTTTTCTTTGGCTTGCCAAGAAAAAGAAGTTCACAGCAAGGATCAAATCCGGAAGATACAAGATTAGCTCGAGTATGGGCAACAACGAGCTTATCAACCATTTGCGCTCTGGAAATCAAGATCCAGTTCACCTCACCTTTAATAATATCAGGATCAAGGAGCAACTCGCCGGTATTGTTTCACAGCAATTGGAAATGGACTCGCTGCAGGTGCTTTCGGTGTTCAACAATACTGATTTGCTTGAACAGAATGGCCTGAATCAGCAGAATGCATTGTTGGTATTCATCCCTAACACCTATCAAGTTTTTTGGAATATCTCGCCCGAGGACCTCTTTAGTAGGATGGTTCGAGAGTACCACGCTTTTTGGAACGAAGCCCGAAGGGAGAAGGCCCAAAGTATGGGAATGTCACCCAATGAAGTAGCGACGCTTGCCAGCATAGTGCGGGCCGAAACTAAAAGGAGAGACGAGATGCCTATCATTGCCGGGGTTTACATTAACCGTCTCAAACGAAATATGTTACTTCAGGCTGACCCAACCCTGGTTTTTGCGCTCGGCGATTTCACCATTTCAAGAGTTTTGAACAGGCACAAGGCAATAGATTCTCCTTACAATACTTACAAGTACACTGGACTGCCTCCGGGGCCAATTGCATTACCCGAGCCTTACGTGGTGGACGCCGTATTGAACTACCAATCGCACGATTACTTGTTTTTCTGCGCCAAGGACGATTTTAGTGGCTACCACGCATTTGCAAAAACCTACAGCGAGCACCTGCAAAACGCACGTAAATACCAGCGGAGACTTAATGAGCTGGGAATAAAGAAGTAATTTTTGATTATGGGTCCCTTGGAGAATTAGACGGTGTTTGGTTTTAGGAATTTGATAAAGGCGAGACAAATTGGATAATTAACACCTTAGGGTGAAAGATGAATGGGGTTTTTACCTCCTGCAGGGGCAACTCGTTTTAACCGAGGGCAGCATAGGCGCAATATTTGGCGCGTTATCGATTCAGGTACAGGAGCATAAAAAAACAAACCAGCCTTATGTGGCAAGATTTATCATTGAAATCGTTTTATTACATTATAATATTGGCTGAAAAATATGACAAAAATTAAATTCGGAACAGACGGGTGGCGAGCCGTAATCGCAAAGGAATTCACAACAGACAACGTTGCCCGCGTGGCTTTGGCAACTGCAAGTTGGGCTTTGGTCCAAAAAAAGAATCCTACTGTAATGGTTGGGCACGATTGCAGGTTTGGAGGTGAACTGTTTGTGGAAGTGGTTGCCAAGGTTTTGGCCTCAAATGGCGTAAAGGTCATAATGCACAATGGGTTTGTTTCAACCCCAATGATCTCCTTGGGAGTGAGGCGCTACGATTGCCTGCTGGGGGTTGTGATAACTGCCAGCCACAATCCTCCTGAATACAATGGCTACAAACTCAAAGGAAGTTATGGTGGTCCCTTGATGGAAGACAAAATCCATGAGGTGGAGTCGTTGATTCCGCCAATAAACAACGTTGACATTGACCAAATTAACCTTAACCAGCTGATTGAAAGCGGACTGGTTCAATACGTTGATTTGGAAACTATGTACTGTGATTACCTCGAGCAAAAATTCGACCTCGAGGCAATTCGCTCATCAAAGTGGAACTTTGCCTTCGACGCAATGTACGGTTCGGGTCAAAATGTTATGAAAAGGTTGTTTCCTGATATTATGCTTGTAAACTGCGAACGTAAGCCACTGTTTGATGGGATTCCTCCTGAGCCCCTGATGCGCAACCTGCATAAGTTTTCGAACCTCATAAAATCCTCTGGCATAATTGACTGTGGCCTTGCGGTTGATGGTGATGCCGACCGCACTGCACTTTTCGACGACAAGGGAAATTACATTGACTCGCACCACGTAATATTGCTTTTGATACATTACTTGCACAAATACAAGGGGTTATCCGCCAAGGTTGCCACAGGTTTCTCCTCAACTGTCAAGATAAAAACCCTTTGCGAGTTATACGGTTTACCGCTCGATATAGTTAAAATTGGATTCAAGCACATTGCCGGATTAATGCTCGAAGAGGGTATTTTGGTTGGTGGCGAGGAGTCGGGTGGAATAACCGTCACCGGCCACATTCCAGAACGCGATGGCATATTTAACGGCTTGGTTATTTGGGAAGCAATAGTAAAAACGGGCAAATCCTTGCGCGATTTCATTAATGAAGTTTACTCCCTAACCGGAAGCTTTGCATTTGAAAGGTCTGACTTGAAGTTAAGCCAGGATGACAAGGTCCGCATAGTGAACATGTGTCAAAATGGCCATTACAAAGAATTTGGTAAATGGAAGGTGGAAAGGGTTGAAACTCTCGATGGATTCAAATACTACTTTGGCGACAGCCAATGGTTTATGATTAGACCTAGCGGCACCGAACCAGTGCTGCGCACCTATGCTGAGGGAAAGGATCAAGCCGAAGCCATTCAAATCTTGCAGGATGGCTACGATACAATGATGAGGTAATGGAAAATGAAATAATGGCAATTCTTCGTTATATTTGCCACCGTTTTTCATTAAGTTTCTCTTAACAAAACAATGATATGGACCAATAAAATAACTTTTTCAATTTTCCACGAAAACAAACAAACAATATATGAATCGACTAAAAGCAACCGTAATCATTATTTTAGCAATGAATGTTTTTTTAAGCTGTGCAACCAAACAAAGCAAAGAGGTTTTTCCGATTTACAAGGGCAACGATTTGGGCGTTGTCTATTCGCCTGAACAGACCAAATTTCGCGTTTGGGCGCCCACCGCCGTTGAGGTAGTGCTGCGCCTTTATGAAGAAGGGATGGGTGGCGAGGCCGTTGAAACCCACAACCTGGAAAAAGACAAAGATGGTACGTGGCTTTTAGTCTTGAAGGGCGACAAAAAGAACCTATACTACACTTTTCAGGCACTAATTGACCATAAGTGGAAGAATGAGGTGCCGGACCCGCAAGCCAAGGCCGTTGGAGTGAATGGAAATAGGGGAATGATAGTTGATTTTTCCGAAACAAACCCGGAAGGTTGGGAAAATGACACCAGGCCACCCCTCAATTGCTTTGGCGAAATAGTTATTTGGGAAATTCACCTAAGGGATTTTAGCATCCACCCAAGCTCCGGTTCGAGCTTTCCGGGAAAATTCCTGGCATTCACCGAACGTGCAACAAAAACGCCAGGCGGTAAAGCCACCATGGTTGATCATTTGGTTGAACTTGGCATCACCCACGTTCACCTACTTCCTGTGTATGACTTCTTCACCGTGGACGAGACACTGCTTGACCAACCACAATTTAATTGGGGTTACGATCCAAAAAACTTTAATGCCGTTGAGGGCTCCTACGCCACCGACCCATTTGACGGACGGGTCAGGATAAGGGAGTTCAAGGAAATGGTTCAAGCCTTGCATCAAGCCGGAATTAGGGTCATTATGGACGTTGTTTACAATCATATGTTCGATGCCGGTAAATCTGCCTTCGAACAATTGGTTCCCGGCTACTATTTCCGTATGAATGAAGATGGTACATTTTCCAATGGTTCGGCCTGTGGAAACGAAACCGCCTCCGAAAAGCCCATGATGCGCAAGTTTATGGTAGAATCACTAAGGCACTGGGCAACAGAGTACCGAATTGACGGCTTTAGGGTTGACCTTATGGGCCTTCACGACATAGAAACCATGAATCAAATCCGCAAGGAACTCGATAAAATTGATCCGACAATTGTACTGTACGGCGAAGGATGGACTGCTGGCGATTCCACCCTTCCACTAGAACAACGGGCCGTTAAGCACAATGCCAAGAAACTTAACGGAATAGCAGTTTTTAGCGATGACATACGCGATGCAATAAGGGGACACTGGTACGAGGAAAAAGATCAAGGCTTCATGGTGGGACGCTCAGGGGTTAAGGAGAGCATAAAATTTGGTGTGGTTGCCGCTACCAAACATCCGGAAATTGACTACAAGGCTGTAAATTACTCAGATGCCCCGTATGCTAAGAGCCCGCTGCACACAATAACCTACGTTACCTGTCACGACAACCCCGTGCTTTGGGACAAAACAGTGTTTACTTGCAATCCTTGCAGCAAGCAAGACAAGCTCGACATTCAAAAACTTGCCAATGGGATAGTACTAACCAGCCAGGGCATAGCTTTCTTGCACGCTGGCGAGGAAATTGTTCGCACCAAATTTGGCGAGCATAACAGCTTTAACCTGCCCGATAGTATCAACCAGCTTGTTTGGACCAACAAGGAGGAGTACTATGATGTTTTCGAGTTTTATCGCGATATGGTGTCAATGCGCAAAAACCATCCTGCCTTTAGGATGCCCTCCACCGATATGCTTCAGAAGCATCTAAGCTTTTTGGAGGTTGACCACCCATTGGTGGTTGGTTTCCACATTGGTAACAACGCCAATGGCGATAAGTGGAAACATATTGTGGTATTTTACAATTCTGACCCCGAAAGTGTATGGGTTGAATTACCCGAAGGTAAGTGGCGCGTGGTTGCAAGCAAGTATCAGGTGAATGAAAAGGGGGTTAACACACCCGGTTACAAGGGTATTTTTGAGGGGAAGGTTAAGATTCCATCCAGGTCAATTCTTGTTTTGGTTGATCAAGAAAGCATTTAAAACCCCTTATTGAAGCCAATCTTTAGCAAGCTGTGCCCCAAACCTCTGTGAAAGGCCAAAATGTAACATCTTAAGCTTGCCGTGATGGTTGGGAGCAGGCAACAAATGCAACCGAAAGAGGTTCCCGATGTTATTAGCTATCCTAAAGCTTGGCCTTAAGGTTTAACCCTCCTATAAGAACTTATTTGAGAGGTAATGGCAGAGGTCCAAATATCCATTATGGCCTTGGTCGGGCAAGGCAGGGTGATACTGTTTGTTCAGGTTCCTAATTTAAAGAAATGAAAACAAGGGCGGTTTGTTACAGGAACTTGGATGTTAGCAAGTTGTCTTTGCATCGCTACTACCAAACTGTAGGGGTTGGGGTTTTTCGCGCAAATTAATGGCTTCTGGCCTTAAACTCTTTACAATCACTTTCCACAAAGCATTTGACCAAATTCCCCTATTGTTTAAAGCATTCGAAAATCTAAGGTTATCAGGTGTTGGCAAAATTATCCTTCCGGAAGCTAACCGGCAAACTTCGATTCAATAGAAATAACAAAAAACCTCATCAATTTTTCGGGTTACAAACCCTCAATGATCGGCCCAGGTAAGGTGGCGTTTAATATTGTGGCTCCCATTGCGGCAAATTCATAAGTGGAAAGTGAGTTTCACTAAAAAAAATAGTTTGTGATTTTTAATTTGAATATTGCTAACTTTACCCTTGATTAACCTTAAAAAAGCAAATTTATGGCCGTTAACGTTCGCGAAGTAAGTGGTAAAAGGGATATGAAAACCTTCATCTACCTCCCCGAAAAAATACACGCTGACCACAAAACCTGGGTACACCCTATTTACATTGAAGAGTGGGCCTATTTCAATCCAAAGAAAAACAGGTCCTTTTCATACAGTGACACCGTGCTTGCCATTGCCTGGGACGGCGATAAACCTGTAGGCCGAATCATGGGCATTGTGAACACTAAATTTAACAAAATTGCAAACGAAAACAATGCCAGGTTTTACGGCCTTGAGTGCTACAAGGATATTGAAATAGCCAAAGCGCTTTTATCCTTTATCGAAAATTGGGCAAGGGAAAAGGGTTGCGATAAACTGGTTGGCCCCCTTGGGTTTTCTGACAAGGATCCTCAAGGCTGCATGATTGAAGGTCACGATCAGAGGGTTACGATAACCAGCAATCATAGTTTTCCTTGGATGAAGGAGTTTTACGGGGAACTAGGCTATGAAAAGGAAATAGATATGATTTCACTTTTGGCACCAATACCCGATGAAATGCCGGCTTACATTGATAGGATTGCTGAAAGGGTTTTGCGAAACACAGATTTCAAGCTGTTGGAGTTTACAAGCCGCAAGCAAATGAAGCCTTGGATTGTTCCAATATTCAGGTTGGTAAACGAAACATTTAAGGGTATTTACGGCTTCGTACCAATGGACGAAAAGGAAATGCAAGAAATGGCTGCCAGGTACATACCCATACTCAATCCTAGATTTATTAAGATAGTTACCAACCTCCAAGGGCAACCAATTGCATTTATGGTTATGATGCCTGAAATTAGCGAGGGAATAAGAAAAGCACGAGGCCGACTCCTGCCCTTTGGTTGGTATCATATCCTGCGCGAAGGCAAGAAAACCAAGATGGTAACCTCATTGCTCGGAGCCATTAGAGAGGATTTTAGAGGGAGGGGAGTTGATATGCTTATGGGATTAAAAATAGTGGCATCATGCCAGCAGGCAGGTATGAAAATAATGGACAGCCACCTAATCCTTGAAACCAACAAGAACATGATTGCCGAATATGTAAGGTTCAAAGGAGAGATTCACAAGAGATTCAGGGTGTTTCAGAAAAAGCTCAATTAATTCAATGCCAACTTCAGGGGCTGAAGGTAAGGAAGTCTTCAGGTACGAAAATGGTTATCTTTCAAAGGTACACGATCAAGTTGCCAGTGAATTAAATGTTAGGATCGTGCTTCAATGCGAGGTAATCGGAACCCTTACTTGCACGCCCAACCATATAGAAGAGCTTGCCGCCGGTTACCTTGTTACTTCGGGTTTGGTGAGCCACCACAACCGGATGTTACATCTTGAATACATTGAGAGTGAGGCCAAGATTGATGTTACCCTTCAAAACAACCAAGTCCTCCTAAATAAGAATTACTCGGTAGTAAAACCCCTTGGCTGTGCCTCGGGCGAAATTCTTTTCATAAGGGTGGAAAATAAGGATCTGAAAATGCCCGATACAAATATTGAGGCAATTAAAATTGGCGATTTGATGAGGCAATTCAACAAGTGCTCCGACTTGTTTTTGACCACTGGAGGCGTTCATTCCTGTGCTTTGGCCAACAGCCAAGAAATTATTGTTTGCCGCGATGACATTGGCCGCCACAATGCTGTAGATAAGGTAGTTGGAGCCCTTATTTTGCAAAAATGTGGCCCCGAAGGGCTAATTTTGCTCACCACCGGCCGAATTTCATCAGAGATTGTACAAAAAGCAATCAATGCCAGGCTTAGCATGATAGTTTCGCGCAGCGCCCCAACCTCACGTGCTGTCGAACTTGCCCAAGAATTTGGCCTTACGCTGGTGGGTTTTGCTCGTGGAGGCAATTTCAATTTATACTGCTGCCCCGAGAAGGTGATATTAAGAAATAAATAACTACAAATTTTAACCTCCCAAAAAATTATCCATACCAATCACTTAATCCTCAAATTTTCAAATCCTCGAATCAATTCCATATCTTTGCAAAAACCCTTTCCAATGCCCAGCAATTCCATCAATTGTATATCGCCAATAGACGGAAGGTACCGAAGAGCCACCACGCCTCTTCTTGATTTTTTTTCCGAGAAGGCGCTAATTAGGTACCGGATTATGGTGGAGATAGCCTACTTTGAGGCACTTTGCCGCATACTACCCGAGCTGCAAGATTTTGATTCGTCGAAATTTGAAACCTTGAACGAAATTTTTCAGGACTTTACTGACGAGGATGCCCTAATGGTAAAGGAAATTGAAAAAACCACCAACCACGACATAAAGGCAGTAGAATACTTCATTAAGGAAAAATTTGCCAAGCTTGGTCTTTCAAAATTTGGGGAGTTCGTTCATTTTGGCCTCACCTCGCAGGATATAAACAATACCGCACTGCCATTGATGATTAAGGACGGGTTCAAGTATGTTCTGTTTCCTGCGTTTGAAAACTTGCAGTCAAGCTTGTATGAAATGGCAGTAAGGTGGAAGGACGCTCCAATGCTGGCCCGCACCCACGGGCAGCCGGCAAGCCCAACAACTATGGGCAAGGAAGTTTTGGTCTTTCATTCCCGCATAGAGGAGCAACTTAAACAATTAAATACCTGCAAGTTTCCTGGAAAATTTGGCGGCGCCACCGGAAATTTCAACGCACACCACGTGGCATATCCGGAGGTTGATTGGAACAATTTTGCTGATGAATTCCTGGCAGGCTTGGGGCTAAATCGCTCTTATCCAACCACCCAAATTGATCACTACGATAATCTTGCGGCAATTTTCGACAACTTGAAACGAATTTGCACGATAATAATTGACCTCAACCGAGATTTCTGGACCTACATTTCTTTGGATTACTTCTCCCAGAAAGTAGAAAAAAGCGAGGTTGGTTCTTCGGCTATGCCACACAAGGTCAATCCCATAGATTTCGAAAACTCCGAAGGAAACGCCGGAATTGCAATTGCCCTTTTTGAGCATTTTTCGTCAAAACTGCCAATATCAAGGTTGCAGCGCGATTTAACCGATTCAACCGTTTCGAGAAACATTGGGGTGGCCTTTGCTCACCTGCTAATTTCGTTGACCAGTACTAGAAAAGGGCTTTCAAAGATTTCCCTCAACGAACCTACTCTCCTAAATGACCTTGAAAACAACCCGGCAGTAATTGCAGAAGCTATCCAAACCATTCTGCGAAAAATTAATTACCCCATGCCATACGAGAAACTGAAAGAACTTACCCGAAGCGGCCAGAAGATAACCCTCAACTCTATTTTGAATTTCATTGATTCCTTAGAAATTTCTCAAGCTCAAAAGGATCAACTGAAAATAATCAAACCACATAATTACACTGGCATACAACCAGATTGCTTGAAATAATCGTAGATGAGGGATTTGTTGAAAATAATCAGGTTCGTGAAGCCTTACAAGGCAAGGATATTCCTTAATTTCCTTTACAACACTATTTCGGCATGCTTCTCCCTATTTTCAGTAACCATGGCGATTCCTTTCCTAAATGTGCTTTTTGGAATCCAACCCGTAGTTACCCAACTCATTCCATTTTCCTTACGCCCGACGGTTGTAAAGGAGATTTTGAGTTACCACGTTGGGCAGTTCATTACCTCACTCGGAGAGGCTAAGGCTCTCCTGGCCATAAGCTTGTTGGCTATTGTTGCGAGTTTCTTGAAAAACGGATTCAAGTACCTCGCCTTGAGGCAAATGGCCTTCCTAAGAAACCACGTGGCGATGTCAATTAGGCAAAACCTTTATGACAAGTCGCTTGATTTGCCCATGGCTTATTACGCACGCGAGCGCAAGGGAGACCTTATGTCAAGAATGACCAGCGATGTAAGTCAGGTTGAATCAAGCCTGATAGGTAGCCTGGAAATTTTATTGCGCGAACCGATAACAATTTTGGTTTTTCTTACCGCACTTCTTGCCCTCAGTCCAAAATTAACCGTTTTCGTGGTGTTGTTGCTGCCTGTAAGTGCTTTCATTATTGCAAGGGTGGCCAAAAATCTGCGAAGTTCATCCCGTGAAGGCCAGTCCAAGTTGGGCATGCTCCTATCAATTATCGAAGAAAGTATCTCAGGACTTAGGGTGGTTAAGGCCTTTAATGCCGAGCAAAAAATGAAGGATCGGTTCGAGGCACACAACCATAGGTTCACACACATAATGAATAAAATCTATTTGAAGCAATACCTTGCATCACCCCTAAGCGAATTCTTGGGTACGGCGGTGGTGGTGGCAATAATGATTTTCGGGGGCACTCTTGTGGTTACGGGTAATCCAGGCTTCTCGGCGAGCACGCTGATAGGTTACCTCCTTATGTTTTCGATGGTAATCAACCCCGCAAAATACCTTTCGCAAGCTTATTACAACATTCAGAAAGGGCTCGCATCGGTTGATAGGGTAATGGAATTGCTACACGTCTCAAATAATGTTGCCGATTCTAAGGAGGCTTTATCAATTACAAGCTTCAATGACGAAATTTTGCTCAAGGATGTTTATTTCAGGTACGATCAAAAAGACGTTTTGAAGAATGTTAACCTTCCGATAAAAAGAGGGCAGGTTGTGGCCTTGGTTGGTCATTCGGGGGCCGGAAAAACTACGTTGGTAGATTTGTTGATGCGATTTCATGACGCCACATCCGGTGAGATATTCATTGATGGAAACCGCTTGAAGGATTTAGAGGTAAAATCGTGGCGCAATTTGGTTGGGTACGTAAACCAAGATCCAATTTTGTTCAACGATACTGTATACAGCAACATTGCTTTCGGAGGCTTCGGTGTAGTCAAGGGTGAAGTTGTAGCTGCCGCAAAAATCGCCAATGCCCACCAATTCATTTTAGGTTTGCCTAATGGTTACGATTCAGTTATAGGCGACAGAGGTTGCAATCTTTCGGGTGGCGAACGCCAAAGATTAAGCATTGCTCGGGCGGTACTTAAAAACCCACCAATTCTTATATTGGACGAAGCCACCAGCGCCCTCGACACCGGATCGGAGAAGTTGGTTCAAGAAGCGGTTTACAACGTAATGAAAAACAGAACGGTAATAGTAATTGCCCACCGGCTCTCAACCATTACTTATTCAAATCAAATCTGCGTATTACAGGAAGGCGAAATTAAAGAGCAAGGATCCCACAGCGAGCTGATGAGGAAAAATGGGATTTACAGGAGGCTCAATGATTTGCAATTTTTTGAGTAAATTTCGATGGAGGAGGGATGGAACGAAAAAACTATAAATGATTACCTTTCAAGCATTCGTTAGCACTCCTAAAACGCTAATTGAGTCGATAAGTCAATGTGGTCAAGGGGTGGACAAAAAGTTTTGGGGCAAGATCCAATGGCTTAAAAAAAAGTAACCAATAGTGGGTGCAAAGGTTTCCTTCATACCTGTTTTTTCCAAATGTCTCTTCCCAAGGTCGAAAACCCCGAGGTCCATTATTAATCTTAAGCACTAAAGTAATTCAATCTTGGCACTATACTTGCCAATAATGATCAAACCACCTATCAGGCCAAAAAAATATTTAACTTTGAGGTAGTTTTTTGTGCAATCACCTGTTCACTACAAAATGAATACCAATATGAATATGAAAAGAATATTGACAGTTACCCTGGTAACTGCATCAATTTTTGCCATTACAGCTTGCGTTAAAAACCCTGCAACAGGCAAGCGTCAGTTTATGCTTATTTCTGAAAAACAGGAAATTGCCATGGGAGCAGAGTATGATCCCCAACTTGTTGAAGCAATGGGTTTGTACGAGAATCCACAACTGCAGGCTTTGGTGGAGAATATTGTGAGGGAAATGGGCTTGATTTCGCACCGACCCCATTTGAAGTACCATATAAGGTTGTTAGATTCGCCCGTGGTAAATGCCTTCGCGGTGCCCGGAGGGTACATTTACCTTACCCGCGGCATTCTGGCTCACTTCAACAACCAAGCGGAGTTGGCTGGAGTTATTGGGCACGAAATGGGACATATTACCGCAAGGCACACTGTGTCGAAAATGTCGAGCCAAACACTTGCCCAGCTGGCCTTGATTGGGGGCATGGTTGTTTCAGAAACCTTTAGGAATTACGGCGAGCTGGCAATGATGGGAATGCAGCTGCTATTTCTCAAGTATAGCCGCGACGATGAAAGGGAGGCCGATAGATTGGGTGTGGAATACACTGCCAAGATGAGATACGATGCTGGCAAATTTGCCGATTTTTACAAATTGCTTCAACGTATGCAACTCGCCTCCGAACATGGTGGAATACCAACCTTTCTTTCCACCCATCCCGATCCAGGCAACAGGTTTAACGATGTAAAGAAAGATGCTCTAAAATGGCAGCAAGAACTCTCACATAATGAATGGAAGGTGAACACCAACGAATACTTGTCAATGATTGATGGAATAATTTTCGGTGATGATCCGCGGCAAGGATACGTTGACGGAAATACATTTTATCACCCTACAATGAAGTTTCAGTTCAACTTTCCACAGGGCTGGAAATTGATCAATTCGCCAACAAGCGTTCAAATTGCAGAACCCGAACAAAAAGCAATCCTCCTGCTAATGCATGCACCAGGCAGCACCCTCCTTGAAGCATCGGCAAAAATGTTGGAAGATCTTAAACTTCAAGTTATTTCGAGAGATGCCACCCAGGTCAATGGTTTTAATTCATTGGTTGTCATATCTCAACTTGCCCAAAGCGACCCCACCAAAAATCAAAGGGTGCGAACTAATTTTATGGACATTGGAGGAACCTTTTTGGCTTTTCACGCTGTTTCGCTTGAGGGGGATTTTACAAATTACACGCCCAATTTTATTTCAACCCAAAACGGTTTTAGGCCACTTACCGATCCTGCAAGAATCAATGTAAAACCAAATATTTTAAGGGTAAGGAAAATAAACTCCTCAGGAACCCTTTCCAATGCACTTCGAGCACTTAACGTTCCTGCAGGCATGTACCAGGAGATTGCCTTGCTCAACAATCTGGGTTTGAACGATATGATTCAACCAGGGCAATACATTAAGGTGATTGAAAAGCAGTAGCCTAAAAATATGTGTTACCCTACCTATTTTGGGCGATCAAATTATCTGTCTGCAAAAATTGATTCAGGGTAATGGGAATTTTTCTTTTAGTTTCCGCTTCTCCGGCAAGGGCAATTGCTGTTCTTAAACAGGTAGAAGTTTATAGCCACCCTGACGTACGTGCTAAAAAACTTCATTCCTAGCTGTTCTTCGTTGCGGGCAGTCCATACTTTGTAAAATGGGGTTAGTGACCGGGTAGTTAGGAAGTCAATGCTAACTTTTTCGGAAAGGTAAAACCTACCACCAAGGCTTAGCCCTATTTCGTAGTTACGAATGTTTGCCCCATCGTTATAAGTCGAATCGATGTCTGGCAGGAAGCCACCTTCACCTATTAAAACCTTCAACTCCACATGGTCGCTTCTTCTTGAAAAAAGACCCCAGTAAGCCCCAAAAAGGAGGGTTGACCTCTTGCTGTACCTGAATTCGCCCAGTAGGTTTAGTGACCCTACTGAGGTTTGTGACTTTCCATTTACAATTGCTTGGTAGTAGGTGTCAATATCACCCACTATGCCGTTCATTTCTACTTCAACAACTGTATCTTTTCTTTCCAAGGCCTTGTAAGAAAAGTGCCGGAAGTCAAGGGTGAGCGAGGGAACAAAGGCCAATTTTGAGGATAAGTTGTAGTTGTAGGACAGGTGAAATCCCGACCCAAACAAGGATTTACCCGAAGCATTTGCCAGGGTTTTGTTTGCCAAAGGACCACCATAGTTGGTACCGAAACCCAAAGAAAACCCATTTTGGCCCGATACTGCCAACTTGGAAATGAAAATAAACAATAACAAAATGGGCAAGCGAAGCATAAGTTGGTGGAAATTTATTTTAATCGAACTTCAATTCCAGTTCGTCAACAAAAAGAACGCTGCCAGGGTTGCCCTGCAATCCATTGCCGGCGGCGCTTGAGATTACTACAACGTGTATGCTATCGGGAGTAAAAGTATTCCTGTAATTGAAATCAACAGAAAAGAAAGTATAGTTTGGAACGGTTCCACTTCTGGTAAAGTTGGCAACCGCAACGGTATCCTTGACCCCCAAAGAAGGATTGTACTTGGTAAGCGCAACAAGGAATCCACAACTATCATTTGATTGGGGCAGGTACTTGTAATAGCCCGTAAAGGTTTTGGGTTTTTTGGTAAATGGCCTGCCAATCAATACATTGCTGCCAGGTGGGCGTGTTTGGTCAAATACCCCCGAAACCAACATTCCCGGTATGATGAAGCCTGTACCCCACAATTTTGTCTCCAATCGGGCTCCAAAAGGGCCAGCCTTGCTGTCGGCAGTTTTGGTTACAGTTACCGGACCACCTATTGTCGCCAAGGGGTTTAGGGTTGTCCACCAATTAAATGCTGGATTGTCATACGAAACGGCTCCCTGATTGATAACAACCCAGCTGTCGAAATTTCCACCACCAAGGTCGCCAGGTTCGGGCTTGGGGTCTGGGTCAACGGGTGCCACATCACATGCCGCCAAGGATAAAAAAATTGCGATAATGATGTAAATGGAATTTGTCTTCATAGTCAAATATTTTTTTGTTTAACGTCAAGCTCTATTTAGTAAACAATATTTGATTAAGAATTGTTCGCTATATGGTTTTTTTGCCCAAACCTAACCACCCGAAGGACCCTAATCTGGAATTCTTAGTAGTATGGCCTCGAATGTAATGTGGTATTCATTTTACTGCACTTTAAACTCAATTTCTAGCCTACTAAGGTGGTTTAGCAAGGTCTTGCTAATCCTGTTGAGCATTGCCATATCCATTTCCGAGAGGTGCTTGGTCTTAATAATGTTGGTCATGGGCTTGCCTTTTTCCCATTGCCTTAGTTGGTTAGATATCCTCAATCGGGTAAGGAAAAGGAATGCCTCCTCAAATTCCTCCCGTTGCGTATCTGAGAAAACGCCGGCGCTTTCCAGCGCAAACAGCCTTTCGAGGGTATTCCTGAGGCTTATGCCATTCTTTAAGGCCCAGAACCTTACTATGGATGTTAGTGAAAGTATTGGCAGTTTAATTTCGATTCTTTCTTTCTTGAAAAAAGAAGAATCCATTTCGGGAGGTTTGATGAGGAACAACCCTTTTAACAAATTGGCAAAGAACAGATGTTGTCCTTTTAGCTTTCCCAGGATAAATTGCTGGAGCTTTTCTGAAAGGTCGTAATTTCCAAAAACAGGTCTGAAATCGAAAAATATGCTTGAGTTCAGGATTTTTTCGGGTTCTGGTTGGGCAGCCCAGCCGCTGATCATCACTTTCCATTGTTTAAGCCCCATGCAGTATTCGCTGTTCATTGCCATCACTCCTCCCTCGCAAAATGGAAACCCTGCAGTGTTAAGTCCTTCGCAAATTTTCCTTCCCAGGTTTAGGAAGTATTCCCTTTGTTCCCCTACCTTTCCTTCGATGGAATCATCAAAAACTATTGCATTGTCTTGATCGGTTGCCAAGGTTTGCTCGCGACGGCCCTCACTGCCGAGAGCAAGGAATACGAAACTTGTGGGCGGGTTGCCTAGTTTGGATATTGAATCTTGCACCACCTTGCGCGTAATACTATCTGAAACGTTGCTTATGAACCTTTTGCTCGATGCCGCTCCCGCTCCCGATCCCTTCAAGCCCTTTATTAAAGAGGGAAGTTGCTTGTGGTAAAGAGCAAGCTCGTGTATCGACTCGGTTTTTTCAATGGAATTGATCAAAAATTCCGGAGTGTCGCGTCTTAATTCTGACATTCTTTCCAAACTAATGAAGGCCACTTGCCCATTGTGGGCCATACTTACAACGTAAGTTGTTGAATGCTGCAGCATTAGTGAAAAGGCATCAATCACCATTTCGGAAGGGTTTATGGTAATGGCCGGTGAACTCATAATTTGCGAAACGGGAGTTTCGTACCCTTTTTCATCTGCCACCAGCCTTCTCGAAATATCGCCAACCGTAATGACACCCAGTATTTGTTTTACCGAATCGATTACTACCAGCATATCAACGTCTGCCCTGCGCATTATGCGCGCCGCACTTACTACAGTTAGCGTTGGCTCACAACAAACCGCTGGTTCGAGAAAGTCGGTAAGCGGTTGCAGCAAAATGTTGGTACTAAACTGGAGGTTATCCATCGACCTGAACTTCTCCAACTTTTGTTCAAGGCCCCTAATTTTGGCTTGGCTGTTTGAAATGTCCTTGACCGTGTAAACACTGCCAATCAGGCTTCCCATTTCGAAATGTGATTTGTTTACCAGTATGTTTAGCTTTTCTCCCGATTTTGATGTGACCGCCTGTTCCGAAGTTTTTTCAGGATTATTGCTCAGGCCGGTTTCGTGTTGTTCTATTACTGAGCCGAGCAGATCCATCAATTGAATGTCTCTGTTATCGAAATTATTTTGTGAAAAGTCCAATATTCTCAACACGCAAGGATTCACGTAAGAAATTTCTTGGTCAATTACCATTAAAACCCCATCTGTGGATGCCTCCACCACCTTCTTGTATCTTTCTCTCGAATCCCTCAACCTGTCAAGTGTTGCTTGTCTTTGCTTCTCGGCGAGCCAATTGCGCCTTGCCAAGTATGAAATCAACAAGGCCAAAACCGCTGTGGCCAATAGGGAAATCCAAAGTATCTTTCTGGAAATACGTGAAATTTCAGCATTAACGTCGTCAATGTAAATGCCTGTCCCCACAATCCAGCCCCATTCCGGAAAAGCCTTTACGAACGAAAGTTTGGGCAAAACCTTCAGGCTGTCGTCCTTCCATTGCCACTTGTAATCAATGAATCCGCTTCCATTTTTACTAGTTACCTGCACGATCTCCATGAAGAAGTTCTTCCCTTGCTCGTCTCGAAATTCGGTAAGGTCAATCCCCTCGAGGTCTGGCCGGTATGGATGCATTATCATTACAGGAATTGTATCTGTTATCCAAAAATAGTCCTTACCTTCGGGGCCGTAGCGCATATCTCTAACAATTAACCTGGCTTCGGCTTTGGCGTCTTCAAGGGATAGTTCATCCCCTACAATGAGGTTCAATTTTTGAAAAAGGCTGTGAACGGAGTTTGTGAGCTCCCTGATGGTTTCGCGTTTACCTTCCATCAGATTATGGCGGTAGCTTGGGATTACAACCAAGAAGGTTGTCGTCACGAAAAGCAAGATTCCTGCCCCTGACGGCAGTAGTATTTTTGAAAAAAACCTGTAGTTCTTTGTCATCGCAAGGATGTATTAAGGTTTCCACGTCGTTTTCTTTGCCTGCTTTATCATATCACGATTGGCTGAAGTGATCCCGATGAAATATCAAATATTACGAAACCAGATATACCTTTTCCGGAAACAATAGGTGGGCACATTATTATCTTTTTGCCCTTTATAAATTTGTATGACTTTAAGCCAGGTGTTGACCAAAATAGCCTACCAGCTACCGTTAACCCGTTTTGATGGCCATGGGCGCAGATGGCAATGTTGCAATTATTCTTGTTCATAAACGCAAAATGTTCTTTCAAATGGTTGCTCCTAAAAGGAAACCACTTTGTGGCACCCGTAATGTCGGGCTCAAGGAAATGGGAGAACAAAACACGGCCTGTTTGGGTTTCTAACACCCCAAACTCTTCAAGTTCGGCAAGGTACCTATGGTTTTCGGGGGTTAGCTCTGGGATAATTTCGTCTTGGTAGATCCAAACCTTGTTACTGGTGGCCATTATTCGTTGCTCAATAGTCAAGGAGTACCAGTTGCAATCCATCTTTATCCTGCCGTGGTAGGAGGGAAGCCGCCCCACCGAAAAAAGGTCGTGATTGCCGGTTATAGATATTGCCGAATTATTTCGAAGTAAATCTATGCACGCATTTGCATCGGGTTGGTGATTGTGAAAAACCGGGGCATAACCGGTAATATCGCCCAAACACAAAATTATATCGCACCCCAATTTATGGATTTTCACAAAGGCCCTCTCAAGGTTTTGGATATCTTCGTGAATATCGCTTACAATCGCAATTCTCATTACTATCCGGGTTGATTATACAGTTATGAAGGTAGTCAAATTGTGGGGATAGCAAGGCAAACCTAAAATCAACCGATCCTCTTCTTCTTCTTCTGAGTAAGCAGTGACACTACTATGAGGGTTAATGTTGCAAGCGGTATGGAAACTATTCCCGGGTTGTCGAATGGCATCAAAGCATCCTCCTTTGGCAAACCATAGCGCTCAAACATACTTGGCGAAAGTAAAATGAACGTTATTGCAGACAAAATCCCCACCGTAATTGAACTTGCTATACCCCTTGATGTGGTTTTGCTCCAGAATATTACAGCAATTATCGACGGCAGGTTTGCCGAGGCAGCAATGGAAAAAGCCAGTGCCACCAAGAACGAAACGTTCATACCCTTGAAGGCAATTCCAAGAAGTATTGCCAAGATTCCCACCCCGAATGCCGCCGATTTTCCCGCCCACACTTTTTGCTTGTCGGTCATTCGTACCTGCAGGTACTTGTCTATGAAATCGTGTGCTATAGCACCTGAGGAGGCCACTAGCAAACCTGCCACTGTTCCCAGTACTGTTGCAAAGGCAATTGCAGAAATAATGGAAAAAAGTCCGACACCAAACAATTTTGAGAGCAGTGGTCCTGACATATTGCTGCTTTCCAAGTCGTTGACTCCATTTATGGTTGCACCCACACCCAGGTACATTGTCAAAATGTAGAAAAATCCTATGGCAGCTATGGCCACCACGGTAGATTTGCGAGCATCGCGCTGGCTCGGCACAGTGTAGTACCTTATCAAGATGTGCGGTAGTGCGGAGGTGCCAAAGAAAAGTGCAAGCATTAACGAAAAGAAGTTAATTTTTTCCCAAAAACCGGCATCTTTTCCAACTTTCAACATCACACCGGGACTAAGGAAATCTGTTCCAGGGGTAGGTGATTGATAAAATGCCGTTACCTTATCGTGGCCATCATTGAAAATTGATTTTTGGAATAGAATTATTTCGCATTCGGCCAGAATTCTGAAAAGCTCGAAAGGGCCTACAGGGCCGGTTTTTTCGAACTCTTGATCGTTTTTGGCCAACTTACTCACGTGCCCAACTTGGAAAAACCTTTCTTGGGCTCTTGGCGCCCCGTTAAACCAGATTTCTCCGCTTGCCTTGTTAGTAATACTCAAAGCCTCGGCCAGGTATGCCGATCCTTCTTTAGGCTCCTCCAGCTTGAACCATGTAGTAAAGCCCTCTTTTTCCAATTTGACGAAAGTTAAATTTCCCGATTTTTGTTGGCCAACGATTTTAAAATCAGGGTGTTCAATTGATTTTACAACACCAGCCTCAAGTGAAGTCTCAATCTTGGCGAATTTATGGTAACCTTCGTAAGGCTCGGTGTTTATTCCGTTTCGCAAGATTGCAACCGTCAGTACCAGCGAGAAAATTATCAACAGGGCACCTTTTATAAACTGCACGTATGTGGTAGATGTCATACCCGCCGTGGCAACAATGTAAATAACTATTATGCCTACAATCAAAACTCCGGCCCAATGTGGAAGCCCCAGAAGGGGAACAACCAAATCACCAGCACCAACCATCTGGGGAATAAGGTAAAACAGCGAAACTATCAAGGTGCTTATCGAGGCCATTAGTTTTATGGCCCGCGAATTAAACTTTGCATCGAGGGCATCTGTAAATGTGTACTTTCCCAGCCGCTTTAGCGGTTCTGCCACCACAAAAAGGGCGACCACCCATCCGGCCAGGTATCCAATCGAATAAATGAACCCGTCGAATCCGGCATAGGCAATCATTCCGCAAATGCCCAAAAAAGATGCCGCCGAAAGGTAGTCACCGGCAAAGGCTATGCCATTTACACCCCAGTGTATTGTTCCACCGGCGGCAAAGTAACCCGAAGAAGATTTGGTGCGGCTTCCGAAATAAAACGAAAGTCCGATAACGGCGGCAACGAAGGCCAGAAAAATCAAAATTGCGGTTAATGACACCCCGTAGATCATATCCCCTTCCCTCCATTCATTTGGTTTTCCATACGAGTACAAGCCAAGCTGTAAATAAACCCCATGGCAATGGCAAGGACTATGATGCCAAATCCGTACACTATTGCTAAAGTCAAGCCTCCAAATATCTTTAATGAAAGCAGGTCGGTAAAGAAAATTCCGATAATGACAAAGGCAAAATAGAAAAATCCGTAGATACTCACAAGCTTAAGTCCTAGTTTAGATTTCTTTTTGGAAGCCAGGTCTTCTCCCAACTCCACTGCTGGTTCGTGTAGCATGTTTGTTTTTGTTTTGGTTAATTATTTGTAGCGGTTTACAAGCGGTAGCCTTGCCAGAAATATAAAAAGATATGGTATGGTTACCCAAAGTTATTTAAAATCGGCTTCAATTTTTCCATAGTGCTCGTTAATTACACTTACTATCCTCTTGACCGTTACCTTCTCAATGCTCGTAAAAGACCGTGTATCCATTCTATTGTTTGGTTGAAGGTGCGATTGGACTTGATCGAGTTGATTTTTTAGGCGAATGGAAGAAAGGAACTTGAGCGCCTGCTCCAATTCGTTGTGAATGGAGCCTGATAAAGCGCCGATCTTTTTGAGAGCCAAAAGGCGCTCGTAGGTGTTTCTTTCAACAATCCCAAACTTCAGGGCCCAAAGCCTTGCAATATTGGTTATTGACAGTATGGGCATTTTGAGGTCAAATTCTTCTCCATCTCTAAGCGAATCGGGGCTGTTTATCTGAAGGTTTACGGTAGTTTGTGCCAGATTGTGAAAGAAAATGCTTTGGTTTCGTATTTCTCTAAGGCAAAATTCTTCCAGCCTGTTGGCCAACTCAAAGTGGCCAAATACGGGTCTAAAATCAAAAAAAATGGAGGTTTTTAGTATTTCTTGAGGATTTGGAATTCTTATCCAATGGGCAATGGTTCTTTCCCAAGAATTGATAGACATACACCAATCCTTGTTACTGGCCATAACACCACCCTTGCAAATTGGGTAACCAACCTGGGCTAGTTTGCCACAAACCAAAGTGCCCAACTCAAGGAAGTATTTTTGATGTTCCAAATCTTTTGCCTCATCCTGCGAATCGAAAATAATCGCATTATCCTGGTCAGTGGCCAAGGTCTGCTCTTTTCGTCCCTCGCTACCCAGGGCCGTAAAAACAAAAGGAACCGGCGATGGACCCAATTCTTTTATGGACTCGTATAGGAATTTCTCGGTTATGGTGTCGCTTACCTTACTTATGAGTTTCCCCACCACCGGCACACCTGCACCCATACCAGCGACCAAACCAATAATTCGCGGCAGGCGATTCACGGTTTCGGAAATTTCGAAGTTGGAATCAGAAACTTGGATTGAGTAAATTAAATGCCCGGGTGAATCCTTCGTTAGTTCCGAGATTTTGAGCAAACTAACGTAGAAATGGTTCCTAGGATCGTAGGAGGTAATCACTATGTTGCAAATTCCATATTGGACCATCAGCCTGAAAGCATCTATAAGTAAATCATCATGCGATACGGTTATAACAGGAGCACTCATAATTTGTGAAACCAAAATATCTGGGTTTCCCTGGGCTGCAACAACCCTGCGGCTAATATCGCTTTGTGTTATGATCCCAACAACTTCCCGGTTTTGGTTTACCACCAAAATAATGTTGGCCTTCGTGGAAACCATAATTTTGGCAGCAACTTTTACCGGGGTGTCAATGGGGCAAGTTGGGGCTGGAATTAGGAAATCCTTCACAGGTTGCATCAAAATACCATCCTTCAGATCAAGCTCCGACTCTTTCGGCTCTAACCTCATTTGGCTGCCTATTCGATTGTAGGAGTCAATAATGATCCCATCACAATACACCACTTCTCCGTGGCTGTCCTTTACCGGGAATAGCGAAACATGTGCCTCCGTAGTCTTTCCATCGACCCTTTTTATTCGGATTAACTTATCATTTATTTGGATCCCTTCATTTATTGCATGAACCACTTCTCTCTTCTCACTCTTTACCGCAAGAAGTTCCTGAACGCTTGTTTGGCTCAAATCATTTAAGGTTGAGCAACCAAGGATGGTAAGGGCCCTGGAATTCATTTCCGTAAATCGCGAACGTCGTCCTATGGTGCAACGAAATATCCCCAGGTTGACCAGGTCGGCAATTGATTTGAATTTTTCCATGCTGAGGTCAAGCTCGCGCACCACATTTTTGTGTTTCGAAACATCTTTCACAGAAAAAATGAATCCATGTTTGCCTTCAATTTCAAATTCCGATTTGCTTAATACCACTTCAACAAAACCCCCATCCTTTTTCTTTGCCCTGCGCTCGGTTGCTAAATCGGTGTGTATTTGGCCACCAGGTTCCTTCAAAGTACTAATGGAGGTTCGTGCAAAAGACCTTATTGATGAAAGAAGATTTTCATCTTTATTTTCGAATTCGTTCTGAGTAAAACCCAAAAGGTTTAGAAGGTACGGGTTGCAGTATGCGATTTCATCGCCTATCAACATAACTACACCATCCGTGGATGCTTCCACCAGTTTCTTGTAGCGCTCCATAGCATCCTCTAGTTTTTCGCGAGCAAATTGCCGTTCCTTCCCCGCCACGTAATTACGCTGGGCAAGGTAGGCAATGATGGAAGCAATAAGGAGTGTGATTAGTGACGAAATCCAAATTAGGCTACCAATGATGGCATTAATTTCGAAATTAACATCATCCACGTAGATTCCAGTGCCCACAATCCAGCCCCATGGTGCAAACTCCTTTACGTATGACAATTTGGGTACAATCTTGGTACTGTCGTCCTTCCACTGCCAGGAGTATTCCACATATCCATCACCCTGCAATTTTGCAGTCCCTACCATTTCTATGAATAGTAACTTCCCGCCCAAATCCTTGTAATTAGATAAATCAGTATCGTTCAAGCCGGGAAGGTAGGGGTGCATAACCATATGAGGAACTGTATCTGTAATCCAGAAGTAATCCTTGAGGTCCGGACCCCAGCGCATTTGGGAAATGATAGTTTTGGCTTGGGCTTGAGCCTGCTCAACGGAAAGGTCATTACCTACCTTTTGGTTGAGTTTGTCCATAATACTCCAAGAACTGTTGATTAGTTCGCGTATGGTTTCACGTTTCTTTTCTAGCAAGCTCTCTCGGTAGTTTGGTATCACAAACAGGTAAATGGCTACCAAGAACAATAGCAATGCCGCCAAGGATGGTAGCATTATGCGCGAAAAAAAACGAGTATTGCCAGCCATGGAAAAATCGTTAAGAGCTACCTATTACCATAAATCTATTTGAGTGGTAATCTGCAACCCACGTACTTTCAAAAGTACTAAATAAAAAAGTAATTTGATGAGTAAACGGTTGCTTTAATCCTTTAATCTTTCTTTTGGAAAGATTCGGCGAAGAATGTTGGGCTTTTTAAGGGGCTTGTTAAGCAAGATATTTAGGTTATTTTCGGCCGATAGATTGTCGGGCCAAAATTCCAAGGCCTTCAGGTATTGCTTCACTGCCCCGTCAAAATCGTCCCTGTGCCTCAAAATCATCCCAATGTTGGTGTGGCTAACCGACAACCTACGGAAGGTTTCTTTCTGTGCTTCTTTAATTTCCTTAGCTCGTTTGTTAATGAACCTGCCGGTGTTTTTGCCAAAAAACACGCTATCTTCTTTGCAAAAGTATGGCTTCAAGCTTTCCTTGATTTCAATCGTATTCTTTGACCCCCATTCCAATAACCAATTATTGTAAAGCTCAATACTTTTCAATACGTTTCCTTCGGAGATATTTAGTAAGGAGTCCTTTGTTTCTACAGTATGTTGGGGCAAAATTGCCATGGAAAGGAAAGCGGCAGCCCTGTTGTTGTAAACAATTCCCAACTCGTAAGATTCATGATAATGCGGATATTTGGAGTAAATACCCTCCATACTATCCATAAGAATCAAAATTTGCGGATAATTTGCGGAGCCTGCCAGAGCATTGTACCCCTTATACAATTCGTTGGCCCCAACCACCCTGGGGTCTATTGACAAAGCGTCATACCTGTAGTAATGCGAAACCCCAAAAAAAGTCAAAACCACGAGGGCACTCATTATGACTATGAGAACCTTCGTGGTTTTATTCATTACAAATTTCATTTTTACCCGTGTACCTGTTCGGCCAGGAACTTGCGAATTTCAATTGGTGTTGGCTTGGTAAACTTGGAAACTACAATGTTGGTTATGATGGCCAATGGTGCCCCGAACCAAGCAAAGTACCAAGCACCGAGATAGTAGTCCATAAAACTATGGAAAGGGAGAGTAATACCAAATTTCCCGGCAATGAAATAGGATATCGATATCAACGAAACTGTTCCTCCGGCAATAAGTCCTGCTATGGCTCCTGACTTATTGGAGCCACTCCACCAAATTCCCAGCAAGAAAAGAGGAAAAATTGTGCAGGCTGCTATTGAAAAAGATAGTGCCACAAGTTGCCCTATGAGGGCCAGCTCGAGCATTGCTATTAATGCTACGATTATTGCCATTAGGATTGTACCTCCCCTTGCAATGCGAAGCTGGGTGGAAGAAGATGCATTAGGGTTGATAACCTTGTAATAAAGGTCGTGCGAGAAGGCAGATGCACCTGCAACGAGCAACCCAGAAGTTGTTGAAAAAGCTGCAGATATGGCGCCTGCCGCAAGAAGTCCAACAATAAGGGGATGAATGTTGGCCAGCTGGGCAGTGTAAACAACTATGGCATCTTGGGCCAGGGTTCCTACCTCCGGGTGAGCGGCAAGCATTTTTCCAAATGCGGCATAAATAGGTGCGGTCCAGTAAATGATGCAAATAAAGAATAATCCCCAAACCACAGACCAACGAGCATCCCTGGGATTAGGAACAACGTAAAAGCGCTGAATAACGTGGGGTAAGCCAGCAGTACCGATCATCAAAGCGAAAACAATTGCCATCCACTGGAAGAATGTACCACCCGACGATGCTGCCCAAGGCATGGCAAACTCTGGAGACGCCACCAAGGCATAGGCGTGGCCATAGGTATTGTACAAGGATTCGGCTTGGCCAAGCGACACCCCGTGTACAATATCAGAAACTACCGAACCGTAGCCAAGTGGAGGCATAAGCCAAAAATAATCGAATTTGAAAAGTAGGATAAACAAAGGTATCACGAAAGAAATGGCTATGATCACATATTGAATTTGCATATTTTTGGTAACACCCAGCATACCTGAAATAAGTGTGTATGATAAAACCACACCACCACCTATCAAGATAGCCCAAATGTATTCTATTCCAAAAATCCATTTAAACATCAGGCCGATTCCCCCAAATTGTGCAACGGAATAGGATATGGAAATCAAAATAGCAACCACCGCACCAACTATCCTAAGCCCTCGCGAGTAGTACCTGTCGCCAATAAAATCAGGAGCAGTATATTTTCCGTACTTCCTTATTTGGCCTGCCATGAGTATGAGAAGTAAAACGTAACCACCGGTCCAACCTATTACGTATGCAAGGCCATGGTAACCCGATCCGAACATCAAGGCAGCCATACCCAACACGCTGGCGGCACTCATCCAGTTGGAAGCAATAGCCATACCCGACCCTACTCTCGAAATGCTCCGGCCGGCAGCATAATAGTCGGAAGTGTCCTTGGCCCGAAATAAAATACCTACCATAATAAATACCACCAGAGTAATGATAAGGATTACTGCCGGCCCAAACTTGAACCCACCCTCCAACTGGGTGGCGGCACCTGCTGCTTGAGCTGCAAACGAAACAGCAAGAAATATTAGTAGAGAAAGAATTTTTTTCATAGTTTATTTAAGATTTTACTGGATTTGACAAAAAGAACTCCTTCTCGATTTTATCGGTTCTAACGCAATAAATCCAGCATAGGCTTATGAACAAGCATAGTAGGAATACCGCCGTGTAAAAATAGTGGAATGGGAAACCAAGAAATTTCGTGTCAGTAATAACAGATCGGTTGTGCACCAAGTACAAGTTCATAGCTTTCTCAACAACAGATTGGTTTTCTAATGATAATTGGTCAATCAGGTTCGATTTCAGTGAAAACGGAATTGCCATCCGACGGGCGTCTTTTGCATCGAGCCCCAAAAGGTCAGCCACTCCGGCTTCCAACCCTGTTTTGGAAGCAAGGTAGGCCGGATCAAGAATGCTAATCCCTAATGCACTCGCTTGCTCGAAGCTATTTAACTTTTCGAGAAGAAAACCAGGGTCTTCGCCAGCAAGCTGAAAAACCGACCAAGAAAATGCGTTTTCCAAGGCCGATTTGTATTCTGGCTTAATGTAGACCTTTGCCAGAACCTGCAATACTGACTTGGAGAACGTTCTCAATTCCAAGATTTCGGCCTCACCATCTTGAACTTGGTTCCACACTTGGTGAAATTCCACGTGGGCAGGTTCGGGAGTGGGCTTGCCCGTTACCTTCAGCAATATCTGAAAGCCAAAGATCCCTACCGCCCAAATTGACACTAGCAGCAAGGTGAGGTTTCGGTTCTTCTTGGCCCGCAAAGAACCTGGCTTGAAGAAACTAAAGTGGTAATCATTTTGATAATTTTCCATAAAGTTTTAAATTGGTTTATTGATGATTCGATTTTTGCGCTGCAAATATAGTTCAGTTTTGATTATGGTAGATTGATTGGGTGAAATTATTATGATTCACAGGTTGAGGGGCTAATAGTGTGATGAATTGGAAGGAGAAGATACGAAAAACAAACAATAAAAAGATTGGCTGTGTGACTTGCCTGATAAAAAGCCTTTTTTCGCTAGCCACCTAACTATTTTATTACATTAGATTAAAACCAAAAACTCGAATTTCGAATTCTTGAAGGGCTTGCTTGTGGGGGCAACCCTTCCGGTGTGTAGTGTGGCCAGTGTCAGAAATGAACAACTCAAAATTTTAATCCAACCACCTAAAAAACTACATTATTACCACCACGCGGCGGAGGCATACCCTCACAGGCAAGCAAACCAGTACCCACCACGTGCAATCAAGTACTTACTTCGAAGGGATTGCAAAGGCTATTGAAAACGGAGGGCCAGCCTTGACTACATTACCACACGAACCTTCCGCCTCCGCTTCCCCACCCAGCGAGGATTGAACCTACCGACAATATCAACCCGTAGTTTTTTGAAGGAAAGTGCCTGGTGGAATATCTTTCAAGCAATCAGGTCAGGGGAACAAAATGCAAAGTAAAAGATGCAAGGCACTACCTCGCTCGATACGGTTTGCGGGCATACAAATTCCTTGCATAAAACCCTTGAATTATTTTGAAGCCTCGGTTTTTTGTAGCCTTTTTATCGAGAATAAAGTAAAATGGAACCAATAATTGACCTTGATCCTTTTGGCATCATTACAAATGCCTCTAGGAAGTTTGCATTTTTGGCATTGCCCAAATAAGTTTTCCAAAAAGGTCTTGACAAAACGAAGCTAGCCGGTAGGGAGGCAAAATCTGGCACGCGATTATATCCGGAAAGGCAAAAAAGAAAAAAAATCCAAGAAAATAGAATGATTGATTTCTAGAAAGTTCATGAGGTTTAAGAAGTTTCAAATCTCCGACAAAAGTTCATATATTTGTGGCAATTATTCACCATGGATGATTTAATAAAATTCAAGCGTTTATGAGTTCCAACTCTACCAAAATCTTTTGCTTGGTCCTTTTCATCAAGATTTCCACTTTATCCTTCACTCAAAATTCAAAAATTACCCTCGAGCAAGTTTGGCGCGATAGGTATTTTATGCCCAAATCCATAAGTATGGGTCGGTCAATGAACGATGGGTTGAACTACTCAATTGTGGAGCAAGGCATCAGGCTCAATGTTTACTCCTATGAAACCGGCGAGCTAATCAGGGAGGTTTTCACCACCGAGGGTTTGTTGCAATCGGAAGCAGGAAGGCCACAATCTATAAGCGCCTACCATTTTAGCCCTGACGAAGGTTTATTGCTTGTCGGAGTAAATCGACAATCAATTTACCGTCACTCATACTCCGACGAGTACTACGTTTTCGACATTTATAAAAACACCTTGGCGGCGCTTTCTGAAGGTACCAAGCAAACCCTTCCCGAGTTCTCACCGGATGGGAAAATGGTAGCATTCGTTCGCCACAACAATATTTTTGTCAAAGAAATTGAATCAGGCAACGAGTTTGCCGTGACCACTGACGGTGAAATAAACAAAATAATAAACGGAACCACAGATTGGGTTTACGAAGAAGAGTTTGGATTAACCAAAGCGTTTCAGTGGTCGCCTGACGGTCGCAAGATTGCATTCCTTCGTTTTGATGAACGATATGTTAAGGAGTTTACTATGGCAATGTACGGGGAGATTTACCCAGAGCAATACACATTCAAGTATCCCAAGGCGGGCGAAGACAATAGCTTGGTGTCATTGCATATTTTCGATATGCAAACCAAGGTAACCATTAAGGTGGAGACCGGCAAAGACCCCGAAAGATACATCCCGCGCTTTTTGTGGACCAAAGAACCCGATAAACTGGCAGTGGTGATTATGAACAGGCACCAGAATGATTTGAAAATCCTCCTTGCGGATGGAAACACCGGACTAAGCCAAACTTCGTATCACGAAAACAACAAGTACTACATTGAGATTACCGATGACCTTACTTTCTTGGCAGACAAAAAGCATTTCATCACAAGCAGCACCAGGAGCGGATTCAACCACCTTTACTTGCACGATATGCAAGGCAACGAGGTTGCACCCATAACAAGGGGCGATTGGGACGTGACAAGCTTTTTTGGTATTGACGAGCAATCGGGTTGGGTTTATTACAGCTCTAGCGAGCAATCGCCAATTGAGACTCACCTATATAGGGTAAAGCTAAATGGCACTCAAAAACAACTACTCACGCCCGAAGGTGGACATAACAACCCATCGTTTAGCCAAGGGTTAAGATTTTTTATCAACAACCAATCCACTGCCAACATTCCGCCCGTAGTTTCAATTCTCAACTCAGATGGCACAGTGATTAAGGTTTTGGAAGACAATAAGGAATTG
The DNA here is from genome assembly GCA_964624065.1 of uncultured Bacteroidales bacterium. Classification (GTDB taxonomy): domain Bacteria; phylum Bacteroidota; class Bacteroidia; order Bacteroidales; family UBA7960; genus UBA7960. The sequence goes on from CAZUWF010000005.1 coordinate 82,088, forward strand.
CGCCAAAAGGCGGCCGATCATAGATTCGTTCCTCGAGAATTCTTCCAGATTGAAACGGAGCCTGGAGTTGTTTTAAATGCCTGGAGGATTCTCCCCCCCGATTTCGATGCAGGCAAGCAATACCCGGTATTAATGTACGTTTACGGTGGACCTGGTTCGCAAACTGTTGTGGACAGGTGGGATCCCGGCAACGGGCCTTGGTTTCAAATGCTGGCCCAAATGGGCTTCATTATAGTTTCGGTCGATAACCGTGGCACGGGAAACAGGGGAGAAGAGTTTATGAAAATGACCTACCTGCAGTTGGGCAGGTATGAGGCCATTGACCAAATAAATGCAGCAAAACACCTGGCTACCCTGTCTTATGTTGATGCCGAGGCAATTACCATTTTTGGATGGAGCTACGGTGGTTACCTTTCCTCCCTCTGCCTCGCCTGGGGTGCCGACGTTTTTGCGGGGGCAATTTCAGTGGCTCCGGTTACCAACTGGCGTTTTTATGATACCATTTACACCGAAAGGTATATGCGCACCCCGCAAGAAAATCCAGATGGATACGATGATAACTCACCCATAAATCACGTTGGCAAAATCAAAGGTAAGCTATTGCTTGTTCACGGCTCTGCTGATGATAATGTACATTACCAAAACACTATGGAAATGGCCAAATCATTGATTGATGCAAACATACCGTTTGAACTGGCAATATATCCCAACCATAACCACGGTATCAGGGGAGGCAACGCACGACTGCACCTTTTCGAGCACATTACGAGGTTTTTGATGGCGAATTGGGGAGTAAGGAATTAAAGAACAGCTATCGATGAATAGGAGGGTGGGTTTAAAAAAAACAAAGACCAGGTTTTGCTGCTTGCCCCTTGAATCCTTTTTATTTGGCAGCGATAAAGTTTGGATCAATGAACAAGATCGAAATTAATTGACACCTTTTTTAGTTCAAAACTGGCAAAAAACAGTTTTATCAAGAGTGTCTAAACAACGAAACAATATTCTGAGATGGCCCTCAAAATCCCACACGATGAAACTATTCATTACTAGCTTCTCCGCACTCCTGATCCTTACATCGTTTACCAATTGGAAAACTCGCTACAACGAGGATGGGATTGTGGTAAAAATCCGCAGCGAGGGTATTAAAAGAGATATTTTTGCTTCTGTCGAGGTTGATGCCACCATAGAAAAGTGTCTTGGGTTGCTTGGCGACGTAAATAAACTAAAAATATTCTCGTATCGGGCCAACATTGTTCGACTTGAGGGGCAGGCCATCCCTGGTCAATGGATGGTTTACACCACCTACGATATGCCGGCTCCTATTAAAGATCGAGACGCGGTAACGCAGTACAAAGTGTCACGGTTGGCAAATGGCGACATCGAGGTAAACTACGAGTCGGTTAGTGGAGTGGTGCCCAAATCTAAAGATTTCAAGCGGCAGGATGATTTTTTCGGTGTATGGAAGTTCGAAAAGGTTTCGATAACACGCACTAGGGTGACATACACCGCCTTCGGCACCACTGATGGTTTCCCGGGCTGGCTAGTCAATATGGTAATCACTACTGGTCCACGGTACACCATGACCAATTTCCGCAAGGAGGTAGAGAAATAGCGTTAGCCCTTGTTGCAAGTATTTTTGAATTATTTTTTCACAATTTTCAGTAATGAAAAAATTATCACTACCTTTGTAGGTCGAAAAAATAGTTTAACCCACTAATAAAGAAAAGAGGAAAAATGATTATTGTACCTGTAAAAGAAGGCGAAAACATTGACCGCGCTTTGAAGAAGTTCAAGAGAAAGTTCGAAAAAACCGGCACGCTCCGCGAGCTTAGAGAAAGGCAAAAATTTACCAAACCATCCGTAATTCAGCGCGAGCAAAAGAAAAAAGCCATCTACGTTCAACAAATGCAGGATCAAAGAAATTCGTTGTAATTTCTACCCATTGGTTTTTTTAAAAAAATTCTTGCTAATGCTAAAAATTTAGCGTACCTTTCAGCAGGAATTTTTTTCTATTTAACGCCACGCCATGAAAGGGAGCATTGAAAGGTTTTTGCAATGCATAGAGCACGAAAAGAGATTCTCGGACCACACAGTGGCTTCGTACAAAAATGACCTCGAAGGATTCGACCTTTTCCTTATCGGGCAATTCGATGTGAAGGATCCTTCGAAAGCCGAAGCGCAAATGATAAGGTCATGGTTGGCTCGATTGATGCAACAAGGCCACGCCAATACAACCGTAAACCGGAAGCTCTCTGCCCTCAAATCCTTCTATGGCTACCTTTCTAAAAACGATTTAATAGCAATTAACCCAATGCAAAAGGTGAGGAGTGTGAAAAAAGGTAAGAGGATCCCCACATTCGTTGAAGAAAATAGGATGGAACACCTCCTCGACTCGGTAGCTTTTCCTGGGGGCTTCAAGGGAGTAAGGGACAGGTTTGTTCTTGAATTGCTATATGCCACAGGTATCAGGCTTTCGGAGATTTGCTCCTTAAAACACGGCGATTTCGACGCCCACAACCAAAACATCAAGGTCACTGGCAAGGGAACAAAGCAAAGGATCGTTCCTGTAATTACTCAAGTATGCCAGTTGTATAGTCAATACTCGTTATTGAAGCAGCAAGAACTGGGGTTGATTGCCCAGGGTCAGCTCTTTGTAACAGATGGTGGCAAGAGTATTTATCCAAAGTTCGTTTACAGGTTGGTGAGGTCTTACCTTAGCTTGGTAACCTCGCGCCAAAAAAAGAGTCCCCACGTTTTGAGGCACACTTTTGCCACTCACATGCTCAACAAGGGGGCGGAGCTAAATGCCATCAAGGAAATCTTGGGGCATAGCAATCTCGCGGCTACACAGGTTTATACCCACAATAGCATTGACAAAATTAAAAGAGTTTACAAACAGGCCCACCCTAGGGCCTAAAAAAACAGGAGGAAAAAATATGAACGTTAACATCAACGCGGTTGGCTTCAAGGCAGACATTAAACTTGAAGAATTTATTAAGGAAAAGGCAGGTAAATTATCCTTGCATTTTGATGGAGTGTTAGGTTGCGAAGCCATCCTAAAACTCGATGCCGCTCAAAAGGTTTCCAATAAAATAGTTGAGATGAGAGTTCTGATCTCAGGTAACAATTTATTTTCGAAAAAACAGGCCAATTCTTTCGAGGAAGCTACCGACGGTGTCATAGATGCACTTAGGAAACAGCTTCAAAAACACAAGGAAAAGGTCAGGGGAAACTAAGTTTATATACCACTTTTAGCCATATTCACAAATGCAAGGCCAAATCAGCCTTGCATTTTACTTTGAACGGGTCAGGAAACCAGGGAATGGCTGTAGGAGGAAGGTAGTGGTGAAAAGAGAAGGGCGGATCCGTTTGAACTATTTTAGGCAGGAAAGTGGAAAGGAGAATGGTTGAACCAGCTAATTTTTCAAAGTGTAGCAAAGTACCGCAAGCTGAAACCCGAAATAAAAAGTAAATTGTTTAAAGTAAAAGTATGAGCTAACTGTAAAAAACAATGACCACCAGATGGAATGTGCCTCTTCTCTTTATCAAGAAAGGAAATAGGCCACCAAGAAAAAATCAAAAAAAGTGAAATAATTATTTGCGTTTCAAAAAACTTTCGTACATTTGCAAACCTTTTTAAGGGCATTTTTTACGTTACTTGCTGATAATCAGCACAAACCGTTGAAAAGGTATTCAATTGCCGCTGTAGCTCAGTTGGCCAGAGCAGCTGATTTGTAATCAGCTGGTCGGGGGTTCGAATCCCTCCAGCGGCTCCAAAGTTCTTTAAGTTATAGGTGAGTTTAGGGGGGATACCAGAGCGGTCAAATGGGGCAGACTGTAAATCTGTTGGCGAAGCCTTCGGAGGTTCGAATCCTCCTCCCCCCACTAAGAAAATCACACAAGCGGAAATAGCTCATCCGGTAGAGCGACAGCCTTCCAAGCTGTAGGTGGCGGGTTCGAGTCC
>CAZUWF010000006.1:0-83217 GCA_964624065.1 uncultured Bacteroidales bacterium
GAGTTGTTTTTGGGTTGCAGCACAAGGATTCCTGCTCCTATCTTGCCTACTTTTCCGGTTGCCAGGGCAAGATTGTAAAGTTCCGCCACCGTATTTTGCCCCACGGTAGCTGGAGGCAGCACGATTACCGATTGGTGCTCGGCATTGAATCCTTTGGCGAAGTTGGCAACATCTTCCTTGTTGCACCCTGCCTTTTGCACCAGCAAGTCGAAGTCTTCTTCCAAAATGGCCTTGGCGTAATTGTCGAACCCTTCACAAAGGTCGGCAATGTAGCGGGCGTTGAGCAGGTTGTTTTTCACGGCGTAGTGGTTGGCGGCCCTCGCAAAATGGTAGTACGAGTCAATAATGGTGGTTTTGTCAACTTTGTGGCCAATTTTGTTGTGCTCGACCTTGGTAACCATTTTAACCAGTGCCTTGCCCTTGACTCGCTGGTTGTTTATGTAATATCCTGCCACTCCAGCTTGGTGGTTAAGGTTTCCGCCGAAAATGAAAAATTCTTTTACATTGTAAATTCCTTCCAAGGGGGTTTGAGTTATTGCACCAAAATGGTGTTTCTTGTCGGAAATGGCATTGGAAAAGCTCGCAACGTTATTGGTCTTAACCACTGCCCTGGCAAGTTTTTGAATCAGGTATTGCTCTTCATTAGTGAGTCTGGCACCGGCAAAGAACACATTTTGGAAAGGTTCAACGGCATTTACCTTGTTTGAAATCAATGCTAGAGCTTCTTCGAAGGAAATTTCTTCGAATGATCCATTTACCTTGAGCAAGGGCTTGGTAACCCGCTGTGGGTCGTTGAGGTAGCTGTAACCAAACTTCCCCATCCCGCAAAGGCTGGCATCCTTGTTTATGAGTCCCTTGCTGCCCGTGGCCCTGCCAAAGAAGCCCGACTTGTGATGAAGCTCAACGGTGCAGCCCACCGAGCAGTAATTGCATATAGTTGAAAAAGAATCCAGGTTTAGGGGCATGGGTTTGTGCTTTACGTTTTCGGTAATGGCACCAGTGGGGCATGTGTCAATGCACATTCCGCAGCTTTCGCAATGGGTATGGAGCAGCGAACCCCCAAGGCTGGGAGCCACAAAGGTGTGGAAGCCACGATTTACCAAACCAAGGGCGTTGGCACCAACCACTTCCGAGCAAATCCTAATGCAACGGCTGCATAGTATGCACTTGTTGTTGTCAATTTCCACAAGCGGGTGATCAAACTTCACCACGTACTCCTTGAACTCCCCTTCGTACCTCTTTTGCTCGGCATGGTACTCGGTGCAAAGTTTCTTAAGGTGGCAAGTGTATAGCTCGCTGCAACCGCACTCCAAGCAGCGGTTGGTTTCGCCCATTGCGGCCTTTAAAGTGTAGCCGAGCTCCACCTCATCGAAGTTATGGCGTTTGTTAGGGTCAATGGTAGGCATTTCTTCGCGCTCCTGCCGCTCGAACCACGCCTCGAAATCATTTCTTGCCTGACGGCGGAAGTTTTCCTTGCGGCTCAAGAACTCCTGATCTGGAGGAGTAATTGCCTCTCCATGAAGGTACTTGTTACAACTCTGGGCGGCTAGCTTGCTCTGGGCAATGGCTTCGATTAGCGTAGCAGGGCCCGTAACTCCATCGCCACAGGCAAAAATGTTTTCAATGGATGTTTGAAGGGTCTTTGGATTGGCGGCAATATCGCCCCAGCGGTTTATTTCAAGCTCGGTGCGGGCATTTTTGTTGATGTCTTCAATGAAGTCAACATTGGTTTTCTGACCAATGGCGGCAAGCACAATGTCTAGCTGGACGTTAAACTCCGAACCGTCAACCTTCACCGGCCTGCGGCGACCCGAGGAATCTTGTTCGCCTAGCTCCATACGAAAGCAAGTGAGCGATTCAATATTGCCTTCCGCGTTCTGGTTTACCTTGGCTGGAGCGGTCAGGAATAGGTACCTGACCCCTTCCAGTTTTGATTCGTGAATCTCGATAGGGTTGGCTGGCATCTCCTTTTCGGTGCGCCTGTATATAACTGTAACTTCCTCTGCTCCGCAGCGTATGGCCGTGCGACAGCAGTCCATGGCGGTGTTTCCACCGCCAATTACAGCCACCTTCTTCCCTTCAAAGTCGTACCTCTGGCCGGTCATTTCCATATTGCGCAAAAAGTCTATCCCTGAAAAAATATTTCCGGCATCGTCGTTTTCGCAGCCAATGCGGGTGCCGTTTTGCGAACCAATTGCAAGTATCAAGGCATCAAAGTTTTTTTGTAGATCTTGGTAGGCAAGGTTTGCGCCAAGTTTTTTTTCGAAATGGATTTTTACACCCAAAGCGGTGATTCCCTCCACCTCCTTGTCTATAACTTCGTTGGGAAGCCTGTAGGGTGGTATTCCATACCTTAGCATACCTCCGGCGTGGCTGCTTGCCTCGAACACCTCCACCTTATGTCCTTCCCTTGCAAGGAAAAAAGCTGCCGAGAGTCCACCGGGACCGGCACCTATTATTGCCACCTTCTTGGATGTGGTAGGCTTTTTGGTTGGTACGAACCTTTTGGTGGAATCAAGGTCAATATCGGACGAGAATCTTTTAAGGTAATCTATACCAACGCCTGTTTCTTCAATGAAGTTGCGTCGGCATGCCACCTCGCAGGGCCTCACGCACACCCTTCCGCATATTGCAGGTAGTGGGTTGGTAAGCTTGATGATTTCAACTGCCTCGCGGTGCATTCCCTTGCTAATCATCGAAATGTAGCCCTGCACGTCAACCCCGGCCGGGCAAGTTTCCCTACATGGGGCAATGCAATCAGCGTAGTGGTTGCTCACCATTAGCTCCAGTGCCATCCTGCGCGAGTTCCTTACCCGTTGGTTGTTTGTGCTGATCCGCATCCCCTCGGTTAAGGTGGTGGAGCAGGCAGGCTGCAGGTTGCGCATATTTTCAATTTCAACCACGCAAATGTAGCACGAAGAGTAGGGCTCCAGCCGAGGGTCGTTGCAAAGGGTTGGTATATCAACAGATAGGCGATTAGCCAACTCAAGAATTGTCTCGCCCGAATTGCCCTTCACAATCTCACCGTTAAGCATTATGTTCAGTTGATCCATCAGTTTAATTTTTGTTTTTTCTGTTGTTTTGACAAATGGCTTGGATACCTGCCCACACCCATTTTTTTCCGGGCTAAGCTTCCTTTAGCAATGGTTGCAGGGCCATGACCATTTTTTTCTAGTTATAGTCTTGATTTAATTTTTAGCTCAATAGTATGGCGCCAAACTTACACTTGGTATAGCATATACCGCACTTAATGCAAGAATCTTGCTTCACTTCGTGGGGACTCCTTTTCTCGCCTTGGATTGCCATTACGGGGCAGCCACGAGCGCAAGCGGTGCAGCCGGTGCAGACCCCTTTGTTAATGCTGTATGTGAGGAGCTTCTTGCAGCTCAATGCCGGGCACTTCTTGTCGTTTATATGAGCTTCGTATTCGCTACGGAAGTATTTTATGGTAGTCAATACAGGGTTTGGTGCAGTTTGTCCCAACCCGCAAAGGGAGCTTTCTTTAATGGTGGTTGAAAGCTCTTCGAGTAGCTCAATGTCTCCTTGCCTGCCTTCGCCTTCTGTAATTCGTGTCAGTATTTCAAGCATCCGCTTGGTGCCGATTCGGCAAAATGTACATTTGCCGCACGATTCCTTACAAGTAAAATCCAAGAAGAACCTGGCAATGTCAACCACGCAGGTGGTTTCGTCCATTACAACCATACCGCCCGAGCCCATTATTGCGCCAGTGGCATTTACCGAATCGTAATCAACCTTGGTGTCGGAAAGGTATTCAGGTACGCAGCCTCCCGAAGGGCCCCCAAGTTGCACAGCCTTGAACTTCTTGTCGCCAACTATGCCGCCGCCAAGTTTGTAAATAACATCCTTTAAGCTAATGCCCATAGGAACCTCCACCAAGCCTCCCCGATTTATTTTCCCCGTAAGGGCAAAAACCTTTGTTCCCTTACTTTTCTCGGTTCCTAGGGCTGCATAATTTTCAGGGCCGTCAAGGAAAATCCGGGGAATGTTCACGAAGGTTTCGACGTTGTTAATGTTGGTTGGATATTTCCAAAGGCCGGAGTTGGCCGGAAATGGCGGGCGCTTGCGAGGCATTCCGCGCTTACCCTCAATTGAGGCGATGAGTGCGGTTTCCTCGCCGCACACAAAAGCCCCGGCACCTTCCTTTATCAAAATGTCGAAGTTAAAGCCCTCGATTCCGAAAATGTCCTTGCCTAGGTAACCTTTTTCCCGTGCTTGGCCGATGGCAATGTTGAGCCTCTTAATCGCTAGCGGGTATTCGGCCCTACAATAAATGTAAGCCAACGAAGCGCCAATTGAATAACCGCAAATTATCATCCCTTCAAGTACCCCATGCGGATCGCCCTCGAGGATTGACCTGTCCATAAAAGCTCCGGGGTCGCCCTCGTCGGCATTGCAGATAACGTACTTCTGTTCGCCAGATGCCTTGTTTGCAAACCGCCATTTCATACCGGTTGAAAAACCACCACCACCGCGACCGCGCAAGCCCGAGTTAATAACCATTTGAATAACAGTATCGGGGTCAATACCCTCGGCGGCAATCTTACGTATGGCATCGTAGCCACCGGTGGCCTCGTACTCTTCAATCTTTTCGGGGTCGATGAATCCGCAGTTTTTGAGGGCAATCTTTACCTGACCCTCAAAAAAGCTATCATCGGGGGTTTGGAGGTTTTTTCCGTGAACGATGTAATCGTGGATTGGCGAGAGATTCTTGACGTGCATCTCAATGATTTCGTCGGCGCGTTCGGGATCCACCTTGCCGTAGAGGTAAGTTCCCGATTCGTCAATCACTTCCACTAGGGGTTCGCGAAAGCACATACCCACACAACTGGTTTTTTTGAGTTCGAAATCCAACTTGTCCGCGGTTTTAATCCTTTCTAGCTCGGCGTAGGTTTTGGAAGCCCCTGCGGCAATACCGCAACTCCCAAGCCCAACAATGATGGTTGTTTTATTCATGATAGTCAACAGTCAAATGGTCAAAGTCAATAATTGAAGGTAAAGAGCTGGCGGCCTTTGGTGAAAATTTGTTGTAAAAAAATCGAAGTAGGTTGATTGTCATAAAAAACTTTTTATATCGATAAGGTGATTGGAAACGGCGGTTTCGTGGAGTTTGTTTCAAAACAGGTGCTGATCACCATTTTGGCAGCCGGCTAATTTGTGCCAACAGTTTGCGACCAATAGGGAAGTAGGCATTAAAAACCATAAGCAATCCTCAATATGTATTTTTCAATTGACATTGCCCCGCTTAATCTCCTTCACAATTTTCAGGCCCAGGGCGGGTGTTAGCTTTCCGTGAGTATCATCGTTTACCATCATTACGGGTGCAAGCGAGCAACAACCCAGGCAAGCTACAGTTTCGAGGGTAAATAGGCCGTCGGTCGTAGTTTGCCCGTCTTTTATTTCCAAAAAATCAAGTATCTGGTTTGTTACTTCCTGCACGGCTTGTACGTGGCATGCTGTTCCGTGGCACATTTTTATTATGTACTTGCCGCTTGGCACAAGCCTGAATTGTGCATAAAATGTTGCCACCCCGTAAAGGTCGGTTATCGGTATTCCCGTTTGGTTACTAATTTTCCAGAAGGCTTCGCTAGGTATGAACCCAAATGCTTGTTGGGTTCCTTGAAGCAATGGAATAAGGTTTCCGGCCTTTCCCTTGTACTTTTCAATAATGGGATCGATGAGGCCAAGGTCAACAGGGTTTTTTTCGATACTTACCGATGGTTGAGGGGCAATTCGTTTTACTCGCATAGGGTATGGGTTGTGAGTTTGGTGACATCGCCGGGTTTGGTCGACAAAATTAGGTATTGTGAAAGATTTTTTCAAACAAGTTTCTTCACAGCGGTCTATTTAGACAAAGTCTGAATTAATTTTTGAGCCATTTGTGTTGGGCTCTTTTTAGCCTATCCATTATGGCCTTGCCGATCCCTTTTTCGGGCACAGGTTCGGCATAAATGACCTCCACCTCACTGTCGTCCTCAAAGGCGTGCATGGCTTCAAACACATTAACGGCGTAATCCTTGAGGTCGTTGGTGTAAGAAACCCTAATTATTTTTTTGAATCCTGCTTCAAATTCCCCGCTAAAAGAAATAAGACCGGCCCTTGAAACATCCATTTGCTTGGTGTTTTTGTCGCCAATCAACAACATCTTCCTGGGGCTATAGTGTGATTTAAGCATACCTGGGGCTGAAAGGGCTTCAATTGGAGAGAATCTATCAAATGGCACCACTTGTTCCAGCTCTTCCTGAGTTATTATTCCATTGCGGAGAATTTGAAAACCTAATTTAGTAAATCTAATTATGGTAGATTCAATGCCCACCGTGGTTTTTCCGCCATCTATTATAAAATCAACGCTTGGCAGTTGCTTCCGAACGTGGGCCGCCGTTGTTGGGCTAATTCGCCCGAACTTGTTTGCACTTGGTGCCGCAATAGGGCAGTTTGCACTTGTGATGAGATCGATGGCAATTTGGTTGTTAGGCATACGTACGCCTACTGTTTGGAGGCCTGAAGTAACAATTTCGGGCACACAATTATTTTTAGGCAACACCATTGTCAAAGGTCCCGGCCAGAACCGTTGGGCAACCTTTAACACTCTTTCGTCATGCGGAAGGGTTATGTTTTTTAGCTGGTCGTAATCTGCAATGTGTACGATCAATGGATCAAATGAAGGACGTTCCTTCAATTCAAAGATCTTGGCCACGGCAAATGGGTTAAGGGCATTGGCGCCAAGTCCGTAAACCGTTTCGGTTGGAAATGCAACGACTTTACCTTCTTTGATGTGGCGTGCTGCAATTTCGATTTGCTCAAAAGTGTTCATTACCTTGCCCTGAAAAAAAAGCTATTGAAAAAAAGGAAGGCACCAGCCATACTAATAAAACTGGCCAAAAGAATTGCCCAAGTAAAAGATCCGGATATGTCAAAAATAAACCCGCCGGCAGCCGGACCTGCAATCCCTGCAATGGCGTAACCAAGAAAAACATAAGGGTAAATTGAGCCAAGGTTCTCCAATCCAAAAACCTGTGCTGTTTCCCTTGCAAAAAGCACGAAGTTGCCACCAAACCCGAATCCTATCAGGAAAGATACGACCCAGAAAGAAACCGCGGAAAGGGGAAAGGCTGCAAGGCTGGCAATTGCCAGCGATTGCAATGTCAGAGCAAACGATATGCTCTGACCTGCCCCAATCCTATCGCTAAGCATACCCCAAGATAGCCTTCCCAGAAAATTGGCAATTGCAAAAATGGCAACGGCGTGGACAAGATTTTCGGCGGAAATATCGTTTTCGCGGCCAATTAGGTTCAAGCTTCCTATCACCAGTAGTCCAGCAAATGTGCCCAAGAAAATACCCAGAAAGAGCCTCTTGAAAGTTTTTGATTGCAATATCGGTCTAAGTCTTCCGGTTAGATTTTTTCCATCGGGTGGGCCTGAAAATTGGAAAACAAAATTTGACGAAACAAAAATTATTATTCCGTAAGAAAATCCAACCAAATTTAACAATTGCATTAGGTTGTACCCACTATTTAAAATCGCTTGCGAAACCTCTGACATAAACACCGCCCCAAGCCCGAATCCAGCGGCAGAAATACCGGTTATAAGGCCCTTTTTCTCGGGGAACCACTTTACCGGGGAAGTAAGCGATAGCCAGTAGCCCAAACCTGTGGCCACCCCAGTAACCAGGCCAAGACCTATGAAGACCATAAAGTAATTTCCTTGAGACCTACTGGCCAGGTAATATCCAAACCAAAACAAGAACCCCGAAAGGTACCCTAAGTGCCTGTGTTTAAAGTAATTTTCAAATTTTCCAACAAAAATCATTGTTAACGGAAAAATTGCAATCAAAGAGCCAAAAATGATCTGAGTTTGGAGTGCCGAGAAGCTGTAGCTAGAAATAAGTTCGAATGCTATAATGCTCCAGGCATATACCCCGCCAATGCAGAGCATAATTACAAACGAAGCCAAAACAGTAATATGCCTTTTCAATCTGAGGGATTAATTGACCTTTTCAACTTCTCGGCCTTGTCAACCACTTGTTGTTTCAGGTATCGTTTGTATTCAATTATTTTTTGCAATATACTTTCATCATTGCCCGACACTATTGGACCAGGAAGGTTCCAGGTGTTTTTGCCTCGGTTCAATGTAGTAGCAGCGCACGAAACCCCGCCCGGCATATGCAGTAATGGAAGCACCGAGCTCCACCCATAAAATGTGGAGTGCGGCTTTTTGGGCACGCCAATTACCTGTATGGGTGAAATGTTAGCAACCTTAACGGAAGGATGTGCGTCGGCTCCGGCACCGGCAAAAATTGCCACGGCGCCTTGGTGATAGACAACAGCCGAAAATTCGAAAAGTTTTTCTGGTGTGCGGTTCGCCGTTTCTTTGTCCAAATCGTAGACAATTTCTAAAAAATCTAGCATTTCCACTGCTTGAAGCTTTACCTTTAGATCTTCGTCAGAACCCATTCCAATGCTAACCATCATTTTTTCTAAAAAAAACCAAAAAGTTCTAGATTCACCAACTGGTTTCTGCAGCACTTGCAGGTCCCTACTAAAGTTTCAAAAGCGGTGTTTCTGAAAACAAAAGTAAATATTTAATTTCTTTCATTAGCAATGAATTGCTAGAGTTGATGAAAATTCTCAACTTGATTAAATAAAAAATTGGTTAATTGTTGTTTACTGCCCCTTCGTCTAATTGCCCTTTTTATTAATGGCAATTAAACCCAATTCCTCCCCAAGATGGTTTTTCAAAATGGGAAGATTACAGCAAACAAAACCAGGATGAGGATTGACTTCGGTGGGAATTAGAAATCAAAAATTTCGCCCAAAAACCCCTTTTTCCTTTTATATCGATAATCACTTTCTCTGGGAAAATGGGATCTTCCTTGAAATGAGTCGTCAGAGTTGCTTTTGCCGGTGGGTTGGGAGCGTTCGATGATTTTATCAAGTTCGCCACGATCGAGCCATACACCACGGCATTCTGGGCAGTAGTCAATTTCGATTCCATTACGATCGGACATGACTAGACCTACGTTTACACAATTTGGGCATTTCATTTTAAAAACAATTTTGGGTTTAAGCTTGGCTGGTTTAATTAAGGTGCTACATTGACAAATTATAAAGATTCTTCAAAGGTTTTGGAATAAGTGAATCGATTTGAGAAATCTTTTCTTGCTCGGTTTTGACCAAGGAATCAAGGGGTATGGCTTCTTTTATTTTAGTATTAATCAATGAATCAAGAGTTTCCGATTTTTTTGTTAACTCATCAATTTTTTCACTAAGTTTTTTGGATGCCTGGCCGCAGGATGAAAAAAGAACTGCGGCAAACGCCACCATAAGGACTTGTATTGAAAGAATCAAACTTTTTTTTATCATTTTTTTACTTTTAGAGGTAAAAGGTTATTGGTCAGCAATTTATAAAACCAGATGGGATTGGGGCTTCAAAACTTATGAAAAAAATTGAGGTTGAGCCACACCCTGCTTCTTGGATTGCCGCCTACAAATCCGCTAAAGCGATAATCTACACCCATCTCAATTTCGTTATTTGGCGACAAGGAATAACCCACTAGGGCACCAACCCTGACCTCCAGATCGTAATTACCATCGTACAAGAGGTTATTGTATTCGTTGTTTAGCCTAACGAAATACTCTTTTACGTCAATACTTTGCCCTGAAAGGGGTATTTCGGCCGAGATCCTGTACCGTAACCGATACCTTGTATTTTCGTCATTTCCGAATGTTTGATCGGTCATCAACCTGTGTGCCAATCGAAAATCAGGATATCTTTTCGAGAATACAATTTGTTGTAAAATTCTATGGTAGAAGGCATCATCTTCATCATCAATTCGCAGCAAATAGCCTCCACCCAGCGTAATGTTGGGAGTGATTCGTTTTGTTGCAACCAAAGAAATATCCGTAAGTAGATTTTCATACTTAAGTTCTTCCTCCCAAATTGACTGTCGTGACTCCACCCTGAAGGTAGCCGACCAGTTTGCAGGAAGGCTTTTCCGAAGGCTAACTGATGGTAAAAATCCCACCTGATATTTATTGTTTGAGAAACCCAGGCTTGCGATTGCCAAAAGAATTATGGTTACTGTCAATTTCATAAATCCAAATCGATATTGCTTTTTCTTGTTTCAATTATTTTTTCCCTTCGAAGGAACTCACCCGCCCCAGAAAATAAGTACTCCATTGATACGAATTCTCCTCCAATCCTTGTTGAAATCACTATTTCATACCTAATGATAATCCCATCGGGGTTTTTGCGGTTATGCCTTAGGAAGGCTAGTACCGTGTTTCTATTTCCGGTGTAATTTATCTGAGTTTTTTCAATTTTGTGCCGGCGGTAATTATTCCTAAATACTGAAAGAATCTTGAAATTAACATCTGGCGGTATCAAGCTCGGTTTTATTTCAATTTCGGCATCATTGAAACGTCCATTTTCCTCAAATTGAATGCTGTATTTTTCTTTGTTAAACCTTGCCTTGGCCTCGATGGCGTTGCTTGTTAAACCCTCTTCCTTAAACCATCTTACCTTAGAGTCGAAGGTTAGGGAATCTACAAAGGAAAGTGCTATTGAAGGGACCTCATTTCGTTTAATCCTAAATTCCCTTTCGTACTTAAGCTGCGAAAAGCCACTGCTTGAGAACAGAAAAACGAGGATGCAAACACAAATATTTTTTTTCATTTTAGAAATGTTTTGATAGGTCTAAAAACTTATTCTATACAATGTTAACAAATTTAATTTGATAAGGTTTGGTGACCCCGATACACAGATTTAACCCTACAAAGCTTTTTGATCTTTTCGGATTTTTCGAGGGCATCATCGAGGCTGGGTGCAACAATGGTAACGTGCCCCATTTTCCTGAATGGCCTTGTTAATTTCTTTCCGTAGAGGTGCACATTTACCCCATCCATCGCCATACTTTCGATCAATCCTTCGTAAAAAACTGGTCCATGATGACCTTCCTCCCCGAGTAGGTTTACCATAACCGAGGGAAAAATTTGCGATGTGCTCCCTAAAGGTAGGTCAAGTATGGCACGCAAGTGTTGCTCAAACTGCGAAGTTTCAGCGCTCTCAATGGTATGATGCCCGCTATTGTGGGGTCTGGGGGCAACCTCGTTAACCAGTAATTTGCCAAAAGCATCAATAAAAAATTCAACTGCAAGGAGTCCTGTCACATCTAGCAATTCAATGAGCCGACTTGCAAGTTCGATTGATAAATTGGCTTGTTCTGGAGTTATTGTTGATGGGCAAAAAAGCTTGTCAACAAGATTTGCCTTGTGATCGAAAACCATTTCTACTGGCGGGTATGACTTAATTTGGCCCGATCTGTTTCTTGCAACTATTACCGCCACCTCTTTTTGGATTTTAATCACCTCTTCTATTACCGAGGCACCTGGCAACAAGTTCACCAAATCGCCCTGATTCTTAATAACCGCAACCCCTCGGCCATCGTAACCACCGCTCCTTAATTTCTGAACAAAGGGTAATTTTATTTCACCTGACTCAATGCGCTCAAAAATTTCCTCCTTCGACTGGCACGTTTTGAAGCTGGCCGTGGGAATGCTGTTGCTTGCATAAAATTGCTTTTGAAGGCCTTTGTCCTGTATCAACTCCAAAACCTTTGGGTCCGGAATTACCTCGCACCCCTCGGCCTTCAGTTTTTTCAAAGCCTCTATGTTAATGTTTTCAAGTTCGTAGGTAAGCACGTTGACCAATTTTCCGAAATGATAAACCGAGTCGAAATCAACGTTGCTTCCCTTGACAAATTGCGAAGCAATCTTTCCGGCCGGACAATCCTCATCATTGTCCATTACGTACGAATTTATATTCCACTTGCTAGCCTCCTGAATGAGCATCTTGCCAAGTTGGCCACCTGCTATTATTCCTAGCTTTAGGGTTGAGGTTAACAGTTTTTCCAATTTCGAATTGTTTGTTGGTTCCAAGCCAAATAGTAAATCCAGAATATGGGTTAATCTAAAACAATACTTACCCGAATAACTACGCCGTTACTTCGAACAACAAAGATAAAGATAATTTCGATGCTTTGCCGGGTTGTACTTGCAGGCTGAAAAATTACTTGATCGCATTTTTGTGGCAAAACCAAGGGTGGTTTGGTTAATCCAAACCACCCTTGACAATACCACTTAAAACGATGAAAATTATCGCTCCGAATAAGTTTTATACGTATCCCTGTGCCATCATTGCGTCGGCAACCTTAACGAAACCGCCAATGTTGGCACCCTTTACATAATTAATGAATCCCTTGTCTTCCTTGCCATACTTGATGCAGGTCTTGTGAATGTTGACCATGATTGTATGGAGCCGTTGGTCAACCTCTTCGCGAGACCAAGAAAGCTTTAGAGAGTTTTGGCTCATTTCTAGACCTGAAGTAGAAACACCGCCTGCGTTTGCAGCTTTACCGGGTCCATAGAGAATTCTGGCTTTCAAGTAAACCTCAACTGCCCCTGGGGTTGATGGCATATTTGCACCTTCAGATACGCAAATGCAACCATTGGCCACCAGAGCCATAGCCTCCTTCTCGTTAACTTCGTTTTCGGTTGCACAGGGAAGGGCAATGTCGCACTTTTCAAACCAAGGCCTTGCTCCGTCACCAACATACTTGCAGTTGTATTGATCGGCGTAATCGCTTATTCGTCCGCGTTTTATGTTTTTCAATCGCATAATAAAGGCAAGTTTTTCGCTGTCGATTCCGTCCTTGTCGTAGATGTAACCGCCCGAGTCGGATAACGTAATTACCTTTCCGCCACGCTCAATTATTTTTTCTGCCGCGTATTGTGCCACGTTGCCCGAGCCGCTTATTGAAACTACTTTGCCCTTAATACCCTCGTTTATTGTTGCCAACATTTCCTCGGCAAAGTAAACGGTGCCGTAACCTGTAGCCTCTGGTCTAATCAAGCTTCCGCCGTACTCGATTCCCTTGCCTGTAAAAACTCCTGTAAATTCGTTTTTGATTCTTTTGTACTGCCCAAACATAAAACCAACCTCACGCCCACCAACCCCAATATCGCCGGCAGGAACGTCGGTGTCGGGGCCAATATGCCTCGATAGCTCGATCATGAAACTTTGACAAAACCGCATCACTTCGTTATCGCTCTTTCCTTTTGGGTCAAAGTCACTGCCACCCTTTCCTCCTCCCATAGGAAGGGTTGTTAAACTATTTTTAAACGTTTGCTCAAAGGCTAAAAACTTTAAGATTCCGAGATTTACGGTTGGGTGAAAACGCAACCCACCCTTATAGGGTCCAATGGCACTGTTCATTTCAATTCGGTAACCCCGGTTTATCTGCAATTCTCCCTTATCGTCAATCCAGGGAACCCTGAACATTACCACTCTTTCGGGTTCTATCATACGTTCAAAAACCTTGGCGGCCTTGTACTTGGGATTTTCGTCAAGAAAAGGGAAGATGGTTTCGGCAACTTCCTCAACGGCCTGGTGAAACTCTGGCTCTGATGGATTCTTGGCAATTACGTAATCCATGAACTTTTTTAGGTTTGCGCTCATAAATTTTGGTTTTTAGGGTTTTTGATTTCCGGAATTGGTACCGGCTTTATTAGTAAGCTTTCAAGGCGTTAAATTATAAAAAAAAAGTGAAATATTTCAACAATTGTTAAAAAAAAAATATCATTTTGATTAAATTTTTAATCATTTTGATTATTTCGGTTTCAATCCGATATTTATCCTAGCCAAATTCTAATTAAAAAACAGTTTTGAAATATATTTTACCACGGTAGGCTCATACCACCAGAAAACACCACACGTCCATATCTTTTTTTGTATTTTTGCTTCCGTATCACCCTAAAAAAGAATCATTGACTTATCCTAACTCTTAACTTATACCTAATGAAAAGTATCAATGGAGACCAAGGCACAAGTGACGGAAGATTCAATGGCCTGCCTGGTGAGGATAATCTTTCGGCAAATCAAGAGGAAATTATTAGGTTAATTGCCGAGAAACGAGAGCGGCAAAAAGAACTCGGGGCATTAAACCAAACCAATATGATTCTTCGGGAAGATAGGCCGATTGGCGAAATGCTATCGCAAATCGTAATGCTACTTCCCCCTGCCTGGCAATACCCCGAAGATTGCGTGGCTCGACTGAAATATGGAGGCGACGTTTTCCTCTGTAGCAAAAGATTTCAAGAAACCAGGTGGTATCAAAGAAAGTCTTTCGAGACCATTGATGGAAAGGAGGGAACTATTGAGGTGTTTTACTTGAAGGAGCACAAGCAGGCCGATGAAGGTCCATTTCTAATGGAAGAACGTCAGCTTATTGGGTTCCTGGCAAACCTTATCAGCGGGCACTTGAATACCAGGATTGGCAAGAATCTCCTAAAAAAAACTTCTAGGGAGGAAGGGACAAAAAGCGACCCTGTCAAGGAGGTTAGATCATTAGAAAAAGGTCGTCACCTTCTGCACAATTTTTTAAAAAAGCACAACTCTGATCGCGATATTTACCACGATTTGATGCAGTATAAGGTAAGGGAAATTCTCTTGGTGGCTAACCTTTACGACGCGTACAATATTGAACAAGAGGGACGTTTCTTCGAGCGGGTTTCGGGGGAGTACTACCAGCTAAACCTATCATCAGCACCCAGAATAACGGGTGTTTCAACTCCCGACGAGGCATTGGAAAGGCTCCAAGAAAAGTATTACGACCTTGTTATTGTAATGATGGGGGTTGACAAAACTACCCCGGTGCAATTGACCAGAATCATAAAGCAAATTTACCCCAAAACCCCAATTTTTTTGCTATTAAACAATAATAGCGATGTTGCCGCATTTGAGGATGGCCACAAACCTATCTCAACCATTGATAGGGTTTTCGTTTGGAACGGAGACTCCAACGTTTTTTTGGCAATGGTTAAATATATCGAGGATCGATTTAATGTCGAAAACGATGTTAGAATTGGTATGGTACGCGTTATTTTGCTAGTGGAGGATTCCGCTCGTTATTATTCAAGATACCTGCCCGTGCTTTATTCTATCGTAATCCAACAAGTGCAGCAATTAATCGAAGAAGTGAATACCGATGAACTATACAAATTGCTTAAAATGCGGGTTAGGCCAAAGGTTTTGTTGGCCTCAAATTTTAGCGAGGCAAAAAGAATAATTAACCAGTACAAGGATAACCTTTTGTGCATTATTTCTGACGTAAAGTTTGAAAAAGACGGAATACTGGACGAACAGGCGGGAGTGAGCTTGATTAATTATGCCAAGGAATTAATACCAGACTTACCTACCGTACTACAATCGTCAGACGAGACAAATTCTATTTATGCCCACGAGCTTCAATCAACCTTCATTCACAAGAATTCCGAAAACCTGATTCAAGACATACAAAGTTTCATCAATTATTACCTTGGTTTCGGAAGTTTCAAGTACAAAGATGCCGAAGGGAGGCGCGACATTGCCACGGCACGGTCAATGAAAGAATTTCAAAAGCATTTGTATTCAATTCCCGAACAATCACTGATTTACCATGCTCGAAAGAACCATTTTAGCAATTGGCTAATGGCAAGGGGCGAGATTCAAATTGCAAGGCTGGTTAAGCCCTTGAGGGTTGAAGACTTTCCTACCCCCGGCTCCCTGAGAAAATTCCTGATTGATACAATAGATCAATGCCTCCACGACAAGCAAAAAGGCAAGGTAATCAATTTTGACGAGACTGCAATTGTTGATGACACCAACATTGTAAGCCTCGCCGCAGGATCGCTAGGGGGCAAAGGTAGGGGATTGGCTTACATAAATATGATTGTTAACAACTTCATTTTTGACAGGTTGATTCCTGATATCACGGTTCGGGTGCCACTTACTACCATCATTGGCACCGAAGAATTCGAATACTTCGTTCAAAAAAACGATATTTTGACCAAAATTGCCCAGGCAAAAGACTACGAGGAGATTAAGAAAATATTTGTTAACGGAAACCTATCAGACACTCTTCGCAAGCGGTTGGCCTATCTGGTATCGGTGGTAAAAAAACCAGTTGCAATTCGCTCCTCAAGTCTTTTTGAAGATTCACTGATGCAACCTTTTGCCGGTATCTTCAGTACCTTCCTGCTCCCCAACAATCACTCGGACGAAAAGGAAAATTTGGAAAAAATCCTAACAGCAATTAAATTGGTATTCGCCTCAATCTACTCACCAACGGCCTTGGCTTATTTCAAAGCAGTGAACTATAAGGTTGAAGAGGAGAAAATGGCAATAGTAATTCAAGAGGTAGTTGGAAATAGGCACGAAGATTACTTTTACCCGCATATAAGTGGTGTAGCTCAATCATACAACTACTATCCATACTCTTACATGAAACCAGAGGAGGGCTTTGCGGTTATGGCTGTCGGGCTGGGAAAGTACGTTGTTGAAGGCGAGAAAACTTTCAGGTTTTCATGCGTTCACCCAAAGCTTGAAATATTAACGCCAAAAGACCAGTACAGGAATTCACAACTGCATTTTTATGCAATCAACATGGCAAAGCAAGATTTCAACCTACTCGACGGTGAGGATGCCGCCTTGATAACCCTTGACATTGATAAGGCCGAAGAGCACGGGAACCTTAAACACTGTGCTTCGGTTTATGACCAATCATCCGATTTTTTGTCTCCTGGGATTGATAAATCCGGGCCACGTGTGATAAATTTCGCAAACATTCTCAAATACGACTACACCCCTTTGGCCGGAACCCTTGAATTAATCCTGGATTTGATATCCGAATCAATGGGTACGCCCGTGGAAATAGAATTTGCCGTTGACCTAAAAAAGAACAACAATGGAACAACTTCGTTTTACTTGCTCCAAGTTAAGCCACTTGTTAAAAATGTTCATGATTGCGAAATTTCAATTGACAAAATTGAAGGAGACCGTCTTTTGCTGTATAGCGAAAACGGAATGGGAAATGGTAGGGTCAACACCATTTTCGATTTAATCTACGTCGATGTGGATGTTTTTAGCAATATGGTAACCGAAGAAATCAGGGATGAAATTGAAAAACTCAACGTGATGCTGGTTGCAGAAAACAGGAAGTACGTGCTCATAGGACCAGGCCGATGGGGTACGCGAGATAGGTTCATTGGTATTCCGGTTACTTGGTCGCAAATTTCAAACGCACGAATTATTGTGGAGGTTGGTCTGGAGGGATTTGCCCTCGACGCCTCCCTAGGTTCCCATTTCTTCCACAACGTAATTTCAATGAACGTTGGTTACTTCTCGGTCAAGCACAACGATCAAAACGAATTTGTAAACTTCAAGAGTCTAAACGCCTTGCCCGCTTTCAATAGAACAAAGTACCTTCGTCATATTAGATTCGATAGTCCGCTGGAAATTGTAATGGATGGAAAAAAAAGGGTTTCCCTTATTTACTTTCCCGAAAACCATTAATAATGATTAATTTTTTGAACGAAAAATGGAACCTAAATACAAATACAACGAACAATATTCTACCGATCATTACGAATTTGCCGAAATAGAGCACGAAAACCTAATGCAAAGACGCATTATCAACGTCTTGCTTATTTGCAGCAACTATGATGCCTTCATGCTTGAAGAAGACGGCCGGATTAATGAAAAAATTTTTCTGGAATACACATCAAAAAACCTCAGGTACCCACCCCAGTTTACAAAAGCAAGTTCGGCAGAGGAGGCCTTCAAGATCCTTGAAACCAAAAAAATGGATTTGGTAATAACAATGCTAAACATTGGAAAAACCAATGCCTTCGAGATGGCCAAGCTTGTTAAGAACAAGTTTCCTTCCATACCGATTGTGGTGCTTACCCATTTTAGTCGCGAAGTATCCATAAAACTGGCAAAGGAAGACCTGAGTGGCATTGACTACGTTTTTTCTTGGCTGGGAAACACTAGCCTGCTTCTTGCAATAATTAAGTTGCTCGAAGACCGGATGAATGCCGAAATTGATATTGACTACTATGGTATTCAGGGAATCCTTCTGGTCGAAGACTCAATAAGGTATTATTCTTCCTACCTACCTACAATATACAAGGTAATTATTGAGCAAACCAACGAAATGATGATTGAGGGCCTCAACGAACACAGGAAAACCATGCGTATGAGGGCCAGGCCAAAGGTTTTGCTTGCAAAAACATTCGAAGAGGCAATCGAGCTGTACACTAAACACAAGAATAATCTTTTGGGAATCATTTCGGACATAAGCTACTCCAGGGGTGGTGTTAGGGATGACCAAGCTGGGATTAAGCTTGCAAGGTACGTAAGGCAAGTTGACAAGAACATTCCCATAGTGCTGCAAAGTTCTGATGAATGGAGTCCAGAAATAATTAAACAACTCAAGGTTTACTTCATTAACAAGTATTCAAAAAACCTCTTGTTCGAGTTGAAGAGCTACATTCGCGACAATTATGGATTTGGCGATTTCGTTTTTGTTGACCCCGAAACCGGGCAAGAGATTGATAGGGCCAACAACCTGCATTCATTGCAGATCAAAATTGCAAGGATTCAGGCCAAAAGTTTGGAATACCACGTCTCCAACAATCATTTTTCCAGGTGGCTAAAGGCCAGGGCATTGTTTGCCCTCGCCGAAATTTTCGCCCCGAAAAGTATGGAGGATTTCGCAAATGTTGAGGCCATTAGGAGCTACCTTATTGATACCATCACTAACTATCGGCGAATGAAGGGTAGGGGCATAATTGCAAGTCATTTCGATGATTATGCTGTTTTTACGCGTCTGGGCGACGGACAGTTAGGGGGAAAGGGACGTGGCCTCGCATTTATAGATGCAATAATTAAAAAACATCGAATCAGGAACAAATGGGCCAATGTCACGGTTGCAATTCCAAAAACGGTTGTTCTTACCACCGATGTTTTTGACGAATTTATGGAAGACAATAACCTTTACCAATTTGCCCTTGCCAATCACACCGATCAAGAGATATTGGACCGGTTCATTGAGTCAAGGTCATCTTCCAGGTTACTGGCATTTGTAAAGGACATAGTAAACCACTTTAGCTTGCCGCTGGCCGTTAGGTCTAGTAGCTTGCTCGAGGACAGCCACTACCAGCCATTTGCAGGCGTGTATTCAACTTATATGATTCCAAATAATCACATTAGGTTTGAGGTTAGGGTACTACAGTTGGAGCAAGCCATCAAGAGTGTTTATGCATCCGTTTTTTTCAATGAAAGCAAGGCTTACATCGCGGCAACATCAAATGTTATTGACGAAGAAAAAATGGCAATTGTGATCCAGGAAGTTACCGGATCAACATTCGGTAACAAGTATTATCCAACCCTTTCGGGAGTGTCACGGTCGGTAAATTTCTATCCCATCCATCCCGAAAGGTACGAAGATGGAGTTGCAAATGTTGCTTTCGGGCTGGGTAAAACTATTGTTGAAGGAGGTTTGTCCCTTAGATTCTCACCATCATATCCCGAAAAAGCGCTTCAACTTTCAAGTATTGAAATTGCCTTGAGGGATAGCCAGAAGGATTTCTTTAGCCTAAACCTTGACCCAGAAAAGTTCAAGCCCAGCGTTGACGAAACAGATAACTTATTCAGGTTAAAAATCAAGGATGCCATTAATGATTCGGCGTTAAGAAAGGTTGCCTCCACCCTCGATTACCAAGACAACATAATCAGAGACGGCATTTATGACTCGGGCAAAGTTTTGATAACCTTCTCAAATATTTTAAGACACAAGGTTTTCCCGTTGGCCGAAATTTTAAGATACCTATTAGAAATTGGCAAGAAAGAAATGAACATCAACGTGGAGATCGAATTTGCGGCCAATCTGGATATGCCAAATGGCGATCCACCGGTTTTTTATTTTTTGCAAATCAGGCCAATCGTTGCAACCCAAGAAAAGGAGGAAGTTGACCTGGATGTGACTAAATTTGGCAAAGCCCTGATTACCTGCCATAAAGCCCTCGGAAATGGAACAATTGACGGTATTAAGGATTTGATTTACGTTAAGCCACCAACATTTGATCCGTCAAAAACAAATGAAATAGCAAGGGTAATTGATAATCTCAACAACCAGTTTGTTTCAAGCAAGGAAAATTACATTTTGGTTGGCCCTGGACGCTGGGGATCCTCCGACCCTTGGTTGGGGGTTCCAATCAAGTGGGCCCAAATTTCGGCGGCCAGGCTTATAGTTGAGTCTGGCTTGAAAGATTTCCAGATTGACCCGAGCCAAGGTACTCACTTTTTTCAAAACCTTACTTCATTTCGGGTGGGCTACTTTACTATCAACCCAATGAATAATGATGGTATTTACGATGTTGATTATCTCGATGCCATGCCAGCCGTTTTCGAAGATGATTATGTTAGGCACGTGCGATTTCAAAAACCACTGATAATTAAAATTGACGGCAAAAAGAATGTTGGTGTGGTTTGCAAGCCTGAAATCCAGTGAATGGTTACCAGTGGAAAGTAAAGTGCCAAAAATGAATGTTGAAAGGAAGGCAAGGTTGTGTGATGCAACCAGAAAGCAACAAACACATTTCAAAAATCGAAAATCGTTTATCGCACATAGTTTAATGCCGACCTAAACATTTCAAACCCTGAACGACATAAACTCCATAAACTGCATAAACAAAAAAACCAAGCAAAAGGAAATGACTCCTTACGAGAAGGTCCTCCAGGATTGTTGCAAAGAAGCAATGATTCAGTACCTCGAATCAAACCCCCAAGATTTTGACGAGGCTTTTGAATTGGCCATTGGCAACGACCAATCTTTAGGCTGGAGATCTGCCTGGCTTTTGGGTAATGCCCTGGCCAAAAACGATAACAGGATTCAAAAATACCTGAAAAGAACCATCGCTGCCATACCAGGCAAAAATGGAGGACACCAGCGAGAGCTGCTCAAAATAGTTGATTTAATAGACCTTGACGAGGAAGACCAGGGCAATTTATTCGAAGTTTGCAACAATTTGTGGTTAAATTTTTCTGCCCGGCCATCGGTAAGGCACAGAGCATTGTTAACAATGTGTAAAATTGCTAAAAATTATCCCGAATTGAAAAACGAGATAAAAATCATTACCACCGCAGAGTACCTTGTACCCCTTTCTCCAGGTATAAAAAATGCTGCAATTAAGCTTATCAGTGATTTGTAAAAGAAAAAATAAATATTATTGTGAATTATTTCACAATACAAAAAAAAAACTTTAACTTCGCCCCAATTTTTAAATCAAAAACTTTTAATAATTACTTTTATTTACTCCTTTAACCCACAAAAAAACATGAATTTAGAGAAATTTATGGCCGACCTGGACAAGAAAAACCCTGGACAGCCCGAGTTCTTGCAAGCAGTTAAAGAGGTTCTCGAAACCATCGAGGACGTAATTCAAGAAAACCCAAAATACCAAGCGGCCAACATCCTCGAAAGGATAGTTGAACCGGATAGGGTAATTTCGTTCAAGGTTGAGTGGCTTGATGACAAGGGCAACGTTCAGGTGAACAAAGCTTACCGCGTGCAATTCAACAACGCAATTGGACCGTATAAGGGTGGTATGCGTTTTCACCCCAGCGTTACCCTTGGCGGGTTGAAATTTTTGGGATTCGAGCAAACCTTCAAAAATGCACTTACCACCCTTCCGATGGGAGGTGCCAAGGGCGGAAGCGACTTTGACCCGAAAGGCAAGTCAAATGCCGAGGTTATGAGGTTTTGCCACGCCCTTATGGCCGAGCTTTATAGGTACATTGGGCCTGATACCGACATTCCTGCTGGCGATATAGGTGTTGGTGGACGTGAAATAGGCTATATGTACGGTATGTACAAGAAAATTGTTAACACTCACAATGGTGTATTTACCGGTAAAGGACGCAATTGGGGAGGCAGTTTGATTCGTCCGGAGGCAACGGGGTTTGGTGCGGTTTTCTTTGCGGAGGAAATGCTAAAAACCAAGGGCGATTCAATGAAAGGAAAAATTTGTACTGTTTCGGGATTTGGCAACGTATCTTGGGGAACCATCATTAAGGCAACCCAACTAGGCGCAAAAGTTGTTACAATTAGTGGTCCTGATGGCTATGTTTACGATCCCGATGGCATTAGCGGTGATAAGATCGATTACCTTTTGGAGCTTAGGGCTTCAAACCAAGACATAGTAAAACCATACACCTACGAATATCCCAATGCAAGGTTTTTCGAGGGCAAGCGCCCATGGGAGGTTAAATGCGATGTTGCATTCCCTTGTGCCATCCAAAACGAACTTAACGGACAGGATGCAAAAAATTTGGTAACCAATGGGGTTCTTGCAGTTTCTGAAGGGGCCAATATGCCGTGTACCCCCGAAGCAATGGAGATTTTTTTGAAAGCCAAGGTTCTATACGCACCTGGTAAGGCATCAAACGCTGGTGGTGTTGCCACCTCGGGGCTTGAACAAACCCAAAACGCCATGAAGCTAAACTGGAATGCAGTTGAGGTTGAGGAAAAGCTTCACCAAATCATGATCAACATTCACGAGGCCTGCGTGAAGTATGGTCGCGAAGAGGATGGCTATGTGAATTACGTTAAAGGTGCCAATGTGGCCGGCTTCATAAAAGTGGCCGATGCCATGATAGACCAAGGAGTCATTTAAACCTTCGAAGCCCTAAATTGAAAGGCTGTCACATGGTTGTGACAGCCTTTTTTTTCTTCTGGAGTATTTGATTTTGAGGAACTCTCCATTTCACTTAAAGTTTTTTGAATGTTTACATTTTAGGCTTGGCATTTTTTTTTATTAGTGGTAATTAACAAGCAAAATGTGACAAAGTACGAATGAACTATTCACCTCCAATGTGCAAAGGATTAATAAGTGTCCAAGCAACAGGCATTTAGAAGTAGCGCCTCGAAGCCCCCGAGCCCTGCAACTAATTTACCAGACTCCCAAATGAAGTAAGGATTTCCAATGGGATGACCCAAGAAAGGGAAGAAGGGGCGAGATTTTATCAAAAAAAAAGAAAAAACCGGAGAAAAGTAAATTTGAAGAGCCTGCTCACCAAAAAGTCAAGAAAAACCTAACAAAAGCTGTGGGGAATTTTCCTGCAAAGATCTCAAATTACAAAAATCTCTCTCCGAATAACTTTTCGAGGGCCATCAGCTCATCCCTAAGCCTAGCCGCTTCAATAAAATCCAATGCCTTGGCGGCTTTCTCCATTTCCTTGCGAGTTTTTACCATTGCTTTTTGCATTAGCTCCTTGCTCATGTATTGAACCACTGGATCGGCTGCAATATCTGCCGTTTCCTTTTCAATGTAAGCTTTTGAGAGTGCCGGAGAAAGACCCGCAACCCGCGACTGACCGTAAATTGCCTCAACCGACTTTTTAATCTGAGATGGTGTGATGTTGTTTTCTTGGTTGTACTTGAGCTGCTTCTCGCGCTTGCGATTCGTCTCGTCAATGGTAACCAGCATTGAACGAGTTATTTTGTCGGCGTACATTATTACCCTGCTGTTGAGGTTTCTAGCTGCCCGACCCGAGGTTTGGATAAGTGAACGCTCCGAACGAAGAAACCCTTCTTTATCTGCATCCAGAATTGCAACCAGTGAAACCTCGGGTAAGTCGAGCCCCTCGCGCAGCAGGTTCACGCCCACCAAAACATCAAATAAACCCAACCTAAGGTCGCGAAGTATTTCTACCCTTTCCAGTGTATCAACATCCGAATGTATGAACCTGGCTCGTACGCTTGCCTTGGTAAGGTATTTGGTCAATTCTTCCGCCATCCTTTTTGTAAGTGTTGTTACCAAAACCCTTTCGTCATTTTCGGTACGTTGTATTATTTCTTCAAGGAGGTCGTCAATTTGATTTTGGCTAGGTCTTACGTCTATTACTGGTTCCAGTAGCCCTGTTGGTCTAATTATTTGTTCAACCACAACACCTTCGCTTCGGGCAAGTTCGAAATCGGCCGGAGTGGCACTAATGAATATCACCTTCAACATAAATTGTTCGAATTCTTCAAACTTCAACGGTCGGTTGTCCAATGCAGCCGGAAGCCTGAAACCATATTCCACCAAATTGTATTTTCGCGAGAAGTCGCCTCCATACATTGCCCTGATTTGTGGCACCGTCACGTGGCTTTCGTCAATTACCATCAAAAAATCGGAGGGAAAGAAATCGAGCAAGCAAAATGGCCTAGTACCAACATCGCGCCCATCAAAGTATCTCGAATAGTTTTCTATTCCAGGACAGTACCCTAGTTCCTTGATCATTTCAAGATCATAGTTAACCCGATCCTCGAGTCTTTTGGCCTCCAGGTTCCTGCCTTGGTCTCTGAAAAATGCAGCCTGCCTGAACAAATCATCCTGTATTTGCCTTATGGCCAGAGCTATTCTTTCCTTGCTAGTAACAAAAATGTTGGCGGGATAAATGGTCATAAAGTCCATCTCGTTGATCATCTTGCCGCTCATAGGGTCGATGGTTTGCAAAGCCTCAATCTGGTCGCCCCAAAAGACCACCCTGAAGGCTATGTCGGTATAAGCCGGAAAAACATCAACCGTATCGCCCTGTACCCTAAAGTTTCCGCGATTAAACTCCGCTCTAGTTCTGGTGTACAGGCTCTCTACCAACCCATGCAAGAACTTGTTGCGGCTTACCACTTGGCCAATCCTCAGGCTGGTAGTGTTTTCCTTGAAGTCGGCGGGGTTTCCGATACCATAGATGCACGATACAGAACTAACCACAATCACATCTCTGCGGCCTGATAGGAGGGAGCTAGTGGCACTTAATCGCAACTTTTCGATCTCATCGTTTATGGAAAGGTCTTTTTCAATGTAAGTGTTGGTGGTAGGAATGTATGCCTCTGGTTGGTAGTAATCGTAATAAGAAACGAAGTATTCGACTGCATTTTCGGGAAAGAACTGCTTGAACTCACCATAAAGCTGCGCTGCGAGGGTTTTGTTGTGACTAAGGACCAAAGTGGGCATCTGTACCCTTTCAATAACATTAGCTATGGTAAAGGTCTTGCCCGAACCAGTAACTCCTAAAAGTGTTTGCGAGTCGAGTCCGGCTTTTAAACCCGCCACTAGTTGAGAAATGGCTTCGGGTTGATCACCGGTTGGCATGAAATCAGAAACAAGTTGGAATTTCATCAAATTTTGATTTCTGCAAAAATAGCCAAAAACCACCAATGATGATTGAGAGCGAAGATTGAAAATTAGAAGGAAAGAAATGAAAGCCAACAAGCCAAAGGCAGTAAACAAGTAACAATAATTGAACGGTTTACAATTTATTAAAGGCCTATTTTTTTGGCAGTTACTAATTGCTCATCACTATTGAGGATTTGAAAAAGTAAGGGTTATCAGAATTTCCTTTTGAGGTTCAATTTCGGCTTTCGACAAAAAAGACATATTTTAAAAAAAAAAGTATTACCTTTGCAACGGGTAAGATCGATACGACCAGCTCCCGCTGAACTCCCCCAGGACTGGAAGGTAGCAAGGGTAGGCGGTCGAAGCGGTGCGATATTGAGCTTACCCATTTTTTTGTGCAAGGGACTGAGGGCAAGTACCCGAGAAGGGGAACCGAATAAGGGAAAGTAGAAAGCTAGGAAGGGGCAAATGGGAGAGATGTAGATACAAGGGTGAAAAGTAGGCATCTATACCGATTTGCTCGCTAGCCATTTAATACGCTCTAATCTTCGATTTTTTATTTCGATTTCTGCATCAAATTTCTGGTTTCAATTTTTCCTCCAACCCCTTGAACCAATAAACTTGTTTTACTCCATAAACTCTTTATAAAATGAAATTCTTCATCGATACCGCAAACCTTGACCAAATAAGGGAAGCCAACGACCTCGGAATACTTGACGGTGTTACTACCAATCCATCTCTTATGGCAAAAGTAGGTATTAGGGGCCATGAAATGGTAATGAGGCATTACATAGACATTTGTAATATTGTTGACGGCGACGTAAGCGCCGAAGTAATATCAACTGATTTCGAAGGGATTGTTCGCGAGGGAGAGGCCTTAGCGGCACTTCATCCTCAGATTGTTGTGAAGGTTCCCATGATAAAAGAAGGAATTATGGCCATCAAGTACTTTTCAAAAAAGGGAATAAAGACCAATTGCACCCTCGTGTTTTCGCCGGGTCAGGCCATTTTGGCTGCCAAGGCTGGAGCAACCTACGTTTCTCCTTTTATTGGCAGGCTCGACGATGTTTCGGTAGATGGGCTTACCCTCATTAACGAAATTGTGAACATTTACAGTATTCACGGTTTCGACACTCAGGTTTTGGCAGCCAGCATCCGCCACCCAAGGCACATAGTATCCTGTGCCGAGGCTGGTGCCGACGTGGTAACTTGCCCACTAGAGCCCATACTTGCACTTCTAAAACACCCCCTTACCGATGTAGGTTTAGAAAATTTCCTGGCCGATGCCAAAAAATTCATGTAGAAATCGGAATCCTTTTTAAGCTGTTGTCTGCAACCTTTTAGAGCGGCATTCAAAAATCACGTGAGCCGAGTTGTATTATTTAAATCAAATGAATTAATTTTGATTAACTTCGTTTTTAATAAACATTAACCATCCTTAAAAGATGAAAAAGAGACTTGCTTTAATGGCAATCATTATGGTAATTTCGTTGGTTGGATTTGCCCGTGAAAACGACCGTATAGCTCAAAAAATTGAAAAAGACCCTACAAGGAACTTTACGGTTTACAAGTTTGATATGAAGGAAATCATTGCGCCCCCCGTGTTGTTCAAACTTCAAAAGGCCTTTAAAGAAGCCGATAGCCTCAAGGTTGATTTCATCCTGATACATATGAATACATATGGGGGAAGGGTTGATATTGCTGATTCAATACGCACAAGGATAATGCAATCTGAAATTCCGGTGATGGTTTTTGTTGACAACAACGCTGCCTCAGCCGGAGCCTTGATCTCAATCGCTTGCGACCGTATTTTCATGCGTTCTGGAGCCAATATTGGTGCGGCAACCGTGGTGGATCAAACTGGCGAGGTGGTTGCCGACAAATACCAATCTTACATGCGTAGTATGATGCGTTCAACTGCCGAATCAAAGGGACGGGACCCTGATATAGCACAGGCAATGGTTGACCCTACTATTGAAATCCCAGGAATAATCGAAGCGGGCAAGGTGCTTACCTTCACTGCTACCGAAGCCAAAAAATATGGGTTTAGTGAAGGTACGGCCGAGACCGTTTCGGAGGTTTTAGCCCTGGCTGGAATCAATAACTACACCCTCAAAGAACAAGAGCTTTCGTTGCTTGACAAGATAATTTCATTTCTTCTCAGCCCAATTGTAAGTGGAATTCTAATCATGCTTATCCTCGGGGGAATTTATTTCGAATTTCAAACCCCAGGCGTTGGCTTTCCGCTGTTAGTTGCAATAATTGCCGCTACCATCTTTTTTGCTCCAAATTACCTCGAAGGGTTGGCCTCAAATTGGGAAATAATCTTGTTCGTAACGGGTATCATACTTCTTGGTGTCGAAATTTTTGTGCTGCCAGGTTTTGGGGTTGCCGGCATACTGGGCATCTCCCTAATGGTAATGGCATTGGTTTTGGCAATGCTCCAAAATGATGGATTTGATTTTAGCGGGATTCCCACCAGAGAGATATTAATTTCCTTCTCAGTGGTACTAATTGCAATGTTTTTATCAATAATTGGCTCTCTTTGGCTTTCAAGAAAACTTTTTTCCAAAACCCAAAGATTCGCCGGGTTTGCCCTTCAAACCGAACAAGTAAAAGAAAAGGGCTACACATCTGCAATTTCGGAAATTGCGGCCTTAGTGGGCCAATCAGGCGTTGCATTTACTGTTCTTCGCCCCAGCGGTAAAGTGGAAATAAACGGGGAGGTTTACGACGCAACTGCCCTAACCGGCTACATTGAAAAAGGAGAAAAAATAACTGTGGTTAAATACGAAACAGCCCAGTTGTTTGTTGTGAAAAGTGATTATTGAAGATATTAGCTGCCACCCAAGTACTAATTGTGAGGAGTGCGAGTCAAAACTACACCCATATGAAAGCTGGGCGGAAAATCGGAACTTTGAGAGAATAGTCATACATTTTTGATATTATTGCGGTTAGACTATGAGGGTTGCTTGTTAGGGACCAAAAAGGGATTCGTAATAGCTAGACAATTACCCAAGCCAGGAGCCTTTATTGGTGCTTTTGCTCGGGAAAACCAATTGCAGAAAGTAATCCTGATTTTGCAATGAATTTACGCATGCCTTTATTGAACTAATGACACGAGCATTGGTTAAACCAATTAAACTATCCGGGTAATCCAAATTCATGATTGTTTGAAAAGCGTGCGTATCAATGCAATGAACCAACAAAATCCCTGTCTGGTCAATAAACAAATCAAAATCTAAAATTTCGCCTAACCCTTCGCCATTAACTTTCCACTACTAAGAATCACCTCTTCACCATTAAACTTATTATTAATAGTTCTATACCCCTAACCCCTCAAGCTCCCAATGATCCTCAGTCCACTATACACCGACCTGTACCAGCTTACAATGGGTCAAGCCTATTTTAAGGAAAACACGCACGAAACCCCATCTTGTTTCGATTACTTTTTCCGAAAGTTGCCTTTCAATGGGGGGTATGTCATACTCGCCGGGTTGGAACCTTTGTTTGAGGTTTTGAATGATTTTAGGTTTTGTGAAAGTGATTTGGATTACCTAAAAGGTCAAGGATTTGACACACAATATTTGGAATATCTGAAAGAGTTTCGCTTTAAAGGTAGGGTTTTGGGGATGAGAGAAGGGGAGATTGTTTTTCCAAACGAGCCTATATTGCGTGTGGAGGGGACTATGCTGGAATGTCAATTGGTTGAAACGGTTTTGCTTAATTTTGTCAACTTTCAATCGCTTATTGCCACCAAGGCATCAAGGGTAAGGCAATCGGCGGGAAGCAGGGTGCTGGCCGATTTTGGGTTGAGACGTGCCCAAGGAACCGGGGCTATGCTGGCCACCAGAGCTTCGATAATTGGCGGGTTTGATTCCACGTCAAATGTTTGGGCAGCACTCAATTACGGGATTGCCGCATCTGGCACGATGGCACATTCCTTTATAGAGAGCTTCGATAGCGAGCTTGAGGCCTTCAGGGCCTACGCCAAAACCTTTCCCGATAAGTGTGTACTGCTAGTTGACACCTACAACACCATTTCAAGCGGAATTCCAAATGCAATAACCGTTGCGAAGGAACTTGAAGGCCAAGGCCATAAACTAAAAGCCATAAGGCTCGACAGCGGGGATCTTGCATACCTTTCGAAAAAAGCCCGTCAGGTGCTAAACCAAAATGGGCTGAATTACGTCAATATAGTGGTTTCGAACCAGCTCGACGAACACGTCATCAAGAGTTTGCTCGACCAAGGCGCACCAATCAACATCTTTGGAGTTGGCACCAGTATGATTATAGGCAGGCCAGATGGCGCACTTGATGGGGTTTACAAACTCTCAGAATTTGCAGGCACCCCAAAGCTTAAAATCTCAGAGAACCTCCAAAAAACTACACTCCCAGGAAGGAAAAAGGTTTTACGATTCGTTGATGATGAAGGCCTTTTCCAGGCCGACTGCATTGTTTTAGAGGGAGATTCAATACCTGGAGAAATGTTTCACCCCACAGAAAAGGACAAATCACTTTCACTTGCTGGCCTCACACCACATGAATTGTTTGTTCAACATATGGAGGATGGAAAGGTCCTAGCCGAAAAAAATACGTTGCTTGATTTGCAAAAAGGGGTAATGGAAAGGTTGAAAAGCCTTCCGCCTGAGCATAAACGATTCGATTTTCCACACATTTACAAGGTGGGGGTATCAGCCGGATTACTTGATTTGAAAATTAGACTCGTAAAAAGTCGGACTTCAAAATAACTCTTAATAACCTTTATATTTTGAAAAACCATAATGAAAGCATTACTTATCGTTGATATCCAAAATGATTTCTTGCCAGGTGGAGCGTTGGCGGTTCCAGGTGGCGATCAAATTGTTGGAGTTGTAAACTCCTTGCAGCCACATTTCGACATTGTGGTTGCAACCCAAGACTGGCACCCGGCCAACCACGGAAGCTTTGCATCGGCCCACGAGGGAGCAAAACCATTCGATATGGGCGTTTTGGGAGGTTTGGAACAAGTTCTGTGGCCCGACCATTGCGTGCAAGGAACCACAGGAGCAGAACTTACCGGACTACTCGATATAAAGGCAATAGAAGCAATTTTCCGCAAGGGAACCGACCCAGGCATTGATTCCTACAGCGGGTTTTTCGACAACGGAAAATTAAAAGATACTGGGGTTGCCGCATATATGAAGGGTAGGGGAGTTACCCAGGTATTTTTGGTTGGCCTGGCTGGCGATTATTGCGTTGGGTTCACAGCGTTAGACGCCATCGAGCAGGGATTCGAAACCTTTATTATTGAAGACGCCACAAGACCAATTGACTACGAAGGGTTTGAAAGGATGAAGGAACAAATCAATTTCAATGGCGGCAAAATTATTAAGGCAATGGATGTTTTGGGAGTGCAGGGGAAAGAATTGAGGGATTGGAGCAAAAATTGATTGAACTAACTTAGTTATTTGCGGTAAATATTCAATTATTCAATTTTTTGGCCATGGCGACCGCCCCTATTATTCCAGCATCGGAGCCCAGGGAGGCTTTCTTTATTATTGTTTTTTCTGGGTCGAAATCAAAGGTTAGGTCAGCAACTGTTTGTTCGATTGATTGAAAAAACCCATCCCAGGCGTTGGAAATCCCGCCACCAATCACAACTCCATCAAGCCTGATGATATTGAGAATGTTGCTTATTCCTATTCCAACAGCCTTGCCCGATTGCCTGAATGTGTGCCTTGCAAACTGGTCACCTTCATAAGCCAAATTAGATATATCAAGGGGAGTAAACTGTTCCAAATCCTTATAATTGCCCTTTTCCACTCCATTCAATTCCAGGGTTTTGTGAAAAAGTCTAATAAGCCCGCTCTTGGCGGTAAGGGTTTCAAGGCAGCCTTTGTGTCCGCAGTTGCACAATACTCCGTCGATATCTATTATCATATGGCCTAATTCACTTGAAAACCCATTTAATTCAAGCAATTTACCTTCTACAATTATTGCTCCTCCAACACCCGTACCAATGGTAATCATAACCATGCTGGTAAAATCGCGGCCGCTTCCCACTTCGTATTCGCCTAGAGCGGCCATATTTGCATCGTTGTCAATGACTACTTCAAGACCGGTTTCAAGTTTGAAGAAATCCCTGATGCCGAAGCCAACCCATTTTGGAAGGTTTGGTGCCATTTTCAAAGTGCCCGAATGTTGGTCAAACAACCCCGGCAAACCCATCCCGGCCGACATTACATTGTATTGGCCAGAAACCTCAGGAGCCTTTAACCAACCTGCCAGGGTTGTAAAACAATCGGTAGGGTTGTCGTCCTTGCACACTGGAAAGCTAAAGCGCGAGAACAAATTGTACCTTGAGTCAAAAAGTCCCACCTTTATGCTGGTTCCGCCAACGTCAATGCCTAAAGCAACCTCTTTCCTTTTTAATGTCATAAATTGAAATAATTATCACAAATAATTGCACCTAATTACCTTAGGTGGACTTATGTACTTTGCCAGCCCACCGGGTGACAAACGTTATTCCGGCCACCTATTGAGGAGCCTTGCGTAACTCTACTAGTGCTAAAGCCTGAGTTATCTCAAAACCACATCCTTAACTCCCTCGAAACCTAGCTCCGAATTGAACATTTCTATTAAACTTGTCTTACTGTATAGAAACTCTTGACGCAGAACAGCAGAGTCAAGGTGTATTGTAACAGTTGTTTTTCGAAAACTAATCTTTTTTGTTTGCCTTCTTATGCTAGGTCCCATTTTTCTTTCCCAAACGGATATTACTTTGGCTTCGTTGAGCTGTTCTTCCAATCCAGATTCCTTAATGAAACCCTTTATCAGATCTCCAATCTTTTTCTGGCTGTGATCAAGCATTTGACTAGTTGTCAATGGTTATCATTTTTCTCACCGAGGCTTGTTCAACTTCAAAAATAAAGGTTTCGCCCTTTATTTTCCTGAAAAGGTTTTCGAGCCTTTCAATGTGGGTATCTGTAACGAACACCTGCCCGAAATTGTTTTGGCTCACCAAATTCATCAAATGCTCTACACGATTTTCGTCGAGCTTGTCAAAGATATCGTCAAACAATAATATGGGGCTAAACCCTTTTATGTTCCTTATAAAAGCGTGTTGAGCTAGCTTAAGGGCGATCAGGAAAGTTTTTTGCTGCCCCTGGCTGCCAAACCTCTTTACCGGTACATCGTGGATTTCAAATACAAGGTCGTCTTTGTGAATTCCTACCGTAGTGTGTTGCATAATGCGATCTTTATCTCGTGCCTCAAGTATTTGGGTTGCAAAATCGTAATCGAAAAGCGTACTTTGGTAGGCCATCCCAACCTTCTCATTATCTCCGGATAGTTTTGCATGGTACTCCATGAATACTGGCATAAAATTCTCGAAAAATCTTTTTCGCTCCACAAAAATAACATCACCGTGCCTGACCAAAAGCTCGTCCCAAATTTCAATTGAAGCCTCGTCGAACCGGCGCCTCTCCGCGAAGGTTTTGAGCAAGGCGTTGCGCTGAGTCAGTGCCCTGTTGTAATCGATAAGGCTGTGAAGGTAATTGCTGTTGTACTGCGAAATGACCCCGTCAAGGAACCTTCGCCTCTCGTCACTACCGCCATCTATGAGTCTAGCATCGCCGGGGCTAACCAGCACCAACGGATAAATTCCAATATGATCAAAAAGGCGCTCGTACTCCTTCTTGTTGCGCTTGAAAACTTTTCGCTGCCTTGCCTTTACGCCACAATACAACTCATCGGTAACTCCGTTTAGAGCATACTGCCCCTGAATCATGAACATCTCCTGCCCAAACGTAATGTTTTGGGTGTCGATCGGATTGGAAAAACTTTTGCAAAACGAAAGGTAATAAATGGCCTCCAGCAGGTTGGTCTTTCCTGAACCGTTATTTCCTCCCATACAATTGAACTTGGGCGAAAACTCCACTGAAAGCTCGGCATAGTTCCGGAAGTTAACCAACGAAAGCCTTTGCAAGTGCATAATGGGTGAATTGTTCTGCAAAAATAGCAAAATTGAAGGATAATCAGCCCAGGTAAGTTTTTTGTTTGCTGCAGGGGGCCGGTCTATGAGACACCGCTTGCCCATCTTTCCATACCTCGTATTTAAAATGTTAATGACAATAACAAATATGCTTGTAAATTTTGGCAACAATGATTGCAGTGATTGATCTAAGCAAGGTACCTCAAGGTTATAGTTTCAACAAAGCTTAGGTAGTTTCTATGTGAAA
Source organism: uncultured Bacteroidales bacterium (assembly GCA_964624065.1). Taxonomy (GTDB): domain Bacteria; phylum Bacteroidota; class Bacteroidia; order Bacteroidales; family UBA7960; genus UBA7960. Next base: position 33,278 of record CAZUWF010000006.1, read on the forward strand.
AACATTTTGGCCCTACTGTTCTGGAAATTTCTCTTCGACAACCTTGATGGAGATTTCAAACCCCATTTATCTCATAATTCTTTTCTTTTGCAAATAACTTTTTCTTATCCATCACCTTTTTTTTACTAGTAATTGCATAATTTCCAGATTTTTCTTGGCCAGGGCAATGCCATGAATGATGAAAAATAACGATGCCTAGGTGAATGCTGAACTTAGACACAGAAAGGTACCAGTTAAACAAAAAGTTGATGGAATATAGTTTTGACGAAGCAAGAATTGCCTCAGTTGGAACAATCAATAAAATATTTCCAAACAGGTTATACCTTTCCCAAACTCCCAAACCATCTAACCATAAATCATAAATCATTACCTTTGCGCACGTATTAAAACAGTGCATAATCATGGGATTATTTGATTTTTTCAAGAAAGATAAAAAAGAAGTCCTTGACGAGGGGCTGAACAAAACACGAGAGTCGTTTTTGGGGAAGCTCTCGCGGGCAGTAATAGGCAAGTCGAAGGTTGACGAAGAGGTGCTTGATAATCTTGAAGAGGTGCTAATAGGTTCTGATGTTGGTGTTGCAACCACCATAAAAATAATCGAAAGGTTGGAGGAGCGGGTTGCGCGCGATAAGTATTTCGGGGCCTCGGAGCTTAACAAGATACTCAAGGAAGAGATTGCCGGGTTGCTTTCCGAAAATACCTCCACAGATTCAAGCAAGTTGACTAAAGACACAGGCGAACGCCCCTACGTGATAATGGTTGTAGGAGTTAACGGCGTAGGCAAGACAACCACCATTGGGAAGCTCGCTGCCAGGTTTAAGCAAGGAGGCAGTAAGGTTGTTCTTGGTGCCGCTGACACATTCAGAGCCGCTGCTGTTGACCAATTGGTAATCTGGTCCGAAAGGGCAGGGGTGCCTGTGGTAAACAAGGGAATGGGTGCCGACCCATCAAGCGTGGCTTTCGAAACCTTGCAGTATGCAGTTAAGAACGATGTCGAAGTGGCAATAATCGACACCGCAGGACGGTTGCACAACAAGGTTAATCTTATGAACGAACTCTCGAAGATTAAGAGGGTAATGCAAAAAGTGATGCCAAATGCGCCTCACGAAGTTTTGCTGGTTTTGGATGGAAGCACCGGTCAAAACGCCTTCGAACAAGCCAAGCAGTTTACTGCCGCAACGGAGGTAAATGCATTGGCAATAACAAAGCTCGACGGTACTGCCAAAGGTGGCGTAGTAATAGGAGTCAGCGACCAGTTCCAGATACCGGTTAAGTACATAGGCGTAGGCGAGAAAATTGACGACCTCCAGCTCTTCGATCGAGAAGCATTTGTCAATTCGCTGTTTGCGGATAGGTAATGGCAGTTGTGGGTGAAATATGCAGGTTATTCGATGAAAATCAAAAACTGAAAAATGTTTCGAGGTTTCAGTTTTTCAGGCAAGGGGCAAAAATAACTTAATGAAAACCAATTACGGCGAAGGTATATGGCCATAAAAAAAACTATCCAATTCTTAAAATCGAAAACCATTAATCACTTTCGCTAATCAAAATTCTTTTCCGTTTCAACTCCTCAACCTATGTTCCCATGTTCCAAACCCTTTACAAAAACCATTAACCTACCAACCCTTCAACCTAAAAAAACCTAAACTTCTCAACCTACAAACAACCGCTCACTCTTCACATTTCACATTTCACCTAAAACATGCCTACCTCTCTAAACCTCATAACCTTAGGATGTTCTAAAAATCTGGTTGACTCCGAGCATTTTCTTGGTCAACTTCCCGAAAGGGATTTCAAAATTATGCACGATTCGGATGAACCTGCCGATATTGTTGTTATTAACACCTGTGGCTTCGTGAAGGACGCCAAGGAAGAGAGTATCGAAACCATTTTGCAGTTTGCAAGAGCACGCCAAGAGGGGCTAATAAAGGAGCTTGTTGTTATGGGGTGCCTCTCGCAAAGGTACATGGAGGAGTTAAAAGCCGAAGTTCCGGAGGTTGATTTCTGGTTTGGTGCCCGGGGTCTCGAAGATATTTTAAGGCATTTCATCAACAAACCCCATAATCAAATTGGCAAAAGGTTCTTGACCACGCCCGGACATTTTGCGTATTTGAAAATTTCGGAGGGTTGTGACCGCACCTGTTCATTCTGTGCCATTCCACTGATTAGGGGCGAGGCCATATCGCGAACCATCGAAAGCCTTGTTGCTGAGGCCAATCAACTTGCAACAAAGGGGGTAAAGGAGTTGATTTTGATAGCCCAGGATTTAACCTATTATGGTTATGATTTTAAAAGGAAATCATTGCTTGCTCCTTTGCTCCGACAAATTATTGAAATTGAGGGCATCGAATGGATCAGGCTTCATTATGCCTACCCCAAAAACTTTCCTGAGGAGGTAATTGAACTTATGGCCCACAACCCCAAAATCTGCAGGTACGTTGACATACCCTTGCAGCACATCAACGACAAAATTTTGAGTGATATGCGCCGTGGACACGATAAAGCCATGACCCTGGGACTCTTGGAAAAATTCAAGCGGCAGGTTCCTGGAATTGCCCTGCGTACAACACTCATGGTTGGTTTTCCTGGCGAAACGAAAGAGCAGTTTAAGGAACTTTTGGACTTTGTGGCTTTGGTTAAGTTTGATAGGCTGGGGGTGTTTACCTATTCACCCGAAGAAGGTACAAGGGCTTACGAATTGCCCGATGATGTCCCCAGTAAGGAAAAACAACGACGGGCAAATCAATTGATGGAGTTGCAGCGCGAGATATCGGCAGAATTGAACCACCAAAAAATAGGGCAAACCTTCAAAGTGATGATTGACAGGCGAGAGGGAGAATATTTCATTGGACGCACGGAGTTCGATTCACCCGAGGTCGACAACGAGGTGCTGGTTTCGTTTCACCCCGAAATTGTCGTGGGTGAATTTGCGAAAGTAACGGTAACTTCGGCAACCGATTTTGAACTTTTTGCTAACTTTGAAGGTCAAAAATAATGAAAGGCTAAAGCACCAAGTAGTACTAAGAACTCACAATAAGCCCAAAATTAATATTATGCAATTCACCCTCGAACAACTAAACAGCCTTAACAAAAATACCTTGATGGAAAGCCTCGGTATAGAGTACACCGAGATAGGGCAAGGGATTGTTACCGCTACAATGCCCGTTGACCATCGCACAAAGCAGCCTGCCGGAATCTTGCACGGTGGTGCCAGCATAGCCCTTGCCGAAACCATTGCAGGTTTGGGCTCATGGCTACTGGTTGATCCTGCCAAATCAGAGGTAAGGGGTGCCCAATTAACTGCCAACCACGTACGGGCCTGTGCTTCAAAACTGGTTTTTGCCAAAGCTACCATAGTGCACAAGGGAAATAATACCCACCTTTGGAACGTAGATGTTTTCGACGAGTCCGAACAACTTGTTTCAACCATAAGAATTACAAATTTCATAGTGGCTAGATAGTTAAGCCTTCGCGCACCATGAATCTGGAGGATTTCATTAACCATTCAATCGAGGCTGGTAGCCCATTTGTAAGCTATCGGCTTCCCGATACGGTGCTCCCGACAACCCTGAAACCCTCCGATGTAACAATACTGGATCTTACTGAAGGTGTTGAAAATGTAAATGGCTTCATAGTCCATCCATTCATTAATTGTGATACCTTTCCTGCCTTGTTGCTTTCTTCTGATAACCTCAAGGAGGGTTGGGAATTGGATCCACCTGATGCTTTAGCTGCAAATGGTAGCCCAAAAATAGATGTCAAACACCATTTTCCCGAGCTACCGGAATCACATTATAACCATTTTGTCAATCGCTTTATCAACTCTTGCAGGTCAGGAGAAGTAGAGAAGGTGGTTTTTTCCCGAATAGTCCACAAAAAACTACCACAAGGGTTTAGTTACGGTAAATTTTTTTCGATGCTTTGCAAAATCTATCCGTCTGCCTTTGTTTACATCTTGAATTTGGGCAACGGGCAAACGTGGATAGGTGCCACCCCTGAAACCCTTGTGGCATCAAGGGCGGGCAAATGCGAAACCATGTCGCTGGCCGGAACCCTAGCAAGCGATTCGTATAAAGCTGAAACAAAATTTGAATTTACCAATAAGGAGTTTCATGAACAAGAATTGGTTACTGAATTTATTGTTAAAATATTGGAAAAGGCCAAAGTACACAATTTAATTAAACATAAATTAGAGGTTAGAAATGCCGGGCCGGTTAATCACCTGCAGAGCCGTTTTTCGTTCAATTTGCCTCCTGGCACAAGCCCAATAAATTTGGCTTCGAAACTGCATCCAACCCCGGCAGTGTGCGGTTTGCCACAACAAAAGGCCCTAAAATTAATACATGACACTGAACCCCATTCCAGGGCGTATTACAGCGGTTTTTTAGGGCCAGTCACCAACAAAACCACCGCAAACTTGTTTGTAAATTTGAGGTGCATGTTGGTTGTTGGGCATAAAGCATTCATTTTTGCAGGTGGTGGTATTACGTCGGAATCAAGCATTGCCGACGAATGGAAGGAAACAAACCTTAAAGCACTGACTCTTTTACGGATTATCGAACAACAAATTTGATATGCCTCACAATCGCAACAGCCTAAAAATACTGATAAGCCTTATGGCTCAACGTGGAATTACCCGGGTTGTAATTTCGCCTGGGTCGCGAAATGCGCCAATTATCAGCCTTTTAGGAAATGACGAGAGATTTACCTGCTACACCGTGGTTGACGAGCGCAGCGCGGGGTTCATTGCCCTTGGAATTGCCCAACAAACAGGCAAGCCTGTTGCCGTAACTTGCACCTCAGGTTCCGCGGCCCTCAACCTAGCACCCGCAATTGCCGAAGCATACTACCAGCGAACTCCCCTTTTGGTTCTTACGGCCGACAGACCGCCCGAAATGATTGACCAAGGCTTCGGTCAAACCATAAGGCAACAGGGAATATATTCAAACTTCGTAAGGAAAACGCTAGTTTTGCCTGAGGTTGCAAGCACAACAAGTCAATTAAGCTTTGCAAGCAGGATTTGCTCCGAAGCTTTAAATGCTTGCACTAGTCCGGTAAATGGACCCGTCCATTTGAACATTCCGCTTTCCGAGCCACTTTATGGTCCAATCCGAGCACTTGAATTTGAGCCAAAGGATTTCCTACAGGCTCCTTGCATAAGATCAATCGACAACAACAATCTAAGGATGATGGCCGAAAGGTTTGATCAATCAGCCAAGGTAATGATTCTAGTTGGGCAATCAGCCCCCGATAAGGGTTTGGAGGGATTACTGAAGAAATTCGTTTCTGAAAAAGGGGTTGTGGTGCTTTCAGAAACCACTAGTAATATCCATGGTGAAGAATTCATTTCTTGGATTGACAGGTGCTTGGAAGCGGTAGATCCCAATCACTCTACCTTCATACCCAATCTGCTAATTACTTGTGGCACATCAGTTTTGTCGAAAAAAATAAAGGTGTGGTTGAGGAATGCAAAACCAAAATGGCACTGGCACGTCGATGTTGATGCCTTGCAAATGGACACCTACGGAAGGTTGGAAATGTCAATTCCAATGCCCGCACATAGGTTTTTCTCACAAATTTTACCGCTGGTTTCCGCTGCTGAAAGCGGGTTTCAAAACTCATGGTTTTCCATGTCGCGAATGGTGAAGGCCAAGCACCGCCAATTCTTGGAGTCTTGCCCTTATTCTGACTTAAAGGTTTTTGAAACCATTATCGAAAAACTTCCGGATGGTTTTGACCTGCAACTGGCAAACAGCACGGTGGTTAGGTACGCCCAGCTTTTTGATTACAAGAATCAATTGAATGTATATTCTAATCGCGGTGTGAGCGGTATCGATGGAGGTTTTTCAACCGCCGTTGGTGCAGCCTTGTCTTCAGGCAAGCCAACGTTGCACATTACAGGCGACCTTGCATTCTTTTACGACTCCAATGCCTTGTGGAACAAACATTATCCAAAAAACCTGAAGGTTATTGTTATAAACAACGGTGGTGGAGGAATATTTCGAATACTTGACGGACCCGATTCAACCGGGTTGTTGGAAGAACATTTCGAGGCTAGCCAAAACATTTCAGTTAAAGGAATTGTTGAAACATTTGGAATTAAATATTTGCAGGCAAATGATATAAGCTCATTGCAAGCAGCTCTAAATAATTTTTTTAGAAATATTAACGAACCAACAATCCTGGAAGTTTTCACCCCAAGCCAAGCCAACGCAAAGGTGCTCAATGACTACTTTGCAAGCTTGAAATTGGTTTAGATTGGAAACAACCGCCAAAAATGACCCAGATTAACCCAGGTTGTATGTTGGATCACCACGGATACCTTTTGACTTTCGGTCTTCATCTCAAAAATAAGTTTCATCTGCGAGGTTCGTACCGTGCCATTGTGATGAAATGTGAATGTTGATTTTTGACTTTCAACCTTGCCCTTTAATACAGTTGTCTGATTTCTAATTTCTAATTTTCAAGTCATGCTATCAAAAATTGTAATCGGCACTATGAAATGGGGCAAATGGGGGGCAAATTACTCCAGGGCCCAAATGGCTGCACTTATCCAAAAATCTTGCGAGCTTGGCCTTTCATCCTTTGACCACGCCTCAATTTACGGCGCGTACACCACCGAGGAAGATTTCGGAAACGCTTTTCAACTTACAGGAGTCCCCAGGGAAAAAGTACAATTCGTGACCAAATGCGGAATACAGTATCCCTGCCAGTCAATGCCCTACCGGGTTAAACATTACGATTACTCAAAAAGGGAGATTACTAAATCGTTAGAAAACTCACTACGAAACCTTAAAACAGACTACATCGACCTGTTTTTGCTACACCGGCCAAGCCCGCTTATGTGCGCAATTGAAATTGCCGATGCAATCAACCCATTTATCGAGACCGGGACTATCAGATTTTTTGGAGTTTCGAACTTCAGTGCCTCCAAAATTAACCTCTTTTCCAAACATCTACCTGTAAAGTACAACCAAGTTGAGGTTTCGATTACAAAACCGGACCACCTTTTCGATGACTTGCTGGATTATTCGGAGGCAAACGGAATTGTTCCAATGGCCTGGAAACCCTTAGGAAATGTTTTTCAACTAGGTTTGTTCAAAATTCCCGAGGTTTCAACAATTTTTCAAGAGCTTACTTCGAAATACTCGTGCAACTTAGATGCACTGCTTTTGGCTTGGTTAACTAAGCACTCTTCGGGCATTATTCCGGTAATTGGCACAACTTCGGCGAGTAGAATCGAAAGCCAAGCAAGGGCCCTTCAAATCGAAATGAGCACCGAAGATTGGTTTTTACTATTGAAAGCCATTAGTGGGATGGACATTCCCTGACCTGAAATTCTAGGATTATTCGATTTTGCCTAATTTTGCAGACCAAATTTGAAATTCACAATAAAAATAAAATTTTTATGTCAGAAAAACGCAAGTGGGAAAGCCTGAAGCAATACAGGGATATTCGTTTCGAGCTCTTTAGAAACACGGCCAAAATAACAATCAACCGTCCCGAGGTGCACAATGCATTCAGGCCCACCACCACCTTCGAAATGGCTGAGGCCCTTGATATTTGTCGAGAGAGGCAAGACATATACTCCATTATCATTACTGGCGAGGGCAACTTGGCTTTTTGCAGCGGGGGCGACCAACAAGTGAAGGGGCACGGTGGCTACATTGACGAGGAAGGAGTACCGCGCCTCAACGTTTTGGATGTTCAACGCCGCATTAGGTCAATGCCAAAACCAGTAATTGCAATGGTAAACGGGTGGGCTGTGGGGGGCGGGCACGTCTTGCACGTAATCTGCGACCTTACAGTGGCCTCCGATAACGCAAGATTCGGGCAGGTTGGCCCCAAAGTTGGCAGTTTTGATGCAGGTCTCGGAAGTAGCTACCTGGCAAGTATTGTTGGACAAAAGAAAGCTCGTGAAATATGGTTCCTTAACCAGTTCTATTCAGCCACGGAAGCCCTTGAAATGGGTTTGGTAAACAAGGTTGTTCCCCTTGAGCAATTAGAGGATGCAACCATAGAATGGTGCCAAATTATGCACAAGCGAAGCCCAATGGCACTGAGAATGATCAAGTTGGGGCTCAATGCCGAACTTGATGGCCAGGTGGGGCTGCAAGAGTTTGCCGGAAACGCAACATTGCTTTATTACATGACCGAAGAAGCACAAGAAGGCAAGCACGCGTTCCTTGAAAAACGTGACCCCGATTTTCACAAGTACCCCAAATTTCCATAAAGATTGATCATGTGAATAAAAAACCAAAGATACATTCCTAATGGTTTGGTTTACATTTAAAAATTTTGCATTAATAATAAACACTTAGCCCTTCACATTTACCCTCTTTATTATTTCCTCCTCTCACATCACTAGTCACCCCACAGCCTATGTCGCAAATATCATCTTGGATTAAAGCTGCCCGATTAAGGACGCTGCCCTTGGCTTTTTCGTCAATTCTGATGGGAGGGGGATTAGCATTGTTCCATAACGGTTTCAATCTTTTTGTCGTGATTCTTGCGCTCCTAACAGCATTTCTTTTGCAGGTACTATCAAACTTTGCAAACGATTATGGAGATTTTGCCTCGGGTGTCGATAACGGCAAAAGGGTGGGACCCACACGTGCCGTTCAAAGTGGAGCCCTAACTTCACGGCAAATGAAGTCGGCCATTTTTCTATTTTCAGTCCTTTCTTTGGCTAGCGGTTTGGTTATGATATTTGTGGTTTCGGAAATTCCCATAGTGGCAAGGGTGGTTTTTGTGGGTCTGGGATTATTGTCAATTCTGGCAGCCATACTTTATACCGTTGGTAAAAATCCCTATGGATACAGGGGATTAGGCGAAGTTTTCGTTTTCTTGTTTTTTGGAGTCCTTGGCGTCGGTGGAACCTTTTTCTTGTCGGTGGGCCATTGGAACTGGTCGGTACTCTTGCCTGCCATGGCCATAGGCTTGCTTGCAGCGGGCGTTCTCAACATAAACAATATGCGCGACATCGAAAACGACCTTGCAAGTAACAAACGAACAATCGCAACTAGAATTGGACTCAATAAAGCTAAGAAATTTCAAGCCTCGGTAGTTTTGCTTCCTTTCCTCTTCCTTTTGCTTTTCGTAAGTGTTGAAGGGCTAAAATTTTTCAGTCATGGGTTTTTAATTGTTTTTCCGCTTTTTTTCGGTGACATACTGGCTATAAAAAAATCGGAAGGTGGCACGGCACTTGATCCTTTTCTTAGCAGGTTGTCAATGAAAACATTTATTTTGACAGTAATTTTCGTGGTTATGATAAACGTGTAGAAATGCAAAAGGCTTTCTACAAATACCACAAACTTTTCTTCCGCAAACCGGCAGGAACATCCCGCGGGATCCTTCTTCACAAAGATTCTTGGTTAGTTTACATTTTTGACGATGAAAATCCAGAAACTGTTGGGATCGGCGAATGTAGTTTGATTCCTGGATTAAGCCCCGACCCCAGTGGCTCGTTCGAAAAGGAGTTAAATGCCTTATGCAATTCGATAAATCTTCATAGCGAGTGGATCGCCAATAGGGGTCATTTGTTTCCATCAATGAAATTTGCGGTGCAAACTGCAATCCTTGACCTTAACAGTGGCGGAAATAAGGTATTTGAAAAGAACCCATTTACAAGTGGCATTGTCGGAATTCCCATCAATGGTCTGATATGGATGGGAAGCAAGTCTGAAATGAAAAATCAAATTGGTGAAAAGGTTAGGCAAGGTTTCAATTGCCTCAAACTAAAGGTGGGTGCTATAGACTTCGATCAAGAAGTTGACCTGGTTGCATACATTCGCAAAGAGTTTAAGTACGAAAACCTTGAATTGAGACTGGATGCCAATGGTGCTTTCAAGAGAGATGAAGCTCTCGAAAAGCTTAAGGTGCTGTCTGATTACAACATCCATTCAATTGAGCAGCCCATAAAGCCGGGTCAAATACCTCAAATGGCTTACCTTTGCAGAACCAGCCCAATCCCAATTGCCCTGGACGAAGAATTAATTGGTATTTGTCAAACAAAGGTGCGCAAGGAACTTTTAGCAAAAATTGCTCCATCCTACATTATCATAAAACCAAGTTTATTGGGAGGGTTGGAGGAGGCTGATGAATGGATAAGCCATGCCAAAAACCTAGGAATTGGATGGTGGGCAACCTCTGCCCTGGAATCAAACATTGGCCTTAATGCCATTGCCCAGTGGATTTACCAAAAAGACGTCACGGATTTCCAAGGACTTGGCACTGGACAACTTTTTAAAAACAATTTCCAATCGCCCATAGTTGTTTCAAACGGCAAATTGTTCCATTTGCCGGTTATTAATTGGGATATTCACCTCTGAGAATATCAGTATGATACATATCGGTTTTCATATAATATCATTACCTAATTGTACGAACCCTAGCGAATCCGCCTCATCAGTACAATCCCTGTTGGGAATTTCAATTTGACAATAAAGGACAAACAAAATAAGAACCTTTTCTAACCCGTAAAATTCTTAAATTTGCCACACATGGTTTTTAACCTTGAAAAACCTAGGGCATCACCTTTATTAACTGCCGCCCAAGGTGCGCAAAAGAACCAAATAAGCATTCAGCAATCTCTTAGCCAGTTGTATGTCAAAAGTATTTGTCTTTATTGAAAATTATGACCAATCGGATTGCGCAAGGAATAATTTTAAACGGCAAACCCTATTCGCCTAAAGAAATTGAGCGTGAGGTAAAGCTACTTTCAAAAAACGAGAATTCAACCAGGGCTAAGACCTTTTTGTTTCTTTCCGATTGGTTTGATGAAAATCCAACCTTAAAATTGCAAACTTCGGGCACCACTGGAACTCCAAAGGAGATAACAGTTGAGAAGTGCAAAATGATTGAAAGCGCTAGGATGACCGGCGAATTCTTTTATTTACACGAGGGAAATACCGCCCTGCTATGCCTTTCGCCCGATTTCATAGCAGGAAAAATGATGATTGTTAGGGCAATTGAACTAAAACTAAACCTGATCATCGCAGAAGATTTTGGGTATCCTCTTACTGGAATTAACCAAATGGTTAATTTTGCTGCTATGGTGCCCCTTCAGGTTTCCAACATTTTAAATAATGATCCAGCGCAATTGAGCATTGTTGATAAGTTAATAATTGGTGGCTCTGCAATTTCCAGCAATTTGGAGAATAAACTTCAAGGAGTGGAAGTTAATTGCTGGCACACCTACGCAATGACCGAAACCCTTTCGCACGTGGCTGTGAGGAAAATTAATGGACCCGGCAAGAGCGAATGGTTTTATCCGTTACCCGGTGTTTCAATATCACTCGATGATAGGGAGTGCATTGTCATTGACGCTCCCAAGGTCGCCGACGAGAAAATTTTCACTAACGACTTTGGGTTATTAAATGGCAACAGATTCAAGATTTTAGGCCGTGCTGATGATGTGATAATAAGTTCGGCAACCAAGTTGCGTCCTGCCGAGATCGAAAGGAAACTTGAATCAATTGTGTTTGCACCCTTTTTCATTAGTGGCGAAGAACATCCGGAAGCTGGGCAAATTTTAGTATTGTTTATCGATGGTAACCAAAATGATTATGATCTCGGTACCCTAAATGCAAAAATGACAGCTATGCTTCACAAAACCGAAATCCCACGCAAAATTGTTTTCAAAAAAGGGTTCAAATACCTCGAAAGCGGTAAAATTGATAAGGCAAAATCGAAAATCGCTTGAAACAATTGTTACATTTGCAACATCATTCCCTTACTAATTTGACGAAAAAAATCATTGAACAGTTCTTTTCGGATCTTTTTTCCAACAAAAGGATCGGAATTTTGGGTTTTGGCCGCGAGGGAATTTCTACCTATAAAACCATACGGAGGTACTTGCCCGAGTCCAAGATTTTGGTAATGGATAAATCAGAATTATCTGCCCAACAACAAGGATTTCTTGGTTCTGACCCGAAGGTTGAAGTATTTACCGGCAAAAATTATCTGGAAAAACTTTCGGAAACCGACCTGATAATAAAATCTCCGGGGATTCCCACCATGACTTTGGAGGATTTTGGTTATAAAGGGGTCATTTTTTCGCAGGCTGATCTTTTTTTAAAGCTTTTTAGAGACCAGGTTGTTGGAATAACCGGAACCAAAGGAAAAAGTACGACTTCTAGCCTCCTTCATCATATTTTGATTACCGCGGGGCGAAAATCGCTGTTGGGAGGAAATATTGGTGTTCCTCCCTTCGAATTAATGGGTGAAATCACCGATGATGCCATAATTGTTTTGGAGCTTAGTAGCCACCAACTTGAAAACTGCTCCACCTCTCCGCATATTTCCATTTTGCTTAACCTTTTTCAAGAACACCTAGACCACTACAGGTCGTACTTTGACTACCAGTTGGCAAAGGGAAATATTATTAAGTTTCCAAGCTTAAACGATTACATTATTGCCGATTTTTCAATTAAAGAGGTTGGGAGTTTGGTAACCTATATAAACCCTGAAAGCAAGAAAATTGACATTGGAAATACCGGTCATTTAAAAAACACTGCCCATTTTGTTGATGAGAACCTTATTGTTGAAGTAAATAATTCCATATTAAGGATCAATGGTTTGGCACGACAGATCAGAATTCCCGGAAGGCATAATCTAAAAAATGTTTCCGCAGCCTCAGTTGCTGCTATCTTGTGTGGCATTGACTCAAATTCCATCGCCTCGGGTGTTTCTTCTTTTTATGGCCTGCCCCATAGGCTTGAGTACGTAGGGAAGGCAAGCGGAATACTTTTTTTCAACGATTCAATTTCAACAATACCTCAAGCCACAATTGAAGCCCTCAAGGCATTTCCCACGGCCTATACCCTTATTGTGGGCGGTTTTGACCGCGGGGTTGATTATCAACCATTGATTGATTTCCTTCCCCACTCAAAAATCAATACCCTTGTTTTGTTGGGGAAGGCGGGAATTAGGATCCATGAAGGGTTGAATGGAACCAAAATCCCCCTAAAAACTAAAGTTCTCTTGGCCGAAAACTTTGAAGAAGGCTTTAGGCTGGCTGTGGGTAACACACCAGATGGGGCAGTATGCCTTTTATCGCCAGCCGCATCAAGTTACGATGAATTCAAGAACTTCGAACATAGGGGAGAAGTGTTCAAATCACTTGTTTCAAAGCTTTTAAAGTAGCCCAAAAAACATCATTAATATTTTGCAAAGCGAAATATTATTACTATCTTCGCGCGCAAGAATTACCAACCATCAGCAAACCATGAAGTTAGAGTTACAAGCCTCTACACCATTAATTATGCTTGTGGCATTAGTGATCATTATCGGGTTTAAACCGGCAATTGCCCAGCCGATTTCAATAAGCCTATCTAAAACCAGGAGTGTTGCCGAAGTTAAGCAACACGACCTCAACAAGTTGGTTTTTTATGCAAATTTCAAAAGCATAGAGGGCCGGAGGGTTGAGACTGAGAAGGGTTTATTTGCCGAGTTGTTTCTCACAAAAGGGCATTCGATAGGCGAAATGGGTACTCCCAAGCTTCCAGCAACAATGCACCTTATTGAGGTACCATTCGGGGCCGAAATGGATGTAAAAGTAAAGGGATACACACAAACCACGATCCAGCTTAACGAGCACGGAATAAAAATTCCGTTGATGCCGGTTCAACCTTCATTAAGAAAGGATTTGGATGCCTCTAAGGCTCCATTTGAATATAATGCAGCCAGTTATTCCAAAAATTCTTTCACCGAGGGCCAAATTGCATCGGTTGAGGTAATTGGCGTAATGAGGGGCGTTAGAATTGCAAGGCTAACAATATCTCCGGTAAGTTACAACCCTGTTGAAAACGCCATAAATGTTTACAACGAAATTGAAGTTGAAATCAACTTTTCTGGGGCAGATGCCGCTTTGACAAACCAAATTAAGGCATCAACTTTCACCCCTTATTTTGAGCCAGTTTACGAGAAATTAACGAGTAGGATCAAATCACGAGACATTTTTGACGATTATCCTGACCTTACAAAGGATCCAATCAAAATGGTTATAGTTTCGAACCGTATGTTCGAGCAAACATTGCAACCATTTATTGAGTGGAAAACACAGCAGGGGTTCTTTGTGACCGTTGGGTACACGGATGTTATCGGAACAACCGCCAATGCTATTAAAAACTATATTCATGGCCTTTACAATGCCGCTACCCCGAACGATCCTGCTCCTTCTTTCATAATAATAGTTGGTGATCCAGCCACCATGCCGGCTTCGGCAACAGGAAGTGCCTCAGCAGGAGTTACAGACCTTTACTACGCATCGGTTGATGGCGATTATTTTCCCGAGATGTACTATGGCCGGCTGTCTGCCAGAACAGTGCAGGAATTGCAAAACCAGATTGATAAAATTGTTTATTACCAAAAATATAACTTTTCCGATCCAACCTACCTGAACAATGTAACCTTGATTGCTGGTAGTGATGCATACTGGAACCCAAAAATTGGCCAGGCTACAATCAAGTATGGTACCGCAAATTACTTCAATGCAGCCAATGGATTTGGGACAGTTTGGGGGTATGGTGTTGCCAACGACCCCAACAATCCAAACAATAGTCCTGGATACACAGGATGTTATGAAAACCAAAGGATTTCTGTAAGTCTGATTAACTTCACGGCTCACTGCTCTCCTACCTCATGGGCCAATCCAACCCTAACTACAACGATGGTTCACAATATGACCAATACCGGCAAGTATTCTTTGGCTATAGGAAACTGTTGCCAAAGTGCCATGTTTAGCAACCCTGAATCAATAGGCGAGGCTTGGGTTAGAGCCCAAAACAAGGGAGCAGTAGCATACATTGGATCTGTTCCAAACACATATTGGTTCGAAGATTTTTACTGGGCCGTTGGTGCATTTCCAATTGTAGGCACAAATGATGGATATGTTCCTACGGTTTCCCAAACTACCCTTGGTGCCTACGATGCACCTTTTATTTCTGATTACCTTGCCGTTGGTGCCCTCAATTTTGTTGGTAATCTGGCGGTTACTGAAGCCAATATCCAAGGATATCCTCGTCATTCTAGTCCACTTTACTATTGGCAAGCCTACCACATCTTTGGCGATCCATCCACCTACATATACCTAAGGGAAGGTTTGGCGAACCAAGTTTCTCATTTGCCGATAGTTCCAATTGGCCTTAACACTTACACGGTTAATGCCCTTCCTGGCTCATATGTTGGTATTTCAAAAAATGGCGTTTTGCACGGAGCCGCCCTAGTGGGGTCAACAGGTGAGGTTGAGGTGCCAATTCAACCTATTTTGGAGGGAGGCAATGTTATGGTAGTAGTTACGAAACCACAGCATATTCCTTACATTGCGGAACTTCCAGCTGCAACCTTGGAGGGTCCATTCATTGTGCTTGACAATTACACTATAAACGACCAAACAGGTAACAATAACGGACTTGCCGATTATGGTGAGAGTTTTGCTATAAACTTAACATTAAAAAATGTTGGTACCGCCCTTGGAACAAACCTCATTGCAACCCTTTCGGGAAATGATAGTTTCTTTACAGCCTCGAATGCTGGGCCTGTTTCGTTTGGAAACATTCTTCCTGGACCCAATGGAAATACTGTAAACGTAAATGGTGCTTTTTCGTTTACTTTGGCCAATAATGTACCGGACCAGCATAAGGCAAATTTTATCCTTTCAATCACGAATGGCGATAAGGTTTGGAATTCAAAAATTAGAATTACGGCTCAAGCCCCTGTTTTATCAATTGGGTCCATATCCATCAATGATAACAACCACGCTACTCCCGGTGTTTTGGATCCTGGAGAAACTGCAAATGCAGTGATTCAGATTTACAACACGGGAAACTCTCCTGCCAAAAACGTTGGGGCATTACTAACAACCCTGTCACCGTTTTTGACCATAAATGGGTTAGCTACAATCAACATACCTTCACTTACTGCGGGTCAATCGTCGCAAGCCGCCTTCTCCGTTACTGCTGCTGCAAGCACTCCGCTAGAAACCAGTACGGTGGTTAATCTTGACCTTCGGTCGGGGCAATATTATGCCAACAAGAATCTATCAATAATAGTGGGTTTTGTACCTGTTTTCAATATTCAAAATGGTCAAGTAACGGCCTGCACTGGGCGCTTTTATGATAGTGGGGGGGCTACGGGAAATTATGCGAACAATGAGAACCGAACCATGACTTTC
Source organism: uncultured Bacteroidales bacterium (assembly GCA_964624065.1). Lineage (GTDB taxonomy): Bacteria > Bacteroidota > Bacteroidia > Bacteroidales > UBA7960 > UBA7960. Next base: position 49,452 of record CAZUWF010000006.1, read on the forward strand.
ACTCCAACGCACCCACAGGCAAGTTTGTGGTTTAATTTTACATCATTCAATACCGAAAATAATTATGACAAGTTGTTCATTTATAATGGTGCTAATACTTCATCACCACAATTTCCGGGAAGTCCGTTTATGGGCACAGCTACGCCTGGGATGATAATGGCCACCAATGCGCAAGGTGCAATAACATTTGCTTTTACTTCAGACGCTTCGATTGTTAGGTCTGGCTGGTCAGCAGATTTTTTCTGCATTGATTTAAGTGTACCGCCAAGCTGCGCCTCCAATCCCAGCCCAGCTATTGGCCACGTGGTTGCCACAAGTCCGGTTAATCTACAATGGAATAGAGTGCCTGGGGCAACTGAATATGATGTTTTCATAGGAGTTGGCTCCTTGCCAGAAACCGCAACAGCTACGGTAACTCAAAATAGCTTCAATTTTATTCTGCAAGATTTTTCAAATTACCTTTGGAAGGTGGTGCCTAAAAACAGCTCAGGCAGTGCAACAGGTTGCAGTGTTTGGGCATTTTCAACAGCCAAGCTCGCAACGATTGTTAACATGCATACTGGATCCATAACTACCTGCAATTCTCTGTTTTACGACTCAGGCGGGCCGTCAGGGGCCTATTCGCATAATGAAAACCTAATGCTCACTTTTAACCCCACGATCCCTGGCGCCAAAGTAAGAGTCCAGTTCCATACTCTTGACGTGGAGAGTCACTCTACTTGCAATTACGATAGATTGCTGGTTTACGACGGGTCGGGTGCCCAAGCAACACTACTAGGTCGCTTTTGTGGTACCACCATCCCCGGAATTTTAACTTCTACAAATGGTCCTCTTACCTTCCATTTCACCAGTGATGGTACTATTGCCAAGCCTGGTTGGTCGGCACACGTTTCTTGTCACGGTCCATTCCATGATGTCACCTTCACGATCCAAGGACCATCAGGGCCGGTGGAGGGAGCAATGGTTAAAGTTGGTAGTACGGAAGTGACGACCAATTCTACTGGCATTGCTATTTTGCAAGGGCTTCAAGCAGGTACATCAATTTACACCGTAATCAAGGAAGGGTTCTTGGCGGCAAGTGGCACTTTTGTTGTCGCTGAAAACACCCCTGTTTCTGTTGTCCTATCAAAATTATACAAGGCGACATTTGTAGTCAGATCTAACGAAAACCCGGTTGAAGGTGCAACAATTGTCATAAATAATTCCTCTTGGGTTACCAACAGCAACGGTTTAGCATTCACAAATCTAGTTGGAGGTACATACTCGTATATGGTTTCAAAAACTGGATTCCAGCAAGCCTCAGGACAGCTGTTAATAGCCGGCCAGAATGTTGAGGTGAGGGTTAATCTCCAACCCCTCTACCTGATTACGTTCCAAGTGGCAACTTCTGGCGGGCCGCTTCACCGTGCCGAGATAAAAATTGCCGGCCATACGCTGCATACCAATAATTTTGGTAGATGCAGCATATCTCTAATACCAGGCAACTACAATTATTCGGTTAGGTATCTTGAATTTCCACCAGTATCAGGGTCACTAAATGTGGTGGATGATAATATCTTTTTATCGGTATTGGTCGAAACTAGCACTGGAGAACCAGCAATGCAAAACGTCGTTCTGTTTCCAAACCCATTCACTTCAAAGATTAATTTCACTGGTACTTCTGATGTAAGGTTGGTAACAATTTCTACCTCCTCTGGCCAGGAGGTAATTGAAAAGAAAAACCAAGGGTCAAACCAAATGGAGATTCAAACTGGTTGGCTGCCTGTAGGTATTTACATTGTAAAATTGGTTGACAAAAAAAACAAAACGGTTATTCATAAAATGGTCAAGCAATAGTAATTTCAATTAAGATTCAAATAAAAAAACCGATCCAATTCTGGGGCGGTTTTTTTTTTATTGATTTTTTTTTACTTTTACCAAATATTTGTCAAACTATTTTTTAATCAAAGCCATTATTTATGAACAAAAATTTACCGTCTCGTTTAGTTACCCTGGTGTTGCTTTCTTTTTTGATTGTAATATCTAAATTGCCCGCCCAAGTTAATCAGGGTGGCACACCCATAGGGTTAGAGCTTGAAAAGTTGAAAATTGTTGCAGATGTTGATTTCGAATCAATGCCATGGTTCGACATCGAAGCCCTCAGGGCCGAAGACGCGGTCCGCGACGGCCAACCCGGCCAGCCATGGCGTTTCGGCCATAATCATTTAGTTAATCTAAACCTTGGTAATTCGGGACAGTGGGTAAGGCTGGAGGATGGCTCCAAACTGTGGCGGTTGGGAATTGAATGCCCGGGAGCCATTTCAATAAACCTTGCTTTTGATGATTTTCGGATACCTCAAGGCTCCAAGCTTTTTATTTACACACCTTGCGGAAAAAATATTCAGGGTGCTTTTACAAGTTACAACAACCAGCAGGATGGGTATTTTGCAACTGCGCCAATTCTTGGTGAATCCATTATTATAGAATACCTTGAGCCATCTAATGTCGATTTTTCGGGCTATTTCAACCTTTTCAGAGTAACCCACGGTTACAGGGGTATGGGCGAACTGACAGAAAAAGGTTTCGGACAATCAGGTGCTTGCAATATGAACGTTGCATGTCCGGCAGCCGAAGGCTGGGGCAAGCAGATTAGGTCGGTTGCCAAGATTTTGAGAAATGGTGCCGATTGGTGCTCTGGTGCATTGATAAACAACACACAAAATGACGCTAAACCTTATTTCCTGAGCGCCAATCATTGTTTTGCCACCGAGGGTACATTAGTTTTTGTATTCAACTGGCAAAGCCCCACCTGTGCCAACCCACCCACAGCTCCACCGGTTGTACATACAATCAGCGGTGCAGTTACAAGGGCAAGGCACTCCACCTCAGATGTTTGGCTTCTTGAATTCAACAACCCTGTTCCTCTTGACTTTAACGCTTATTTTTCTGGATGGAATCGCGACTTGAGCGATGCTATCCCAGGCTTAATTACGGGAGTGCATCACCCCGCCGGTGATATCAAAAAGTTCAGCTATTCAAATTCCGGAGTTACACGTGCAAGTTACCTTGGTGCCACAAATTCTGGAACCTCGCATTGGAGAATTACATGGGACGGGGGTACCACAACAGAAGGGGGATCTAGTGGGTCACCAATTTTTGACTCCAATGGAAGGATAATTGGTCAATTGCACGGTGGTTATGCCGCGTGCGGAAACACCCTTGCCGACTGGTATGGAAGGTTTGGAGTTTCGATGGATAATGGTTTACGCCCCTGGTTGGATCCAACCAATACGGGCGTAATGGCTATCAATGGCTATGATCCGATACTTGATGCCACCAACCCAGCTGCCCCGGCTGCAGTAACAAACCTCGCACTTCAGCCTGCCGCCAACGGGCAGTTATCGGCCAACCTGAGCTGGACAAATCCTTCCTTATCTTTTTCGGGTTCTCCGCTAACCCAACTAAGCTCGGTAAACATATATAGGGATCAGGTTTTGATTCATTCCTTAACCCCCACCCAAATTGGTGCTCCTGCAAATTTTGTAGATCAAAACATTACCTCATCAGGATTTTACACCTATGTTGTGCGGGGAGTAAACTCAAATGGAGAGGGCCCCAAGGTAGAAGTTAAGGGTTTTGTTGGTCATGATAAGCCCGGAAAAGTCGGTAACCTTCTTTTAACAGCAGTTGGCAATGATGGTTTACTTACCTGGACAGCACCTACCCACGGTCAGCATAATGCGTTTTATAATCCAACCTCCCTGACACACTACGTAATTACAAGAAAGCCCGGCAATACTGTCTTTAACGTTCCTGCCAGTGCTGTTCAGTTTTTAGACAACACCGTGCCGATAATGGGTAATTACACTTACACCATCGCAGGCGTAAACCAGTCCGGAGTGGGTGAGGAGTCAACCTCAAACTCCGTACTCCTTGCCTCACAAGGGGCCGTATTTATGGCCAATGGCTCCTCTACAACCTGCAATGCAACATTTTTTGATTCTGGCGGACCAAGTGCGAACTACCAAATTAACGAAAGTTTTGTTTACACATTCAACCCAGGGATTGCAAACTCAAACATTAGGGTAGAGTTTTTAACTTTCAACATCGAATCTCATTGGAATTGCAATTATGACAGGTTGCTTGTATATGATGGGCCCAACACCAGCTCTCCATTGTTAGGAAGGTTTTGTGGTACAACAATTCCTGGGCCATTTACTGCCACCACCGGTCCGCTAACATTTCACTTCATTAGTGACATAGCCAGGACAACGCCCGGTTGGTCTGCCGTGGTGTCATGCCACGGACCATTCCATGATGTTACTTTTTCCGTAACGGGACCAGATGGTCCAGTAGCTGGAGCACTCGTAAAGGTCGATAATAAGGAGGTGTTGACGAATGAAAATGGCTTGGCTGTTTTGCAGGGTCTTCAGGCAGGAGAAAGGCAATTCCGGGTTACCAAGGAAGGCTTCTTGCCTGCATCAGGCCCAATAAACGTCGTGGCAGGGTTGCAGTTTCCGGTGGTTTTAAACAAACTTTACTCCTTGCAATTTAACGTCAGAACAGGCCAAACCCCAATTAATGGAGCAACAATATTAGTTAACAACACATCGCTTACTTCAAACAATCAGGGAATTGCAACAATATCATTGCCAAACGGTACGTTCACCTACAGTGTTACGAGAAATGGATATCAGACCGCTACGGGCGAGGTAACCATTGCTGGGCAAAATATGGTGATTGGTGTTAACCTTAACCCACTTTACACCGTAACCTTCCAAGTTGCCACTTCAGGAGGGCCATTGAATAGGGCCGAGATCAAAATTGGAGGACACACTCTGCTAACAAACAATACCGGGCAAGCAAACGTGAACCTAATTCCTGGATCGTACCCTTACGAGGTTAAATACTTGCATTTCCCTGTTATTACCGGATCAATTGTAGTTACAAATAATAACGTTTTCTTGGGAGTGCTCCTAGAAACCAATGTGCCAGACTTATTGCCTAATCATTTCAAGATTTATCCCAATCCATTTGGATCTAAAATAACATTGGAAGGGACAACCGAACTTAAAGAAGTGTCAATTACCACAATTACTGGCCAAGTAGTTTTGAGAGTTTCCAACCAAGGAGCAGCATCGATGGAAGTTCAAACTGGCCACCTGCCTGCAGGAGTTTATTTGGTCAAATTAGTAGGAAAAAACAACGAGGTGTTCACACAAAAGGTTATGAAGCAGTAAAGCCAAGGCCGTTGCTATTAAAAAGGAGGCTGGTTTATGCCAGCCTCCTTTATTTTGTTCCACCAAGAATTATTTCTTGGCTTTCTTTTTTTGTTTCAAAGGGGATTTTTCGTTAGGAACAAGGCTTTTCGCTATTTTTTTTGACCTAGTTTTGCCATAAGTCCCCCTCGCAATCTTCCCTCTGCGGGTTTTTAAATCTCCTTTTCCCATAATTCAAATGGTTTTTTTACTTAAAAGAAAAGAAACTGGATGCAAAATTAAAAAAAACGAAAGTTCGGTTTATAAACGTGACTATTAAAACTTTTGGATAAAAAGGTAAGGACCATTTTTACTTTTCTTCGGATATGTAAACTTAGTTGCATCCCATGCAAGGTCAGCAAGCCTTAGTAATATCAATGCCGATTATCAATTTTTTCCGAAAGTTGGGAGTGGAAAATGATGGCTGAAACCGAAATGTTGCAACTTTTGTTAAAATCCCTCTTTGGAACCCGTATGGCCCATTGGTATGGCTCATAGCCTCGTGGTTAGGTACTTCAAGCTCCGTCATAAAGAAAAGGACGGTTGTTTTTTAATGGGTAGTCTTCCTGGTCTGTAACCCATTGGATGTGGGCTTGTTGCAATGGTCCAATAGCCTTATTGCTATTATAAGCCGAGGCATTGGACCGCGGTATTTTCATATCGGTTATACCTATTGATGATGGGTCAACTATAGGTTCCAAGCACAACATTAGGGGCGGGTTTCAAATCAATGGCAATTTTCAGTAAGGTAAATAAATTGAATCCCAAAAACCTTGCACGACCTTGGCAAGGCACAATATTTTTGCAATGGAGAAATTTTTCTGTCGCCACAGGAATGCACCTGGCACGGCTTTATGAAACCTAATTCAGTTCGTAAAACCTTTCCTACGACACAATGGTAACTGGGCGTCGGATAAGGTATGGCGGGTTATCCAAAATTGGTTATTCCGGGTTGCTTTTCAGAATTATGCCGGCCATATTAAAAAGGAGCCTGCTGGAAATAATTCCATCTAGGTTTCCAGGTCCGGTTTCTACCAAATCGGCTCCAATTATAGTTTTGCCTCTTTTTATCAACGTTTCGAAAAGGTATAGTACTTGGTTGAAAAACAGACCACCTGGAAGTGGCGTGCCTGTGGTGGGGGCAAGCGAAGGTTGAAGCCCATCAACATCCATTGAAATATAGACCGTATCGGGCAATTCATCAATAATATCGTTGCAAATTTTGGCCCACGGCTCACCTTCTATCATTCTTTTTTGAACATCCCTATCAAAAAAAGTGGTAATGCTTTTCTGCGATTTCTTGATCATGTTAAATTCGTCGTAGCAAAGCTCTCTTATGCCCACTTGAACTATTTTTTTTACCCCCCTAAGCTTTTTGGCATTGAACATTGCGGATGCATGAGAAAAGGTAAATCCTTGGTAATTCTCGCGCAAATCGGCATGCGCATCGATCTGCAATATTCCAAACCCGGCTTGTCTTTTGGATAGGGCCCTAATCAATCCGTAGGAAACACTATGGTCACCACCAATTACCACCGGTATCCTCTTTTGCTCTAAATGCATATGAGACTTCAGTTCAATAAGCTGGCATAGTTCCTCGCAAGCCACGTTGATCTCTTCCAAGGTCTTTTGAAGTCTTTTGTCTTCTTCTAGCTGTCCACCACTTTCAATAAACTTGATGTACTCGGTTGATCTTTTCCTGAAGCGCTTGTTTCTGGCCACAATTTTGGGATCTATTTTTTCCATTGCCATACCCCTTTTCCATTCGTCAGTTGCGAAAGCATCAAAAAGGTCTATTTGAAAAGAAGATTCAAAAATCCTTTGAGGGCCTTCTGATGTTCCTGAAAAATTTGATACGGTAACATCCCATGGTACAGGAATGAATACCAGCCTAGATTTAGAGGGAGTATATGGGAGCCCGAAAATATTGTTGGTCCTCAGGCTAGTCAAATTGGGATTGTAATCGCTTATGGTTTTCTTTGCCATTCTTATTGGTGGTTAGGTGAAAATGAACCAGTAAAAAACAATTTGGATTGATTAAAAAAAAAGCCCCGAAAACGGAGCTTTTCTATATTTGATGGGTAAAAACTAAACCGCTAGACCTGCTCCAGCCTTGAACTTGGCCACTTTTTTGGCAGCGATTTTAATTTCCTTGCCGGTTTGTGGGTTGCGGCCGGTACGTGCATTTCTTTTTGCTACGTAGAAAGAACCAAAACCAACCAAACTAACCCTGTCACCCTTTTTAAGGGCACCAGAGATGGCTCCGATAGTTGCATCCAATGCTCTTTTTGAATCGGCCTTGGTTAAACCTGCTCCTGCTGCAATTGCATCAATTAGTTCTGCTTTGTTCATTTTTTTTTTGTTTTAGTTTGACACAGGGGTTAAAAGGACTCTTTTTAATCAAAAGTTGTGCAAATATAAGATTTTATATGGTTTTGTCAAGTATTTTCCCTAAAAATGCAAGATTTTGTTTATAAAAGACAAAAAATGTTAATAAGTAGCAATAAAAAGCCTAAAACAAATGAGTTAGGCATTTACGGGAGACCTAATAGAGTTAATCACGAAATTTTTGTGCCCCTTAACAATTCTTCGATTGTCATTTTTTTTTTCCCTTCAAGTTGAACAATTTTGGGAATCAAAAAACCATCCTTGGTGGCAAAGCCAAAGCCAGTCCCTTCAACCAAAACGAAGCACCCAATTTGATGATGGTGACTAGAAGGATTTGCTTCGGCTTCAAAAATTTTAAGCACCTTGTTGGATCCCTTTGAATTTACAATTGTAAAGGCTCCGGGAATGGGACTTAAACCACGCACGAGGGCTTCAATTTTGGCGCAATCTTGATTCCAATCGATTTTGCAGGTTTCCGAAAATATTTTCGGGGCAGTTTTCAATTCTTCGCCGCTAATTTTGATGTCTGATTGATTGGTGGACTTTTGGGTACCCTGAGAGATCGCGCTCAAGGTTTTTAAGATAATTAATGCACCCTCTATCATAACCTTGTCATGTAGCGTACCTGCGGTTTCGTTATCGTCAATTGCAATTGTCTTTTGAAAGATAACATCTCCCGAGTCAATTTTATGGTCAATGAAAAAGGTAGTAACCCCGGTTTCCCTTTCGCCATTTATTATTGCCCAGTTTATTGGTGCGGCTCCCCGGTAATTGGGCAGGAGCGAACCATGGATATTGATTGTACCCTTGGCGGGTATTTTCCAAACCGATTCTGGCAACATCCTGAATGCTACAACAACCTGAACATCGGGCCTAAGTAACTGGATTGATTGAATGAAATCAGGATCTTTAAGATTGGTGGGTTGAAAAACCGGAATGTTTTTTGAGATTGCGCATTTCTTCACCTCCGACTCACGGAGTGATTGTCCTCGCCCTGCTGGCTTGTCGGGTGCGGTCACAACCCCAACTACTTCGTGACCGTTGTCAATTAGGGTTGACAAACAGTAACTTGCAAGAACCGGAGTTCCCATAAAAACAATTCTCAGTTTCTCGTGAATCATTTTTCTTCACAGTTATTCCTACCTTCAAGTTTTAGGCTTTTTCTAAGCAAGGCCATTTTTACAGCAGATACGGCTGCTTCGCGACCTTTGTTTCCGTGTTTCCCGCCAGATCTCTCAATGGCCTGTTGTATGGTATCAGTTGTCAGGACTCCAAAGATCACCGGTTTTCTTTCATATAGTGCCAGATTGGTTATACCTTGACTTACTGCCTGACAAATAAATTCGAAATGCCTGGTTTCGCCTTGGATTACGCAACCCAAACAAATTACAGCATCTAATTTTTTGTTTTTCAGCAGGAGTAAGGCCCCTTGGGGCAATTCAAAACTTCCAGGAACATATATGGTGCTTATGTCCTGCTCCAAAACTCCCATATTCAGCAAATCTTGTTTTGCACCCGCTAGCAATGAGTTGGTAATTTCAGGGTTCCACTCCGCGACCACTATTCCAACTCTTAGCCCGGTGGCTGAACCCATACTGCTAATGTCGTGGTCAGAAAGATTTTTGTTTTTTTCAACCATTGCCGAGAGATTTTAAGTTAATAGAAGTGGTGTTTGACACTTAATTTATTGATCTTAAAACAACCAAGGCCAAAAAAGGTTTGAAACGCCCTTTTGGCCTTGGATTTTTTTGCTAAGCCTATTATTATCTACAACTGTGCAGAAACACGGGCAATGTACCTATCGATGTTTCGCCCCTCGTTGGAGTTTTCGTAACCGTCCTTAATTCTTTGGTAGAGCGCAAGTGCTTCCTTTAAATTGCCGTTGAGTTCGTTGACCATTCCAGCCTTGAAAAGGAAAATAGGGGTGGTAAACTCGTTGGGCTTGAAATCGTAGGCCTTGGCATAAAACTCCAATGCTTTGGAAAAGTCCTCAAGCTCAACGTATGCATCGCCAATAGCACCGTAGGCCATTGCCCCGAGCATTTGATCGCGTTTCTTGAATTTGGTGAGGTGCTTGATCGCATCTTCATACTCGCCCAGTTGCAAGTGGCTAATACCTGCATAGTACCTTGCAAGGTTGGCCGATTTGGTGAATTTAAAATCAGAAATGATGTCAAGGAATCCAAGGTGGAGGCCATCGCCATTAAGGGCCAAATTGAGGCTGTCTTTTTCAAAATAATTCTCGGCCATAAACATCTCCGCCCGCGCAGATTTTTCTCTTCCCGGAACATAAAAGCGAGTGAAGCCTATGAATAAAGCAACAATCAGAAGAACTATTCCAACGGCTATAAGAATTGGCTTCTGGTTTTTTTCAATGAATTGCTCCGAACGGCTCAAAGCCTCCTCAACGGCAATTATGCTCTTTCCTGCCTTCAGGTCTTTTTCGTTTTTTGACATATTTTCAAATTTTTAGGATGCAAAGGTATGCTTTTTTTCCTTTCAAATACCGATTGATTCTATTTTTATCTTAATACTTGGAAGTGGCGACAAAAACCTTTTTAATCTATAATTGTCCAATTTTCGGGAACCATTAAATAACTTTGTTTTTTTTTCGTTTGAAATCAAAATACGATTTGTAAATGAGGATAGTCAGCTACATATGCGGTCTTTCGACCATACTTTATTTTTCGGTATTCCTTTTTTCTTGTAGGGACGAAAGCACTGACAATATTGGTGATGTGGCGCTTACCTTTTCGGTTGATACACTTTTGTTCGATACCGTTTTTACCACTGTTGGTTCGGCCACGCGCTCATTTACCGTTCGAAACAATCACAACAAAAGGATTAAAATTAGTACAATTAAGATCGGTTCAGGGGCAAGTTCACCCTTCAAGGTCAATGTAAACGGAATTCCAGGGTTTATCCACCACGATGTGGAAATTGCTCCCAAAGACAGTATATTCATCTTTGCCCAAGTTACCCTAAACCCCTCAGGTGACAATTTGCCATTGATTGTAATGGACAGTTTGGTCTTCATTACCAACAACAAGGTTCAAGATCTAAAAATGGCTGCTTGGGGACAAGATGCAATTTTTCTAACCGCAAATTACCCGATTGACGAACCAAGATTTCACCTGCTAACCCAAAATACCACCTGGACATCTGACAAGCCTGTAGTAGTTTACAGCACCGTAGTGGCAACCTCGGGGGTAACCCTTCAAGTCGAACCCAACACCAAGGTTCACCTTCATAACAGGACCAGCATATACTTTTTGGATAATTCAACCCTAAAAGTTAACGGAACCCTCGGGCATCAGGTAATTTTTCAGGGGGATAGGCTTGAAAAGGAGTACCAGAACAGGGGGGGCCAATGGGGAAGGATTTTCTTTTCGCCCCAAAGTTACGGGCACGAGATTAATCACGCGATAATCAAAAATGGTACCGTGGGGCTACATATCGGAACCAATGGAGAAAATTCCGGCTCCAGTTTTAACCTTCGAAATACCATTATTAAGAATATGTCATCGGTCGGAATAATGGTAATTGAAAGTAACTTGTTGTGCAACAATACAATTATTGGCAATTGCGGCGATTACTCTGCTTACATCGGACCAGGAGCCAATGCTACCTTTTTGCATTGCACTTTTGCAAACTACTTCTCGTCGCCAAACTCAATCCAAAGGAGAACACCTTCAGTCATTTTTACCAATCATTTTAAGTACCAGCAAGTGGTTGGAGGGCCGGAAATAGTTTATCATAACCAAATTGGCAACGTTCTTTTTGGCAATTCCATAATCTACGGAAATTATGAAGAGGAAGTTGGCTTCGACCTAAAGCCAGGAAGCTCATATACAAACTTCCTTTTCGATCATTGCATAATTAGAACCAAGGGTTCAACCAGCGGGCCCAATTTCATAGGGGTTTTGAGAAATGCCGATCCAAAGTTTCATAAAACCATCATCCAAGATTTCAGGCTTGGAAAGGGCTCGCCGGCCGTTGGTGCGGGCAAGCCTGAATTTGCCCTTTTGGTACCACTTGATTTGGAGGGCACAAACCGCACATCGAGTTTTGATTTGGGAGCAATTAACTACTACACAATTCCCGAAGGAGATTAGTCTGTTATTTTGTGAATTTTATGTTTAACCAAAGGTTTTCCTTTGATTAAAAATGCTATTTTTGTTCATGGTAAACTTATTTGCCATTATAGGGTCTTCAAGGCTTACCTGTAGGTTTGGAATTTAAACTCATACAATTATGGGAACAAGGAATAAAATCATAAACAACGACGTTTTCGAGTTTCACATAGCTGGGCGAGTAAGGCGCCAGATGGAAATACACGAGAGCTTTTTCTCCTCCGATGGGCGAATTATTTTTGCCAACTTTCAGGCAGTTAGGGAGCTCTCGTACAAAATGAACAAGCACAGAGACCCCGAAAACCATGTTTATCCTGGTGAATTAAATGCTGCCGGCCTGCTTGACGAGGTTTTTCACCTATTGCTCCGTGTATATGAGGCGGATATTAATCCCAATGTTTTCAATAAGGCAAGGAATTTTTTGGTGGAACGATTGACGGACCAGAGATTTAGCAGTCTTTTAGTTGATTTTGTGGAGAAATTCCCGCCCAAGCCCGTATACTTGGGCAGGCAAAAATCCACCGATTGGCTTTGGAGCTCAACAAACAAGCGCGAGCACCAACTTGTGGCTTTAGAAGAATTACTAATGGTGTTACTGGCAAATTTGAACCCAGCCACGGCAAAGTTTCGTGATCTATTTGATTTAAAGTATCTCCAAAACCAAAAGTTGGTTGATGAATTTTTCATTGAGTTGCAAAACTTTTTCAAGGACGAACCAAAATTTGGGCCCGATTACCTCGATTTAATATCATTGCTAAAAATCCCCATGCAGAGGTTCCCAAATGATATTCAGTCCCAGCTGGAGTTGGTACTAAGCAGTTGGAAAAAATTTTTGCCAGAGTCTGTTACCATCAAAATACTGAGGGCAAGGGATTTGCTCAAGGAGGATTACATAATGATGGGCAATGAAGGTTCCGGGGTTGGTATTGGTGCCGGAGGGGGCACTCCAACCTTTGTCCCATTCTATTCAGGTCAGCGAGCCAATGAAAACGAAACTTCATTTTTGGGTAAGTCAGGCTACGAATTCATTTCGGAGTCTTACCGCGATTATGAGGAGCACCAAGCCTTTACGCCAGATACCCACTGGATGCCAAGGGTGGTTTTAATGGCAAAAAACACCTATGTATGGCTAGACCAACTTTCTAAAAAATATGGCAGGGAAATTAAGAGGTTGGACCAAATACCCGACGAGGAATTGGACCAGCTTGCAAGTTGGAATTTCACCGGTTTGTGGCTTATTGGGCTTTGGGAGCGAAGCGAAGCCTCCAAAAGGATAAAACACTTGATGGGAAACATTGATGCTGTATCTTCGGCTTACTCCCTGTACGATTATCAAGTAGCGGCTGACATAGGAGGAGAAGAGGCTTTCAGAAACCTGGATGCTCGGGCAAGAAATAGGGGCATAAGGCTCGCCAGCGATATGGTGCCAAACCATACCGGCATATTCTCAAGGTGGGTTTTAGAAAATCCAGACTACTTCATTCAGTCAAGGGTACCCCCATTCCCGGCTTATCAATTTACAGGCCAAAACTTGTCAACCCATCCCGATGTTGAAATACGGATTGAAAATGGGTACTTTAGCAAATCTGATGCTGCGGTGGTTTTCCAAAGGATTGACAAGAAAAACAATGATTTAAGGTACATTTACCATGGCAATGATGGCACCAATATGCCCTGGAACGATACAGCCCAACTTGACATGCTCAAGCGTGAGGTAAGGGAAGCTGTAATCCAAAAGATTTTTGAGGTGGCCCGCAGGTTTTCCATTATCAGGTTTGATGCGGCAATGACTCTTGCCAAGAAGCATTTTGCAAGATTATGGTATCCGCGTCCTGGAACCGGAGGCGATATCCCATCCAGGGCAGATTGTGCAATGAGCCAGGCACAATTCGATGAGCTTTTTCCTGTAGAGTTTTGGCGTGAGGTGGTTGACAGAATGAACCGTGAACTTCCAGAAACTCTTTTGTTGGCCGAGGCATTTTGGTTTATGGAGGGTTATTTCGTACGTACTTTGGGAATGCACAGGGTTTACAACTCGGCATTCATGCATATGCTCAACAACGAGGAGAACGAAAAGTTTCGCGACCTTATAACCAATACCCTGGAGTTTGATCCGGAAATTTTAAAACGGTACGTCAATTTTATGAGCAATCCGGATGAGGAAACCGCCATAAGGCAATTTGGTACCGGAGACAAGTATTTCGGAATTTGCGTTTTGATGTCCACGCTTCCAGGCTTGCCAATGTTTGCCCATGGGCAAATTGAAGGATTTGCCGAAAAATATGGTATGGAATACCAAAGGGCTTACTACAACGAAGAACCACAGCAGTGGTTGGTAGAAAAGCATCAAAGGGAAATATTTCCGCTACTCAAAAAGAGATACCTGTTTAGCGAAGTAGAAAACTTCAACTTTTTCGATTTTGCTGCCGATGACGGAAACCTCGATCAAAACGTGATGGCATTTTGCAACAGCAGCCACGGCGACCGTGCAATTGTATTGTACAACAATCAATACAAGTCGGTTTCTGGGCATTTCGAGGTTTCGGCACCAAAAATGTGCAGTGATGGCATTACCCGAAACCTAAAGCTTGCCGAAGCTCTTGCCTTAAACTCAGGAGGTAATTATTATTACTCTTTCAAGGAGCACCAATCGGGATTGGAGTATATAAGAGAAGGTCGGGATTTGTACCAAAATGGATTGAAATGGGCGCTCAAAGGCTTCGAGTACCGCATTTTCTGGCAATTTAGGGAACTTCAAGATACCGGCGGCCTTTACCAAAGGCTCAACCATAAGCTAATGGGCAGGGGAGTGGTAAGCCTCGAAAAGGAATTGTTGGAGCTAGAATTCGACAAGCTGTACGTGGCATTTGAATCACTTTTCACCTCAATGGCCATAAACCCCCTTATTGATTGCTTGCAAAAGGGAGTTGAAAACTGTGAAAATAACACAGCAGTGGACCTGCTTGTTTCAAATTACAATATTTTTGTGTCAGAGGTCAAGTCGCAGTTTGCGTTAGATGCAGATGCCAGGATTGCCACCAAGGAATTTTCTGAAAACATCGAATCATTAAAATATTGCTATACACTGAAAAGGGAACTTGGTTTCGAACAACCATCAACTGCCTATAAGACTAAACTATGGAGGTCGAAGGAGTTCCTGGCAAACGGTGGCTCCTTGCGTCAAAACCTAATTATTGCCATCGGGTACCATGCCAAGAAGGCCTTAAATGGTTTGTTGTCTGAGAAACATGGAAAGGATTTTTTCGCCGAACGACTACAATTGCATCTTCCCCTCGAAAGGGTGCTTACAAAAACTGGCAAAGGCAGCGCAGACATATCTCACGATATTTTATTGTTAGATACTTTAAATCAGGTTGATGAACAAGTATTCTTGTTCGAAGATGTTGATGTTAAAACTTCCTTTGCAAAACTCGATGCAAACACTCGGAGAAAAGACCTTTTGTCGGTAAAATCCTTTCAATTGCAGCGCATGCTCGCGTTCAAGGATGTAGGTCGCTTTATTGGAAAAAATACTCACGACGGGACAATCTATTTCAGGAAGGAAGGTTTTGAACAACTCTTGTCCTGGATGTTCGATTTTGCCCTGGTTAAGGTTGCTCGTATGATGCTCAAATCCGGAAGCGAAGCTGAAGCTGAGGTTATGGCACACCTCACCAAGAGCCTAGAACTATTTAACCTGTTTCTTTCAATGTGCGAAGAGTCTGGATACAAGTTATTGGAGCTTGAAAATGAGCTAAAAAAACTTTCATTCATCAAAAAATAATCAACGAGTGGTGAAAACAATAGGGAGGTAGTGAAATTACTTCAAATTGTTTTAATTAGTTCGATTATTTTAATACATTTGCCTCGCTTTTTTACCCTAATAAACCTAATTTAATTATGAAAAAGTTATTTGCAATTTTGACCATCGTTGGCTTTGTTTTCTTTACTGCTTGCGGTTCTTCAAGTACCAAAGAGGTTAGCTCTGAGGTGGTTGAAAAAACCGAATGCCAAAAGAAATGTAGTGATTCGGAGAAATCTGGAGAATGCAAATCTCAGAAAGAATGTTGCGGGAAAGCTGAAAAAGAATGCTGCAAGAGCAAGACCGAAGGAGAAGAAGTTAAAACCCAACCTGCAAGCTAGTATTCATTAATCAAAAAGAAGGCCCCTGCAAGACTGTACGGGCCTTTTTTTTATCGCACAATGGTAAATAAAAAGAAAGTTATTTTGTGGGACTGGAATGGTACACTGTTAGATGATATTGATACTTGCATCGAAGGAATTAACGTTCTGTTGGATAGAAGAGGCATTCCATTGTTGACCAAGGATCGATACAGGCAAATTTTCACATTTCCGGTTAAGGATTACTACCAATTGGCAGGATTTGATTACTCGAAAGAGCCTTTCGAAATACCCGCAGAAGAGTTTATGCTTCATTACAAGGCAACAATGTGGAAATCCAACCTCTTCGATGATGCCTACAGGGTATTGTCAAGGTACAGGATTCTCGGATTCAGGCAATTCATTCTTTCGGCCATGGAACAGAATTTATTGCTAACATCTGTTAAAGAAAGGGGAATAGAGCAATTTTTTGACAGGGTATGTGGCATAAGCGATAATTACGCCCACTCCAAGGTTAAAATTGCCAAGGAACTAATTTTAAAAAACGGAATCGACCCATCAGAAGCCATTTTGATTGGCGACACAATTCACGATGCCGAGGTGGCCAGCGAAATAGGGGTTGACGCAGTTTTGGTTTCTAGAGGCCACCAATCCGACGAGCGACTCAAGGCAACCGGGATCCCGGTATTCTGTAACTTCACAGAATTGGATAATATTCTGAGCTTCAAGTAGGTTGTGATTGAGTAAACCGCCCTTTTCACAACCACTTTTATCAATACAATCTTATTCGGGGTGGTAGCCCACTGTTTGGCAAAGTAAGATAACCATATCTTCACCAAGCCCCATTGCCTTACTCAAGGCTTGGGCGTTGAAAGAAGCCCTTGCCACGGTTGCAAGGTTTTCGGAGGCGCAAAAAAGGTAAACGTTTTGGGAAATGTAACCCACATTGGTGTGCGATGCCTTTAACTGCCTTTCGTTGTGAGGTTGGGTAACTTTATTTTGGTTTGCCACGAAAATAAAATTTATGGGTGCTTGAGAAACAAACTGCTGTGTACCAGTTGCACCTCGGATATCTTCACCCAAAACAAAAATCAATTGGTTCTCGGCAGAATCGTATAGGTACAAGCCCGATTCAAGCGAAACGAAAACATCAATCTCCTGCAAATTTCTACTTGTTGGAGCAGTACGCCTTTTCTCTTCCAGCCGGTTATAACCGTAGCTCGCCCACAAAAGATTGGAAAGGGTTTGGGGGTCAAGGTCCTTTTTTGAGAATGCCCGGCTGGTTTTACGCTCCCTTAAAGCCTCCATCAATGGCTTACCGCCAGAGGTTAGGGGTTCGGGCAACTTAATATTCTGGGCCATTGTGGATGCCAAGAATAATGCTAACGAAAGGGTGGTTAAAGGTTTCATGGAAGATGATGATTAGTGAAGAGTTATCAGGTAAGGGTTTTCGATATTCAACTTTTTACTTTCCAATTTAAGCTAATAGATTATGTTCATCTTGTCAAAAGTACTATCCTGGAGTAGTTCAATGGCCTTTTGTAGGGCATTGTCGGTGGGTGCCATTACCTTGATGTAAGCACCGAAGTCAAATAAATTTCTGGCTATCAAACCCTTAAGTTGGAGTTTAAGAAAATTTACATCCAGCCCATTTTTCCAGTCATCTTCAGTAATTTCTTTCTCTTTGGCGTAAGCCACAAGTTCATTTACCATTTGGTCTCCCACCTCAAAGCCTCTGATAAAACTATCCACATCCTTGAACTTGCGGTTCAATTCATCCCTTCTTTGATTTGTTTTTTCAACCGAAAAGTTGTTGATGGTGCCGGATCTGTTAAGACGTGCGTGAAAATCAGATATCCTTGTTGTGTCCATTGACACGAAAAAATCGGGCATTATCCCGCCACCACCAAACACGAGTCGGTTATTTATTTTGGTGAAAAACTTAAGTGAGTCGGGCAGGTGGACGCTGTCTTGGCTGAATAGTTCGCCCCTTTCGAACCGGTTTTGCAGGTCCTCCCGGTATTTTATGTTACCATCTTGGTAGGATCTTTGTATGGCTCTTCCTGTTGGAGTGTGGTACTCCGAAGTGGTGAGCCTAACCTGAGATCCATCTGGCAAATTGTACTGCTGCTGCACCAAACCCTTGCCAAATGTACGCCGTCCAACAATTAAACCCCTATCCCAATCTTGAATGGCACCAGCCAAAATTTCGCTTGCAGAGGCGCTACCCTCGTTAACGAGAACAACTAATTTTCCCTTTTGAAAAACCCCCAAGCCTGAGCTTGACCTTCTTTGCGAAGGTACCGAACGGCCCTCGGTGTAAACAATCAATTTATCCTGGCTTAGAAATTGATCACCAAGGTCCATAGCGACGTTTAAAAAGCCTCCCGAGTTGTAATTCAAGTCTAAAACTAGGCTTTTCATCCCCTTGGCCTTGAGGTCATCAATTGCCTTGAAGAACTCTTCCATAGTGGTGCGCGAAAACCGACTTAACTTTAGGTACCCTATTTCTGGGGAAACCATAAAGGAGGCATCAATCGAGTATATGGGGATCCGATCTCGAGTAATCGTAAAAAAAAGTATGTCCCTAACATTTCGCCTAACGATTCCAATTTTTACATTGGTTCCTCTTTTGCCGCGCAACCGATCTAAAACAAACTGGTTGTTAACCTGGCTTCCAAACGAAATCTCGTCACTTATCCTTACAATCTTGTCGCCGGGAAGCACTCCAACCTTTTCAGACGGGCCGCCAAGCACAAGGCCATTTACAAGGATGGTATCGTTGATAATTTGAAACTGTATCCCTATTCCGTCAAAACTACCCTCCAAAGGCTCGTTTGCTCGGCGCAATTCCTCACCCGAAAGGTACGTACTATGCGGATCTAAATCCTTAAGTATTCCTTTTATTGCGTCCTCCACCACCTTTTTGTGGTCAACCTCTTCAATGTAGGCAGCATTGAGTATTTGCAAAAAGCGATTGAGTTTGTCAAGTTGGGCGCGGTCAAACTGACCAAAGGCCGAACCTGATACGAACAAAAGAATAATTATGGCTTGAAGTGCAGTTCTGACCACCTTACCTCTGTGTTTCATTATTCAAAAATTTTAAAATCTGTCAATTTTGCACCAAAGTTAATACTTTGTTTTGGTGGCCGCCACAAGGCTGGGATTAAATGAGTTAAAAATTCAAAAAAATGACCTAATAATTCCGTGACCTCATCAAAGGGTGGGATAGAAATAAAAAAATAAATTGGGGTTAACAATTTCAAAAATTGCAAAAGTCCCTGATAAGACTCGAAAAAAAATTGTATTTTTGCGCCGCAAAAAAGGCAGCTATAACCTAAAATCAATAGTGTCGGTATGTAAATTCAACAGTAGGGATATAAATCAAAATTAATTTAAAATGGAGAAAAAAATGAACGGGGCAGAATTGATTGATGCCATAATGAAAAACAAGAAAGTTTACTTCTTTGGTGGCGAAAGGGCCGATGGTGACTCAACAATGCGCAATTTACTTGGGGGTAAGGGAGCCAATCTTGCCGAAATGGTTAATATAGGTACACCCGTTCCTCCGGGATTTACCATAACAACAGAGGTTTGCACGCTTTACAATGCCAAGGGTCGTCAATTTGTGATTGATACCATTAAGGCCGAGGTAGAGGAAAACATGCGTAGGGTCGAAAAAGAAATGGGAGCTGGATTTGGCAACAAAGACAACCCCCTTTTAATGTCGGTACGTTCGGGAGCCAGGGCATCAATGCCTGGTATGATGGATACGGTTTTGAATCTTGGACTCAACGAGCAAACCCTTGAAGGTTTGTCAAAAAAATCGGGCAACGAAAGGTTCGTGTGGGACTCTTACCGCAGGTTTGTGCAGATGTATGGCGATGTGGTAATGGATATGAAACCCAAAACCAAGGAAGACCACGATCCCTTCGATGAAATTATGGAACACCTCAAAGAAGAGAAGGGAGTTAAAACCGACCAAGAACTTACAACAAACGATCTTAAAGAATTGGTTAAGCGATTCAAGAAGGCGGTAAAAGAGGTTACAGGCAAGGACTTTCCGGAAGATCCATGGGAGCAGCTTTGGGGCTCGGTAATGGCTGTTTTCGAATCATGGAACAACCCTAGGGCAACCTACTACCGCCGTATGCACAACATTCCTGCCGAATGGGGAACCGCCGTTAACGTTCAGGCTATGGTATTTGGAAATATGGGAAATACCTCTGCAACCGGTGTTGCCTTTACTCGCGATGCAGCTACGGGCGAAAACCTTTTCAATGGTGAGTACCTTGTCAACGCCCAAGGCGAAGACGTGGTGGCAGGTATTCGCACGCCCCAGGAGATTACTAAGGAAGGCTCCTTGCGTTGGGCAAAGTTACAAGGGGTTACAGAGGAAGACCGTCGAGCCAATTTCCCATCACTTGAAGAACTCTTCCCCGATCTTTACAGGCAACTTTTCGAGCAGCAGCAAAATCTCGAAAATCATTACGGCGATATGCAAGACCTTGAATTTACAATTCAAGAAGGCAAGCTTTGGATGCTCCAAACTCGTAACGGAAAGCGCACGGGACCTGCAATGGTAAAAATTGCAATGGATAAGATGCGTGAAGGTAGCATTTCGGAGGAGGAAGCAATTATGAGGGTTGAGCCAAACAAACTTGATGAGTTGCTTCACCCGGTTTTTGATAAGATTGAACTAGCCAAGGCCAAGGTTCTGGCAAAAGGTTTGCCGGCTTCGCCAGGTGCGGCTACTGGCCGGATTGTTTTCTTTGCCGACGATGCCGCTGCTTGGGCAGCTCAAGGAAAG
Organism: uncultured Bacteroidales bacterium; assembly: GCA_964624065.1. Classification (GTDB taxonomy): domain Bacteria; phylum Bacteroidota; class Bacteroidia; order Bacteroidales; family UBA7960; genus UBA7960. The sequence goes on from CAZUWF010000006.1 coordinate 70,142, forward strand.
AGCGTTATTTTGGTACGCGTTGAAACATCGCCCGAAGACTTGGCTGGTATGGACGCTGCAAAAGGTATCTTGACCGCACGCGGGGGCATGACCTCCCACGCCGCCGTAGTTGCCCGTGGTATGGGCAAGTGCTGTGTTTCGGGTGCTGGTAGTTGCAATATCAATTACAAAAACCGCACCATGACTGTAGATGGGGTTATTTTCAACGAAGGCGATTTCATCTCCCTTAACGGGACCACCGGCGAGGTTATCCAAGGAAAGGTCAAAACCGTTGATCCTGAAATGAGTGGTGATTTTGGTGATTTGATGGCCTTGGCTGAAAAATATACCCGCATGTATGTCAGGACGAATGCCGATACACCCAAGGATGCCAAAGTTGCCCGCGATTTTGGTGCCAAGGGTATTGGTTTGTGCCGCACTGAGCATATGTTCTTTGAAGGGGAGAGGATTAAAGCAATGCGCGAAATGATTTTAGCCGATGATGAGGCCGGCCGCCGTAAGGCCCTTGAGAAGCTCCTGCCTATACAAAGGGAGGACTTCGAGGGAATCTTTGAAGCTATGCAAAATCTACCCGTTACAGTTAGGCTTCTCGATCCACCATTGCACGAGTTTTTGCCACACGAGCCAGGCAATCAAGCAGAAATGGCGATAGAAATGGGGATAACCCCTGAGGAAGTTAAGGCTAAGGTTGACTCACTTCACGAATTCAACCCAATGCTTGGTCATCGTGGATGCCGCTTAGGTAACACCTACCCTGAAATTTCCGAAATGCAGGCTAAAGCAATTATTGAAGCGGCGGTTGAACTTAAGAAAAAAGGTGTCAACGCCATTCCCGAAATTATGATTCCGCTAACCGGAACCTTCGAGGAAATGAAACTTCAGGAGGAAATAGTTCGCACAACGGCAGAGAAAGTTATTGAAGAAAATGGGGTTAGGGTTGATTACTTGGTAGGTACCATGATAGAAATTCCTAGGGCAACCCTGATTGCCGATAAAATTGCCGAGAGTGCCGAATTCTTCTCCTTTGGAACCAACGACCTAACCCAAATGACTTACGGGTATTCGCGCGACGATGCTGGTCGGTTCCTTCCAATTTACATTGAAAAGGGGTTGTTGAAGCACGACCCATTTCAGGTGCTTGACCAAGAAGGTGTTGGACAACTTGTTGAGTTAGCGGTGGAACGAGGCCGCAAAGGTCGTCCAGGTCTTAAGATAGGAATTTGTGGCGAACACGGTGGTGAACCATCTTCGGTGGAGTTTTGCCACAGAGTCGGAATGGACTACGTTAGTTGCTCGCCATACAGGGTGCCAATAGCACGTCTGGCTGCTGCCCAAGCGGTAGTGCGCGAATTACTTTCAAAAAAAGGAAAGGCTGGATACACAACAGCATAACCCTTTTAACCTGCTCTAAAAAAAATCCACCTCCGAAATGGGGTGGTTTTTTTTGTTGATGGATAGGGCTTTATAGGTATTGAAAGGAAAATAAAACAGGAGGTTAATGTTTGGTAGATTTACAGATGATGGGTCGGTCACAAATAATGAAAGGGAATAAAAATATATTTCAATCGGAAGCAGGCATGAGGAAACAAACCGAACTCGGTTGATCTTCGCTCTTCCGGCCTTGGACACTAGGGGTTATTAATTGTCAATTTTTCTTTTGGTCAGTTCCTTTGTCGAAAGCAAGCCACACGCGGCTTGGATGTCTTCGCCTCTCGAGGCTCTTATCGTTGTGTACACTCCTTTTGAAGTTAGTGAATCGCGGAAGGTCAATATTCTTTCGTTTGGCGAGCCTTTGAGCGGGCTTCCGGGTATTTGATGAAAACGAATTAGATTTACCCTGCATTGAAGATTGCTCAAGAGTTTGACCATACCGTTTACGTGCCTCGGGGTGTCGTTGAAATTATCGAACATTATGTATTCAAATGAAATTCTACGTTGGCCGGAGAAGTCGAACTTCCTTATCTCCCTAACCACTTCCTCGATAGAATAAACGTTTTGGATGGGCATTAGCGAGCGTCTCTCATTGTCGAATGGGGTATGAAGGCTTACCGCGAGGTTGCATTCGCTTAGCTCGAGGAATTGGTGCAGGTGAGGAATTATCCCAATTGTAGAAACGGTAATTCGCCGCGGGCTCATTGCCATTCCCCAATCCGATGTCAAAATTTCAAGTGAGGTCAAAACATTTTCCAGGTTGTCCATAGGCTCGCCCATACCCATGTAAACAATGTTGGTAATGCTATGCCGCTCGGGTATGCTACGCAATTGGTTTACTATTTCTCCGGCCGAAAGGTTTCCCTGGAATCCCTGCTTGCCTGTCATGCAGAAAAGGCATCCCATCTTGCAACCAACCTGGCTAGAAACGCAAAGAGTTGCCCTATCACCTTCGGGAATGTATGCGGCTTCCACAAATTTCTGGTTTTGGCTTGTAAAGAGATATTTCTTTGTTCCGTCGGCCGATTCTGAAACCATACTCGGTGGCGAAACCCCAAAATCATAATTTCCTGACAGAATATCGCGTATTTTCAATGAGAGGTTTGTCATACCATCAATTGAAGTGATATCCTTTTTGTAAAGCCAATCTGCAATTTGTTTTGCTGTGTATTTGGGAATTCCTTCGGCTTGAACCAAAATGGTTAGCTCCGCGAGGGTTAATCCAAAAAGTGGTTTTCGTCTCATAATTGATAATTGGCAACCTTAAGGAGGGGCCCAATTTGCCTGGTATGGGTTAGAAGTAAATCTCAGCACTTATATTACCGAAAGGGATCCCACGGGCAATAAGCTCGTCGCGGGTGTCAACAACCATTTCGGCACTTCCGCAAAGGTAATACCGTTTGGAAATATCCAAATTCTTCCATTCGCTTACAAATTGCGTTACTCTACCCTGATAATGATCATCGCTAGGATAACGAGAGCAACATTGTATGTAATTCCTTCCCAAAGTTAACTCTAGGTAACCTTTGAAATAAAAGTACTCGGGAAAACTCGCGCCGTGAATTAGGGTAGGGTTAAAACCTTTGAGCGATTTGATTTTTGCCACAAATGGGGCTATGCCGGTTCCGGCGCAAATATAAACAGCATTATGGCTCACCTCAGTGAATGTACCGAAAGGTTCTGAAACCAAAACCTTGTCACCGGGTTCTAGTTTGGATAGCATAGGAGTGAGCAGGCCGCCCGATTTCTCAGTGTAAAGAATGTCCACTACTTCGTCATTCTCGCCGCTTGCAATGCTGTATAGGCGTGGCCCTGCTGTAGTATTTACACCCAAAGCAACAACCTGGCCCGCCAAAAAATCAAAATCCCTTTCGAAAGAAAGCAAGTAGGTACCTTGGGCAATTTGAATATTGTCAACAATGGGCAACAGCCTGTGATTTATTTCTGACCAATTTTTCATACAATTAAATCTTTGGAATATCTAACCCCGGAATCGCAGATAGGTTCAAACCCTAGGATAGAATATAATTAAATGGATTTTGATAGTTCATAACCTAAAGGCCAAATTTTGAAAATAACTATCGAACCCCATTTTTCTGAAAAGGTATTTTCGGTGAGGATTAAGAATGTATCAAGGGGCAAAAATCATACTTTTCATTGGTAATTTTTAGGTGCTGTTTTCGCCGGTTTTACCATTTGTAAAGTGCGTAATCGTATTAGAAAAGGGCAAAGCGCCACCATATAGTACTAATTGGGCATATGGGGCGCCGGGTTTCTTGTAGAGATTATTAATAGTTTTGTTTAGCTCGTTCGATGCGATTGTATTATTTTCACGCCATAAAATACCACCTAATTATCACTGTTTAATTTATCAAGAAAAGGTAAGGATGGATCACACTTCGGTTCTCGTTCTTCAATCCCTTGATCAACCTCACATCCTCGAATAATTTAATCCTAGCCTCATTTTCTACCCAAATTTCTCCACCCGGCAATAAGTATGTTGAAATCGTTTTCGATTTTATAATCCCTTGCGTATAGGTTATTGAGCGATTGGATGGTTTTTTGGTCGAGGGTTTTTGACTTTATGGCATCTGAAGGGAAAAGCACACTTGGCTTTAGGTATGGCAGCTTGGCTCCAATTTCTTGGTTTTGGTAGCCCACCCAGCTTTTGGTGCCAAGAGTAATAAAAAATAGGTTTCGAAACAGTCCAAGCGGACTTTTAACCACAAATAGGGTAACCGGAAGAGACGCAGCAACCATAACCGAAGCCGCCAAGTCGAAAAGCCTTTTCTTTCGTTTGCTGTATGGCTTGTCAATTGCGTTCACACTAACCGCAAACATGTTACCGAAGTCATCTATACTGTTGCTCCCCACTATGTACAAGCTTTCGGGTGGGGCAATTTTGAAGTTCAGGCGTCGGTTTTTCAGCTCAGACATCAGGTCAATTATCCTTTGGGAACTTAGGCTTGCTGCACAAAAAATAATTTCCGTAATCTTGTGTACTTCAATAATTTCGTTGATCTGCAAGATGGTTCCAACTATCTTTTCGCCCGATTCTTTTTCAAGTGAAACTATTTTAACCTCCCTCTCCGAATCCATCGCCAAAATCATATTCATTATCCTGGTAGATTCGTGTTTGCTGCCAATTATGGCAATTCTCTCGGGGCTTAGGCCATCGGCACTGTTCTTTCCTTTCTCCAAAAAAGCAAAAAAGCCGCGGTTTATTAATAGTGCCACCATGGCCCAGGAAGAGCTCATCAAAATCAATGCCCTAGAAAAACGAAGGTTGGCCGGTAGGAGGGCATAAACTACCAAAATTGCCAATGTGCCAGCCAAAACCCCTCTTACCACCCGCCAAATTTTATTTGGTTGATCATATCCACCGCTAAGGTAAACCGCAAGTAACCATGTAACAATATATCCTGGAACAACCAATGACAAGTATATGTCGGGATATGGGGTACCATGAAAAAGGTGGGTTTCCCAGAGCAGTTTTATTAGGTAATACCCAATAAAAATGAGCAAGAAATCTAGCAAAGGTTTCAATATTGCCCTAAACAATCTGTTGAGTATTGCCGCCCCGGCACGCAAATACACGGCAAATTTAATCAAGATGGAAAAAACCTTGGCATTGGAGCTGGTGAAGTGTTTCCTTGCAAAAATCAACATTGCATTGTAAAAAACCAAAACGTAGTTCACGCTGTTTTTCTTGGTACTTTCTCCCTTGTAGTGTATTATGCGAGCATGCGGAAAATAGTAATTCTTGAATCCGGCTTTGATTATTCGATAGGAAAGGTCAATGTCTTCACCATACATGAAGAAATCTTCGTCGAGGAGGCCGGTTTTTTTCAAAGTTTCTTTTCGCAGAAGCATAAATGCGCCCGAGAGAACCTCAACCTCGTGAATCTGGCAGTTATCAAGAAAACCCAAGTGGTACCTTCCGAAGATCTTGCTCTTGGGAAACAACGCAGCAAGCCCGAAAACCTTGTAAAAAGCCACAGCAGGTGTGGGTAGGCTCCTTTTGGATTCGGCCAAAAAACTGCCTTTCCCGTCAATCATTTTTACTCCCAGCCCACCTGCCCCTGTATTTTGGTTCATAAACTCCACAACCTTAGTGAGCGTGTCATCTTCAAGCACTGTGTCGGGATTTAGGAGCAAAACGTACTTGCCAGATGATTGTCTAATGGCCTGGTTGTTTGCCCTGCTAAAACCAACGTTTTCTGTGTTGGCAATAAGTTTTACTTCAGGATATTTTTCGCAAACCATATCGTTAGAACCATCAACAGAGTTGTTGTCAACCACGAAAACCTCCATATCCAATGACTCACCGGCCCTGAATACCGACAGCAAGCACTGGTCGAGAAAATACTTTACGTTGTAGTTTACGATGATAACCGAGAGGTCCATTATTTACCTGTGAATTATGGAATCGTATGGCAGCCTGTTGAGAATGGACCGACCAAGTGTAACCTCGTCTGCATATTCAATTTCGTCGCCAATGGCAATACCACGTGCGATAACCGAAATCTTAACATTTGTCTGGCTGAGTTTTTTGTAAATGAAAAAGTTTGTTGTGTCGCCCTCCATGGTTGACCGCAAGGCCAGAATTATTTCCGAAATTTCACCCTTGTTGGCTTTAACTCTTTCAACCAATGATGAAATGTTAATATCGTCGGGGCCGATCCCATCCATAGGCGAAATTATCCCCCCCAAAACGTGGTAAACCCCGCTATACTGACCGGTATTTTCTATTGCAATAACGTCTCTGAGGTCTTCAACCACGCAAACCAAAGCCTGGTTTCGTCGGGGGGAGCGACAAATTTCGCAGGTGGAGAGGTCAGAAATGTTGTGGCAGGTGTTGCAATAAACAACCTCATCGTGCAATTTCTTGATGCTCTGAGCGAACCTTGTAACACTTTCACTATTATCCTTAAGAAGGTGCAAAACCAACCTGAGAGCGGTTTTCCGACCAATGCCCGGTAAGCGCGAAAATTCTTCAACGGCCGCTTGCAATAACTTTGAAGAGAAAGTTTCCAAAACTTGTTAAATTTTCAAACTTCGTAAGGTATGTCCTTCTTAACTATGGCCGAAGTTATTAAAGAACCTAAAAAGCCTATAAACGTGTAAAATAGGGTTGAAAGAATTCCCATTGCAATAGGGTTAATGAAAATTTTGGAAAATGCCAAAGCCATATCCAATTCTTCATCTGAAATGTTGGGGTTAGCTTCTAAAATTCCCTTCTCGGCCTCAGCGATTGCATTTTCAAGACCCTGCGGATAAATAAACTGGTACAAAACAAATATGAAGAGACCCAAAACAAGAGATGCAAAGAAGAAAGTTAGGGTGCCAAACCCCAGGGCCTGGCTATAGGAAAGATAGCCTCCATTAAATGAATCACGCCACGACTGGCTTGCAATAAAAATGCCCAAAAGCATTATCAATATCGAAACCAGCAAGTTGGCCCTCCCTTGGTCTGGAACAATGAACTGAAAGAAGACACTGGCGAAAATTAGGGCTAATCCCAATAAAATTCCATATTTGAATGATACCTTTGCCATCGAGGTTTTTTTTGTAGGGTTTATGTCTTCCATCTTAGGTAGAATTTTAAAAGACAAATTTACGATTTTTTTTTGGCTATGGGTCAACCTATGCCCATTTTTGGCTAAATATTAGTTTGATTGTGTGACAAAGTAATTTTTCAGCCTTGAGAAAAGGATGAATCCTGCGCTGATCACAATGTCAATTTGGATGCAACAGTTGATTCTACAGCATATATTTTTTGCTATTTTGTTGGCGAGTCCCTTTCCAAACAACACATCGAGTCCCTTTCCAAACAACACATTTTGATTCTCTTTTTTAGTTACATAAAGGATTTGAAGTTTAACATTTCGCTCAAAAAGTACCCTAGGCGTTCGGTCTGCAAGGGTTCATCGGTTTTTTCACAGAGGCTGAGGCTATTCTATCGCCAAATTCTTTTGAGTTCAACGCACCAAATTGCTTTTATTTTAGTTTAAAAAGCCATGCGTCAGTAAATAAACTTCTGAAAAAACGCAGCAAACTTATACTAGTACACTTCAACTCGCAATCCACAGTAGGAACCTTTTTAGTGCACGGTTGCAGGTAGTGTTATTCTGGCAAAACCAGTAACCAAAAAGGTCGACAAGCTTGCAATTTCAACGAAATATTATAAGCTCCTACGCCAGGAAGAAAACCTCCAGAAAAAGCCCAACGCCGACCCATTGAACCTCTTGAATAAAACCAGAAAGCTCCCTCAAACCTTTTTTAGCGGGTAACCATTTTTCCTTTTTACCTCATCAACCAACAAATGAGTCGATAGCTTTTTGGGAATAAATACCTAAGGCAACTCCTCTCTGCACTTGGCTGGATAATTTAAATAATATGAAATGTAAATATGTGCCTGGTTATAACAAAAGAGAGCACCCCAAGGCAGAACTGGCGGTATGAGATATAACTTCAAACATCTTTTCAACAATTGCAGAATATTTCCTTCAAAAATTGTTATTTTGCAAAATAATTTTGCTTTACCTTTTTAAACCTAATAAAACAAATTTTGGCCTTGTATGGGGGAGAAAACTATTAACCTTGGAGGAATACATCCACCCGATATATTCGGGTTGAGAGAAGAAAAGTTTCAGTTGCTACGCAATATTTTTAGCAAAGTCGGACTAATTCTAAGGGGGGAGGAGTTAAAGATTGTGGGCGACGACAAAGAACTAGAATATTTTCAAGAAAAATTAGATCGTATGATTGCTTATTACGATCGTTTCGGGAAGCTCACCGAAGAAAATATCCTTGAGATTGTAGCCCACAAAGATGGGGCGATTTCGAATACAAACCTAGAAGGCGAGAACGGAGACATTATCCTGCACGGCAAAAACGGAATGATAATAAAGGCCCGCACGCCAAACCAAAAGCGTATGGTGAGTAGTTTCAAAAGCCACGACATGCTTTTTGCAATTGGACCTGCCGGTACAGGAAAGACCTACACGGCAGTGGCCCTTGCTGTGAAGGCTTTAAAGAATAAGGAGGTAAAACGGATTATTCTTGCCCGCCCGGCAGTGGAAGCAGGAGAGAACCTCGGTTTCTTGCCGGGAGACCTTAAGGAGAAGCTTGACCCGTACCTAAGGCCCCTTTACGATGCCTTACAAGATATGATACCACACCAGAAACTTTCGGCTTATATGGAAGATGGCACCATTGAAATTGCCCCTCTTGCATTCATGAGGGGAAGAACTCTTGATAATGCCTTTGCAATCCTCGACGAAGCGCAAAACGCAACCGAAAACCAGTTAAAAATGTTCCTTACTCGTATGGGAAGGTCTGCCAAGTTCATAATAACCGGCGACATAACACAAATTGACCTTCCAACTACCCAAGTTTCCGGGCTAATAACAGCCACTCGTCTTTTGCATGGTATAAAGGGCATAGAATTCATTTTCCTTAACGAAAAGGATGTGGTGCGGCATCCGCTGGTTACTAGCATCATCAACGCATACGACAAGGCCAGGAAAAGCAGAAGTGAGGAGTAGAAACCATGCACACCAAGCCTGGTGAAATGGTGAAAAGTGATTAGTTATGAATGATGGAAAGAAATTGAGAATGAGAAGTGGTGCTGATGAATGAAAAAAGGCCTTGTAGGAAATGCCCGGTTCTAATTGACAAATGATTTATTTTGGTAATGGCCGCTTGAAAAAAACCCATTTATCATTAATCTCTAGCCTTACAAACCATTTGAACTCAACAAACTTCTAAAACTTTTTAATTTTCAGTTGCCAAGAATGAAAGCACTGACAACCACCAATTTTACATTCAATGGCCAAACCTCCTATTACCGGGGCAAGGTGCGCGACGTTTATACAATCAATGTAGAAATGCTGTTGATGGTTGCAACGGATCGAATATCAGCATTCGACGTGGTGTTGCCACAAGGTATTCCATACAAGGGTCAAGTCCTAAATCAAATGGCGTCGGCCTTCCTTGACCAAACATCCCACATCGTTCAAAACTGGAAGATAGCCACTCCTGATCCTATGGTTACGGCAGGCCTAAATTGTGAGCCTTTCAAAGTTGAAATGGTTGTTAGAGGATACCTTGCGGGACATTCGTGGCGGGAGTACAGGCAAGGCAAGAGAATGATCTGTGGTGTTGAAATGCCCGAAGGGTTGATTGAAAACCAAAAGTTTCCAAACCCGATTATTACCCCTACTACTAAGGCTGCCCAGGGTCATGATGCAGATATTTCCAGAAATGAAATAATATCATCAGGTTTGACCTCCCCCGAGGATTACGAGCAGTTGGAAAGTTTTGCACTACGCCTCTTTGAATGGGGAACAAGAAAAGCCGGGGAAATGGGGTTAATATTGGTTGACACAAAGTACGAGTTTGGCAAGCGGAACGGAAAAATTTATCTGATCGATGAAATACACACCCCCGACTCATCCCGATATTTCTATGCCGACACCTATCCCGAACTATTAGAAAAAAGGTTACCCCAAAGGCAGCTTTCCAAAGAGTTTGTTCGCGAATGGTTGATGGCCAATAACTTTTCAGGCAAGGAAGGACAGGCAATACCATCAATGTCCGAAGATTTCGTTGCCCAGGTCTCGAATCGGTACATCGAACTTTTTGAAACAATAACTGGTAAAAAATTCGAAAAATCTACAAACGAAGAATTACACAAACGAATTGAAGAAAACTGCGGGGAATTCTTGAGAAATTATTATTAGCAAATATGGTATTTTGTTCAGTGCTGGTTATCCACCTTTCCCTTTTAAAATATTTGAGCCTAAAATCATTCCAAAAACACTTGCACCTAGCCCATAAAGAATGGGCTCTATAGAAGGATTGAGGAGCGAGGCAACAATCCAGGTCCAAAAACCTGCAAAAATAGAAATTGTTGCACCCATGCTATTGGCCTTTTTCCAAAAAATGCCTGCCGTTAATGGCACGAACAAGGACACCAACCCCACTGATGCAGCCTCCCCAACGAGCTCGTAAATATTTCCCCGCCTCAAGGCCATTCCGGTGGCAATGGCAGCAACCAAAAGTACCGAAAGCCTGGAAATGAGCAAAAACTGCCTGTCGGTCATATTTTTCAATCTGGGACGAACAATGTTTTCTCCGAAAATTGCACTTGGTGCCAGAAGGGCAGAGCTTGCAGTGCTAAGTATTGCCGAAAGTAATGCACCAAACAGGAGCACTTGGACCAAAGGGGAGGCAAATTTTCCAATCAGGCCTGGTATTATCATTTGATTGTCAATGGTATCGTCGATTAGCGAGGGATCAAGGGTTCGTGCCGCCAAGACCAAAAGCAAGGGCAACATTGCAACCGTCAGGTACATTATCGCAGATATCAACGAAGCCCTAACCGCTACCTTTTCCGATTTGGCAGCCATTACCCTTTGGAATACATCCTGACCGGCAATTGAGCCAAACCCGATCGTTATCCAGGCAGCAAAATAGTCGAGGTGGTTTACTATTCCCCCTCCTGGCCAAAAGCGAAAAAATCCCTCCGGAGCGTTTGCAACCAATTCAACAAAGCTTACTATTCCAAATATTTCGATGCAAGCAGCAACCAAGCCCAAAACAATGAAAATCAATTGCATAAAATCGGTGATTGAAACCGACCACATACCTCCTATAAAGGTATATGAAGTAACCAGTAGGCAACCAATTATTATTCCATTGGTGATCCCAACTCCTGTGAGTGAGTTGGCTATAATTCCGAAGGCCACGAATTGTGCGGCTATCCACCCAAGGGAGGTTGCAATTAAGCAAATAGCGGCAATAAGTTCGGTAAAGTTTCCGTAACGCCGACTAAAAAAATCACCAATTGTCAATAGCCTCATTCTGTACAGGAGCCTTGCATAAACCAAACCAACAAGCATGAGGCACAATGCCGCACCAAATGGGTCGCGGATAATTGCAATAAGCCCCCCTTCTACAAACTCTGATGATGCACCCAAAATAGTTTCGGAGCCAAACCAAGTTGCAAACAAGGTGGCTGTGGCAATGTGGAGTGGAAGCCTTCGGCCAGCCAATAGGTAATCCTCGCTGTTTTTTACCAATCGCGAGGCAAGGATTCCGATAACTAATGTTGCAACCAGGTAAATAAAGACAAAAACCACCATAGCAAAAAAATTTGGGTGCTTTTTGGAATTTGCTTGCAAGTTTATAAAAATCTCAAATACCCGGTTTCAAATAATTACCAAAAACTAGTAAAAGTTTCTTTCTTTTTGCCTATGGTTGAATTAAATTTTCGTATGTTTGCCACCAAAATTCTGGAATTAACATTGTATTATTATGAGTAACGTTGTGGGGCTTAGGCACGAGGACAAATATCTTATGGAGCGCAGGGTTGCCATTGTTCCAGCCCATATTGAAAAATTGGTAAATGCCCACGGCATCAAGTTCATTGTAGAATCTTCACCAAAAAGAATCTTTTCAGACGAGGAATTTATCAGGGCCGGGGCGGTGGTGCAAAATGACATGAAATCGTGCGATGTGATATTCGGGGTTAAGGAAATCCCTGAAAAGGCTTTCGAGAGTGGTAAAACCTACATTTTTTTCAGCCATGTAATTAAGGGGCAGCCTTACAACATGCCCATGCTCAAGGCAATGATGCAAAAGGGCTGCAACCTCATAGACTACGAGCGTGTGGTTGACGAGCAAAACCGAAGGCTAATCTTTTTCGGGAAATTTGCCGGTTTGGCAGGAATGTTAAACTCACTTTGGAGCTTAGGTCAGCGTTTAAATGAATTAGGCCATACTGATAACCCATTTTTGAAAATCAAGCAATCTTATAAATACGATTCTTTGGAGGATGCCAAGAAGGAAGTTGCCGAAGTTGGCCGTGAAATATCTAAGTATGGTCTTCCAAAGGAATTGCTGCCACTCACAATAGGTTTCACAGGTTACGGTAATGTGTCAATTGGGGCACAAGAAATCGCAAACCTACTGCCTTCAATCCAAATAACTCCTGAGGAATTACTGGTACTAGAGAAAAGCAAACTAGCTCCATCCAACCTGATTTACAAGGTTGTGTTCAAAGAAAAGGATATATCCAAACGAAAAGACGGTGGCAAGTTCGACCTCCAAGATTACTACTCTAATCCGCAGGAATACGAAAATGATTTTGAAAAATTTATACCGCACACTTCGGTTTTGATGAACTGTATGTATTGGGATACAAGATATCCGAGGATTTTCACCAAGGACTTTTTGAAGCACCTTTACGGATTGGGTATGTTAAAGACATTGGTGGTAGGCGATATTACCTGCGATCCAAATGGTTCCATCGAGTTTACCCATAAAGGAACCGCTATTGAAGATCCGGTGTTTGTCTTCAATCCGATTACAAACCAGCCCACAATGGGTTTCAAGGGTGAGGGGATCCTGGTAATGGCCGTTGACATTTTGCCCAGCGAGCTTCCGAGAGATTCATCCGAAGCATTTTCCGAGGCTCTATTTGGCTTCGTAGAGCCAATATCCAAGGCAGACTTTTCGGCTTCATTCGATGATCTAATATTACCCAGACCTTTGAAAAAGGCAATGATTCTGCACAAGGGAAAACTAACTCCCGATTACGAATACATCAGCCAGTTTTTATAAATAAGATCAATCAA
>CAZUWF010000007.1:0-82757 GCA_964624065.1 uncultured Bacteroidales bacterium
GTGCAGGCGATATTGATAGGTCAGTGCCTGAAATTATTGAAATTTTAAAATCCAAGCAAAGTTGATCAGGAAATTCCTAAATATCGCCGCTGCCATCTTGGTTCCGATTTTGGTTCTTGCCTTGCTTGGGTTCGCTGTGAGCAAGAATAAAAAGCAACTATGCTCGCAAGTTTCGGTTTTGATTTTAAACTCCAACGAGAACCGGTTTGTGGATGCAGAAAGTCTAAAAAAAGAAATCATGCAGAGCCTACCCTCAATCGAGGGCAATCCGGTGCGAGGTTCGGTGCTGAACCAAATAAAGGAAGCTGTGGATAAAAATCCATACGTTAAAGAATCAAGCGTTTACAGGAAGATTGATGGGAACATAACTGTAAAGGTAACCCAGCGCGTACCACTTTTTAGGGTTCTCACGGCACATAATCAAGGCTACTACATCGATGTAGATGGTACGGCAATGCCGCTGTGCAACAATTATACTGCACGTGTGATAATAGCGGGTGGAAGCATTTATTCGGGCTACGCTACCGGTTTAAATGTTATGGAGGCGTCAAAAGGAAAGGGATTAAGCACAAACGTAAAGTTACTTGCCGACCTCTATGAACTTGTCAGCTTCATTTCTCAAAACCCGTTTTGGAATGCTTTTATCGACTACATACACGTAAACCCTGGAAACAAGTTCGAACTGACTCCCAAAAATGGTGCTCATCTTGTAGAATTCGGATCAAAAGACAGGATGGAGAAGAAATTCACGAAACTTGAAACTTTCTACCAAAATGCCATACCAAAAACAGGCTGGGAAAAGTACGGCAGAATAAAACTTCAATACAAAAACCAAATTGTTTGTTCAAAATAATCAAAATATGACAAATCCCGATTACATTGTAGGTCTCGACATAGGTTCAACAAAAATTGCTTGCATTGTTGGCCGTAAAAATGAGTACGGAAAGGTAGAAATTCTTGGACTTGGCAGATCCGAATCCCTTGGCGTGAACCGGGGTGTGGTTGAAAACATTCAACACACCGTGGAGTCCATAAAAAAAGCTGTCCAACAGGCAAGCGAGGCTGCAGATGTTGACATTAACTATGTCAATGTAGGTATTGCCGGACAGCACATTCGAAGCTTGCAACACAAGGGCAGCTACACCAGAAATAACAACGAGGATGAGATAAGCGAGGAGGATGTATCGACCCTAAACGCCAATATGCACAAGTTGGTACTGCCCCCTGGAGAAGAAATAATCCACGTAATTCCGCAGGAGTACCTCATTGACAACCACCAGCGGACCAGGCACCCTGTTGGTATGTCGGGGGTTACTCTCGAAGCCAATTTTCACATCATTACCGGGCAAGTAGCGGCCGCCAAAAACATTGATAAATGTGTAACAAAGGCAGGCCTAAACGTTTCATCAATGATCCTTGAGCCATTGGCATCGGCAGAGGCCGTTTTGAGCAGCGAGGAAAAAGAAGCAGGTGTTGCCTTGGTTGACATTGGTGGCGGAACGACCGACATAGCCATATTCAAGGATGACATAATAAGGCATACCGCCGTGATTCCGTTGGGTGGCAATGTGATAACCGATGATGTTAAAGAAGGTTGTTCCATAATAAGGTCGCAAGCCGAGGAACTAAAAAAACGGTTCGGCTCGGCCCTTGCAAGCGAAAATCGTGATGAGGAGGTGGTTTCCATCCCAGGCCTCAAAGGAAGGAGTGCAAAGGAAATATCGCTGAAAAACCTAGCAAGCATAATTCAGGCACGAATGGAAGAAATTATTGAAAACGTTTATTACGAATTAAAAAACTCGGGGTTGGAAAAAAAGTTGATTGCCGGGATAGTACTAACCGGAGGAGGCAGCCAACTTAAGCACGTGGCTCAACTCACAGAATTCATTACCGGAATGGATACACGTATCGGCTACCCCAACGAGCATCTGGCAAAATCCCTGTCAGGCGAAACTGGAAGCCCAATGCATGCAACGGGAGTTGGTCTAGTAATACAAGGATTGAACTCCGTGGCCAACCTAAACCAAAGAAACACCGGAGCCAAGAAAAAAGCAGGTCAAAAAGGTAATTTTATTTCAAAGCTTTTTAACCAGGGGATAGAAAATTTTTTTGATAAAGACCAAGCAGAATGACACTATTTTATTAACAATTTTGTAACAAAACTGTTAATAAAATCCCGAAAATGCCAAAGACTTCAAGCCAAAATAGGACTAATTTTAAATCTTGAAAAAATGAAACCAGATATGTTAGATTTCGATATACCCAAAAACAATTCTTCAATCATTAAAGTACTGGGCGTTGGCGGTGGAGGCAGCAATGCAGTAAACCATATGTTCAGGCAAGGAATTGAAGGAGTTGACTTTGTAGTTTGCAACACTGACAGCCAGGCCTTGGACCTTAGTCCTGTTCCTAACAAAATTCAGCTCGGAGTAAACCTCACAGAGGGCAGGGGGGCGGGAAACCTTCCGGAAATTGGAAGAAAATCGGCTTTGGAGGATGTAGAAAGGATTCGCAAACTCCTTCAGACCAATACCAAAATGCTTTTCATTACCGCAGGTATGGGTGGAGGAACCGGAACCGGTGCGGCGCCAGTTATTGCTAGCATTTCGAAGGAATTAGGAATACTAACCGTGGGAATTGTAACAATACCATTTAACTTCGAAGGACGAAAAAGAAAGCAACAGGCCGAAGATGGCATTAATCAATTGCAAGAGCACGTTGACACGCTATTAATTATTAGCAACGACAGGCTGCGCGAGCTGTTTGGCAACCTTCCGGTTAGTGAAGCATTCGGAAAGGCAGACGACGTGCTTACGACTGCTGCCAAGGGGATTGCCGAGATTATCACCATTCCGGGTAATATAAACGTGGACTTCGCCGATGTAAGAACGGTAATGACCAACAGCGGTGTTGCAATAATGGGGAGTGGTAGTGCCGAGGGAGAAGGCAGGGCCCACAAGGCAGTGTCCGAAGCATTGGCTAGCCCGCTTTTAAACGATAACCACATACGGGGTGCAGAAAACATTTTGCTTTACATTACCAGTGGCACCGAAGAAATATTAATGGACGAGATTACCGAAATAACCGATCTTTTGATAGACGAATCTGGCGGCACAGCTGAGGTTATTTGGGGACTTGGAAAAGATGCTTCTCTTGGCAAAAAGATTAACGTGACTTTGGTTGCAACCGGATTTCCAATGGGAAATTGTTCTGAGAAGAAGCACAATGCACCCATTAGGGTTGGTACGGTAGGTCAGCCACAAAAGGGGCCAAAATCCGAAACTGCAACCCTCGATGGTGATGGTTTCGAATTTAGGAGGGTTGAAAGACCTCAGCATTCACCAAAAATCGAAAACCCAACCCCGTTGAAGGAAGACACGAGAACTATTTTCGAATTTGACTTAAAAAATTCAATCATGCCCGTGTCTCGCTTAAACCCGGAACCTAAGAATAGAGCACCCGAGTTTTTGCCCAATAATCCCTTAACCGAAGAAATCTTCGAAACCGAGGATGAATTGGATCGTATGAAAAGGGAACGGGAAATAAGGCTCAGGGAATTGAGCATTAGGGTGAAAACGCCTGATGGGCTTCGGTCCCTCGAGAATCAACCCGCATACCTTAGACGCAACGTAAGCCTTTCTCAAGTTCCACCAAGCTCCGAATCGCACGTGTCGAGGTATTCCCTATTAGATGACTTGGAAAACAAAACCCAAGTTAAGTCCAACAACTCTTTTTTGCATGACAATGTTGACTAAGGGGAGTTGTGGCATTTAGAATGGAGGATGGATAATTACCTTGGTTCAGGAGCCAGAGGCAAGGCAATTTGAGCAGTGCCAGCTTATTTTATTCTTGCTTTTTATTTTCACCACACTATATCTACAACCCTACCCGCCAATTTAAACCTTCAAGGTTCAACTTTTTACTACCCACTTTTTACTTTGTATTAATTTGTTTACTATTTTTGCACCCTCAAAACGGCGGGGTAGCTCAGGTGGTTAGAGCGTCGGATTCATAACCCGAAGGTCACGAGTTCAACTCTCGTCCCCGCTACTAAAAATGGTTGCAGTTTTTTCTGCAGCCTTTTTTTTTTCAGATATTTTGGCTAATATTGCGCCCAAATATCAACCACAGTGTGTATGCATTACCTCAGCAAACTAGCCTTAAGCCTGATAGCAGTAATCCTGGCGGCAGCATCTGGCATTTCAGAAAATCAAAAGGTTTCCGAAAATGAACCTCTTGGCTCCTTGTTCGTGATAGGTGGCGGGCCAAGGCCAGACATTCTTGCCCAAAGGATGGTTGAAGAATCAGGCATAAAATTCGGTGGTTACGTTGTAATATTGCCTATGGCAAGCGAGGAGCCAGATTCAGCAATTACCTGGTCATCGGAACAATTCGTAAACCAAGGAATAAATGCAATAGCGGGATTTAATTTTCGGGCTGATGAACCCATTTGCCACATCAAGGTTGACTCCTTAAGAAAGGCCTCGTTGATTTTTATCAGTGGTGGCGACCAGTCTAGGTTTATGCGTATTGTTCGAAATACGCCCATACACCAGGCTATTAAAGATGCCTACCAAAACGGAGCAATGGTTGCCGGAACAAGTGCCGGGGCAGCCGTGATGAGTCAGAAAATGATTACCGGAGATCAAATAAGGCACCAAGAATACACCCCCACATACAGAGTAATAGAAAACGAGAACATTGTTCTTTCCGATGGGCTTGGTCTCATCAGCACCGCCATTATTGACCAGCACTTTGTTTGGCGCAGCAGGCACAACCGATTGATCACTTCGGTTTTGGAATACCCGGACTTACCTGGCATAGGAGTCGACGAATCCACTGCCATACTGGTCAGGGGAAACTATGCTGAGGTGGTTGGGATTTCGCAGGTAGTAGTTTTTCGCAATCCCCAAAAGTCAAGGAAAGATTTTAAAGAAAAACTGGGTGGAGTGGGATTGACCGTTGATATTTTCCTACCAGGCGACAAATTTGAGATTGTAAGATAACTTTTTTAAAAATAATACTATGCTAAAGAAAGTTCCCCACACTTATGTGATCATTTTCGCAATTATCATTATTGCAGCCGCAATGACCTGGATTTTCGAACCTGGTAAGTTCATAAGGGAAAAGGTTGAAGTTGACGGTACAGAACAGGAAGTGTTGAATTTTTACTACAAGAACGATTTGCCGGAGCCTTACAGGGAAGCATTCAAGAGCCAACCACAAACATGGCAAGTTTTGTCGGCAATGTTTAATGGTTTCAAAAAGCAATCGGGTATAATAGTTTTCATCCTGATCATTGGCGGAGCCTTCTGGATTATGAATACCACAAAGGCAATTGATGTAGGTATTCTGGCATTTTTGAAATCCATGAGGAAGCTGGATCAAAACGAGTTAATGAAAAAAGTTGGGGTCGATAATGTAATTATTACAATGGTAATGCTTTTGTTTAGCGTTTTCGGGGCGGTTTTTGGTATGGCTGAGGAGACAATTGCATTTATAATAATATTGGTTCCGTTGGCAATTTCAATGGGATACGACAGCATTACGGGTGTTGCAATGGTATTCGTGGGTTCGGCAATTGGTTTTGCAGGTGCAATGCTCAATCCATTTACAGTGGGAATTGCCCAAGGACTTGCCGGAATTCCACTTTTTACGGGAATTGAATTCAGAACTTTTTGTTGGATACTGATAAACATTTTAGGTATTTCATTCGTGCTGAGGTATGTTGCCAAAATTAGAAAAAATCCAAGAAAATCGCTGGTTTACAATGAAGATGAATATTGGCGCGAAAGAGATAAGGTAGGTGCCGAGTCTATTGAATACTATACCCCAAAAATGGCCTGGATAACCCATGGAATTGTTACCCTCATTCTGGCAATTTTTGCATACCTGTATCCGGAGACTTCCATTAAGATTGGAGAAAAATCAAGTACTTTAGTACTAATGCCAATCCTTACGGTCCTATACGCGGTTCTTGGTTATATAACCCTCAAAAAATCGGTACATTACTTTATCCTGTCGCTGCTTGGTTTTACAATAATTTACCTAATAGTTGGGGTTATGGGTTACGGTTGGTACATTATGGAGATAGCCACCCTATTCTTGGCAATGGGTATTTTTGCAGGAATGGCCATAAACAAGTCGGCCAACGATATTGCCAAATTGTTTGTTGAGGGGATTCGTGATATTGTTTCGGCGGCAATTGTTGTTGGTTTGGCAGCGGGTATCGTGGTAATTCTTGAGGATGGAGGAATTATTGACAGCATCCTTTACAGTTTATCAAAGTCCTTGGGCCAATTTGGAAAAATAGCCTCCGTGCAGGTAATGTTTCTGATCCAAACTACCATAAACATTATAATTCCAAGTGGTTCGGCCAAAGCGGCAATTACAATTCCCATTATGGCACCATTCAGCGATTTGATCGACATTTCGAGGCAGGCCACGGTAATGGCATTTCAGTTTGGCG
The DNA here is from genome assembly GCA_964624065.1 of uncultured Bacteroidales bacterium. Lineage (GTDB taxonomy): Bacteria > Bacteroidota > Bacteroidia > Bacteroidales > UBA7960 > UBA7960. Next base: position 6,470 of record CAZUWF010000007.1, read on the forward strand.
ATGGTTTTACCAACCTTATTACACCAACATCCGGGGTTTTGATTGCGGTACTTGGAGTTGCTCGAATTCCATACCATAAGTGGGTAAGGTGGATTTTGCCACTTGTATTACTGTTGACCATACTGGGAGCATTGTTGCTAATACCCACTGTTACTATGGATCTGCCGGGGTTTTAGGAATACCCCCAAAAATCTGAAGATAATTTAATCCTGCCGGGGATGGATTCGTACCATTTCCTCTAAATCCTCGTCACCGATTACCTTTACACCCAACTCAGAGGCCTTTTTAAGTTTGTCGGGGCCTGCCTTTTCGCCGACCACCAGGTAGTTAGTTTTGCCCGAAACGGAACTGCTAACCTTACCTCCGTTGGCCTCGATAAGGGTTTTGAGGTCGTCCCTTTTGGGATACTTGTCAAAGGTTCCCGAAACCACGAAAACCATTCCTTGCAGTTTGTTTCCGGTCGGTTCCAGATTCTGGCCCGCCATTTCAAACTGGAGTCCGGCCTTTTTGAGCCTGCATATAATTTGGCGGTTATCATCCCTTGAAAAGTAATCTACGATACTTTGCGCAATTTTGTCGCCCACCTCGTGTATTGCAATTAACTCTTCCTGGTTTGCCCTCGAAAGAGCATCCATCGAACCAAAGTGCCTCGCAAGCTTCTTGGCCATTGTCTCACCCAGTAGCCTTACTCCAAGGGCAAACAAAACCCTTTCAAATGGTACATTTCGAGAGCTCCCAATGGCGGTAAGGAGGTTTAGCACGGTTTTTTCGCGAAAGCTAATGATTTTTTTTTCTCCCGTTTCGGGGTTCACTATTGTCTTTTCAAGTCCGATAAGGTTTTCCCTTGTCAATTCGTAAAGATCGGCGATGGTCTTGACCAATCCACTGGAGATCAAAACCTCCAACTTGCCTTGACCCAAGGTTTCTATATCCATGGCCCTGCGAGATACGAAATGCTCTATGCGGCCCAAGGTTTGTGGCGGGCAAGTTTCGTGGTTTGGGCAAAAATGTATTGCTTCGCCATCTTCCTTTTGCAAACGCGTGCCACACTCAGGACAGTGGGTTGCAAAAACAACCGGTTTGGCATCAAGTTTCCGACCCAAAAAGTTAACCTCCACCACCTTTGGAATTATGTCCCCTCCTTTCTCAACGAACACTTCATCGTTGAAAAAAAGGTGGAGATCCTGCATTTTATCGAAATTATAGAGTGATGCGCGTTTAACGGTTGTTCCTGACACTATCACGGGCTTGAGTTCGGCAACGGGAGTTATGGCTCCGGTGCGCCCTACTTGGTATGTAACGCCGAGCAAGGTGGTGGAAACCCGTTGCGCCCTAAATTTGTATGAAATGGCCCACCTCGGTGACTTTGCAGTGTAACCCAGCTCCTCCTGTTGTTTGTAATTGTTGACCTTAATTACCACACCATCAATGTCGAAGGGCAACTTGGGTCGCAAGGTTTCCATTGATTTAATGTATTCAAAAACCTGCTCTAGATTGTTGCATACTCTAGTTTGGTCCGAAATTTTGAAACCCTTGTTTTTCAAGGCCAACAAGCTATCATTGTGGTTTTTAAAGAATTTCTCATCAGAAAGGAATCCATAAATGAAGCAATCGAGATTTCGTTTTGCAACAATTTTCGAGTCTTGCATTTTAAGTGTTCCGGCTGCGGCATTACGGGGGTTGGCAAAAGGCTCTTCACTAGCTTTGAGTTTATCATAATTCAACCTCTCGAAACTTGTGTGGGGCAGGTAAACCTCACCTCGAACTTCAAATTCATATGGAAGACCACTATTATTTATCAATAATGGAATGCTCCTTATGGTCTTAACGTTTGCAGTAACATCATCACCCTTGGTGCCATCGCCCCGGGTAACGGCACGGATAAGCCTTCCGTTGCGATAAGTAATGCCAAGAGCCACCCCATCAAACTTAAGCTCGCAAATATACTGATAGTCGCTGATTAAATTTTTTTTAATCCTATTGTCAAAGTCAATAAGTTCCTCAAAACTGTAAGTATTTCCTAACGAAAGCATTGGAAACTTATGCCGTACCACCGGAAATTTCCTAGTTATTTCCCCTCCTACCCTCTGGCTGGGCGAATCCGTATCAAGCAATTCGGGAAAGGCTTTTTCAATGCCTATTAGCTCTTGCATTAGCATATCGTATTCGTAATCGCCTATGGTTGGTTGGGCCAACACGTAATACAGGTAATCGTGCTGACGCAACTCCTGGGTCAAAAAACGGATTCTATCTCGGGCTTGGTTAAGGTCCATTTTAATTACTGAAATGATTTAATGGCTTTTTCAAAGGCCAAATTTTGATACGGAAAGTGGTTCGGGTATTTAGTCCCACCAAGAAACACCCCATTGATAGTTTTCCGCACAAAATGTAGGCGATTATTTAGGCTACAACAAAAATAATAAAAATGCAAAATACCAAATTTAGGCTGCAACCCATACGGAAACTATCACTATTCCAATAAAACCTAAAAAGAAAACCGGAGCTAGTATGGTGCGAATACTAAGTTTGGGTTTGAAATAATTCTACCCGACTTACTTTTTCCTAATAATAATTCTCAAAAAAACCATTATTGTTTTCACGAAACCTGTAAAACAAACGCCAAAATACTTGCGAAAAATAGGTAAAAGGGAATCCTACGTTCGCATTTAAAGTCCTTAACGTCAGAATAGCTTTGTGATAACGAAGGCTACTGCTGCCACGGCATAAATGAACTTAGCCGCAATCCCGACCAGAAGCCCAATAATGCTGCCTAAGGCAGCTTTTATGGCCACACCCGGAGGGCAACCTGCCGAAAACTCACCCACCAGCGCACCAATAAAGGAACCCAACGCCAATCCCAAGGGTGGAAAGAATATGCCAATTACCAGCCCGGTGGCAGCGCCCCACATACCGCGCCGGCTTCCGCCCATGAGCTTGGCTCCGTAAACTGGAAACCAATAATCGAACACGGTGACCAGAAACGCCCCTAGTCCGAATACGCAGAGTTCGCCACCCGAAATATCAAACCTCGCAATAAAACTGAAAACCAATACTCCCAAAAAAGCAAGGGGAGGCCCTGGCAATACTGGCAAAAATGCTCCCACGATGCCGAGCACTAACATTGCAATTCCAAGAGCTGTAAGAAAAACTTCGGCCATCCATTAACCATAATTCCTTAGCCGGTCATCGAAATCGTCATACCTGGGTTGCTTTGGCACTACGAACCAAAGCAATACGTAGGCCAAAACCCCTCCCCCCGCAAATATTGCAAAGAAAACGAAAAATAAGCGAACCAAGGTTGGATCTAGTCCGAAAAAATTGGCCAATCCACCACAAACGCCACCTAGCATACGAATGCGGCTCCGAGTAAGTCTTTTTTCCATTTTTGAAACCGTTTGGTTGTTTTCGCGTATAAAGGTAAAAAAGAAAATAATATTTTGTATGGCAATTTTTGGCGATGGATTAATGTAAAGCAGATTATTTGGATTTACTTTAATCTTAGTTTGTAAGAAGTTGGTGCCTGGTTAGCCTAGTTTTGGGTTACTTCAAGTAATAATCTGCCAAATCCCCCTAAAAAAAAATCAATATTTTTTGGTTGCTTCAAAAAAGAATTATATTTGCACAACCAAAAAGGCTCCTAAATTCAATTATTGACCAAAAGAAAGGACGCGGTATCGATAGAAAATTTTACGTTTTGCATACTAAACGGATATTATCTATGGTAAATTACTGTGTTTTGTCAGACCAGGAGCTAATACGCCTTTACATATCTGGAGACGTTTCCTCCTTAGAAGAATTGGTAAATCGCCACCAACGAAAGTTGTTTTCGTATATAATCCACTTGGTGCGCGACAAGCAACTCGCCGAAGACTTTTTTCAGGACACTTTCATTAAGGTCATAAACACTTTGCATTCGGGGGCATACAACGAGGAAGGAAAGTTTCTTCCTTGGATTACTCGCATTGCGCACAACCTTATAATTGACCATTTCCGCAAGTCAAAAAGGCTGCCAATTGCCGAAAGCTCCGAAGATTACGATGTTATGGCTACCCTAAAGGTCTTTGACCTCAACGTGGAAGATAAAATAATAACCAATCAAATCCATAGCGACCTTAGAAAGCTTATTGAGTACCTTCCAATTGAACAAAAAGAGGTTTTGAAACTGCGACACTTCCACGATATGAGCTTCAAGGACATTGCTATGTTGACCGATGTTAGCATTAACACAGCCCTTGGCCGAATGCGCTACGCCTTGATAAACTTGAGGAAAATAATAGAAGAGAAAAAGGTGATACTGACTCGCTAAAAGCAAAAAAGACGCCCTAAAGCGTCTTTTTTGTTCAAGAAAGTCGGGGTGAGAAGACTCGAACTTCCGACCCCTTGCACCCCATGCAAGTGCGCTAGCCAACTGCGCCACACCCCGGTTTCGAACTGCAAAGGTAATATTTTTTCAATTAGCAATGATTCAATTTTTCAAAAAACCACTAACTTTACCTCTTGAACTAGAAAAGCCACAACCAGGCTTTGAAGCCTAAAACCAAATGACCCACTTCTTTCATCTTTTAAGAGTCACCCACTGGATTAAAAACGTTGCAGTTTTCTTGCCAGTTTTCTTTGCAGGAAAATTATTGCAAGTTTTTGTCGATGGCACCATCTGGGACATTTTCCTAGTTTTCGCTGCATTTTGTCTTGCCAGTTCCACGATTTACATAATTAACGACCTGGTTGACTTGCCTTTTGACCGCAAGCACCCAATTAAATCAAAAAGACCCCTTGCAAGCGGAATGTTTTCTAAAAACACTGCCGTTGGAATTGGCCTGATTACCTTTACCCTTGGTGCAGCCATTACTTTATTTGCAGGCCAAGCAGGGCTATTGGTGGCAGCTTACCTTACACTTAACCTTGCCTATAGTTTTTTCCTAAAAAAAATCTCAATAGTTGATGCCACTTGCGTGGCCATGGGATTTGTAATTAGGGTGTTGGCCGGCGGTTTGGCAGCAGGTGTTTTTGTAAGTCAATGGATTTTGATCATGGTATTCTTGCTTGGCATTTCGATAATTTTTGCAAAGCGTCGCAGCGATTTGATAGAAAGCAACAGCGAGATATTCAGACATTCGCAACAAGGTTTCACCTTAGGTTTCATTGATATGGCCAAAACCATTTCGTTGACCCTAACTATGGTGGTCTATCTAATTTATTCGGTTTCGCAGGATGTGATCGAGCGAATTGGTTCTGATAAGCTTTACATTACCTCACTTTTCGTGTTTTTGGGAATTATGCGTTACCTACAAATATCGGTAGTCGACCAAAAAGCAGGTGACCCGATAAGAATATTGCTCAAGGACAGATTCCTCCAAGTGGTTGTTTTGTTGTGGATTATTACTTTTGCAATAATAATCTATGGTTAAGGTTTGCAATTGGGGGAACTATCCTTGCATTGATGCCGAGGTTTTTGAAAACCGCGACCTTGCAAATGTTGCATACCTGGTTGCATCATCACATAGCCTAATTGCCCGCGGCAACGGGAGAAGTTACGGCGACAGCTCCCTGGCGTCAACGATTTTCTCCACCTTGCAGCTTAACAAAATCCTTTCTTTCGATACCGAAAAAGGTATAGTCAAGGCAGAATCAGGAGTTCTGTTGGATGATTTGCTTAAATTGATCGTGCCAAATGGATTCTTCTTGCCAGTTACACCAGGCACCAGATTCATAACTCTTGGCGGGGCGGTAGCAGCAAATGTTCATGGTAAGAACCACCACAAAGAGGGTGGGTTTGGCTCATTTGTGGATGAAATTGAAATAATACTTGCCGATGGTACAATAACCCAGTCCAGCCCAGAAAACAATCCAAAACTTTTCTCAAAAACTATAGGTGGAATGGGCCTAACCGGTGTAATCGCAACTGTTACAATTAGGCTTAAGCCCATCGAAACCTCGTTCATCAAACAAAAATCCATCAAGGCCCAGAACCTTGCTCGAGTAATTTCTTTGCTGGAGGAATACCAAGATTCAACCTATTCGGTGGCTTGGATCGATAGCATTGCAAGAGGAAGCTCAATGGGTCGTTCGGTTTTGTTGCTCGGCGAACACGCCTCGGTTGATGACCTTCCAGAAAGCAAAAAACTACTACTACCACACTCCACCCGGCAACTGAAGGTGCCCTCTGGGTTTCCGTCGTTCGCACTTAACAAATGGAGCATCAAAGCATTTAATTTCCTTTATTACCACAGGCTCGCAAAAACACGTAAAAATAGCTTGGTGCATTACGCACCGTACTTCTACCCTCTCGATGCCATTGGAAATTGGAATCGAATTTACGGCAAGCACGGATTTACTCAATACCAGTTCGTTCTGCCTTTCGACCAGAGCAAACTTGGGTTGGCAAAGATCATGAAAAAGATCACCCATTCGGGATTTGGTTCATTTTTAGCCGTGCTAAAAACCTTGGGAGAATCAGAAAAGCTATCCTCTCCCCTTTCGTTTCCAATGCCAGGTTTTACACTAGCGCTCGACTTCAAAATTGCTAGTGGGGTTTTTCAACTTCTCAATGAGCTTGACAAAATTGTGATTGACTATGGCGGCCGCCTCAACCTTACGAAGGATGCACGTATGTCGGCCCAAACCTTTGAAAAAACTTACGGAAAGGGATTGATTGACTCTGGTAAGTTTTCATCCCGGCAGGCACAACGCCTAATCCACTAACAATATGCGGGCAAAGGCCAACATAGCAGCACTGGCAATTGCAGCAATTTTGTTGTTGTCAATAACACCGACCACAACCATTCACGATGGTTTCGACAGCGATGGCCGATACTACGCGGCGATGAGCGGTGTGGAAGAAGTTCCAGGGTTGAAACAAACAGCTACCGGTGCACCGCCACCGTGGAATCAGAGGATCCTAATACCTTGGATGGTATCAAAACTGCCGGTGGATGCGCAATCGGGGTTTTTGATCGTAAACCAAGGTTCAAACCTGATCGTATTGCTCCTGCTGTTCTTTATTTTAAGGCACTACGTTGGCAATTACCTTGTAATATTATTCACGCTTCTGATTTACGGCACCGTATTTTGGACCATTCAGTTTTCATTATTCTCGCCTTTCTACATTGACTCGGCAACAATGGTTTTCACTTGCCTTGTCATTTTTCTCACCCTAAAAAGGAAAACCATCTTGCTCATTGCAACAATAGTCATATCTTCATTGGCAAAGGAATCCTTGCCGCTTTTAATCCTTTTCCCGGCCTATTTCTTGTTTTTAAAGAATGTCCCCTTTCAGAAAAACGCTCCGAAAAAATTTCTGAAACCTGCACTGTTCATCGCTACGGCAACATTTATGGTTCTTTTCCTTCGGAAGTTGTTGAACCTGCAATCCGACCCTCTTGGATTATTGATGCCGGGATGGCAATTTATTTCATTTTTCAAAAACATTGATGCTCCGCTTATTATGATGCAGGCCATTTTTAGCGGAACCGGAGTTTTGTTGTTACCAACCTTGATTAACCTCGGTTTCGCAGCTAAATGGCTTAGAACCAATCCCGAATGGCTGGTTTACTTGGGCTTGTGTGTTTACTTTTTGTTTGGAGGGCACGACAAGGCACGCTTGTTATTGCCCCTATTACCATTGTTGGCAATATTGTTTGCAAAAATCCTGGTGGCAGTGCAACAAATTAATGGCCACAACAAGTTTCTGGCATTAGTCAATATCCTTTTCTTCGCAAATATTTTTTTCGGCGGGCTGCTTCTTGGGCTTGAAGACACCCAAACCTACCTTGCCAAGCTGGTTCCGGAACACTCCTCGGGTACTTACCTTAAGTACCTTTGGCTAAACCTTGGTGTACTTTTGGTCATCCTTTTGTATATTTGGCTTTCGAAAACGAGGTTGGCATCTGTTAAGCCTACAAGAAATAAGATGTCAGGCCAAACCAGCCCAGATTTGTAAACCATGGCAAAATTAAAGGTTCATAGCAAGTACTTAATGGTCTTGGCAATTGTGTTGTTGGCCACTGCAATATCCTGGGGCATAAACGGGCAAACCGTTATTGGCGTTGACGATGCCAACATTTACATGGTTTACATGAAAAACCTTGCCGAAGGGCACGGTTTAGTTTACAATGCGGGATGCGAAAAGGTGGAAGGATTTACTTCACTGCTTTGGACTTTGATAGGCGCGGTATTCTTCTCGCTTTCCAGTTTTCCGGAGTTATGGCTGCTTGTTTTCAACATCTTGGTTGTGAGCTTTGCTCTATTCAGGGTGGTTTTGCACATTGACAACCACTGGCACCAAAGGGGTGGTTCAAGTTACTCTTTGCTATTTCTAGCGCTTTTGGTTGCTCTCCCGGGGTATTTCGATTGGTCTGTTTTCTCCCTTATGGAAACCGGCCTGTGGAGCTCGTTGCTTATACTCACCTCGCTGCAAATACTTGAGCTAAAGCCAAATTATGGCAAAAGGGGGTATTTCCTGAAACTTGCCGGACTTTCATTTTTACTCCTCCTTTCCCGCCCGGAAGCAATGGTGTGGGTGCCGTTTTTTCTAGTGTTTGGCGGCATCAAATATTATTTCGTTTTTGGCAAAGCCCGAAAGAGTTTACTTGCAACTTTGTTGATGGTGTCTGGATTCTTTGGGATGGTGGTCTTGGTTACTTTTTGGCGGCTCCAGTACTTCGGCTACCCGCTACCAAACACCTTCTATGCAAAGATTTCGTCGAGCCTAATTGGAAATGTTGTGGCCGGCCTGATTTACATTAAAAACTACCTGGTTCAATACCCTCTGGTTTCATTGGGCGTTGTGGTTTGCTTCGCCTTCTTAATAAAGAAATCTGTAGAGGCAGAACTTGGGTTTCTCCAGCTTTTCAGGAGGGAGTTCGGCTCTCTATTCATATTTGCCATTTTTGATTTAACAATGTTGGTTCCTCTTGTTACCGGAGGAGATCATTTTGGGTTCGCTAGGTTCATACAACCAACAGTGCCGCTGTTGCTACTATTACCGCTTTTCGTAAGAGTTTTCGAAAAAATAATGCTGACCAAGGCCTTGATTATTGGATTGGCATTTTTTGCGTTTTTCTCTTCAACCTTCAACCTGCGCGACATCTACGTTTTTCGGAGATCGCCGGTTAGGCACGAGTGGATTATTTCGGCAGAGGGGAGGAAGCAGTCCGAGAAGCTAGAAAGGTTCTTCTCAACACTACCAAAATTGCCAAGCCAGGGAGTTTTAATTGCAGGCGGAACCGCTTTGGAATACGATGGAATAACTATTGACTTGCTGGGCTTGAACAACACGCAAATGGCTCACTCCAAAAGACTCTCTGATGATAGGAATTTGAAAAATCACGCTGCCTTCAACAAAGATGTTTTCTTCAACCAGAAGCCCGATATTTTTTGGCTTGGAGGTGGATTTCGTCAGGATGGCAAACTAAAAATAAGGCCAGATTTCAAAAGATTGGCGGAGGTGGCATTCAAAAACATTCATCTCGATGGGAAGTTCAGAGAAAAGTACGGCTACTTTTTGATTGAAAAGCTCGAAACCGGTGAGTTACTAGAGGTTTTTGCCTCGAGGAGCTTTGCAGGCACCTTGCCCAATTACGTTTTTTCAGTAAAGGAGATAGACTATGAGTAGGAAAATTTGCTTGATTCTTGGCTCTAATTCCGACATTGGGCAGGCGATAGCCTACCGGTTTGCAGTAGAGGGCTTCGACCTTTTGCTTGCCAGTCGAAACCCGAAAGGGTACCAAGAAAGGTTGGCCGCCGACCTAGAAACTCGCCACGGAATAAAAGCCGTGCCCTTGAAGTTTGACGGCTCGGAATACGACACGCACAAAGGCTTTTGCGATGAATTGCAACCTTTTCCCGATGTGGTGATTAGCGCTTTCGGGTACCTTGGCGACAATAAAAAATCAATTTGTGACTTTGCAGAGTGCCGCAGAATAATTGACAGCAATTTAACGGGTCACGTTTCGATACTTAACAATGTGGCACAAAAGATGAAGGCGCTAAAAAATGGCAGCATCATGGGAATTTCTTCGGTGGCGGGTGAGCGCGGACGTGCCGGCAATCTAATCTACGGCTCGGCAAAGGCAGCCTTTTCGACATATATTGATGGGCTAAGGAACTACCTGTTTAGTTCGGGAGTTCATGTTGGCACCATTAAACCGGGTTATGTTAGAACAAAAATGATCGAAGGGCAGAATACACCAAGGTTTCTTACGGCCACACCTGATCAGGCTGCCAAGGCCGTGTGGAAAGCATACAAAGGTAAGAGGAGCACAGTTTACATTCTTGCACGATGGAGGCTCATAATGTTCATTTTAAAATTAATTCCGGAGTTCATCTTCAAAAGGTTGAGTATATGACTCAAAGGGCGATTGCAGTTTTTGATATGGACGGCACCATAACTAGTCGCGACACTTTTTTGGAGTTCATTGAATTCGCAAAGGGAAAGTGGAGGTACAGGTTTGGATTTTTGCTTGTAATGCCAATTATAATCCTATACCAACTAAAAATCTATCCCAACCACAAACTTAAAGAATTGGTTTTCGGATTGTTTTTTGGAGGAATGGATAGCGTTGAACTATCCGAAATTGGTGGTAAATTTTCCACGGAAGTGATACCAAGGATTTGCCACACAGCCGTTCTGAAAAAAATTGAATGGCACAAGCAAATGGGGCACAGGGTGTTAATTCTTACAGCATCGTCAGGAATTTGGCTCGACAAATGGTGCAAATATATGGGTGTGGACCTCATCGGCACCAACTTCGAAGAAAAAAATGGCAAAATGACCGGCAAGATTGACGGAAAAAACATTTACGGAAAGAAAAAACGGGAAATACTGCAAATGATACTTTCCGAAAACAATTACGAAGATTCATATGGCTACGGAAACAGCCCCTCTGACGAGTACTTCTTGGAGTTGGTCAACCATAGGTATATGAGGGAGGTTGATTTGAAATAAGAAAATCTGAAACCAATGTATTTGACCACAGTCAAAAATCTATTCAAAGACCGAACCACCAAGTTTTTGATGGTCTTGATAGTTGTGTTTCACCTTGCAGGCTTTTTTTTCAAGGCAAAGGAGGGAAATTTTTATTTGGACGACTCCATTGAGTACCTTTATATGGCCGGGAACATTGCCAATGAGGGGGTTTTTTACTGCGGCGACCTTTCGAAGCCCATCAACCCTGACTTTTACACCAAACGCCCACCACTGTATCCATTATATGTAACTGCCGTACACCTAATTTTTAAAAGCGATTTGGCAGTAATTTTCCTGCAAAACCTCATATCGCTTTTCAATATTCTGTTGATGATCATACTGGCAGAAAAACTCCGGCAAACCTCTGTAAGGATTGCATTGATTTTTTTGCTAATTAGCCCCGTGCAAGTTTTTTATGCCAATATGATCATGAGCGAAATCATTTTGCAAACGTGGATTTTGCTTATGGTTAACTCATACTTGAGATTTTTTAAGGCCAAGAACCCCATAAACCTTTTTTGGGGTTCCTTATTCCTTATTTTGGCAATGCTAACCAAGCCTGTCATGTATCCGTTTGCAGCAATTTTATTGGTTGGGGGGTTATATTTTTTATTGAAAGATAGGATTAAACTTGCCATGGTTTATGGTTTGCTGCCAATTACTTTCCTATTGGGATACAATCTTTGGAACCAAAATCGCACAGGTGTGTTTCATTTTTCGAGCATCCAAACCATCAATCTTGTACAATACAACATTTATTACTTTTTAATAAACCAATTTGGCGACAAAGACGCAGATGAATTTTTGAAATCGACCTACCATAAAGCTGATCAAATAGAAAATTACACCCAACGGCAGTCATTTCTGAAAAAGGCTGCTTTGGAAAAAATTAAAGTAAACCTACCGGCATACTTTTGGTTTCACGCCAAAGGGGTTGTCAGGTGGTTTGTTGATCCCGGGCGGTTTGATTATTACAACTTTTTTGGTGTGGAGGCCCAGAAATCCAGTGGTTTTCTAAAGCAACTTAGCAGGGAGGGAACAGAGAAAACTTTTAGAAACTTCCTTTCACAACCGTTTTATATGGTAGTTTTGCTTGTTTCAACATTTGCGGTAAGGGTTTTGCTCTTGAGTTTTATGGTTCTTTGGTTACTTTTGAGTCAGAATAGTTTATTGGAAAAAATTTCGGTGGCCCTACCCATTCTATTCGTTGCAGCTGCAACAGGGCCTCTTGGGGCATCAAGGTTCATGCTTCCACTACTACCTTTAATAATATTGGCTGCTTCAAGTTCACTCAATTATATGTTTGCCTCAAAAGCCAAAATCAATTATTGTTGAATTATTTTTTTAAAATTCTGTACAAAAAATTGGTTGAAGTAATGATTTTTAATTATTTTTGCGGAAAATTGTTGCATTTACATAATTATTTGACAAAATGGCAGCAAAAAGCTTTAGGTTGCAGGTAGGTTGTAATGCCGACCAAATGCACAAGCTGGAGGCCTTCATTGAGGATGTTTGTAACTATTTCAACGTTTTCAATGCCTATTTTGGTAATATATTAGTGGCCACTACCGAGTTTTGTTCTTTTGTAGGGTTTTTGGTTCCGGGCAAGTTAATCGAAGTTAATTCATTTGTCAAAAAAGGGGCATTGGTTGTTGGCTTCAACCTCCATGACGAGTTTAATGTGGTTTCCCCTTATCTTCAACAGAATGTTTCTCAGTACCTCGAATCCGAAACTATTTTGGAGCAAGAAAGGAGCTTGTTGTCAACTATCCTTTTATCAGATGACATTTCTCTGGATTTTGCCCAACAGAAAGTTGAAATACTATTCAACATTAAGACTGATGTCAAGGATAGGGAGGATATAATTTCCAATTACCTTGAGAGGGTTGTTGGTACCGCAGCCCTAAAGACCAAAAAACAGGTTTAAATTCCTTGTCTTTCTACCTAAGTCATTTTTTATTTGGTTAATCAAACCTGATAGGTTTTTTGATTAACTGTTTTTCAATCGACAGGTCCACTACCTCTATCATTTCTCTGATATAAGCAAATTCCAATCCTTTGAGGTATATTTCGTTGATCTCGGTTACATCCTTGCGATTGTCCTCCGAAAGGACAATTGTTTTTATACCATTTCGCTTTGCTGCAAGGATTTTTTCTTTTATGCCACCCACGGGCAAAACTTTTCCACGCAAGGTAATTTCGCCTGTCATTGCCACTCCGGGCTTAACCTTTCTTTGAGTAAATGCCGACGCCAGAGCTGAAAACATGGTAATACCTGCCGAAGGGCCGTCCTTGGGTGTGGCACCTTCGGGCACGTGAATGTGTACATTGTACTTTTCAAAAATGGAAGGATCAATATCAAGGTCTAAGGCGTGAGATTTGAGGTATTCGTAGGCAATGGTTGCTGACTCTTTCATTACCTCGCCAAGGTTGCCGGTCATGGTTAGTTGCCCCTTGCCCCTACTAATGCTTACTTCAATGAACAAGACCTCCCCTCCAGCCCAGGTCCAAGCAAGCCCGGTCATTACTCCTGCCATATCCTTGACCTGACTGTTGTCTTTTGAATATGTTGGTGCTCCAAGGATGGTTTCTATGTCCTTGGAGGTCAACTCTGGGTAGAAGTCGTTGTTTGATACAATATCACGAGCTCGTGATCTGATTACCTTGGCTATGGTTTTTTCGAGGGTTCGCACCCCTGATTCTCGAGTATAGTCATCAATGATTTTTTCTAACACTTGGGCCGAAAACTTAACTTGTCCCTTTTCTATCCCATGCTCTGAGAGCTGCTTTGGGACCAAGTGTTTCCTGGCAATTTGTATTTTTTCTTCAACTATGTAGCCTCCCAGTTGTATTATTTCCATACGATCGCGCAGGGCAGGTTGGACAGAAGCAAGGCTATTGGCAGTGGCAATGAACATAATTTTGGATAAATCGTACTCCACCTCGAGGTAATTATCTTGGAATGTGCCATTTTGCTCAGGGTCAAGCACCTCAAGCATTGCCGACGAAGGGTCGCCTGAGAATGTTTGGAAACCAATCTTGTCAATCTCGTCAAGCACGAAGACCGGATTGCTTGTCTTGGCCTTTTTCAAATTTTGGATTATCCTTCCGGGCATTGCACCCACGTAGGTTTTTCGATGGCCGCGGATTTCGGCTTCATCGCGGAGGCCTCCCAGCGACATTCGCACATATTGCCTACCAACAGCCTCGGCAATTGACTTGCCAAGTGATGTTTTGCCAACTCCTGGCGGGCCTACAAAGCACAAAATGGGCGACTTCATATTGCCCTTTAGCTTCAAAACAGCCAAGTATTCCATTATGCGATCCTTAATTTTTTCGAGCCCGTAATGGTCGCGATCGAGAATTTTTTTGGCACGCTTGAGGTCAAAATTATCTTTCGAAAAATCGTTCCAGGGGAGATCCACCAGGGTCTCAAGGTAGTTGAGATGTACCGAAAAATCCATAGCCGCCGGGTTAATCCTTTGCAGTTTAAGAATTTCCTTATCGAAGACCTCTTGGATGTGCTTTCCCCACTTCTTGGACTTAGCACGGTCCTTCAATGCCACAATTTGCTGATCGTAGGGGTTGCCGCCCAGTTCTTCCTGAATGGTTTTGAGCTGCTGGTTCAAGAAGTAGTCTCGCTGTTGCTTGTCAATGTCAACCTTTACCTTGGATTGTATCTGGTTTTTCAGCTCCACCATCTGCAATTCGCGGGTTAGGTGTTCGAGAACCATATTTGCCCGAATATTTAAGTCGAGGGTTTCTAGGAGCCTTTGCTTTTGTTCGTTGTCAATGTTAAGGTTAGATGAAATGAAATTGACCAAAAAAGCAGGACCCTCGATGTTGTTTATTGCAAATGCCGCCTCGCTGGGTACGTTGGGCGAAAGCTTAACAATTTGAATTGCAAGGTCCTTTATGGTAGCAATCAGGGCATTGAACTGCTTGTTTGCCTTTATCTTGCTTGGTGAATCAAAAGATGCCACCCTTGCCATAAAATAGGGCTCATCGGTAACAAGTTCTTTGATTTCCAAGCGCTTCTTACCCTGTATAATCACCGTGGTGCTACCGTCGGGCATTTGAAGAATCTTGATAATTGTTGCAAAGGTTCCTATGCGGTTCAAATCCTCAAAGGAAGGATCCTCAATCTCGGCGTTTCGTTGCGAAACAACTCCCACAAACCTGCTTTTCTTGTAAACATCCCGAACAAGGTGTATTGACTTGTCGCGACTAACCGTGATCGGAATTACCACTCCGGGGAAAAGAACGGTGTTCTTTAATGGAAGAATAGGTAAAACATCGGGGATTTTTTCTGCTGCAATCAACTCCTCCTCCTCGGCACTCAACAAGGGAATGAACTCGCTGTCGGCATCAATTATCTCAGAAAATTGAAAATTCTTTTTCGTTAAAAAACCATCCATAATAATTCAGGACAAATTGTCGTATTTTATGCAAATTAGTCTCATCTCAATTTAATGGGAAAATGCCGTCTTATCGTAAAACACTGATCGTAAATTGTTTGCTAAGGCCAACAAAAATTTACCACTTTTGTTAATTTGAAATCTCCCCTGTTAGCAATGGCCGTGCCAATAGTTGCAATACGAAGGCAGGTATAAGTTGAGGGGAAGCTTTTTTTGTTGGAATGGCACCTTCCTGACAACGTTGCCGTTCGAGGGCTTTGCTACCTCTTATGCCTCAAAGATTGATTGTAAACGAAGCGCATGATTGATTCGTCTTCTTTAGAAAGCTCTTTACCACGACGCGACATTACAATCCGGGCGGTTTCCAGGGCAGTTTCGAATTTGTAAATGGTTATGCCTGCGGCGCTTCCCCATGAAAACGATGGTATGAAATTACGGAGGAAACCTGAACCGTAAAGCATTGAATTAACGCCAATTACAGAACCGGTATTAAGCATAGTACTTATGCCTAGCTTGGTATGGTCGCCCACGAAGGAACCACAAAACCTCAATTCGGTTGGCACGAAAGTCTCCTCGGCGTAATCCCATACCCTCACTTGAGAGTAATTGTTTTTGAGGTTGGAAAAGTTGGTACCTGCACCTATGTTGCACCATTCACCAATAACGCTATCGCCAATGTAACCATCGTGGGCCTTGTTAGAATATCCAAACATAATGGTATTAGAAACTTCGCCGCCTACCTTGCAAAATGGCCCAATTGCAGATCCCTGGTAAAGCAACGCACCCATCCTTACCTTGGTGCCCTCACCTATGGAAACAGGTCCTCGCAAAATGGCACCATCCATTATGTGGGCATCCTTGCCAATGTAAACAGGCCCTTCCGAGGCATTAATCATTGCCATTTCAATCCTCGCACCCTCTTCAACAAAAACATTTTCCGGGCTTACAACCCTGGCCATTGCACCCACCGAACCGCTTACCCTATTTGATGTAATCAACTTGAAATCGCTTACTATGGCATCCTTGTTAAGGAGCAGAAAATCATGAAGGTGTGAAAGTTTCTGTAACGTACCACTAAATTCATTATTTGCCTTTGCTTCGAAGTGGTCATCATCAATTTTATCCAACTCCTTATCGCTCAGCCTATAGGCAATTAAGACATCACCCTGCGACAAGGTTTCGTTGTTGTCAAGCCTACCGATTGCCTCAACTATTTCCTTGGTGGGAAGAACCGCCGCATTAATCAAAACGTTGTCGGCTTGCTTCACCAAAGGGTACTTTTGAGAAAGGTATTCTTCGGTGAGGCTCGAAGTTTTCTTTCCAAGATATTTCTCCCACTTTTCCCTTATGGTCAAGATTCCTACCCTCACATCCCCCACGGGCCTAATGAAACAGAATGGAAGCAAGTGATTGCGAGTTTGATCGCCAAAAAGTATGTAATTCATAAATTTGGGGCGTATAAGTAATTTAGCCACGAAGGTAAGAAAAACATATAAAACAACAATGCAGGGAAATTCTTCGGGAAGAAAAATGGAACAAAAAAATCTACCGGGAGTTTTTATCAAAAACAAAACTACGAGGGATTCAAAACAGACTCCCTCGTAGTTTTTTTACCTCAAAAACCTCGCTTTGCTACCTCTTGAGATGCTTTTGATACTTTGTGCGGAACTTATCAACACGCCCGGCAGTGTCAACAAGTTGTTGTTTGCCAGTATAAAATGGATGTGATGTGTGTGAAATATCCAGCTTGATGAGCGGGTATTCCTTTCCATCTTCCCAAACAATTGTTTCTTTTGAATTTGCAGTGGAGCGGCTCAAAAAGCTGTACTCGTTTGACATATCCTTGAAAACTACTAAACGATAATTTTTGGGGTGGATATCTTTCTTCATGATAAAAAATATTTTCCTGATTTTTTCGGACTGCAAAGGTAGTAAAAATTTCTTTCACAATACCTATCAACTGCAAAAGAATTTTTGAGGCGAAATTGACACAAATAAAGTATTCTTATTCCAACGTGTGAATCACCAGGCCACTCCTTAATTTCGGTTCGAACCAAGTGGTTTTTGGGGGCATTATATTTCCGGTATCGGCTATGTCGAGCAGTTGCTCCATACTAACGGGATATAGAGCAAAAGCAACCCGCATCTCGCCACTGTCAACCCTCTTCTTAAGTTCGCCAAGACCCCTTATACCACCAACAAAGTCAATACGCTTGCTGGTACGAAGGTTTTCAATTCCTAGAATTTGGTCAAGCACGTATTTTGAAAGCACGTTAACGTCAAGCACTTCCAGTGGGTCATTATCGTTGTAGGTACCCTGGCGGGCAATTAGTTGATACCACCTTCCGTCGAGGTACATGCTAAACTCGTGCAGCTTGGAAGGCTTGAATTCCCGGAGGCCAATCTCGTTTACAACCATGTATTTGCCCAGGCTGGCAAGAAACTCTTCTTTGGTGAGTCCGTTGAGATCTTTTACCACCCTGTTATAATCCATAATTTTCAACTGGTCGTCGGGGAAGTTTACAGCCATGAAAAAGTTGTATTCCTCGTTACCTGTGTGATTTGGGTTTTTCGCTGCCATTTCACGGCCAATACGGCTTGCAGCAGCGGTTCGATGGTGGCCATCGGCCACGTACAGGTACTTTACTTGGGTTGAAAAAATCTCTTCGATCCTCTTGTTGGTACCTGCATCGTCAATGGTCCAGAAATGGTGTCCGAAGCCATCGTCGGCCACGAAATCGTAAATGGCGGCTTGGTTTTTCACAATTCCATCTACAATCAGATCTATTTCTGGTACCGCCCTGTAGGAAAAGAATACGGGTTCAATGTTGGCATTGGTGTAACGCGTAAGAATCATCCGATCTTCTTCCTTGTCGGGACGAGTAAGTTCGTGTTTTTTAATAATTTCATTGAAATAATCCTCGCTGCAAGCGCACCCAACTATACCGTACTGGGTAGTTCCATTCATTGTTTGAGCGTATATGTAAAACTTACATTCCGTATCGGGCACCAACCAACCATTTCCTTGCATTTTCTTGAAGTTTTCCATCGCTTTGAGATAAACCGCTTCGCTATGAATGTCAGTAGCGGGCGGGCAATCTATTTCGGCACGTGTAACATAAAGCAAGGATTCAGGCTTGCCTGCTGCCATTTGGGCCGCTTCGGCACTGTTCATAACATCGTAAGGAAGGCACGAAACATTTTCGACGATATCTTTGGGGGGCCTTAACCCCTTGAAAGGTTTGAAAATTGCCATTTTTTGAAATTAGAAGTTAAATATGGAAATTTGCTTGTGGGTTTGAGTGTTTCAGGAGAATTGGTAAAAGGTTGGATGCTTGGAGGTTTACTTTAGGGAGGTTATCCATTTATGGGGTACAAAATAACTACGGGGTTTAACTAATCCCAAAGCTCCGAAAGCCTGTCAGCACATACTCTCATCATCAAATCATCAATTCTCCTTTCATACCTAGTTAACTTGAAAAGTATTGTCGCCATTTTCGAAGAAAGCAACGATTTGGTTGGCGGCCGCAATACCGGCGTTTATGTTTGCCTCTGCTGTTTGAGCACCCATTTTCTTTGCGGTAAACACTATCCTTCCGGGAAATTTTTCTTCGAAGGCAGCCCTGTTATCGGGTGCAACATCTGAAACGTATTTCAAGTCCGGTCGTTCTTCCATTAGCTTCATAAGTCCGTCCTCGTCAATTACCTCCTTGCGCGCGGTATTTACCAACATTCCGTTTTTGGGAAGCAGTTTTGCCAAATCATAATTAATCGATTTCTTGGTTTTGTCGTTTGCTGGTATGTTCAACGAAATGTACTGGCACCTGGTGTATAGTTCTTCCACTGTTTCGATTGCCCCCACCCCATCTTTTTCAATGTCTTCCTTTTTTACAAAGGGGTCATAGGCATAAACCTCCATACCGAACCCTTTGGCTACCAATGCAACGTAACGACCTACATTCCCGTAGGCGTGAATTCCTATTTTCTTGCCGCGAAGTTCGGTGCCTGATGCTCCAGAAAAAGCTCCACGAATACAATATAGCATAAGGCCAAAAGCCAATTCTGCAACGGCATTGGAGTTTTGCCCGGGTGTGTTCATTGCCACCACTCCCTTTTCGGTGCAAGCAGGAAGGTCAATATTATCGTAACCAGCTCCTGCCCTAACAATTATTTTTAGATTTGAAGCGGCTCCAATAATTTCGCGAGAAGCAATATCACTTCTGATAATCATTGCGTCAACATTTGCAACTGCTTCTTTAAGTTGGCTAACTTCGGTGTACTTTTCAAGGAGGACAAGTTCATACCCTGCCCTTTCAACCACTTTGCGGATGCCCTCAACGGCAACTGCTGCAAAGGGTTTATCGGTTGCAACTAAAACTTTTTTCATTGCTCTATATTTTTTTAATTTACAGGGTAACCCAAGACCTTAGCCTGCAAGTTACCCTGCCCTGTTATGAGGGAAAAAGTTTATTAAAAATTTATTTCTTATAATGAATTCTTTCGAACTCTTGCATTGCTTCCACTAGTGCAACCACGCTTTCGCGTTCTAGCGCGTTGTAGGTTGAGGCCCTGAAACCACCCACAGACCTGTGACCCTTAAGCCCGCTCATACCCAGCTTGCCTGTGAATGAAAGGAACTCGGCAGTAAGTTCTTCGTATTCTGGTTTTAAAACGAAGCAGATGTTCATTAAAGACCTGCTTTCCTTTTCGGCGGTACCAACAAACATAGGGTTGCGGTCAATCTCGTCGTAAAGCAACTTAGCCTTGTCTTGATTCATTTTTTGCATCACCTCCACACCACCCAGTTTTTTTAGCCAGCGCAAGGTTTCCATACAGGTGTATATTGGCAAGCACGGTGGAGTGTTGAACATCGAACCTTCATTGATATGGGTGCGATAATCCAGCATGGTAGGAATATGCCTTTCCACCTTCCCTAAAATATCCTCGCGGATTATTACAAAAGTAACCCCGGCCGGCCCAAGGTTCTTTTGGGCACCACCATAAATCATTGCATACTTTGACACATCCATCGGGCGGCTGAAAATATCAGAAGATGCGTCGGCGATTAACGGCACGGGACTGTCGAAATCTTCGAAAATTTCGGTTCCGTATATGGTGTTGTTTGTTGTAACGTGGAAGTAGTCGGCATCGGCAGGAATTGTCCAACCTTTTGGTATGTAAGAGAAGTTCTTGTCGGAGGAAGAAGCCACCACTTGAACCTCACCAAAACCCTTTGCTTCCTTGATTGCCTTTTTGGCCCAGACGCCAGTTTCGAGATAGGCGGCCTTTTTTCCCAAGAGGTTGAAAGGAATCATACAAAACTGCAGGCTAGCGCCGCCTCCCAAAAACAAAACGTGATAATTTTCGGGAATATTCAATACCTCCTTGAACAAAGCCACGGCTTCGTCTATAACTGCCTGAAAATCCTTACCCCTATGAGAAATTTCGAGGATTGACAGGCCAATGCCATTTAAGTCTAAAACCGCCTTAGCAGTATTTTCGATTACCTCGCGGGCCAGCACCGAAGGCCCAGCGCTAAAATTGTGTTTTTTCATTTTATGGTGATTTTTGGGAAACTGAAATTTGCAACAAAATTCCTAAATATAAACCATATAGCCAAACAAAAGGCAAAATTATTTTGGTTCTAAATAAGGTTTGCAATATGGTACATTATGTCAAATTATTGGCGTCTTAATGGTCTTAATGATGGGTCAAGATTTACTCTTACATCAATATCCGGAACGTATCGCCAAAAACCTTGGTGAAATTCCATCCCATCAAAAACATTCACCTCTGGCACATAGTGTTCGTACCTTCCGGCCATACTCTTGTGGGTAGGCACAAGCCTATCAAAAACAATCGCCGGCACCACCTCATTTCTTGATTTTGAATAACTTGGTTCAAAATCCAAACTCATGCTCACCTGCCTTGAGTACTCAAAAACCACTCGAAAAGGCCTGTGTTCCCCAATTTCAAAAACCCGGTCGCCAAATGCTGGGCCGTCTTGGGTAATAATTAGCGGTTCAATTATCCTTTTGCGAGTTAGGGGATTGTCAGCCTTCCAACCCAAAAGTACATAATTATCAAGATTAAGGTGTTGGACCCTAATTAGCTTGTAATAGTATGCCCCATACCAATCCTGTGGGTCAAGGCGACGCTGCAAACGAGCATCAACCTGTTGAGACCTGTCGTTGAGCCCAACTAGCTTGGACCTTCGCCCAGCAGTTGAAGGGGTTTGAAAGAAGCCGTGAAATACAGCGGTGCCGTCAAAAAGTGGAACGTACCAAGTGACAATTCTGAACCTGCGAGAATCATCGTAAAGAACCGAAATATTAATTACCGAGTTTAGGTCATTGGCAAACATTGAATCACCTAGTAAGGTATTCTCCAATAGTTCGGAAAAAATGGCATTGCGCAAAATTCTCTCCTGATTGGTGGTTGCTCCGATTGTTTCCTTGGCAAGGTTGAGTAGAAAAGTATTAACCGAATCTATTTCAGACTTGAAATTGGGATTCTGGGCTCCTGGGGCAACTGTGTTTTGATATTC
This sequence comes from uncultured Bacteroidales bacterium, assembly GCA_964624065.1. Taxonomy (GTDB): domain Bacteria; phylum Bacteroidota; class Bacteroidia; order Bacteroidales; family UBA7960; genus UBA7960. The sequence goes on from CAZUWF010000007.1 coordinate 28,401, forward strand.
AGCACCACCTTGTGCAGGTAATTTTTTAGGCGATGAAGCTACCATCAAAAAACCAACAATGGATAGTAAAACTATGAAACTATTTTTCATACAATTCCCGAATCTATACTTGCTTGAGTTGCAACAGTGAAAAAGCTTTAATTTCGCATTATAATTGCAAAATGTTTTCCCTGCCAAAACTACAAAAAATGTGCCTAACGATAAAACAGCGCAATGATGCCTTTGCAAAACTTGGGAGGGAGCTAAGCCGGGTTGCCTTGGAATTGGGTTCTAGCGGCCCAAAGGGTAATATTGAACCTGGCGCCACAAAAGGGTTGCTTGAAAAAGCCAGGGTGGCATATACAGAAAACCAGTGGTTTACGCCAGAAAACGTGGGTTTTTCATTGTGTTCGATTTCGCATATGCTCGATCAAAGCAACTTGGAGAAGTGGCTGTCAGGGTATGCTCAAATACCAAACAAAACAAGCGAGGAGCGGCACGTAATTGGGGTTGTTATGGCCGGAAACCTACCACTGGTAGGGTTTCACGATTTTTTGTGCGTGCTAGTGGCAGGTTACTGTTTTGTTGGAAAGCTTTCGAGCAAAGACGCGGGCCTAACTAAGGCCATTGCATCAATCCTTATTGAAATAGAGCCAAATTTTAAAGACAAGATTAGTTTTGTACCCGAGCTCCCGCCACATTGCTATGCCGTAATTGCAACCGGAAGCGACAATTCGGCAAGGTACTTCGAGCACGCTTTTGGCAGCAAACCACACCTGTTTCGCAAGAATCGAAACTCCGTGGCAATACTTTCTGGCCGAGAAACCTGCCAAGATTTGGAACTCTTGGGAAACGACGTTTTCAGTTACTTCGGGCTGGGATGCCGGAGCGTTTCAAAACTATACGTGCCAAATGGCTACAATCTGAATTCTTTGAAGAAGAATTGGAAAAATTACTCTTTCCTTGCCAGCCACAATGGTTACTCCAACAATTTGATCTACAACAAAGCCTTGTTGAAAGTGGCTGAAATTCCACACGTCGATTTCGGCTTCTGCACCCTCAAATATGATTTTGATCTAGCGTCACCCATCTCCGTCATTAACATCGAAGAATACGAAACCATTGACCTTTGCCAAAAAGGACTGAAAGCTCAAGAAGAAAAACTACAATGCATTGTAGGGAACTTCCAATCTGATTATTTTCAAGTTGTTCCATTCGGCCAAAGCCAATCGCCTAATCTTTGGGATTATGCCGATGGGGTTGACACCATGGAGTTTTTGATAAACGTGTGAAAAATAAACTGCGAAAAATGGGTGTGCCTCACGAGTAACGCTTTCCGACATTCTCATTGCAATGAAAACGTCCTACTAGAGCCTCCAAATTGTAAAAATCAACAATAATACCCCAACGGTAAACCATTTACCTTCAAAAATCAATCCTTAATCCTTGGCCCTCGCATTTTAGCATCAAAAAAACCAGGCCTTTCCTTAATGATTCGCCTTTTGAAATCTTCGGGGTAATCTAAACCCTTGGGCCATTCTTTTATGGAATTGGTGCCACGGGTATAACCATCGTTGAACTTTACGAAGAGCTTGAATCCCAACTGTCGCCATCTTTCCACGATGGTTTCAGCCATCGAAACACTGAAGTCGGTGATATACTCTTGCATAAATTCTGGATTATCCTTTCCAAGTTGAGCCGCAGCCTTATCAACTACCGTGGTCATTGCAATGGCGCGATTTTCCAGTTCTTTCTGAGCTTCCTGAATATCGGAAATTACATGTTTGAAAATGGGATAGGCGTGGTTTGACACCTTGTTAAAAACCCAATAGGCAGAATTCCAATCGAATTCAATTGACGAAGCAATTGACAATGAAACGGGTGATCGGGTTACTCCCATATACAATGGTATGAATACGTTTGTGTAGTTATCGTCAAGCGAATACCAGCAAATGCCTCCTATGGAGTTTGGAAGCCAGCTTCGTGCCTGGGTAACAAAAGAGAAGGCCGTTTGTGGTTGCGATATTGGTCTATTCCATGAATACTGGACCGATTCACCATTCTCATCAAGTTTAAAAGTCATTGGCCTGTTCATGTATGGAGTTTGGTAAGGGCCGGCTTCTATACCGCTACGAGTGTAGTAAGGTGTTTGGTCAAAATGGTCGCGAAGCAGGCCTATCATTTTATCCAATGATACTTTTTGATCGGGTTTTATGAAAAGCGGATAGGCTTCTGCCCCTTCGTGGCAGCGCCAGTAATCGGAAGAAAAGTTTTGCGAGGGAGCTATCCTCCGGTAAAAGCTCCAAACCCGACTCTCGCACAATAGCAATGACCTGCAATCAGGGGGGTTGTATGCCTCTCTAAAGCTAAAATCTTCCTTACTACCTTGGAACCAGCCCATTTGACGGGCAAAGTCAACCACATCGTCAGCCCACAGCCAGTTTTGGCTATCGCCCCAGTTTACCTTCCTAATCCTCGATTGGTTGGCGTGGGCGGCAACGTAGCCATCTGGCACACGTGCCGCAACCCAAACTGCTCCCTTTCCATGCTTTCCCTTTCCGATGAAATCCATAATCCAGACCTCGTTTTTGTCGGCAAAGAAAAGTGTTTCGCCAGAATCGGAGTAGCCATAAGTATTGGCCAAACCCGTAAGTATTTTTATGGCTTCGATGGCTGATGTGGCCCTTTGTAATGTGATCCAAATCAAGTTCCCGTAGTCCAAAAAACCATTTCCGCCACCAAGTTCGCTGCGGCCACCAAATGTGGTTTCGCCAATTGACACTTGATGTTCGTTCATATTTCCTACCACCTTGTAGGTGCGGGGTGCCTGGGCTATGCGGCCGAGGAACACGCCTTCGCGGAAGCTGAAAACTTCTAGCGAGTCACCTTGCTGATGCACTCCACCCTTGTAATAAGGGAGAGGAAGGGCAAACCCGGCAACGTCGTAAGTCCAGCTTGTCATTACGCTGCCATCGGTACTGGCACCTCGCGAAACCAGGAGGCTGGAACAAGCAGACACTGGACTTGGCATTAATCCCAAATTGACAAGGAGGGCAAATAGGGTGACAGTTAATTTGTGATTTCTCATTTTTTCTTTTTTTTCGCCTTCTGGGGCTTAATTTGTGTTGTAAAACATATTATTAGCAGCCTTTGCGTTTGTTATCCAAACTACCAAAACTTAACCCCTGCCGGGCAATTTTTAATAACGTTCTGGCTTAAGGTTCTGATTTTCGGTTACTATCTTTTTCGATCCTAATATTTTAGCAGTAATTTTTTAAATGGGCGAAAATCAATTTTCAATCATCACATTTGATTTCTCATTTGAATTGATTTTCTTTCCTAAGAACCCAACGCTCATTCAAAAAGCCTTACAGCCCAAGAACATCACGTCCTTGCTTGAATGCAATATCAAGTGGAATTCCGCTTTGGTTTACCTTGTCAAGTGCATTTTTGAGATTTTCGCTCATCACGCCATCTTGTTCAACCCACCTTTTGGCATCTTCGTAGTTGCCATCGCCCTGAACAATCAATATTTTTTCCACCAGCGATTCAACCGCACCGCGCATATTATCGAAATTAACAAGGTAGGTTCCGTTTTCTTGAAAAACGAACGCACCCTTATCGGCAAAGTACCTCATGGCCATCATATTGGCCTTGCCGTGAGCACTGGCTGCACCAAACCTGCAAGATCGGAAAATTCCGGCAAAAAATGTAACGTAGTTATCCATTACCTCTCCACTTGTAATTTTGCCCATTTCGTATAGTTTGGTAACAAGGTACAAGCCCATTATGTCGGCCTTGGCCTCTTCGATGGAGCTGTAGTAATCTCGCAAAGCTTCGCGTACTGTTTGTTTGCCACCAACAACATTCTTTATTCCCATGCCGTGCGCAACTTCGTGGAACGTAACGTTTTCGAAAAACGCATCGAACTTTATGTGTTGCCTTTGGCTTTTGCAAATAAGCATATTTGAAATAGGTACCAAAATGTGGTCGAACTTTGCCTTCATTGAGTTTTTCAATTGAAGCTTGCGGCTTCCAACGCTTTTGTGGATTTCTTCGGCATTTGGAAGGTTTATTGCAATGGTCTTGGAGCCTGCGTTACAGTCGCCAGCGTAGTACAAAGCGTAGTAAACGTTAATGTCGGCATCGGTGCCGGGTTTCTCTTTCTTGTATTTTGGTGATACCGGAAGCATTTGTTGTAGATCGGGCAGCAGGGCATTGAACTTTTCAAGTTGCGCACTCCACTCCAAGTCCTTAACCAGAACGAATGCCTCGTGTGCAGCCTTAAACCCAAACAAACGGTCCTCATAGTTTTCAATTGGTCCAACAATGAAGTCAACGTTGTTGTCTTTCATAGCTACCCATGCGTAGTCGCTGGCCATGTATTGGTCTGTTAGCAATGCCTCGGCCCGCATTTGCAGGTAGGTTTTAAGCCCTGGGTCATCGGCCAGTTGGGCAGCCTGGTTGAGTAGTCGTGCAGCCTTTTGATGTTGCTCCCTGTATGCCTTGCTGTACGGAACAGCAACCAGTTTGCCTTCATTGTTACGCCTCACGAGCGTGTACTGGTTGTTTTTTAGGGGCTCGTCCCAAGCTTCAAACTCCTCAACGGACATATCGGCAGGATAAAAGTTTGCCCCCGCAAACCTGGTACCATATCCTTCCACAAACGGATTAAGGCCATCTACCCTATCCCACGGACCGTAATGGATAAGGGCATACTTGCTGATGTACTTGTCGGATATTTTATCCATAAGTTGCGACTTGTTTCCGTATGACTGCATCCAGAAGATTTCGTCCATAATGTCGGCCACGTCAATAAAAATTGAAATCATTTGGCGCTCCTTGTCGCTCAGCCAGGACAAATCTGTGTTAAGTTCTACCTCGTAGAAATTCTCGACCCTTGCTTTCATATTCTCGTCGTATTTTTCTTTTTTGCTTTGGCATCCTATCATAATATTCAAAGCAAGGCATGCTATCAAAAATTTGTTAAAAAAGCCTTTCATTTCATTTGCGTTGTTAGGTTCGAAAAATGAATTTGGTTGCAAAAATAGGAAATAAAGAGCCAACCAAGCACAAAAAAACCATTAACTTTGCGGGGTGTTAAATTTCAACCATATGGAAAACCCAATCAAAAAACACAGCGTTGCCATAATTACTTGTGGGGTGATAGCCTTAATTTTAGTGGTGCTCATTTTTCTTAACAACCAACCACTTGAGCTAAACTTGATATTTTTCAAGCTTAAAGGAAATACATTTTTGCTGGGTTTGGTGGTTTTTATATTGGGCTTCCTTTCTGGGTGGCTGTGGAATCACATCCGAAACCTTTCGAATCAGAAAAAGGAATAGATGGCCGGCCACAGTACGGTAAAATATTTCGAAAAATGAATATTGGCTGAATATGGTCACCTTAATACCTGCCGAGCTCGACCCTCGGCAAAGACACCAACTGCTAATAAGTACTGTGTGCCCAAGACCAATAGCCCTTGCCAGCACCATTGACAAGGATGGGAATCCAAATCTGGCTCCTTTCAGTTTTTTCAACGCCTTTAGCAGTTCGCCGCCAATATTGGTATTTTCGCCCAATACCAAAGGGAGGGGCGGTAAGAAAAAGGATACCCTACTTAATATTGAGGAAACCGGCGAGGTGGTTATTAACATTGTTGATCACTCAATTGCCAGGCAAATGGTAATTGCAGGTTATGATTTCGAAAAGGGTGTAAGCGAATTCCAAAAATCGGGTTTGACACCTTTGAAATCGCAATTTATTAAACCTTTCCGGGTGATGGAAAGTCCTGTTCATTTCGAGTGCAAGGTCACAGAGGTAAAATCGTTGGGATTGGAGCCAGGTGCGGCAAACCTTGTAATATCAGAAATTCTTGCAGTGCACCTTCATCCCTCTATTCTTGACGAGAATAACCGGGTCGATCCAAACAAGCTTGACGTGGTGGGCAGGTTGGGAGGCTTTGGTTATGCCCGCATCACTCCTGAAGTGATTTTCGATATTCCGCAAGGCAAGAACCTGCCGGTTGGATTTGGCGCAATACCTGATTGCTTAGAAAAAAGCGAGCATTTCGAATTGTCGGAATTAAGTATGTTAGCCGAAGTTCCGAACCTTCCAAGTGCTAAAGAGATAGGGGCATTTACCAAGTCACCAGAATTCTTCAGAACCCTAAAAACCAAACCCACAAAACCTGACGAAATCAAGGCTTGGACTGCTGGAATAATAAAAAAATTAATCAATCAAGGGAAGGTGAAGAAGGCTTGGTTGTTCATAAAGGCATTTGAGCTACCCTTGTAAGCCCAAAATTAATTTACCTTTTCCTTTTGAAAGCCATTGTGGCACAGGTTACCTTGTTGATGTTTACATCAGTTTCTTCCCTTTGCCTCGCCATGTAGTTTTCAAATAGGTAGGCCTTGTCAGGATGTAGTTCAATGAGTTCTCGGCACCTGATTTCCAGTGAATTGAGAATGGCATTTTCCGATTCGAAAACAGCTTCAGCACTGCAAGGTAAAATCTCCAAAAGTTCGAAACCTGCACTGCTTGTCTGCTCCATTAGTTGGTCCTTCGTCAAAACCAATGGATGTGAAAAATCGCAATTGCGCTCAATAAATGAATCATCAATCAGGACAATCCCGTCGGCTTTCAAAGCTTTTTCTATGACAAAAAAAGTTTCTTTATAATTGCCCAACACAGGTCCTATGGCTCCAAGTATTACTAGGTCAAATCCTTTAAGTCTATGTACCTCTGTTCGAATGTCGCCAACCCAAAAGTTGCACAAACCATCAACACCGTATTCTTTGGCCTTAACCTTGGCAAATTCGATAAACTCAGGAATGGCATCGATCCCTAACACCTGGCAGCCAAAATGCCTGGACAAAATAACCGAAACGGCTCCCTTGCCGCAGCCTAGGTCAAGAACTTTCATTCTTTGCTTATTGGCAGCATAGCTATCGGCCAATTTTATCATAGCCTGAGGATCGGAACCAATTTCCCAAATATCCTGAAGAATGTATGGCAGGAATTCGAAAAGGTCAGGATCGGTGCCGTCCATAGCTGACACTACGGTTTCTTGGAGTGTTTTCATTTTGGGTTTAGGTTAAGAAGATTGGCTGGAAAGTGATACTCGAAAATGCTACGGTAATAGTGCTTTTGCTTGGTCATTGGAGAATTTACAGGAAACCTGTCTTTGGTTTGTGCCATTTGTTTGCCAGAAGCCTTATCTGAATTAATCTGGCGCAAGGTGTCAGTGCAGTTGTGGCCAACTCCATCAGAGAATTGTTCCAATTGTCGCCAAGCAACATTGTGTGATAATAGGTCTTCAAAGGTTTTTCGCAAAACCCATTTTTCAATCTTCCCATACCCCCGCATCTTGTCCTTTGGGTTATGGCGCGTAGCTATTTCCATAAATTCATTATCCAGGAGACTTACCTTCTTGGATTCGTGCAAAATTTGAGGGTGCAGGTCGGTTGCCGAAAGCTCTTTGTCCAATGCGCCAACAATACCACACATAATTCCTTGTAAGGTTTGAAACTATTGGAAATCTCTCCGCAAAAGTAATAACGAAAAGGAAGAAACCAATGGGTATATGGAATCGGGAGTTTGGAATTGGTTGAACGGGCGAATGAATAATTGAGATTTGAAAAAATTTAGGTTAAAGAATTGGTGCCAATAAAAGGGATTATCACATATTTAACTAATCACCAACGACTTTTCACTGCTTATTCGGTAATTGAATAACCCACTTAACATTACAGGCAATAACGTATTTGTTAATTCAACCCACAAACCTATTATCAAAAAACCCATCCTCCCGTCAACACTTCTCCGCTACCACGAGCATTTCAAAGTCCTTGATGGTAAGTTTGTCTTGCCTAGAAAAGGCTCCCAACTTGCAGCCAAATATCTCAATCTTACTAAAATCAAGGGTTTTGAGAAGCCAGGTTATTTCGCAAGGCAGGTAGTACCTTTCGTTGCATTCAAGCTTGTGCTCAACCCCACCATCGTCGGTAAAAGTGGTAAGGTTGTGGTCTCTGAATGTCATAATATCGAAATTGGTACTTTTGTAGGTGGCGTTGCCTTCGGATGAAGGTCCCTCCTGGTGAAATTGGTCAATTGAATTAAACACCGGAAAAAGCCCGTTGAGGGTTGTAAAGATGAACTTGCCATTTGGTTTTAGCGCTCGTGCCACATTTTTCAGGATCTCGAAATTCATCTCGTCGGTTTCCATCAGCGGGAATGCCCCCTCGCAAATCATAATTGCTGCGCCAAACTGGTTATCGAAGGGCAAATTTCGAGCATCGTGCATCTCAAAATCAACTTTAACCCCAGTTGCCTTTGCCTTTTCGGCTGCTTTTAGCAAAAGGTTTTCCGAAAGGTCAATTCCTGTGGTGCGATATCCCCTTTTTGCCAGCTCGATGACGTTTCGGCCGGTTCCGCAACCCACATCCAAAATATCAACCGATTTATCATACCCGAGTTCACTTTCGATAAAGTCGCACTCACCAATGGTGCCTTGTGCAAAACATTCGCGATCGTAGCTTTGGGCATAATTTTCGAAAAGGGTTTGGTACCATTGTTTTGCCTTGGCAGGTTCCATTTTTTTCAGGTTATGTAGATTTGAGTCCCTTCACCGACCTTACCACCAACTCGTTGCTTGCAGGTAGCTCGAAATAAGGTTCCACTTCGTGGTTTGCCACTGCAGAAATGGCATCCTTGATAGCCAGCCATGCCGAAAAAGCCAACATAAATGGTGGTTCGCCCACGGCCTTGCTACGCCTAATGGTATTAACCATATTAGGAGCATCCTGAAGCATTTCCAAGTTAAACTCTAAGGGAATGTCGTCAATTGTAGGAATCTTGTATGTGTCGGGCGAATGGTTCAGCAGGTTGCCCTTTGTATCCCATTTCACAATTTCGGTGATGCACCATCCCAGTCCCTGAACGTAAGCACCGTAAACCTGCCCCATATCAATTGCCGGGTTAATGCTTTGGCCAACATCGTGAACAATATCGGTGCGCAATACGCGGGTATTACCGGTGTCAAGATTCACCTCTACTTCGGTTGCAGCCATACCGTACGAAAAATAGTAAAAAGGAGTCCCCTTACGTGTGGTTTTGTCAAAGAAAATATCTGGAGTGCGATAAAAGCCGGTAGCGCTCAAACTTACTTGTTGCAAGTAGGCCTCGCCAACCAAAGTTGCAAAGTCAATTGATTTTTCTTCTTCCCCTTTCGGAAAAACTTTTCCGTTTTCGAATACCACATCTTGCCCTCCCAAGCTACCATATTTACTCAAAATCATTTTACATGCCAAAGGAAGCAACCTATTCTTAATCTTTTCAATTGCATTTTTTACTGCCATCCCGTTAAGGTCGCTGCCTGACGAGGCCGCAGTGGGCGAGGTGTTTGGAACCCTCGAGGTGTTCGTGGCGTTGACCTTTACCTTTTCGACCGGAATTCCCATTTCAAGGGCCGACACCTGCCTTATCTTGGTGTGAAGCCCTTGTCCCATCTCCGTGCCACCGTGATTTACCAACATTGTGCCATCCTTGTAAACCAGCACCAAGGCCCCGGCTTGATTCATAAAAGTTGCCGTGAAAGAAATGCCAAATTTTATTGGAGTCAGTGCCAAGCCTCGCTTTTGCCTTTGGTTTGACATATTGAATTCTGCAACTTCATTGCGCCTTTGGTGGTAATTGCTTTTTTCGAGCACCCTTTCTAGGATGGCTGGAAGCCGTATGTGTTGAACCTTTTGTCCGTAAGGAGTTATGTTTCGAGTGTTTTCCTGGTAAAAATTAAGCACCCTGACTTCCAGCGGATCCTTTTTCAAAAAACGTGCTATCCTATCTATCGCATTTTCGATAACTGCCATACCTTGCGGTCCGCCAAACCCCCTGAAAGCAGTATTTGAGGGCAGGTTTGTTTTCCAAGTGTTACCCGTAATTTTTAAGTTAGGTATGAAATATGCATTTGTGGCGTGGTACATTGCCCTTTCTATGATCGGAATGCTCAAATCGGTGGCACACCCAACGTCGGTATTCAAATCAACCTCGTATGCCAAAATACGGCCATCGTCGTCAAAGGCAATGGTGTAATCCGACTCGAACCTGTGTCTTTTTCCTGTCATTTTCTGGTCGTCGTCGCGAAACAAGACTATTTTTACGGGTTTTCGGGTGTGATCGGCCAATAACGCCGCCCAAGCTGCCACGTGGTTTCCTTGCGTTTCCTTGCCGCCAAACCCGCCGCCCATTCTTTTTACCTCGCAAACCACCTCTTTTGCATCGAGTCCCAAAACATCGGCCACAACGAATTGAGTCTCGGTAGGATTCTGCGAGGAAGCATAAACCACCATTTCGCGATTTTCGCCCGGAACGCAAAGGGCCGCTTGTGTTTCGAGGTACCAGTGCTCCTGGGCTCCAGTTTTCAGGCTGCCGTTCAAAATATGCCGGGCGGCCTTCATACCCTCCTGCAAGTCGCCCATTTCAAAGACAATGGGTTGGACTAGCCTGCTGTTTTTCTCCTTGGCAGCGGCAATTGAAAGTATTGGCTCCAAAGGCTCGTAATTTATCTTGATCTTTTTCTCGGCTTCTCGTGCGGCTTCCTCGGTTTCGGCTGCTATCAAAAAAACTGCCTGTCCCACGCAAATGACCTGACCGGCTGCCAAGCACGGTTCGTCGTCCTTGTGGGGGTTAAGTTGGTTTTTTCCCGGAATATCTTGGTGGCTCAAAACTGCCACTACCCCCTTTGTTTTAAGAGCATCCGAAAGGTCAAAGTCAACAATACGACCACTTGCATGAGGGCTGTAGACCACTCGCCCCAACAGCATATCATTTCCAGCCTCCATATCGCATATGTAAACGGCCTCGCCGGTTACGTGTTGAACTGCACTATCGTGGCTCAAACTGTTTTCTTTTTTCATAGCTGATGGATTTTGGAATTTTGCAACATCTTGGCCAAAAGATTCTTTGCAACATCCATCCTGAACTCCTTGCCAGCTCGTGCGTCGGTAAGGGGCGAAAAGTCGGTATCTAGAAATTCAATGGCCTCCATAATGATAGCATCCGAAATTTCCTTGCCTAATAAGAACTTTTCGGTGTTGAAGGCTCGCCTTGGGGTTGCGGCCATTCCACCATAGGCAATAATAATTCCCTGGATCAATCCATCCTTGCCCAATTCGAACCGCGTGGCAATACTCAGTGTTGAAATGTCGAGTTCGCGACGGGTAGAGACTTTCTCTGTTTGGACCACCACCCCATCAGGTACCAAGGGTATAAGAATCCGAATCAGTATTTCATCGGGATTGAGACAGTTTTGGCGGTAACCGGTTATGAACTCTTCTAAAGGAATTACTTGTTTTTTGTTAGAATTTCCGATTTCAACCTCTGCATTGTAGGCAAAAAGAATTGGCAGCAAATCGCCTATTGGCGAGGAGGTGGCAAGGTTTCCGCCAATTGTGGCCACGTTGCGAATTTGTTTGGAAGCGAAAACTTCAATTACCGGACGCATTCCTCGAAAATGGCGCTGTGCAAGTACCTTCACTTGCTCAATGGAGGCTCCGGCACCTATGGCGGCCTTCTCTCCATCAACAGATATTTCATCAAAACCCTTAACCTGCGAAAGGTCAATGATTTGAGGCGGGTACAGGTGGGTCTTGTTCTGGTAAATGGCCGTATCGGTTGCACCGTTAACCAACTTCGCATCAGGTTTTTCTTTTTTCCAAACTAATGCTTGGTCAAGGGTGGCAGGTATGAGGTATTGCTGCCTTTTGTGCTTGATATCGAGTCCTTTATGACCGCTTTGAATCTCGGAAAGCATTTCGGAAACCATTTGGCTGTGGTGATCGAAGTGGTCGGGTCGTCTGTTGCTGCAGCAGTCAACTGCAGCATCAATGATCGGCTGGTAACCCGTGCAGCGGCAAAGGTTTCCGGAAAGGGCCTCCACGAGGTTTTGGCGCGTGGGGGCCATTTGGCTTTTGTAAAAGGCAAATAATGCCATTACGAAGCCGGGTGTGCAGAAGCCACACTGGCTTCCGTGGTGGTTTACGAAAGCCTCCTGCACGTGGTGCAATACCAGTTCGGTGTTGTGGCGCCGGGCTAAGTTTTCGACCGAAATAAGCTGCTTTCCGTGCAAGTAAGGCAGGAATAGCAGGCAAGAGTCAACTGCACGGTATTTGATCTTTCCATCGGGAGCAAGTTCGCCCAAAACTACTGTGCAAGCGCCACAGTCACCCTCGGCACAGCCCTCCTTAGTGCCTCGACGGCCCGGTATGGACCTAAGGTAATTCAACACGGTGGTCGAAGGTACGAAAGGCTGCCGCGAAAGGTCAATCTCCACCAATTGGTTGTCCAAGACGAATTTTAATGTACTTCCTGTCATTTGTTTTTCGAGTTTTTCACGTCAATCAGCCTTGCCACAATGCTAATGGCTATTTCGCGGGGTGTCTCTGCATTGAATGGTACTCCCATTGGCATTTCCACCCTATCCAATTGCTCTTTGGTAAGCTGGCCCGAATCCAAGTAACGCTGCCTTGCCATAGCCACCTTGCGCTTACTGCCTATCATACCGAGGTAGAGTAGGTCTCTGGTGGCCAATATTCCCAACAAATCCTCGTCGAACCCGTGACCTTGGGTAGTAATAATGGCAAGATCTATCGACTCGAATGGTATGCTCCTTGCCTTTTCGAGGTAATCGCCAACAATACATTCGGCGTGGGTCGCGTCAAACTCCCCGAAAATGTTTTCGCGATTGTCAATGTACCTCACCTTAAATCCAAGGCTTTTGGCTAGCACCCCCACCTCGCGGCCAATATGTCCTGCCCCGAAAATGGTAAGGCGAAGTTGGGGGAGGAAGGGTTCGAAGTAAACGGTAACCTTGCCTCCGCATTGCATTCCCAAGTCGGTTTCGAGGTTGTAGGCAATAAGTTGGGGCTTGCCAGCCTGCAGGCATTTATGTGCATCTTCAACGGTACGCATTTCGATCGACCCGCCACCAACGGTTCCAAGGGTTCGGCCATCGGCATAAACAACCATCCTGGCACCCTCCTTGCGAGGCGTGGATCCCTGGGCACCTACAACAATGCAAAGCACGAATGACTGGCCTTCGTCTCTTATCTTATTTAATTGAAAAGCTAGGTCTGACATAATCGTAGATTTTGGCCGTAAATTTAGTACTTATTCGGTAAATGACAACAAGGTTTATTGGGTTGGGAGGTTAAGTGGTTTAGAATCTGAAAAGTTTTTGGGGTTCAGAATGGCCCTATGTAAAAAATTAAAATTATAAATAGAATTCATAATGCTGAAAGCGTAAGGCTAAGATTTGCATTCAATGTCGATAAACCTTAGCTCGAAAATTGCCTTCCAAAAACCTTTTTTCATCGCAGGGGCACTGCTTTTACAAAACTTTTGTATGGCCTGCAAAAACCCCAGAAGGGTCGGGTGGTTCGTAAGCAAGCTTACCTTTGTTACCTTGGCTGGCGAAAAAAATAGATCTGGAATCCAACACTTCCATTATTTCAAAATCAAAAATCGGCAATCACTCACCTTTTGATAGTCGACCTAAACCCATACATTTACAAACCCCTAAACTTTCCAACCCTTTTCAACATTCTCCAAAAACTCATTGTAATCCCCACCGGTGTTAATATTAAGGTGTATTCCCGGCCAATCGGTTTCTACCATCAGTCTATTACTGTTTTTCAGGATTTGGGTTAAAGGGTAGTCTGATTCGGGTTGATTCAAGATTTTGGGGATTAAACACGGCATTATTAAAACCGGGTGACCGCCCTTTCCCTTGTGAATCGGCACCACGCAATCGTAATCGCCTGCCCTATCTAACATTTCATTCATTAATAACTGGTTGAAACCCGGATTGTCAACGTTATGCAAAAAAACCGGACAAGAGTCGCCCGCAGCCTCAAAACCGAGCCTTATGGAAAGAAACCTGCCTTTTTTGGGTTCGGGGTTGTGCACGAATCTGAAATCGTCGAGGGTTAGCACCTCCTGCATATTATAGAATTCATCATGTGTAAAACTCCCCACTACGAAAATTTCCTTTGCCATCAAAGATCGGTAACTCCGCACCAAGAACGAAAGGAAATTGTCTTTCTCATCGATAATGAGGCCCGCCTTTGGAAAACCCATTCGGGTGGATAGACCACCTGCGAGGATTATTGTAGAAAATTGTGGGCTCATTGCTATCGATTTGACAGAAAACAATTATTTACATAACAATGTTCCATGCAAATTACGCAAAAAATCAAATCAAAGTGGACAAAATTGATTTAATATTGAATCAACAATCGGTTTTTCGCAGGTAGCCTAGTAATTTAATCCCCTGTGATGTATGCGAGGAACAATTTGATGCAGGAATAAATTGATTTGAATACCCTGGTGAAGATCAGAAATCTGCGCAATTCCTGCCTTTAAAATAAAATGAATCTTAACAGTAAAACTTTAGATATTGACCCCATACTTATTGAGGTTTCAAAACCATAGGAAAATTATCTTCTCCAAATTCCCAATTTTTCACTACATTGCGCAAATTTTCTAATTAGTTATGCATTCAGACAAGTTTTATCCGATTCCGCTTCAAATGCTGCTTAAAACTACCCTTAACCATTTAGGCCAAGGGCACTTTTGGGGCATTCCCTCGGTACTTTTTCACAAGCCAAAATCAGGTGCCCCCTACTCAACCAGTCGATATGGTAAATTTTTGGAAACCCCAATTGGGGTTGCAGCCGGGCCGCACACGCAACTGAGCCAAAACATTATTGCAGCGTGGCTAACAGGCTCACGTTTCATTGAGCTTAAAACAGTTCAAACCCTCGATGAGTTGAAAGTGCCAAAACCCTGCATTGACATGCAAGATGAGGGCTACAACTGCGAATGGTCGCAAGAGTTGAAAATACATCAGTCATTCGACCAATACCTCGATGCTTGGATTATGCTGCACATTTTGAGGCACGAGTTGAAAATGGATGCAAGTGCTCAACCGGGGTTTATTTTCAATATGAGCGTGGGTTACAACCTTGAAGGAATAATGGAGCCCAACGTGCAGTGGTTTTTTGATAGGATGGCAGACTGCAGCCACGAACTTGCTGACAAAATAAGTGAAATCAAATCCATTTATCCAAAGGTAAAGGACATAGAAATTCCGATTAGGATTTCTGACAATGTAACCCTTTCAACCATGCACGGCTGCCCGCCTGAAGAGATAGAAAAAATTGCCTCGTACCTTATTTCCCACAGGAAGTTACACACAGCCGTAAAGCTAAACCCAACCCTCCTGGGCAAAGAGAAACTGTATAGAATTATGAACCAATCTGGGTTCGACACTTTAGTGCCAAACCAAGCGTTTGAACACGACCTGAAATGGGAAGATGCCGTGCCGATGATCAAAAGGCTTGGAAAGTTGGCCGCAAAATACCAAAAACATTTTGGTCTGAAACTCACAAACACTCTGGAGAGTGTAAACCACAAGGAAGTTTTTCCGGTAGAGGCAGAAATGATGTACAACAGCGGCAGATCGCTGCATCCCATTTCGGTAAACCTTGCACTGAAGTTGCAGCAGGAGTTCGATGGCCAGCTTGACATTTCTTTTTCGGGCGGTGCCCACGCTTTCAACATTAGTGACTTGGTCAAGTGTGGGCTTGCGCCGGTTACGGTTTGCACCGACTTCCTGAAACCAGGGGGGTATGGCCGTGCCAAGCAGTACCTCGATGAACTGGAAATAGCTTTGGACAAAAGCGACGCAAAAGGACTTGACCAATTCATTTCTTCTGGTAATATAGGTCTTTCAAAATCGCAACATATAATTGAAAATTTGAAACAATATGCTGCCAAAACCCTTGATAGCTCCTTTTATAAAAACCAGTCCATCCACGAAACCTCAATAAAGACTACTCGGAAGCTGGACCACCTCGATTGTATTTTTGCCCCTTGCGAGGAGACTTGCCCCACCGGTCAGGATATTCCCAATTACAACCACCACGCGGCACACGGCAACTTTGAAGAAGCTGCAAAAATTATCTTGCAAACAAACCCCTTTCCGCGAACAACCGGTATGGTCTGCGACCACCTTTGCCAAACCAAGTGCACTCGCATAAACATCGACGAATCGGTAAAAATCAGGGAGATAAAGAGATTTGTGGCCGAAAATAGCATTAAGAACAACCGATTTGACCGAATGGTAGAAAACGGCAAGAGGGTGGCAATTATCGGTGCTGGACCTTCGGGTTTGTCGGCAGCAAGGTTCTTGGCAACAGCAGGATTTTCGGTGGAAGTTTTTGAAGAAAAACCCGATAAGGGCGGTATGGTTAGGAGCGTGATTCCTGCATTCAGACTTACCACCCAAGCCATTGAAACCGACATTGCCGAAATTGAAAACCTTGGCGTCAAGGTTTTTTTAAGCAAAACTGTTGACAAGTCTCTTTTGGAAAGGATGAGGCGGGATTTCGATTACATATACATTGCAGCCGGGGCTCAAAAAACCAGCAGGCTTAACATACCAGGTATTGAATGTGACGGAGTACTCGACCCCTTGCTCGTGCTTGAAGCCGCGAAGCTGGGCAAGAGCGTTTCAATTGGGCCAAGGGTTGCAATAATTGGCGGTGGAAACACAGCAATGGACGCAGCCCGCACTGCCTACCGATTGGCAGGCAAGGAAGGAAAAGTAACCGTGGTTTACCGTCGCACCGTCAGGCAGATGCCCGCAGACCTTGGTGAAATAAAGGCAGTTATGGAGGAGGGTATAGAAATTTTAGAACTTGTTGCCCCGGTTAGCATAAAAACCAAAAACGGAAAGGTAAGCGCTTTGGTTTGCAATAAGATGGAGCTCGGCCAAAAGGACCACAGCGGCAGAGGCAAGCCTCAGGTTGTTCCTGACTCTGAGTTTGAAATTGAATTTGATACCATTATACCGGCCGTGGGGCAAGAACTGGCATTCGATTTCGGCAATGGTGAACTCCTTAAGGCAAAACCCTCAAGTTACGAAACCCAGTTGACCGGGGTTTACATTGGTGGCGACGCCCTGCGGGGTGCCTCAACGGCCATTAACGCCATTGGCGATGGTCGCAAGGTTGCCCTAGAAATAATCAATAAGGAGAATATTAGCCTCCAAACCAAGCCTGACAACTTGCGCACTCCTGCCAGCCAAAACTGGCATCTGGAGCAAAGGGCCACGCGCATTGTAGGCACCCCTGTAAAGGAAGCACCGTTGGATCAAAGGCTTAACTTCGATTTGATTGCCACAACCCTTTCGGAAAAGGATACAATTCACGAAGCAAAGAGATGCTTGCTCTGCGACGAGTATTGCAGTATTTGCGTTGGGGTATGCCCCAACCTTGCTAACCAAACCTACAATATTGCCACTCCGATAAGGTTTGCATTGGAAACCGCAATCCAAAACCACTTGGGCGAGGTATTTATTATAGGGGGCAACCATTTCGAAGTTTCGCAAAAATACCAGGTTTACAACATTGCTGATTTCTGCAACGAGTGCGGAAACTGCAACACTTTTTGCCCCTCCGCCGGAGCACCGTACAAAGACAAGCCAAAATTTCATCTAACCGATGAAAGTTGGAGTAACGCAGAGGAGGGATTCAGAATAACCCTCAATGGAGATGAATCAACAATTGAAAGCAAATCCAATGGTGGTGTTACTCGAAAACTTTCCGGCTGCAAACAAGGAAATACCTATACATACGAAACAAATAGTGCCATCGCCACCCTCAATAAGGAGACCCTCAAGATAACCAGCGTAAACTTTAAGCAAATGGGAGAGCAAGAGGTAAGATTGGAGGATGCGGCGCTAATGCATATTTTGCTATCAAATGTTTACCTTGGGGCTTATTAAACTCTACAAAGACACACAATTACATAAATAATAATCAAGTTTTATGATTGACCTAATCACAAAAGTACACGACTCTGATGTTCGCTCCAAGGCCATAAAGCGGTTCCGCGAAAAGGGTATCTTGCTTCCTACTTTTGGTCAGATGCGAAACCCTGACCTTATTCCTGAGGAAATCAAGGACAAACTCAAAGGTGTTGGCCTTTGGGAATTAAACCCGTTAAACCTGTTCCGCATTACCTGGAAGAACGAGCCTGTGGCAAAGGGGGGTGGTTTCGCAAAGGTGAACCACCTTGAGCTACCTTCGTCGCTAACCGGTGTAAAGGCCCGCATTGTAGTAATAATTGGCAAGTGGTTTCCAACAGGAGCCCACAAGGTTGGTGCCGCTTACGGTTGTCTGGCCCCCCGATTGATATCAGGGCAGTTCGACCCCACAAGGCACAAGGCGGTTTGGCCCTCAACGGGCAATTACTGCCGCGGGGGTGCCTTTGACTCGTACCTGATGGGCTGCGAATCGGTTGCAATCTTGCCCGAAGAAATGAGCCGCGAGCGTTTCGAATGGCTTCGCGAAATAGGTGCTGAAATTTTTGCCACCCCAGGATGTGAATCGAACGTCAAGGAAATATACGACAAGTGCTGGGAGTTGAGGCGCACCCAACCCGACTACGTAATCCTAAACCAATTCGATGAGTTCGGAAATCCTGTCTGGCATTACAACGTTACGGGTCCGGCCCTCGAAGAAACTTATGGGTATATTAAAAACGGAAAGTCAAACCTTGCTGCCTACGTCTCCAATACCGGCTCGGCTGGCACTATTGCAGCCGGCGACTATCTTAAAACAAAGTTTCCAAACTTGAAGGTTGTTGCTTCGGAAGCACTTCAATGCCCTACTTTGCTCAACAACGGCTTTGGCGGGCACAGGATTGAAGGTATTGGCGACAAGCACATTCCTTGGGTTCACAACGTTAGGGAAACTGATTTGGTAACAGCCATCGATGACGAGGATTGCATTCGAATAATGAGGCTTTTCAACCACCAGCAGGGGAAAGACCTATTGGTTGAAGCGGGCGTGGAACCACAAGTAGTGGATAGCTTGAATTTGCTCGGAATTTCTGGCATTGCAAATTTGCTTTCGGCCATTAAAACCGCGAAGTACTTTGAATACACCCAGGATGACGTAATAGTTTCCATTGCAACCGACAGTATGGAAATGTACGGGTCAAGGATTGAAGAGGAAGACCACGCCAAAGGGGCTTATTCGACAATTCAGGCAGCCCGAGACTTCGATAGGTGCTTGCTTGGCCAGGGTGCGGAATACCTAAAAGAGTTGACATACCCCGAAAGGAAGGCCATTCACAACCTGAAGTATTTCACCTGGGTTGAACAGCAAGAAAAGGATGTAAAAGACCTTAACCGCCTTTGGTACGATCGTGAACTATGGCCTCAACTATTCTCACAAGCCAATGTTTGGGACAAAATGATTGAGGAGTTTAATGGTGAGGTTAGGGCAGGAAAAAGAGATTGATGGATTAAGGTTGAGGAAATAGAATTTGCCAGTTTGAATTTTTGGAACTCGGATCGGCCGGTAGGCTGACCCTTTGCGCGAATTGATAAGATAGCCAAAGATTATTTGGGCAACCTTTAAGCTCGTTAAGGTAAAATAGGTAACCATCAAGCATAGGCAGTTAGTAGGCGGCGGTTAGCGGCAACAATAATCTTACTATAGCAAACTTGCAACCTTAATGTTCCGTACCATAACGGTTTTTTGCCTTAGAAATAAACTACAACCTAACAATATGTCGAAAAAATTCATTTTACAATGCGTGAATTGCGGGAACCAATTGCCCGCAGGGGCTTTTGCTTACCTATGTCCTCCTTGCTCCGAAAAGCAAACCTCCCAAATACCACCCCTGGGAGTACTCAAAACCCTCTACGATTACGAGGGAATTAAAAAAAAATACTCAACTGTCAACCTGTTCGAGGCATTAAAAGCAAACCATTTCATTGACATTTTGCCTATTGAAAACAACGCCAGTCGAGGTACCTTACGTGTGGGTAACACACCTTTGTACGAGTTTGAGCTTGGAAGCAAGGATGGCGGCAAACTTAAATTCCTTTTGAAAGACGATTCGCAAAACCCCACGTTTTCTCTAAAGGATAGAGCCTCGCAGGTAGTATCGGCATACGCCAGGGAAAACGGATTTGACACCATGGTTGCTGCCTCCACGGGAAACGCCGGGTCTTCATTGGCAGGAATTTGTGCTTCGCAGGGTCAAAGGGCAATCATTATGGTTCCTAAAACCGTTCCGCAGGCAAAACTGACTCAAATAATAATGTATGGCGCAACTCCTGTACTGGTTGATGGCAACTATGATGCCGCTTTCGATCTAAGCGTGGAGGCATCCAAGCATTTCGGGTGGTTTAATCGTAACACAGGGTTCAACCCACTCACCATTGAAGGCAAAAAGACAGTTTCTCTCGAAATTTACGACCAGTTAAACGGGAAACTTCCTTCAGTGATGTTTGTATCGGCTGGTGATGGGGTTATTATCTCCGGGGTTTACAAGGGCTTTGAGGATTTGCTCAAACTCGGAATAATATCAAACATACCAACAATAGTTGCAGTTCAGTCAGAGAGGAGCGACAACCTTGTTAGGAATATGAATACCGAGGATTTTGTGATGACCCCATCAACAACAATGGCTGATAGCATTTCGGTTGACTATCCGCGAAATTTTTATATGGCAAAATCATTCTTGAAAAAATACCAAGGGAAATGGTTAACCGTTTCGGATGAGGAGATAATGAAGGCAGCCTCGAATTTGGCCAAAAATACCGGAATTTTTGCTGAACCTGCCGCAGCAGCAGCAATGGCCGGAATGATCAAGTACAGCAATTACCACAATGACCACAGACTCAGCTCAATGCTCGTTCTTTCAACCGGTAGCGGCCTGAAAGATTTGAACGCGTGCCGCGATGCCGTGAAAATCCCAAAACCTATTTCACCAAAAGTGGAGGAGCTGGAGAAGTTGTTAAGTTGATGGGTTAATTTGTCGAGGAGGTGACGGATTAACAATTTTGTGTTTCTCATTTCAAATTCTGCTTTGTGAACCATAGGGCTCTTTGTAACTTTGTAGTAAATATGTTTTTAATTTGTAACTTGCTTTATTCTATATTTCTTTCTTGCCTTTAGACAAAAAACACCAACAGTGCATTTGAATTGCTTTAAAAAAATGATAAAATTAACATTAAACGGTCAGGAAGTAACCTACGAGGGCGATCCCGAAAAAAAGCTTTTGGAGTTTTTGCGCATTGATAACCACCTGACCTCAGCCAAGGATGGTTGTTCGGGAGAAGGCTTCTGCGGTGCCTGCACGGTTGAAATAAATGGAATGGCCCGCCTTGCATGCACCACCACGATGAAAAACCTGCAGGGAGCCACAGTGCTAACTTTGGAAGGTTTCCCGGAAAAGGTAAAAAAGGTTATAGTAAATTCCTTTGTCAACAAGGGTGCGGTTCAGTGCGGGTATTGCATACCCGGGTTCGTCTCGCGCACCAAGGTGCTGCTCGAGAAAAACCCCAGCCCAACCATCTTGGACATAAGGCAAGCCATAAAACCACATATTTGTCGCTGCACGGGTTACAAGAAAATAGAGGAAGGGATTGCGGAGGCCGCAAGGGCAATTAACCAAAATATTGAACTTGAGCTCAACCAAACCTCCGGATGCATAGGCGAATCACAGCCCAAGTACCAGGCTGCCGAAACCGCCTGTGGACAGAGGAAATTTGTCAACGATATGTTTTTCGAGGGGATGCATTTTGGCGCCCTAAGGTTTAGCGACCATCCAAGGGCATTAGTAAAGAGAATCAATGTTGATGCAGCACAAATGCTTGAAGGAGTGGTTGAGATTTTTACGGCTGCCAACATTCCCGGCACACAAAAAGTTGGATTGATCAACAACGATTGGCCGGTAATGATTGCCGAGGGCCAAATTACCAATTTTATTGGCGATGTATTGGCCGGAGTTGTAGCAACAACCGAAGAGGTTGCGCGTCAAGCGGTTGCCCTAATTAGTGTTGACTATGAAGTTCTCAAGCCCATAACCGATCCCTTCGAGGCGGTTCACGGAGAAAGGGTTCACTCGGATCGCCCCAACGTTTACGATACCACACGATTTACCGTAGGCGACATAGAAAGTGCTTTTGCCCAGGCGAAGTACATAACCAAAGACCGGTTCGAGACCCAAAGGGTAGAACATGCATATCTGGAAACCGAATCGGCCGTGGCCATTCCTGATGATGACGACGGAATTATTGTTTACACCCAAAGCCAGGGTATATATGTTGACCGCAAGCAACTATCAACCGTTTTGGCCATTCCCGAATGGAAAATCAGGGTGGTGCAAGTACCCAACGGCGGTGCCTTTGGTGGTAAGGAGGATTTGAGCGTTCAGGCACATACAGCATTATTTGCGTTCCTGCTAAAAAAGCCGGTTAAAATTACCCTTTCGCGAAGCGAGTCCATTAGGTTGCACCCCAAGAGGCACCCGGTGTTCATGGATATGGAGCTGGCAGCCGACGAGGATGGCAAGCTAATTGGCCTTAAACTTTTTGCAACTGGCGATTCGGGTGCTTATGCCTCTGTGGGCGCAAAAGTGATGGAAAGGGTGGCGGGCCACGCCTCGGCTGGATACTACATTCCAAACGTATCCATTGAGTCACGGGCTGTGTACACCAACAACGTACCGTGCGGAGCAATGCGAGGGTTCGGGGCCAACCAGGTTTGCTTTGCAATTGAAGCCAGCATTGACCATATTTGTTATCAGGCAGGTTTCGATAGGTGGAAAATCAGGTACGATAATGCCCTAGCCGACGGCTTGGCAACCTCAACCGGACACAAAGTTACCGGAGTTGGAATTAAAGCTTGCCTCGAGGCCATTAAGGATGACTTCTACTCTGCAAAACACGCAGGATTGGCAGTGGCCATCAAGAATTCGGGCGTTGGCAATGGTATGGTAGACGAATCAAAGGTAATTATTGAAATATTCGACGGCGGAAGGGTTAAGATAAGCCATGGCTGGACCGAAATGGGTCAGGGAGTTCACAGTATGGCCATTCAGACCCTATGCCAAGAAATTGGAATTGACCCCTTCAAAGTTGATGTAGAAACCGATACTAACGCTGACATACCTACAGGTATGACAACCTCCTCACGCGGAACGGCTTTGTTAGGACTTGCAGTTATAAATGCCTGCCAATCATTAAAGGAAGACTTAAAAACCAGCACCTTGGAACAGCTTGCCGGTAAGACCTACCGGGGGCAATTCGTGTGCGATTGGACCACCAAGCCTGGCACGCCAGGTGTGGAGCAGGTTACGCACTACTCTTATGGCTACGCAGCACAGGTGTGCATTTTGGACCACAACGGAAAAATTGACAAGATTGTAGCAGCACACGATGCCGGAAAAATAATGAACCAGATGCTTTTCGAAGGACAGATTGAAGGCGGCGTGGCTATGGGGGTTGGCTATGCCTTAACTGAAAACCTGCCAATGAAAGATGGATTTTTGGTCAGCGACAAAATGAAAGACCTCGGCCTGTTGCGAGCCCACCAAACTCCAACCATCGTGGTAAAAGGTGTTGAAGTTAACGACCCAGTAGGACCATACGGAGCCAAGGGAATAGGCGAAATTGGCATGGTACCAACCGCCGCTGCAATAGCCAACGCCTATTATGCATTTGGGGGTATAAAGCCAACAAAACTTCCTTTGGGCTATAAACTAGAGGCAGCTAAAAATTAAAAATTAGGAAATAAGAGAAGAACCTTATGAGTTCTATTGAAATAAATATAAGTTGAAATATTGCCAATTGCATACCTGCCTGCGGCCTTCCACACGCACTTTGCCGCCAGCATATTTGTATTTTACAAATTTTCTAAACCAATAACCACTTGCAAATTACTAATTACTAAAAATGTCAATAATACTTAAAAACGGAACTTTCATTAACTGGGAAACCCTTGAATTTGTAGAGGCACACGTTGTGGCTTCCGAAAATAATCACGAGTCCCTCAAGTTGGTGAAAAAAGGAGAAGAATTGGAGATTGAACCCTCCGACAAGGTGATAGATTGCACCGGACAATACATTACCAAGTCTTTTGGAGTAGGTCACCACCACGTTTATTCTGCATTGGCACGAGGAATGCCGGCACCAGCGGCAACACCCAACAACTTCAGGGAAATACTACAGTACATTTGGTGGAACTTGGACAAGGCTCTCGATGCCGAAACTATAGAAGCCAGTGCCCTTGCCACTGCCATGGCTTGTGCAAAATCGGGCGCAACATTTGCAATTGACCACCACGCCTCGCCAAACCACATTAAGGGTTCTCTCCAAATTATTGCGAGGGCATTTGACACCGTGGGCGTTTCGCACCTTCTGTGCTACGAGGTAACAGACCGCGACGGCCACAGGCAAACCCTTGAAGGCCTTGAGGAAAATTACCGACACATCGCCCTAAATCAAGGTTTGGTTGGATTGCACGCTTCATTTACCATTAGCAGCGACACTTTGAAAATGGCGGCAGAATTGATGGAAAAAACAGGGGCTGGAATACACATGCACCTTGCAGAAGACATTTACGATCAAGAGCAATGCCTAAACAATTACCGTAAAAGGGTGGCATTCAGGCTCAAGGATTATGGTTTCATTGACAACCCAAAAAGTATCCTTGTCCACTGCCTCCACCTTGACGATGCCGAACGCGTACTCCTCAGTAACAGCCCGGCTTGGATTGCCCAAAATATGGAAAGCAACCTCAAGAACAAGGTTGGCCATTTCAATGGCTCGGGGCTTGCCAACAAGAGGATCATACTCGGCACCGATGGTATGCACAGCGATATGCTGCAAAGTGCAAAGGCTGCATTCTTTGCCGGTCAAAAAACCGATAAAGTAACCCCGGCAATTATCTATGAGCGTTTCAGAAACGTGCACCGCTATCTGGCTGAGAATAATTTTACTGGAGATGGTGCTAACAACCTGGTGGTACTCGATTACGACACCCCTACCCCGCTCGAACCCCAAAACTTTTTGGGACATTTCATTTTCGGTATGCGTTCCAACCATATAAGGCACGTTATTTCAAATGGCAAGCTAATAGTTAGGGACTGGGTTTTGAGAACAATAGACGAGGCCAGCACCTTGGAGTTTACAAAGGCTCAAGCTTTAAGATTGTGGCGAAAACTGTGATGATCTAAAACAATAATTAAATTAAAATTAGAATTGCGATCAATGGTTTTTTACCTCGAAAAATATGTGCTACTTGAGCCGATCTGATTATTTTCTTTGTTTTAGAATAATGATATAAAAGGTTTGAATATTTGGGGATTAATTGTAAATTATTAATATCTAAATCAATTCTTTTTGAGCCCTGTGAAAAACTTCTTGTACCTCGTGTTAAACCGTTAGGCCATTGGACCAACAAATACTTTAAACAAATGCAAATCTTGATTAAAAACGGCATGATTGTCAGCCATGAGGCTTCAATTAAAGAGGACCTCTTGATTGAGGACGGCAAAATTTTACAACGGGGACTTATTGATCTTAAGCCAGGGCCCCACCTAACCGAAATTGATGCCAGTGGTATGCTTGTGATTCCGGGAGCATTTGACCCGCACGTGCACATGTACCTGTCAACTGCGGCAGGCTTTTCGGCCGATGATTTTCAAACTGGAAGCTTGGCAGCCCTGGCCGGGGGAACCACTTTTTTCATTGATTTCGTAATTCCTAAAAAAGGTCAATCATTGCCAGATGCATTTCGCCAAAGGTTGAAGGAAGCGGAAAACTCGGTGATTGATTTTTCTTTTCACGTAAGCCCCATAACTTGGCACGAGAATTTGGAAAACGAGATTAAAGAGTGCCTGGCGATGGGTGCAAAATCTTATAAGGTCTTTACTGCATATCTCGAATCAATTGGCATAGAAGGGGAGGTTTTGCAAAAAGTTGTGAGGCTCCTGGCCAAAAACGGAGCAATGCTGACGGTGCATGCCGAAACCGGAAGGGAAATTGAAAGGTTGCGAAACGATTACTTTGAGCAAGGGAAAACCTCGCCAATTTACCACGCTTTGAGCAGGCCAGCCAAAACCGAATCGGAAGCAGTAAAAATGCTTGTGGAACTGACCGCAGGAGAGGGTTGCCCCATGTACGTGGTCCACGTTTCGGCTGCCGAATCGTTAAAGCACATTAAGGGAGCAAAAAAATCAAACTTGAAGGTTTTCGCCGAAACTTGCCCGCAGTACCTGCTGCTTGACCAAGAAAGTTATAACCAACCCTTCGACAAGGCAGCCAAATATGTATTGAGCCCACCATTACGAACAAAAAATGACATTGATTCATTGTGGGAATCATTGGCAAACAATACTTTAGACACGGTGGGAACGGATCACTGCCCTTTTACCTTGGAGCAAAAAAAGATGGGTTTGAACGATTTCAGAAAAATTCCAAACGGTGCCGGAGGGGTTGAGCATCGCCCAGCACTTTTGTTTTCAAAGGGCGTGCTCGAAAATCGAATTTCTTTGAACCGTTGGGTGGAACTAATATCAACGAATCCTGCAAAGATTTTCGGGCTTTATCCTCGCAAGGGAAGCATTGAGGTAGGTGCCGATGCCGACGTGGTGGTTTGGAACCCTAACACTAAAAGAACAATCTCGGCCACAGACCACCACCAGAACACCGACCTTAACATTTTCGAAGGAATTGAAACCACCGGAACCCCCGAATATGTAATCTTGAGGGGTCAGGTAGTGGTTTCAAATGGCAGACTTCATGATACCAGCCATTTGAAGGGAAGGTTCCTGCGCCAAGATTAATAGAGTGTAAAATGCGAGGATGAGAAAAGAAATAAATTTGAATTATTGCAAATTTATGCCTAAAACAGGTATTTGAGCAATCAATTGCAAATCGTTAATCTTGTTGTACTTTGCTTCGAGGTGCACTTGGTTGATTAATGGCCACCAATCTCATTTTCGTACTTACGCAGGCTTAAGGTCTCACCGTCAAAAACGGCAAATGAAAAGTTTGTTACCCAGTCGCCAACGCTGATATATCGGGATCCACCTTCAAGTTCTAAGTCAAGCGGTATGTGGCGATGCCCCATTACTAAAAAATCAAGGTGCTTTTCCTTGAGTTTTTTTCGGCAATACTGGTAAAGTCTTTCATTTTCCGGTCCCGAGTAGATCAAGTCTCTTGGGGCGTTTTTCTTCCTGCTTTTGTTGGAGAAAAAGCCTGCCAGCCAAGCACCAAGGCTGGGGGGTAACATGGCAAAAAGCCTTTGATTGATTTTGTTTGAGAAAATCCATTTTATGAACTTGTAACCCCTGTCACCCGGACCCAATCCATCTCCGTGAGCGATGAAAAATGTTTTGCCGTTAATTTCTGTTTCGAGACTTGATTCAAAAACATTCATTCCAAGTTCGTTTGAAAAGAACCCAAAATCCCAAATATCATGGTTACCCTTAAAGAAGTTCACCGGAATTCCTCTATCAGTTATTTCAGCAATTTTACCCAGCAGCCGTGAGTATCCCTTCGGAACCACCGTTGCGTATTCGAACCAGAAATCGAATAAATCGCCCAGGATGTATATTGCGGCAGCATCGACCTTAACCTCATCGAGCCATTTTACCAAAAGCCTTTCGCGCTGCTTACTTGATTCCCTATCAGGGATACCCAAGTGTATGTCTGTCACGAAATAAACCTTTTGTCCCTTGGAAAGATGCATTGATGTGGATTTTGAAAGCAACAAAACTCGATACTACCTTCTATTGGAATTATCAAAAACGAAAAACAGGAACAAAATAAAGGTGGATGACACCAGGGTATTTACCACCGAAACACCCACCGTTGTATGCAGCCTACTCAAATTAAAGACCTCGAGTGAAAATAGACAAAAATGATGTAATCCAACCAGAATGATTGTGTACAGAAAAATCCACTGGACCCCCATATTTGAGAATCTGGGTACCGTTCCTTCGTCATACCTCTCGCGCGTGGAGATTAACCTTATTATTGCCGGCCTGAAGAAGGCCATAAGGACAGTAGCAGCAGCATGCATTCCCAATGTGTCCAAAAATGCATCAACCAACAGTCCAAGAAAGAAAGATATTATAAGCATTAGCCATCCTGGAAAAGAAACCGGAAGCAATAGGATTGGAAAGATATACACGTAAGGATTAATATAACCCCCAAGGTTAACATAGTTCAAGACAAGAACTTGCAAAGCAACTACCGATAAGGCAAAAACAAATATTTTGAACGTAGAGGTCAATTTAATAAAAAAGTTACTTAATGAAAATATCAATTCACACCCTCGAGTTTTAACTGCTCTTCCAAAAACAGGTTTTTAACAACCTGAACATATCTTAATTTGTTAAAATCCTGCGTTAGTTCAATTTTTGCAACAGAATAATTGCCTCCTCTTTGAAGGGTAAAATCCTTTATTATTCCAACTAAAATGTTTTGAGGAAATATTGTTGAGAGGCCGCTGGTAATTACTGTATCACCAACCATCAGCTCCAGATGGCCCGGGATGTAGGCAACGTCGGCAAACCTGTAGTTATTTCCATCCCAAGTTAATGACCCTACGTAATCGTTTCTCTTGATCCTTACCGAGGCCTGAAAATCAGTGTTCAGAACCGAAATGACCGTGCTAAAATTTCTGGAAACGTTTACCACAATTCCCACTGGGCCCCTGAAAGTAATCACTCCCATATTTGGTTCTATTCCATGATCGCTTCCCTTGTCCAAGGTAAGGAAATTGTTACGGCGATTTATTGTATTGTTAATAACACCCGCATTGATGTATTCAAATTTTCTGTGGTTAAGTGTGTCCACAAAAAAATGTACGCTATCATCCCTTAATAAAAACGATATTTCATTTTGCTCGAGCAGCTTGGTGTTTTCTAGTGCCAGTTGCTGGTTAACCCGCTTTAGGCTAAAGTATTCAAAAATCCCTGTCTTTATTTGGTAGATGTTTCCAACGATAAAGTTTGAAGAGCCTGAAAAAATAGCCCTTTGAAAACTGTGCTGCCCGAAGACAATAAACAAGGCAACAGTTTCCAAGAATAGGAAAAGTAAAAAGAAATTATACTTAATTATGAACCTAAAAAGGTTTTTCATTGCGAATAATTAACACACCCCTTGAACAAGGAGGTCAATTCAATTGAAACCAAAGTTACTATTTGATTAAAAAGGGGAAACTATAGAAGTTCTTCAATGCTATTCCGGTTCCCCTGGCAACGGCTTTCAACGGGTCCTCGGCTACATGAACCGGCAATTTTGTTTTCAAAGAAATTCGTTTGTCAAGTCCTCTCAACAATGCCCCGCCCCCTGCCAGGTATATGCCTGTGCGGTAAATATCTGCAGCCAGCTCCGGAGGTGTTATTTCAAGGGTGTTTAGAACTGCGGTTTCTATTTTTGAAATGGACTTGTCAAGGGCATTTACAATATCGATATGCGAAATATGTATTTCTTTTGGAATGCCAGTCATAAGATCCCTGCCGTGAACCGCAAATTCCTGTGGCGGGTTGTCAAGGTCATTAATGGCGGCGCCCACCTCAATTTTGATCCTTTCGGCGGTGCGCTCACCAACCAAGAGGTTATATTCCTTGCGAAGGTATTCCATTATGTCGGTGTTAAGGTCGTCGCCGGCAATTCTGATGGAAACCTTGCAAACTATACCACCCATAGCAATGACGGCAATTTCTGTGGTACCTCCACCAATGTCGATTACGATGTTTCCTGATGGCTCCAAAACATCGAGGCCAATTCCAATTGCGGCTGCCATTGGCTCGTGAATAAGCCTAACTTCCTTGGCACCGGCCTGCTCGCACGAATCACGAACGGCCCGCTCTTCAACCTCGGTAATTCCTGAAGGTATGCAAACTACCATCTTCAATGATGGTGAGAAAAGGCTTTTCTTGGATTCGGTCATTTTAATCATTTCGCGAATCATTGCCTCAGCAGCGTGAAAGTCGGCTATTACCCCATCGCGTAGCGGACGCAGGGTTTTAACCTTCTCGTGAGTTTTGCCGTGCATCATCATGGCCTTTTTGCCCACGGCAATGACCTTGTTGGTTTGCCTGTCAATGGCCACAATCGAAGGCTCGTCAACCACAACCCTATCGTTGTGAATTATGACCGTGTTTGCCGTTCCGAGGTCAATGGCAATTTCTTTTGTAAGGAAAGAGAATAATCCCATTTATATCAATATGTTAGGTTAATCAATGTCTAAAATGCCTTGTTCCGGTGAAAACCATCTTCATCCCCACTTGGTTACAATAGTCTATTGAATCCTGGTCGCGGATTGACCCGCCTGGCTGAACAACTGCAGAAATACCCGCTTCAGATGCCATCTTCACCCCATCGGAAAAAGGGAAAAAGGCATCTGATGCAACCACAGCCCCATTTAAGGAGTTACCAAACTCTTTGGCCTTGCCGATTGCCTGCTTCAAGGCATCAATCCTTGATGTTTGCCCGGCACCCATACCCAAAAGCTTCTTTCCCTTTACCAATGCTATGGCATTGGATTTGAGATGCCTTGCAACAATGTTGGCAAACCTTAGGTCAGACTGCTCGGCTTCATTGGGTTTTTCTATGGTAACGTTTTGCCACTTTTCTTGTGAAAAAACCGAATAATCAGTCGATTGCCAAAGAACCCCTCCAAGAATAGACCTGAATTGCTCGGGTGCAAAGGTAACCACTTTCTGCAACAAAATGATTCGATTTTTTTTGCATCCCAAAATCTCAAGGCCTTCGTGGTCAAATCCAGGAGCAATCAACACCTCAAAAAATATCTTGTCCATGGCAATTGCAACATCGCGGGTAATGGGCCTGTTGGCTGCAATAATACCCCCGAATGCCGAGATCGGATCACCTGCCAAGGCTTGCTCCCAAGCATCGAGAAGGCATTGGCGGCTTGCTATGCCACAGGCATTGGTATGCTTGATTATTGCCACCGTGGGTTCATCAAATTCGCCAATTATCGATACTGCTGCATCAATATCGAGCAAATTGTTGAATGATAGTGGCTTGCCCTGAAGCTGCCTGAATACCTCATCTAGGTTTCCGAAAAACAACCCTTTTTGGTGGGGGTTTTCTCCATAACGCAATTCAAAAGCAGAATCAATGTTCTTGAAAAATACTGGGGCAAAATCGCGTCCAAGGTATCCAGAAATGACTGCATCGTAAGTGGTCGAAACCCTGAATGCCGCCGCCGCGTACCTTCTACGCTCCTCCAAATTTGAACTACCGTGGCTTACTTCGAGCAGGTCAACAGCTTCATCGAAATAGGCACGGGAAGGAATGACCAAAACATTGTGGTAGTTCTTTGCCGCAGCCCTTAGTAGCGAAATGCCTCCAATGTCAATTTTTTCAAGAATCTCAGAGTGATTGGCACCACTGGCAAGAGTTTCGCCAAAAGGGTAAAGATCAACAACAACCATATCGAATGGAAGAATATTGTAATCTATTAATTGTTGATTATCCAAATCAACATCAGCCCTAAACAGAATGCCACCGAAAATTGCAGGATGGAGGGTTTTGATCCGCCCCCCAAATATTGAGGGATAGCCTGTAAGGCTCTCAACAGATACTGCAGGGATGCCAAGTGAATTAATGAATTGGAGCGTGCCACCCGTGCTAACCAACTCAACACCAAGATTGTGTAGGGCTTCAATCAACCCCAATGCAGGCTCCTTTTCATAGACAGAAATCAGAGCCCTGGCTACACGCTTTTGTCCTTCCATTTTTGGTGATGGTTTTCCTTTGAATTTGGCTGCCAAAATTAATAATTTTGAACAAAAAGCGGTACCTTTGCGACCAGAAAAATGAAATTAAAAATCAAGGAAAATGTCATACGTAACCAAAGAAAAATTGTTTTCGAAAGAATGGTTCAAGGCTTACTCGCTAATAACCATCGGTGCCTTTATAATGGCTTTGGGATACGTGTTTTTCATTGCGCCCAACAAAATAGTTCCAGGTGGGGTTTACGGCATAGGCATTGTACTCAATTACCTGGTTGGTATTCCGATCGGATTAACGGGTTTGGTCTTCAACATTCCGCTTGCCATAATTGGGGTTAAATTGCTTGGACCAAGGTTTGGGGTAAAGACTGTGGTTGGATTTTTCCTGGCCTCTGGTTTCATTGATGGGTTAACACTGCTATGGGGTAGCAAGCCACTGGTGGAAAATGATTTGTTGCTTTCGAGCATTTTTGGAGGAATTTTGATAGGTTTCGGTCTTGCACTGATTTTTAAGGCCAAGGCAACATCTGGCGGGTCAACAATCATAGCGATGATTATGACAAAGACAACGCGAATTCCCATAGGGCAAACCCTTATTATTGTTGATTCGGTTATCGTTATCTTTGGTTTGTTAGGTTTTGCCGACTGGCAAAATATGAAACTCAACTGGGAAATACCACTTTACTCACTAATTGTTATCTACATTACAGGAAAAGTAATTGACTTGGTACTCGAGGGAGTTTCCTATCAAAAAACCCTTTTCATAATCAGTGAAAAGCACGAAGATATTGCCAAAAAAATACTTTTTGACCTAAACCGAGGTGGAACCTACCTTTCGGGCAAGGGAATGTACAACAATTCAGACAAGAACGTGATATTCGTGAATGTAAGCCGCCGCGAGCTCGCAATATTGCAGGATTACATTCACCAAATTGACCCCCAGGCTTTCATTACAGTGATCAATGCATCTGAAATCCTTGGGTTAGGATTCAAATCCCTGCACGAGAAAGTTTCGGATTAGCCTACACCAATTGGGCAAAAGACGATACGTAGTTTTTGCCCTAAACATTGTAACAATTGGGGCTGGCGATGTGCCACGTAGTTGTTGGTAATGGTAAAAGGCCTTTAGCCTCAAGACATTTCTTGAAGTCCTCCCTTCATTTGCCAGTGTTTTTGAATGCTCCTTCATAAACCTTTTAATATAATTTGCCTGACAAAGTAACGTATTCTAATCCATACTCTTCCTTGTTAAAGGCAAGGTGCAAATTCATTTTTAACGGTGAAACATGGTCTGACCGGAAAAGCCATTAAGGAACTTGTGCAGCGGAATATCTTAGTTTCTCGTCGAGACACCTCATTGCAGAGCCGTAATACAACTGAAGGTTGAAAAAACACCCTACTCCTTTCACTTCGAACTTCCTTCTATCCTAATGGTGCATTTTATTGTAACACTTTTCTGGCCGCAATGGAGCGCAGCAGTAAGTGCCTGCTGGTTTTGTTTCTATGGATCTGCATTTGGTTTAAAAAAAAAAAATTATTTAGAACAAAAACTTTTGGCCTTACAAATTGTTGGTACTTTTGTAGCACAAAACAGCTCGGTTTCGCGAGTTGAAAATTGATTTTCAATATATTAAAATTGATGGAAGTCTTTGACCACCTAACTCCAAAGGCCCAAAGAGATTACAAGTTGATCGTAGAAGTTGCCGAAACTGGTAACCAGCGATTGTTTTCTCAACTTTTGGGGCAGTACAAGGACTCCATTTTCTTTATGCTCTTGAAATTTACCAACAACTACGAAGATGCCGAAGATCTCACCTTAGATACTTTCGGTAAGGCATTTAAAAACCTTCACCAATATACCCCAGAATACGCCTTTAGCACGTGGCTGTTTCGTATTGCCTCAAACAATGGTATCGATTTTCTTAGAAAA
Organism: uncultured Bacteroidales bacterium; assembly: GCA_964624065.1. Taxonomy (GTDB): domain Bacteria; phylum Bacteroidota; class Bacteroidia; order Bacteroidales; family UBA7960; genus UBA7960. Next base: position 61,952 of record CAZUWF010000007.1, read on the forward strand.
AAGAAAAAGGATGCCCTATCAACACTAAACTCCAACCATATTGAAGAAGCCCTTGCAGCAAATGACGTGCCCTGCAAGTCAAGAAATCCAGAAGAAAAATTGCTTGACAACCAGCAACGGAAATTATTAAGAGAAGTAGTTACTACACTGCCCGACAGGTACCGAAAACTAGTGGAAATGCATTACTTCGAAGGATTATCTTACGAAGAAATATGCCTTAAACTTGACCTTCCACTTGGTACTGTTAAAGGACAACTCTTCAGGGCAAGAGAGTTCCTTTGCGAGTTCATGTCCAAGACCAAAGATTTTTTGTAACCTATTCGAAAATCAGAACTTTAAGGTCATGGGATAAAAGTAAAAAGTGGAAATTCTCAAACCTTCATTCCTCAAAGAAGGGTTAGTTTGCAACCTGATACTTCGTGGAGATTGATTTTTTATAGATCGAAAATCGGCGTACGAGCGGCGATTCGTGCCTACACCTATGTCCATTTTCCAGGTAGGCTTTTACCCTTTAAAATCTCTAATCGAATAGCTTGGAGATCGTATTTCCTTTACCATTTTATTGCCCAGCACCTATCAATCCATAGATCCGTAAACCCAATAACCTTCCACTTTTTCCCAAAAAAAAATGTAAATTTGCATGAATTTTGCAAAAAAAACTTTCGATAAAAATGGAAGGAAAAGCTTTTATTGATGCCATTCTTAAGGGAATTCCCGATGAATTGCCACCCCGAAAAACCTACGATGGTAATGTAAACCACGCACCAAGGCGCAAAGACATCTTAACTCTTGAAGAAAAGAGGCTCGCAGTTAAGAACGCATTGAGGTACTTTCCACAGAAACATCACGCAGAATTGGCTATGGAGTTTGCACAAGAACTCAAAGATTACGGACGTATCTACATGTACCGTTTCAGGCCCGACTACAAAATTACCGCGCGAAGCATTGATGAGTTCCCGCACAAGAACAAGCAAGCTGCTGCCATTATGCTTATGGTTAGCAACAACCTCGATTATGTGGTTGCACAGCACCCGCACGAACTGATAACCTACGGTGGCAATGGCGCGGTTTTTCAAAACTGGGCCCAATACCTCCTTTGTATGAAGTATTTGGCCGAAATGACCGACGAGCAAACCTTGGTTATTTATAGCGGCCATCCCATGGGATTGTTCCCATCGCACCCCGATGCACCGCGGGTGGTGGTTTCAAACGGAATGATGATTCCAAACTACTCGAAACCCGATGATTGGGAGCGCTACAATGCCTTGGGAGTAACCCAGTACGGCCAGATGACTGCCGGCTCTTTCATGTACATTGGCCCGCAAGGAATTGTTCACGGAACCACCATCACCGTGCTCAACGCTGGCCGCCGATTGCCTGGCAGCGACGGCTCATTAGCTGGCAAAGTATTCGTTACGAGTGGGCTAGGTGGAATGTCGGGAGCCCAAGCCAAGGCAGCTGTGATTGCTGGGGCTGTGGGCGTTCTGGCAGAAATCAACCCAAAGGTTACCAAGATTCGGCACGAACAAGGATGGGTTGACGAGGTTTACACCGACCTCAACACTATGGTAAACAGGATAAAATATGCCAAGGTTCACAAGGAGGCGGTATCTATGGCCTACCAAGGAAACATCGTGGACCTGTGGGAAAAACTTGTGGCAGAAAATATTGATGTAGAACTCGGTTCAGACCAAACATCATTGCACAACCCCTGGGCAGGGGGCTATTATCCGGCAGGTTTATCATTCGAGGAGTCCAATAAAATGATGTTCGAAAACCCCGAAGGTTTCAGGGGGCATGTAAAGGAATCTCTGGTAAGGCAAGTTAATGCCATAAAGAAAATGACCCAACGTGGAATGTATTTCTGGGATTATGGCAATGCCTTCTTGCTGGAAGCGGGACGTGCCGGTGCCGATGTTTTTAAACTAGATGGTACTTTCATTTACCCCAGTTACGTGCAGGACATTATGGGCCCGATGTGCTTCGATTACGGATTTGGCCCTTTTAGATGGGTATGTGCCTCGTCGCTACCCGAAGACCTTCGCACTACCGACCGCCTTGCCCTGGAAGTTATGGAAAATCTGGCTTTAAAAGCCCCACCAGAAATTAAGCAGCAACTTGCGGACAACATTTTGTGGATTAGGCAGGCCGAAGAAAACAAGCTAGTGGTTGGCTCTCAGGCCCGAATACTTTATGCCGACAGTGATGGCCGGATCGAGATAGCACGGGCTTTCAACAATGCCATTAAGGAAGGTCTTATTAAGGGACCTGTTATTCTGGGGCGCGATCATCACGACGTGAGCGGTACCGACAGCCCCTTTAGGGAAACCTCAAATATATACGATGGATCGCAGTTTACGGCCGATATGGCAATACACAACGTGATAGGCGATAGCTTCAGGGGTGCAACCTGGGTTAGCATTCACAATGGAGGCGGCGTGGGCTGGGGCGAAGTGATAAACGGTGGTTTCGGAATGGTGCTCGATGGCACTCCCGAAGCCGAACGTCGCTTGGAATCTATGCTGTTTTGGGACGTGAACAACGGTATTGCCCGCCGCAGCTGGGCCAGAAATCCAGAAGCCATCTTCGCCATAAAAAGGGCGATGGAGGCACAACCTAAACTAAAAGTTACCCTGCCCAATATTGCCGATGACAGAGTGCTGGTGGGGCTGTTTTAGAAACAAGAAAATCCCCGTTAAAGAGATTCTTTTACTGATATCTGAAGCATATACCTGATCATTAACTTTTTGCGAATATTCGGAAAATTACGCGATTGGACAAAAATTGGCGGTTACTTGTAACCAAGAGCTACCGCAAAATCCTCTCCATCTTTTTGCCCTTAGCCAGTTCGTCAACCAGTTTGTCGAGGTAGCGAACTTGTTTGGTTAAGGGTGTTTCTATTTCTTCAATCCTGTACCCGCAAATAACCCCGGTTATCTTTTTGGCGTTGGGGTGCAGTTTTGCCATTTGGAAAAATGTTTCGAATGTCACTTTGTCGGCAATGAGTTCTTTCAGTTTGGTCACATCAAAGCCGGTAAGCCACTCGATTACCTGATTCAGCTCTTCCCTTGACCTTCCCTTACCTTCAACTTTTGCCACGTAGTGAGGATAAACTGATCCAAAGGTCATTTTTGCAATTCGTTGGTCGTGTTCCGGGGTGGTTTTCATATAAGTTATGTTCTTTATGGTGGGTTGAACTAATGAGATGTTTTTTAGAAATTTCAACCGTGGGTTGTAAAAAAAAAAAAACTTTACCTAATGATCTCAACCCTTGTTTTTTGTCCTGTTTGTCATTCTAAATTGTATTGACAAATGTAATAAGAAATCCGAGAAGCAACAGTAGGCAGAATAAATCATAAACAAACACCTGAACGGGTAAATGAAAGGTGGTGGTACGCACCAACAATAGTATCTCCACTCAAAAAACTAACCGCTCGATAATCATAAAATAGTAACTTTGCCTACTAAAAACAAGAAGAAAGTAATAGTAGCGGGGTTTTCGGGGAGGATAGGCTTTTCTGGCATTAGTTTAATATAATAGACTAAAAAATAAACCGATATGACCAAGCATTCATCAGCAATATGGATATTAATTGCAATGGCAGCATTTAGTTTTTCGCATACTTTAAGTTTTGGAAAAAAGAAGGAGAAAAAAGGCAACATCATAATTCATCACAAATTTCAATCGGAGTATGTTGACCCTCGCAACGTGGAGGTTTGGTTGCCACCTGGCTACAATCCTGATATGAAGTACGACGTTGTCTACATGCATGACGGTCAAAACGTTTTCAATCCCAAAACATCCTACACCGGGATAGCTTGGGAAATGGACTCAACAATGATTAGGCTTTTGGAAGAGAACAAAGTACGCCCTGCAATTGTGGTTGGCATTTGGAATACCCCAATGAGGTTTCAGGAGTATATGCCCAACGAGCCCAACGAAGAAATCTTCAGGCGCACCAAAAACCAGGATGGCATGGCACAGATCCAATCTGACAATTATCTTTCGTTCATCGTAAAAGAACTAAAGCCATTCATTGACCAAGCATACAGCACCAATAGTGGCCCAAGATCAACCTTTATTATGGGCTCAAGTATGGGTGGGCTTATTTCCCTTTATGCCATAATCAAGTACCCCGATGTGTTTGGAGGTGCCGGTTGCGTGTCAACCCACTGGCCAGCATTGGATGGGGTCTTCATTGATTTCCTTGAGGGGAATCTACCAAATCCCTCCACGCATAAAATTTATTTCGATTACGGCACGGTGAACCTCGATTCGCTTTACAAACCATACCAGGATAGGGTAAATTTAATTATGGAAGCCTCTGGCTACGAAAGTGGAAAAAACTGGATTACCATAGGCTTTGAAGGCCACGACCATAATGAGGCGCACTGGCGCGACAGGCTCCACCATCCCACAAGGTTCTTGCTTGGAATTGAGTAACCCAAAGTGGCTGGAAAACATTCAATGTAAATTTGGTTGAAGGTAAACCTTGGTCTAAGATCCGAGGCAAGGCTATAAAAAATTCATGATTTGACTTTGCAGCCCGCTGAATAATGCCGCCTGCTAATTGTTGGTAATATTGACAAGTATTTGAAAAAAATCGCTTTCCATACACTTGGTTGCAAGTTGAATTTCTCGGAAACCTCTTCCATCAAGAGGGACTTTTTGCCGAGGGAGTTCGAAAACGTGGAGTTTTCGGAGGTTGCTGATTATTACGTCATCAATTCTTGTTCGGTCACGGGCAAGGCGGAGAAAACTTGTAGGGCGTTGGTTCGCAAGGCCTTGAAAACCAATCCAGAGGCTAAGGTTGCCATAATCGGATGCTTTTCCCAACTTAAACCCGCCGAGCTGGCTGCCATGCCCGGTGTTTCGTTGGTTTTGGGCAACGATGAAAAGTTCGACCTAATTAACCACCTAAAAAACCTATCAGCACCAACCACACCAAAAATAGACCCCAAAGACCCCGAAAGGTTCGTGCCAACATTTTCGTCCGACGACCGCACTCGCTCGTTTCTCAAAATTCAAGACGGTTGCGATTATTTCTGCACCTATTGCACCATTCCACTTGCCCGCGGCCACAGCCGGAGCAATACGATAGCCCAAACCATTGAAACGGCAATACAATTGGCTGCTACAGGCATAAAAGAAGTTGTACTTTCGGGGGTGAATATTGGTGATTTCGGAAAAAACAACGGGGAAACGTTTTTTGAGTTCCTTAAAGAATTGGTGAGGGTTGATGGTTTCGAGCGTATAAGGATTTCGTCGGTTGAGCCCGACTTGCTGCACGATGAAATTATCGAACTGGTGGCACGCCAGTCAAAACTTATGCCGCACTTTCACATACCGCTTCAATCGGGCAGCAACAAAGTGTTGAAAGATATGGGAAGACACTACTCTCGAGAGGTATTCGAATCCAGGGTGCGCAGCATCAAGCAGCTGATGCCTCACGCTTGCATTGCAGCCGATGTCATTGTTGGGTTCCCAACAGAAACTGAAGAACTATTTTCAGAAACCCATAAGTTCATCGAGAGCCTTCCGATTTCATACCTTCATGTTTTCTCATACAGCCAAAGGGAAAACACCAAGGCGTTGAAATTGACCCTAATGAACAACCCCCCGGAGGTTGCCCGGCGCTCCAGAGCATTGCACGACCTTTCCGATAAGAAAAAAGAGCAATTCTACAGAGAAAACAAAGGCTACAAGGCTCTGGTTTTGTGGGAAAACGACAAATCAGGAGGTTACATGCATGGGTTTACCGATAACTACATCCGGCTCCAGACCAAGTACGACGAAAACCTGGTGAACACTATTCAGGAGGTTATTGTTCGGTGAACCACCATTAGTCCGGAGGTAAGGTAGAATAACCACGAGAGAAGAATATTGGACGATGGGAATTGGTACTTAAAACTTTGAAACCATTAAAAATTTAAACCTTACCTCTGTTTTTTCACTTCTTGCTTTTTCCAGATTTTCTTAAGGTGTTCTGAGTGTTTCTAAAGCGAAAAAAATTCTTAAAAATTTGATTTAATCAGGGTTTGAAAAGCAATCGGTTTTACAAGGATTCAAATTAAAAATGAATACTTACCCACAATTAAACCTCCTGAGGGAGCTTGTTTGCGAGCTTGCCCTTCGGGTCGGACTTTTTCTCAAGGAGGAAAACAGCAAGCTGGACCATAGCCAAGTAGAGACCAAAAGCCTCAATAGCCTGGTATCGTATGTTGACAAAGAAGCAGAGCGAATTTTGGTGGCAGGCCTAAAGGAGCTTTTACCCGAGTCGGGTTTCTTGGCCGAGGAGGAAACCGCAACAAGCCAAGGTGAAGATTTTGTTTGGATCATTGACCCATTAGATGGAACTACCAACTACATACACAGACTCCCCATTTACAGCATTTCATTTGCCTTGCAGCATCACAACCAAATAATTATCGGCGTGGTTTACGAGGTAAACAACAACGAATTGTTTTGGGCAGTGAAGGACAAGGGAGCCTTTCTAAACGGACAAAGAATTTTTGCATCCAACAGGCAAAAAATGGACGACTGCCTCGTTGCCACTGGTTTCCCTTATTTCGACTACACTATATTGGACAATTACATTCCATACCTTATTTGGTGCATGCAAACAACCAGGGGTGTTCGCCGCCTGGGTAGTGCTGCCGTTGACCTTGCATACGTTGCCTGCGGGCGATTTGACGGTTTTTTCGAATACAGCCTAAACGCTTGGGACGTGGCTGCCGGGAGCCTTATCGTAAAAGAAGCAGGCGGCAAGGTAACCGATTTTTCGGGCACCGACCATTACTTGCATGACAAACAAATACTTGCAGCCGGCAGGGAAATACACAAACTTATGCTCGAAAAGGCAATGGAACTGCTATTGTAGCAAAAATTATTTAAGACCCCTGTTCCAAAAATAAGTAGTTGAAAGAAATTGTTAAATTTGTGGCAGTTAATCCCTAGGTTAATTTTTAAACATATTTTTAAAAAATGAAAAAAATCATCTCATTCCTATCATTAATTATCTTTTTAATAGGTAACGGAAATAACCTTTCAAGTCAGATTAAAGAAGAATCGCCGGTAGGCCAGGCCGTTGTGACTGGCCTTATTGAAAGGCTCGTGGAAAATCACGGTCGAGAAACAAAATTCCGCATTGAGAGAGGGGTTAAACAAGCTGCAACACTTTGGCGACTTAGCGATGGGACTGTTGAGGATTTCAAGAACTTCATTATGAAAAACTTTATCTCCAACGAAGTGGAGCTTAACCTTATTTTCGACCGACTTGCCAACAACTTCGAGTACCTTTTCGGGTATATGGGTCGTATCGGAATGGAGCTAAGAAGGCAAGTTGACGAAGACCGAGGATCACTACACCAAATAGACCAAATATTCGGGGCTTACAGTCCGTCGGCGCACATTCAAGACGACTTGTTCAAGAATAAGATAGCTTTTATCGTTGCGCTCAATTTTCCTAAATATTCATTGGAGGAGAAAAACCAATTGGGAGCTGATTGGGATGGCCGTCAATGGGGTATGGCGAGGCTTGGAGAAGTTTTCACGGCTCGGGTTCCTCCCAGCATTATTCAAGAAAACAACCAAGTTTACAGCAAGGGGCGGCTTTACATTTCGGAGTACAACATTTTCGCCGGAAGGCTTTTGAACCAAGCTGGCCAAACACGTTTCCCACAGGCCATGAAGCTCTTGGCACACTGGAACGTTCGTGACGAGATAAAGTCGAACTACACCCAGGCAAACGGGCTCGAAAAACAAGAAATGCTCTACCATGTGATGCTGCGCATTATCAATCAGGACATTCCCAAGCAGGTTATTAACAACGAAGCGTACAACTGGAATCCCTTTACCAACGAGCTTTTCAGGGATGGAAAGCCAGAAAAGGTAATACCCGAAGGAACCGTCAGGTACGAGCATCTACTCGAAAACTTCAGGGCAATCAAAAGGGTTGACCCATATTATCCGTGTGCCGACACTTACATCAAAAGGCGTTTCGACGACAGTATGGAAATTCCGTTCGAAGAGGTTGATAACCTTTTCAAGGAATATGCAGCATCTCCCCTGTTGCGCGAGGTGGCAAAAATTATTAGCGGTAGGCTCGGCAGGCCTCTTCGCCCATTTGACCTCTGGTACGATGGATTCAAGTCGCGCGGGGCAATTGGCGAGGAAGCCCTTGATAAGATTACTAAGGGGCGCTATCCGAGTGCCCAAGCAATGAAGCAGGACCTGCCACGTATGCTCAGGCATCTGCAATTCAACCCTAAAATGGCAGAATTCATCGCCTCAAAAATTGAGGTTGACGCCGCTCGTGGTTCAGGGCATGCCTTAAGGGCATCCATGCGCGAAACTACTTCGCACCTCCGCACCCGGGTTGCCAAAGAAGGGATGAACTACAAGGGTTACAACATTGCTATTCACGAGCTTGGACACAACGTGGAGCAAACCATAAGCGTGCAAAGGGTTAACAATTACTTTGTCAACGGAATCCCAAACACTGCATTTACCGAAGCATTGGCCTTCATGTTTCAGGCTCGCGATCTCGAGCTGCTGGGTATGAAACAAAATGACCCGCTTAAGGATCATCTTGATGTGTTGGATGTATTCTGGAACAACTACGAAATGATGGGTGTATCGCTCGTGGATATGAACGTTTGGAAATGGATGTATGAAAACCCCGAAGCCAACCCCGAACAGCTCAAAGAGGCTGTTATTAAAATAGCGAAAGGAATTTGGAACGAATATTATGCCGACGTTTTTGGCCAACGAGATATTCCCCTGCTTGCCATTTACTCTCATATGATTCAGTCGCCGTTATATCTTATGAACTACCCCTATGGCCGATTGATAATGTTTCAGCTCGAAGATTACTACAAAGGCAAGAATTTTGCCGATGAAACACTCAGGATTTTCAGCCTGGGAAGACTTACTCCACGCATTTGGATGCAAAGGGCTGTTGGAACTCAAATTAGAAACCAACCAATATTCAATGCCGTAATTGAGGCCCTGGCAAAGATTCAGTAAGTTTGCCTGTTGGTGGGAGGTGAAGTTTTGATTATCAATTGTTACCTTTTCCGATGTTTAATTAATAAATTCTTACCCTTATGATTATCACAACCACTGAAACCATTCCCGGAAGGGAAATTGATCAAATCTTGGGAATTGCCCGCGGGAGCACAGTACGCGCAAGGGCAATTGGCCGCGACATCACGGCTATGTTCAAAAACATAGTCGGAGGCGAAATTGAAGAATACACGAAACTTCAAGCAGATTCGCGCGAACAATCAATAGAGCGTATGGTTAATGATGCCAAGAATCTTGGTGCCCATGCCATTGTAAACGTAAGACTTGCCACCTCCATGGTAATGCAGGGAGCGGCCGAGATACTTGCATACGGAACAGCAGTAACACTCAAGTAATATGGAAACGCTGCCAACAATAATCCTAGGCTTTTACGGTCTGGTATTTTTTGTGTTCATCGTACTCCTTGTTTATTTCATAGTACGCAGGGTTAAGAAAAAAAAGCTTGAAAAGTTTGAAAACAGGGAGAACTAAGGTTCAATTTTATGATACAACTAATGCACCAGTTTTATACACGCACTGGTTTTTTGCCACAATTAATAGGGCATCCTTGAATTTAAAAACCTTGCTTTTAAAATATTTTCGAAAATAAATGAGAAAACTACCCCTAATATTAGCCTTAGGCTTACTGATTTTTAGGAGTGCGTTCATTTCGATGGCACAAATTAATTACCAGCAACCACCTCAGGAAATAATTGATTTAGTGGATGCCCCCTCAACACCTGGGGTTTCAATTAGTCCAGACCAAAATACCCTCTTGCTTTCGCACCGGCCCGATAGGCCAACCATAGACCAGTTAGATGCTCCGGAGCTCAGGCTTGCAGGTATACGGTTCAACCCGGTAACGCTCGGAAGCACCAACCCTAGCTTCACCACAGGACTAACCTTTGCCAACCTTGATGGGACCAACATCCGCGATGTTAAGGGTTTACCATCCAAGCCAAGAATTAGCAACGTATCTTGGTCGATGGATTCCAAAATTGTCGCGTTTACCCACACCGCCGAGGATGGCATAGAGTTGTGGGTTACCGATGTGGCATCAGCCACCGCAAGACCATTAACCGGCCGAATTGTTAATGATGTATTGGGTCAAACCTTTGCTTGGCTTCCCGACAACAGGAATATAGTCTTTTCGGCAGTGGTCGATGGTCGTGGGCAGGCACCCCAGCGCCCTTTGGTGGCCAAAGGTCCAATGGTGCAAGAAAGCGGAGGTCGCAGGGCGGCTGTAAGAACATTCCAAGATTTGCTGCGCGATGTGCACGACGAAGAGATTTTTGAGTATTACGCCACCTCGCAACTTGATGTTGTTGACATTGAGGGCAATAAAAGAACCTTGGGCAGGCCGGGAATTTACAACCGGTTCAGCCCATCGCCCGATGGTAGGTACCTCTTGACAACCCAAACTGTCAGGCCTTTCTCATACATAGTTCCTTTAAACCGCTTTCCCCAATTAATTGAGGTAATAGACCTTGAGGGTAATCTTGTAAAAACCCTTGCCGAAGTACCCCTTACCGATAACTTACCCCAAGGGTTTGATGCAACCCAAACCGGTCCACGGTCTCCTGCTTGGCGAGCTGATGCTCCCGCAACACTGGTTTGGGCCGAAGCCCTTGACGGGGGCGATCCGGCAAAAGAGGTGGAGTTTCGCGATAGGGTATTCGTCCTCGAAGCTCCTTTCACGGCCGCGCCAACCCCTTGGTTTGACCTAGAGTTAAGATTTATGGGGATTACTTGGGGCAACGAAAATTACGCCCTAATTGGTCAAACCTGGCGCAGAAACCGCAGGGCAATTCAAAGCTCTTTCAATCCCTCAGAAAAAAACCCGAAGCTAACCATAATTTTTGACCGCTCCACTGAAGACAGTTACAGCGACCCGGGAAGGTTTCAAACAACTCAAAATCAATTTGGACGACAGGTTTTGATGTTTGGAAACCGAAACCGTTCCCTATACTTGTTTGGGATGGGGGCTTCGCCAGAGGGCAACAAACCCTTCGTTGACGAGTTTGAAATACGAACCGGGAAAACAAGAAGGTTGTGGCAAAGCCAACCTCCCTACTTGGAAAACCCACTATTGTTGATCGATCCAGCTAAGGGCCATTTAATCACGATCAGGCAATCCGTTGAAGAGCAGCCCAATTATTTCTTTCGCAACTTGAAAAGAAACAGCCAAACCCAAATAACCAAATTTCCAGATCCCACCCCTGCCCTGCGAGAACTCCACAAAGAAGTTATACATTACAAACGTGCAGACGGAATACCTCTAAACGGAACCCTTTATTTGCCGGCAGGTTACAAAATAGGTGTTGATTCTCCCCTAGCCACATTGCTTTGGGCTTACCCGCAAGAGTTCAAAAGTGCCGATGCAGCGGGGCAGGTGTCGGGTTCGCCGCATTCCTTCACCCGAATTGGGCCTTCATCACCTGTAATGCTTGCCACCCAAGGTTATGCAGTTTTGGACAATGCCAGTTTTCCTATTGTGGGCGAGGGCGAAAATGAACCCAACGACACTTTCGTAGAACAATTAATCGCAAATGCCGAGGCTGCAATAAACAAGCTGGTAGAAATGGGAGTTTCCGACCGCGAGAGGGTTGCTGTTTCGGGGCACTCTTACGGGGCATTCATGGCAGCCAACCTTCTCAGCCATAGTAACCTTTTTGCTGCCGGAGTGGCTAGAAGCGGCGCTTACAACCGTACCCTCACACCATTTGGTTTTCAAGGCGAGGAAAGAACTTTCTGGCAAGCGCCAGAAACTTACAACATTATGTCGCCATTTATGTACGCCAATAAGGTAAATGCTCCAATGCTGATTATTCACGGGGCTGACGACAACAATTCAGGTACATTCCCCATTCAAAGTGAAAGATATTACGATGCACTAAGGGGACACGGGGCAATAGCTAGGCTAGTCATGCTCCCGCACGAGGGCCATGGATATACGGCAAGAGAGTCTGTATTGCACATGCATTGGGAGTGGATTCAGTGGCTGGACAGGTACGTGAAGGGAAAACCAAAGGCGAAGGAACAATGAAATTTGAAGCTCCATTGGTTGGTGGAAAGCTTATACGCCGGTACAAGCGTTTCTTGGCTGATGTGGAGCTTGCAAGCGGTGATACAATAACCGCGCACTGCACCAACTCCGGAAGTATGAAATCGTGCCTCCAAATTGGTGCAGATGTTTTTTTGAGCCACAACCCCAAACCTGGTAGAAAAACAGCCTACACGTGGGAAATGATAAAGGTAAACAATGAATGGATTGGAATAAATACTTCAATTCCAAATAAGTTTGCCCTCAATTACATCACCAAAGGAGCTATCCCCGGATTGCATGGTTATGATGAAGTCAAAAGGGAGGTAACCTTCGGCAATAGTCGCATTGACATCTTGGCAGCCAAAGGTGATGAAAAATGCTTCATAGAAGTGAAAAATGTAACGCTGAACGAAGGCGGTGTTGCTATGTTTCCGGATGCTGTAACCACTAGAGGGCAAAAGCACTTGGACACTTTGGCTGAAGTGAAAAAATCCGGAATGCGGGCGGTGATGCTTTACATTATCCAAAGGTCGGACGTTGTGGGCTTTGCACCTGCTGCCCACATTGATCCCCATTACGCCCAAAAGCTCCAAAACGCAATGAGAAAGGGAGTGGAGGTAATACCATTGAGGGCAAGTGTTTCGCCAAAGGGAGTTTTTCCAGATAGGATTCTGCCTTTCTACAAAAGTTGGCAAAGCTTGGTTTAAAGTTAACACACCCACCGTAACCATCTAGTAAATAAATATTTGAAGCTTCTTAAACCTTTGATGTTATTTAATTATTCCATAGCAAACAAATTGAGGGTAATACCCCACGATGTAAATTATGATTTGCCAGGCTTTGCTGTATTTGCAAGGATTCTTATGCCCTACCATACCAATTGTAACCAAAGATGGAAAGTTCTATCACATTGTGTGCAAGAACCAACCCACCGGCATTTTTTCCAATTTTTGATTTGATAAAGGGATAGTATTGAAGGAAGCAATGAAACGGGTTATGCGAAAGACAATCGTTTTGGTGGTTTTCATGATTGCATCGGGTGGTGCTGGTTCGCAACCCAATGTCACGGGTTTTTTATCAAACCATAACCGCGCAGGTTTTTTGATTGCCCACGCAACTCAGGAGCTTGGCCAGTTGGGCGTTGGCCAACAGGATCATTATCAGGCCGTTTTGCTGAAGTGGCAATATAATTGGGCCCTAACCAACTGGCAAAAGGGAGGGATCGAAATCATATTCCAGCCCCAGCTAAACTTTTCACGGGTTCAAACTAGTAATCTTGACGCTGATCTCCAAAAAGGCCTCGAGTTTGGAGTTAACATTGGAGTGCTGGCAAGGAAAAATCTTTTCCAAAACAAATCTGCCATTTATGCATTGATTTCTGCCGGACCTCACTTCATAACCAAATCAATTGAAACTCAAGCCAATGGATTCCTATTCGCCGACAACCTTGCAGCTGGTTTTTTGCAAAACATTTCATCAAGGACCTACCTCGATTTTAGATTCGGATACCGGCATTTGAGCAATGCAGGCCTCAAACAACCAAATTGGGGGATTGATAATTGGGTAATTTCAATTGGAGTAAATCTGGAATTGAAGTAGCCGGGCTGTCATAAAAGCTCGGCTTTCTCTTTGCAAGCCACAAGTTTCTCTCTAAACACGTGAAAGCTAACACCTTTCTCTTCGGCAAAGCAGCGGTAAAGTGATGACAATGACCCAAACCCCGATTCTTCAACCAAATCTTGATTTTTAATATAGGGGTTTCTTTGTAGTATTTCTTCCACTGCCTTTACCCGAAACGAATTAATTAGGTGCCTGAAATTTTTTCCGTAATATTTATTAATGATGTGCGACGCGTACGTTCTATTTGTGCCCAACATTCCGCTAACGTCCCAAATTTTAAGGTTAGGATTTGAATATATCTTTTGTTCCTCCAGTAGGATCCAGATCTTTTGAGTCATTTTCTCATCTGTTAAATCCCTGATGCCAGGTTCTGTTTTAAACATCGCTTCCTTTTTTTCATCCATAGGTATTGCCTTGGTATTGGCCAGAAGTCCAAGCAAGCCGATGCAAAAAAGCATAATGCTAAACACAATTGAAGGAAAAGCAAGTGATATTTCATTTAGGCTGAACCTTTCTCGTCCAACGATGGCCAAAACAACACTCGCGATAGAAGTAACTGCAAGAGTTATGTTGAAATAATGTATCCAACCTAGATTATTATCCTTTGGGTTTGAGTAATAATCTTTAAGTCTTTCCTTGCTTTTTGAAATTAACTGAAAGCTTTTTGCAAGAAAATAGACTACCTGAATGACAAACACAACCTTATAAAGGTCATAAGCCGCCGAAATGTGCCAAAATTGCCCCCCCCGCAGCGCAAATCCCTTCACGGGATTTTTCAAAAAATGCAGGTGCTCCTCGGGGGTTAAAAAAGCCACTGAAATTAAATAAAAAATAAAGACCGAAAAAGGAGCTGCAAGGTACTTCCAGTGTCTCTTTACAGAAAAAGAAAGGTCAACCGTAAGCAACCTAACATAAATGTGGTACAATGGATACACCAGCAATGAAGCCAGAATGGATATTGCGTCAATGTAAAGATATAACCAGAATTGTTGAGTAAAGTAAACTAGATGTGACAAGTAAACCACCAGAGCCACTAGCATGAATTTTCCCAAAAAACGCTTTGGGGCATTGTTACTTTTTGGCAAGAAGTTCAAGACAACAGCCCAAAAGAATGTAACATATACCGGATTCAAAAGAAAAAAAACTTTTTCCATTTAATCAAAAGCCTTTAGCTGCTCCATATAATTTTAAAACAAACACTCCTAGCGAAAAAAAAGGAAAATTACTGCCATAAGGGGTTCATAAAAACCCTCCTCCTAGCAAAGGTATGGTCTTTTGCTGACAAATTCAAAATTTTGATTTCCAAAGAATGCTTGCAAACAAGAAAACAATTACGCTTAAGGCACTCCTGCATTCACAACAATCTTACGTTTTGAAGATATATTTTTACGATTTGAAGATATATTGCTTTGGGTAGGCATTAACTTTGAACGATAAAACAGAATTGTTTAATTCTTTCCACATCACCCCCCAAAAAAACAATTATGAAAGGAAAAATCTACATTATGGCTCTCTTGCCAATGATTATGGCAACATTTGCCGCCAATGCCCAAAATTTCGTGGCATTGCATTCGGCCACCGGGGTAACCCACCACGGCGGAACCCTGGGATTTAGAAACGCGTACATCGCCGCAAACTCAGGCGATACCATTTACCTGCCGGGAGGGCAATTCATTGCCCCCGATTCCATTGCAAAAACCCTATACGTGATTGGTGTTGGCCACCACCCCGGCTTCACCCAGGCCACCAACAAAACTTTCGTTACGGGCGATTTGAGGATTAACCCGGGTGCTACAAACTCCTACTTCGAAGGAATTCATTTTGCACACAGGGTAACTTTCAAAGAAAACCGGCCAATCAACAACGTTATGTTCAGAAGATGCAGGATTGACGGCGAGATTGCAATTAGAGGAACCCGAACCACCCCAAGCTTGAACACCCAGTTTTTAGAGTGCGTAATTGCCACAACCAATACTTGGCTAAGAGGCCATAATGCACTAGGTATGGTTGTATCCAACTGCATAATCAGCTTTTATGGGTTTGAGCAACTCCAATCATCATTGATAGCCAATAACGTGTTCATAAGAACAGCCGGGTGGCTTTTGGAAAACTGTTCCAACAACATTGTAAGGAACAACATTATTAGGAACGACTTTTTTTGGGCAGGAACGGGCAATTTAATCACAAACAATGTTTTCTTCAGATCCCAGTCAGCCCCTACGGGCAACACTTTTTACGATAACTTTGTAAATGTAGCCCTGACAAATTTTTTCGAAAGTTATGACAGTAGCATTGAGTTTTCGTACGCTCATGACCTCCGCCTCAAAAATCCACAAAATTTTGTTGGCACCGATGGCAAGCAGGTGGGTATTTTCGGAGGGTTGTACCCATTCAAGGCGGGCTCCGTGCCCTTTATACCGCGCATAATTTCCAGGTCAATATCTACCTCCATTGACGCCAATGGCAAGGTTCAGGTTCAGATTCAGGTGGCGGCACAAGGCGAGTAAACAAACCGCAAATTTCCACCAAAAATGAAAAACAAAATATTTTGGTTCATTTTGTTTGCGGGTATGCTTGGTGCGTCGTGGGCCCAAACAAAAACCATCGTGGCCTACCAGTACTGGTACGATGGTAATTATGCCGCACGGACCACCGTGGCGGTATCGGCTGTAGATACCCTGAGGCTGAACGTTGGATTACCCGTAAACGGATTGCAGGATGGTATGGTTCACTTGCTCCATATTAGATTCAAGGACAATACCGGTCATTGGAGTGCCACGCAAACTCAAATGATTAACAATGCTCAACCACTGGTGAGCGAGTACCAATACTGGTACGATGGAATTGCCCCTACCTTGGCAACTGTGCCTGCAACTCAACTTCTAACCCTAAATGTTCCCTTACCTGCACCTGTTGGCGGGTTTGGGCCTTACAATTCTTTAAACATAAGATTCAAGGATAACCGCGGCAATTGGAGTCCAACCCTATCGTCAAACGTTTGGAACCACCACCCCGAGCTGGCTACGATTGAATATTGGCTCAACCAAAGCTACCATCAAAGAATTAGCCAACCAGTGGGCACGCAAACCATTACGCTTAACCAAGCTCTGGAATTACCGCCACTAAACCCCGGTATGGCTCAAAACCTGAACATACGCTTCAAGGACAAAACCGGCAACTATTCGCCAACCCACACAAGCCAACTTTGGAATCCGGGCCACACTCTTGCCTCCTACGAATTTTGGCTCGACAGGAAGTTTTCAAGAATTTACGAGGGAGAAATGGATGGCCAACCAACCCAAAACTGGTTTTACGAGTTTGATTTAGACCACCACAACAGGTTCGATTCACTGCATGTAAGGTTCAAGGATTCCAAAGGAAACCCAAGCGGAACCCTAAGCCTGGCATCTCCGCCCCCCATTGCCAATTATTACTTTGTAAAAGACCGCTACCGGGTAAGTTTCAACAACACCTCGCTGCTTGCAACCAGCTTCAAGTGGTTGTTTGGCGATGGTAGGGAAAGCACTCTGGTAAACCCCTCGCACCAGTTTGCAGACCCCGGCGAGTGGGAGGTTTGTCTGGTGGCAACGAATAGATCGGGCAAGGATACTCTTTGCCAGTACGTAAGCATAAGGGGAATACAATCGGTCTTGCCCGGCAAGGTGGGTAACGGTGGGGAAGCCACCTTAACCATTGTAGGCGGCGGCCTAACTCCCAACGCCATTGTTACCCTCGAAGGGAGTGGCCTTCCAACCCTTACTGCTACTGAGGTTTACTTGAATTCGCCCGGTAGGCTCATGGCCAGGTTCAACCTTTCCGGTAAGCAAGTTGGCCTCTACAACCTTAAGGTGGTTTTGCCCGATGCTGTTATGGTAAGGCAAGGCGCCGTGGAAATTGAGGAAGCTATTCCCGTTGAGTTTTACGCCGATATTTCAGGAAGGGATGTGGTACTTGTAAACCGCTGGCAAACCTACACAGTCAACTACGGAAACCTGGGGAACAACGACCTTGAGGTGGCACCATTGTGGATCGTGGTGTCAGATATCCCCGGCCTCGAAATCAAGTTTTTATCCAAAACCATAGGTCTTCCCCTAAATCCCGATCCAACCTGGTTGGCTATTGCTGATTCCATAAAGCCTTGGTTTTCCATTGACAGCCTTGGCCCGAACCCATTCAAAGGCAGGGTTTACCCGCTTTTTATACCTCGTTTGGCTGCCAATGAGGCCGGAAGTTTTACCGTAAGGGTAAAATCCCCTTCCGCCTTTAGGGTAACCACTTGGGTCAACCCCGACTGGTACGTTGACACCAAGCTTTCGGAATACCAGAGATGTATAATGTGGGCGCAAGCAACCGCACTTGCCAATGGTCTGGTTTCACTTTTGTCAGACCAAATTCCTGGAGCAGATTGTGTTGCCGGGATAGGCCTTGCCCTAATGTCATACGACTACGACAACGCCTCTCTGGGCAGTGCGGTTTACTCCATATCACGGGCAGCAATTGAGTGCGTACTTGACCTAGGAGGCCAAATTCCCATAATAAAGGCTTATTCACTTGTCAAAGAAATATATAAGCTGGCCACCAACATTTACGATAACTACGAGGCAGTCCAGGCTTGCAAGAATAAGTTCAAGCAAGAAAAACCCAAGGACAAGGAGATTCAAATTGTTACATCATGGGATCCAAACGAAATTGTTGGACCTGTTGGATTTAACGATGCACGGTACAACCACGACTACATACGGTATCCATACCAGATCTATTTCGAAAACCTGTCCACGGCCACCGCACCCGCTCAAGAGGTTTTTGTATATGATACCCTTGATAGGAACAAGTTCGACTTGTCAACCTTCGAACTGGGAAATATCTCTTTTTCCAACACTATGGTTTACGTTCCGGCCGGCCTCAAAGAATACAGCACCGATATTGATATGCGACCGGCAAAAAACATAATTTTGCGAATAAATGCCTGGCTGGACCAGGATGCTGGGGTGGCAAATTGGGTATTTGCATCATTTGACCCAGCCACCATGGACCTAACTGAAGATCCATTTGGTGGGTTCCTGCCTCCCAACGTTAACAGCCCCGAAGGTGAGGGTTACGTCTCTTTCTCAATTGACCTGGTACCAAATCAACCCCACAACTCTCGAATACCCAACAAGGCAACAATTGTCTTTGACCTCAACCAACCTATTGTAACCAACACCTGGGTAAACTCCATTGACAGGCTGCCTCCGGTAAGCTCGGTCAATCCGCTTCCGGCGCAAAACAATGGTCTTTCGGTTGAGGTAAGCTGGGGAGGAAGTGATGCCAATAGTGGTTTGGATAATTTTTCGATCTATTACAGCAAAAACGGGGCTGCGCCTCAACTGTGGATCCTGGAAACCAAGAAACTTTCGGCAATATTTGAAGGCGAAGTGGGAAGCACTTACCGGTTTTATTCATTGGCTTCTGATATGCTTGGCAACTCTGAGGTTTTCAATGGTATATACCAAGCCACCACCACGCTTAATACCTTCGTTTCGGTAACCGAAAATCCTTTCGTGCCGTTCTTCCGTATTTATCCGAATCCCGCCAAAGATAATTTAACCGTTTCGTTCCAACACATTGAGCCGGGCTTGGTCGAAATTTCTATGTTGGATATAATTGGTCGCAGGATACAGCACCACAAATTGAATGTTTCGGGCAATGATATTGTGCAACTTCCAATTAACCTTTCATCGCTCCCAAGCGGTAGTTACGTTATAAGCCTCAAGTCAAGCAAAACCATCATTAACCAACTTACGATTATCCAAAAATAACTTGGTTCCAACCAATGCGTCAAACCTTACCACCCCAAGTAGCCTCTTGTTCGGGTGGTAGGGTTTGTTTTTGGGCACAAAAGCAGCCTTCTACCTGAAAAAGCTTGAGATTAATTTCAAAACGGTTCAAGGAATTACCAAACCTTTTTCCTTAACAATAGAAATAAATAGTTAGCTTTGCACCCTGATTCGGTTCATTGTTTGATTAAAAGGGAATCCCGTGCAATTCGGGAACTATCCCCGTAGCTGTAATCCCGTCCCTATTATTTTGGGGGAAGTGTTTTGGACAAGTTTGCCACTGTTTGCCGCCCGGCGAATGGGAAGGCGTCGAAAACCGGGAAAGTCAGAAGACCTGCCGAAAATGGTATTTCGTAGCTTTCGGGTTGAAAGGCGATGGGATAGGGTTAAAACCCTTTCATTTCATCACCACACAATTTTTTGGTTTTCACATATGGTGTAATAAACCTCGGTGAAAAGGTTTGCCGGATAGCCCGTAAAACCTAGCCGCCTTTTGGCGCAAAACAAATTTAAACCGATTTTTACAATGTGGTGCCGAGTTTTGAGATTAGCTTCACCACGGTTTCAATTCTTGAATTATGTCATTTGAAAAAAATCTTACTGTGCCAAATCAAATTTTCAAAAAATTGAAAGTTGGAATATTGATTTGGTTTCTGATGCTTAATACTACCGCATTTGGTCAAAATTCCTTGCGCGTGGTTTCGTTGGCGCCGTCGCTTACCAATATGCTCACGCTGCTCGAGGTACCTCAAAGTATTGTGGGTTGCACCAGTTATTGCGAGATACCCGCCGGCTACAATCCCACAGTAGTTGCCACGGCGGTTAACGTGAGCATCGAGGCGGTTTTTTCCTTGCGACCCGATTTGGTCTTGGCGTCATCGCTAACCCAGCCCGGCGTTATAGAAAAACTTAAGGACCTTGGGTTTAACATTATGGTTTTTCAATCGCCGGTTTCATACCAAGGTATTACCGACCAATTCAGGCAAATTGCCAAGCTTGTCAAGAGGAGTGAATTTGCCCACAAGATTATCTCTGACCAGAAACGCCGGGTAGAGAATCTTAGGGCGATGGTTAGACCAGGTTACAAACCACGCATATTCTTCCAGTTGGGGGCAAATCCGCTTTTCACGGTCATTCCCGGTACTTTTATGAATGATTTCATAACAATGGCGGGAGGAACAAACATTGCTTACGGCCTCAAAGGGGGCACCATCTCGCGCGAAACAGTCTTGGCACGCAACCCCGAAGTAATAATTA
>CAZUWF010000008.1:0-80800 GCA_964624065.1 uncultured Bacteroidales bacterium
GGTAGAGTTTCATAATCCCTTTTGCCAAATAGCCAACCTATGAAAAGATTATAGAAAAAATAGACTACCGCAATAATCCATATCAGAGCATAAGTGCGATTTTCTAAAAAGTAACTCAAACCATAATGAAAAACTATGGTACCCATGAAAAAGAAAATCATAAAATACAAAAGATTTTTTGTTAAAGCTTTCATTTTTAGCCCTCCTTGTTTATTAAATTTTTAATGCGATTGTTAAAAAACAGAGATATATTTCTCTCAATAAAATTCTCCAGTAGTGTATGACCTATTTCTGTCAAGAAATAGTATTTACGTTCAGGACCTTTGTTGCCTTCGCCTGTTTCAAAATCAACAACTCCTATGTGTTGAAATTTTCTAAGTGTTCGATAAAGGCTTTGACTTTCGCAAGTCATAGTGTGATTAGACTTTTCTTCTACAAAGCTTTTAATTTCGTCAACATATTTTTTCCCATCTTTCAATGAAAGAAAAATCCATAGAGTCAATTGTCCCTTTTTATAGGTTTCCTCCCAAGCTGATAATAGTTCAGATACTAGTTTGTTTTTATTCATAATGTGATCAGATAGTATTAAACATCTTGTTTTGTACAAAGATAATACATTCTTTTTAAGAAAAACAAATAAATTTGAAAAAAAATGAGAAAAATAATTGCAAGTCGCTATCCCATTGCCTAAATCATTAAGGTTTGGGTGGTTTAATCGGGCTATTGGTTCCGCACCGAAGTTTGTGCCTGCGGATGGCTTCTAAGCCCCCAATCCCTAAATTTCATACACCAAGAGGCTTAATGCAATGGCAGGGCGAACCAACACCAACAAGTAGAAATCAATGACAAGTAGGGTTGTGATCAAAAACATAAGCATTGTAAACGAGGGGCAAACCATTATTGCAGACCTGATGATTGACAATGGAACGATTCAAACAATCGGACAAGTCAAAGACGATCATAACGCAAAAGTTATTGACGGGAAAGGCAAGCATTTATTACCGGGAATTATTGACGGCCAGGTTCATTTTCGCGAACCCGGGCTTACACATAAAGGCGACATTTATACAGAGAGCAGGGCAGCCGTAGCGGGTGGCGTGACATCATTTATTGATATGCCAAACACTTCTCCTAATGTATTGACGATTGAAATATTGGATGAGAAGTACAAACTGGCATCTGAAAAGTCTTTGGCCAATTTTGGATTTTTTTTGGGCGTTAATGGCAACAACCTTGATTATGTAATCAAGCTCGACACAGCCAAACTTTTAGGCGTTTCTGATGACGGGCTTTACTTTACAAAAAAAGGAAACTTGCTTGCCGACAATCCCGAAACAATGGAAAAACTTTTTGCAAACTGCAAATCAATCATAGCCATACATTCTGAAAAAGAGGCAGTAGTGGAGGAAAATGAAAAATTCTACAAAGAAAAATATGGCGATGATGTGCCAATTGAGTTTCATCCAATAATTAGAAGCGAAAAAGCTTGTTACGAGGCAACAAAAAGAGCAATTGAAATAGCCAATAAGCACAAGGCGCGGCTTCACGTTCTGCACTTGACCACGGAAGCTGAAACACATCTTTTTCGCAATGACATTCCATTAATAGAAAAGAATGTAACAACCGAGGTTTCGGTTCACCACTTGTGGTTTTCAGACAAAGACTACAAGCGACTGGGACCTTTAATCAAATGGAACCCGGCCATAAAAACCGAGAAAGATAAAAAAGGGCTCTTGAAGGCCTTGCTGGACGACCGTATAGACTTGGTAACCACAGACCACGCACCTCATACACTAGAGGAGAAACAAAAGCCTTACTTTCAATCAATGTCGGGTGCGCCAATCGTTCAACATTCGCTGAATATCATGCTTGAGTTTTACAAACAAGGCCTTATTTCATTAGAGAAAATTGTTGAAAAAATGTGTCACAACCCGGCCACCCTTTACAGGATAAAAAAGAGAGGCTTCATCAGGGAGGGTTACTTTGCAGACCTAACGATTGTTGATTTAAATTCAGCTTGGGCTGTGGCCAAGGAAAACATATTATACAAATGTGGTTGGTCGCCAATGGAGGGAATGACGTTTCAAACCAAGGTGACCCATACATTTGTAAATGGCCACTTGGTTTACCACAACAGACAATTCTATGAAACCGAAAAAGGGCAAGCTTTAACCACAACCAATGACCAATAGAAAACAAAGTGCCACCCAATGCTTGCCCTGCGGGCACCTGAACAGTGGTTTGGGGTAATGGCAGGTACAATGCTTCGCACGATGGTTTTCAGGTGGGTTCAAGCTTGGTTCTTCTCCTAACTCTTGTTCTAAATACCCACTACTTGCATACTGCAACCCGTTAAGCCAAAATGCAAAAATGATCGCTTAGCCTCGGCAAACAAAATATCCAATCAATTTAAGGTAATTTTGCTTTAATTATTTGGCTCCATCCACTAAATAATCCATTTCTTTCTTTCTCAATTTCCTTAGTTTCTCTTCCGAATATTTTCTGGCCGCCTTTTTGTTTGCCTTGGTTTTATTACAGCTACAAAGGGCAATTTAAGCTCTGTTTACCGAAATTCTTGAAATTGTTACTCATTATCAATCAGGTGTTGATGCATTTTTTAAAAAATATGTTTAAAATATTTTGTTTCGTTAAAAAAATAGATTGACTTTGCGCGCGCGTACCTTATTGTAAGAGTGGCGTTTTGGTTTTTAAGAAAACAGGTTTCCATACAAGTACGATGAGCCGATACAGGTTTATGTTATTTTGACTTTAGTGGCGAATATAAACTGGATGGGCTAAATTTGCCATGCAACGTTGGCGTAACGGCGGCAAAGAAAGGAGGTGTTGCGAAAACAGGTATTAGAGGCAGCCAAACATGTCATGGACTTTGCTATGGGAGGGGCAAAATCCTTGGGTTTGTTTATTGAAACAATTAAATAACACCACCCAAAACATCAAAATAATAACAAAAAAAAGGAGGAAAAATTATGAAAAGCAGTATTGAAAAGCTCGTTTTTCTGCTGTGCTTTGCAATTTTCAGCGTAGGACTCAATGCAAAAACTAAGGGAGCGCCACCGAAACTCACCACTATCATTCTTACCACCGCTTCCAACTCGACAACTCCCCTAACTTGCCTTCAGTTGCTTCCAAATGAAACCATCACCGTCTACGCAGTCGGATTGGATGAAAAGGGCAAACCTTTTGCAATCTCGAAAGACTCTATTGTTCACTGGAGCGGAGGTGATGCTCTTGAAGTCAAATCAACTGCTGCTCATTCAGCAACAGTCAAACTCGCCAAACCGCTCAAGGCAGCCGTTGTAAAGTTGTCAAATCATCTATCGTATGAAGGCAAGTCTTTTGGCAGTTCTGTCGAGATTGCTCAGAAGGCCAAGGAGATTCCGAAGGTCTGGTCAATCCAGTTCTTTAGGGATCCTGAAGCTACCAGAGGAGTGCGCGATGAAGAGCCAGTGGCGGCGGGCGAACCTTTGATGGTGCACGCACGGGGTTTCAGCGCAGATATGGCAACTATGGGCGAGTCATTTATGATTCCAATTGAAGCGTCGGTGACATGGAGCTCCGTTCCCAGACCGCCATTGGGCAGTGAGTTCAAGATCACACCTATCGGTTGCTTCGGTGCAAAAATTGAACTGATAAAAAAGGGAAACCCTGATTTTGGCTTCGACAAGTCGGGTATGATCAAAATTGAAGTCGACAATTTACCCGATGATAAGAAGAGAGAGATGCCATTTAGCATAAAGATCAAATGAAACATCTATGATAAAGGCTTTAGCACACACGCACCATGACTATCATATGGGTGTTCCATATACCGTTTAAAAACAAAAAATAGACAGATGAAAGCCAATGAGTAAAAAATAATTGATAACAAAGAAAGGAGGTGTTGCGAAAACAGGTATTAGAGGTAGCCAAACATGTCATGGACTTTGCTATGGGTGGGGCAAAATCCTTGGGTTTGTTTATTGAAACAATTAAATAACACCACCCAAAACATCAAAATAATAACTAAAAAAAGGAGGAAAAATTATGAAAGGTAAATTTATAGTAAAAATAATGGCATTATTAGCAATCACATTCATTGTAGGTTGTGCCGTAGTGCCAAAGATTAAGGTGCCCGCCGTTGGGAAAGCCCCCGTGTACGAGCTGGATGGCCTATATCTAACTACCGATGCAAGGCAAATGACGGGCGTAGATCGCAGCAGTGCAAAACTTGGAGTTGGTGAGACAGTGGTTATCTATGCCCGTGGTAAGAGTACCGATGGTAAATGGTTTGAACTTCCTGCTGATGTAGTTGTAAACTGGAGGGCAGACTTGGAGCTTGAAGTTACTCCTGCCTCAGGTCATGTAGTCACAGTAAAGGTCATCAAGCCCATATCTGTCGTGGCTTATGTCACAGCCACGACCACAACGGAAGATGGTAAAAAAACAGAAACGTTATTCTCGGTTACGGGTAAGTAGAAATAGTAAAATATGAAGGCGGCGGTGAGCCGTAGGGCTTGAAAAAAAATGCCAAAGCATCGCCTAACACGGGCTTTGCGGCTCACATCGTTGGCCCAAACCCCTCGCTTCGCTCGGAGCTTCGCGTACACTAGGGTCGTTAGGCGAAACGGCGGCAAAGATAGGAAGTGATGCGAAAACAGGTATTAGAGGTAGCCAAACATATCATGGACTTTGCTATGGGTGGGGCAAAATCCTTGGGTTTGTTTGGTGAAACAACTTGAATAACACCACTCAAGGTACCAGAAGAGTAACTAAAAAAAGGAGGAAAATCATGAAAGCAATAACAATAATGGCAGCACTAGTGGCAACAGCCATTGTCTTGTCTGGCTGTGGGCCTAGATCTGAAAAAGCACAAGAGGCTCAGGAGGCTGAAATGCCTCAGGCTACAAAAGAAGCTCCAGCGCAAGCAAAAGAGCTTACCGATGACGACTTCATTGAATACTGGGCACAAATTGCCTATCTGACTGAAAAACAACAAGCGAATCCTTTAAAATTGAATGAAGAACTGAGCAAACTTCATGAAAAATATCCAGGTATTGATGAAAAATATACAGCATGGCTAACTGAATGGCAACAAAAAATGATGGAGGATGTGAAGAAAGGCTCTGATAAGACAAGCAAGCAATGGGAGGAAATGATGAAGAGAATGGAGAATCGGGTTGCGGAATTAAAAAAGGGTAACTAACCTAATACAGGTAGGGCGAGCGACCGCTCGCCCTACCTGAAATTAAACTGAAAAGCGCAGGGATTAAAATGAATATCACTAAAAGACTAATTTTCATTTTATTGATTGTTCTTGTTACTTCAGGTGTAATTGCTCAGGAAAAACACCAGATACCGGTTGATTTCTTTGAAGGTAAATGGGCGGGAGAAATTAAAGGATATGCTATCGCGCATGATTGTGAGAAGGGTAACAGAACAGTCAATTTTAGCATTGATTTAATTTCTTATGAAAGTCATGGTGATGCGGGTGAGACAATTATCTTACCTTTTAAAGCAAAAGGTGTTTACATGTTTTGGTTTATGGGTGGTATTACACCAAATGCTTCTGTTGCAGAAGATGGGAAAGCATACTATGTTACTCCACTTTTTGTACATTTAAGGTTTCATTTTAGTGAAAGTGAATTAACGCCCGTAACCGACCAGTGGATACTAGGATTATATTTTTTGGTTCTCATAGACGATAATAAATCTAATAATAGAATAGATTTAAAGAATCGACTCGTAAAGATACAACATAAACAGGAAGAATATTGCCACTGCGGTGGTTTTTCTCTCGCCCTTGTATATAGTGGAGAAATCTACCAGTTGGATAAGAATAGAGTGTATTTCCCAAAAGACATCAAGCCCAACGAACCGATAAAGACCGATAAAAAAACGCAATTAGAAATCACGATGCCATCAAATGATGTAATTAATGTTGCGCAGAATACCGAAGCAGTTATTAGGTCAGAAAGTTTGATGGAAATTATGAAAGGAAAAATTCATGGTCTGATCAAGAAACTTAAACCGAATACAAAATTTGAGATACACACGCCGACATCGGTAACCAGTGTTCGTGGTACTGAATATGAACTAAATGTAGAAGATGATGGTACAACCACCGTGATTGTTCTTGATGGCGAAGTTGAATTTTCGGACAAAGAGAATAAGAAAACTGTAATTGTCAAGAAAAATCAAATCTCTGTTTGTAAACCAAAAGATCTGCCATCAGACCCATATGAAATCAATCAAGACCAATTACTGAAATGGTGGAAATAAAAAACATTGCCGCCGCTTTGCCCATCAGCTTTCACTTATGCACAACCCTACATTTTTCCTGCAATCGGCCACTTACCAAAAACAACAGGCCTTGCTTGAGAAACTTAAGCAAGGTCGATTTTTTTTGATGGTTATCGGGTTCGTATTTTGATTGAATGCATTTGACGCCTCCAAGCCCCAAAGAGAGGTTTTCGAGAAAAATTGCATTGATCCTCGATAAAAAGGCAGCTTGAACTGTCAAGCACCGTTAAAAACCACCTCAACAAAATTTTCTTGAACACCTCGGGCGATTTTTGTCTCATTCTTTCTTCCTTCGGGTCTTACCTGATACGTAATTTGTTTTACCTTTGTGATCGTGCAACAAGATTGCAGGTTTCGACGAAACTTGGAACGAGGGATAACCTAAAGTTGAGTTTTTCAAATCAACATTTAAGGCGAGCAGATCCGCAATCTGACCGATGCTTCGAAACCCGCCCGAACCCAATACCCGAAAATGCTCGGCGTAATTTCAGGAATACCGTAACGGATTCAATAACTTATTACATCAAAATGGTATTTGTAAGAACAAAAAATGACAACGTTAATTTTTAAAAAAGAAATACACGCCACTGCCCAAAAAGTGTATGAAACCATGTTGGGCTTAAAAGACAAAAGGACCTACCAATATTGGACTTCGGAATTTAATCCCACCTCCACGTACGAAGGAAGCTGGGTAGAAGCAGCCAAAATTTATTTTGTGGCCGTTGACGAAAACGGGAAAAAGGGCGGAATGGTTTCAAAAATTGATGCACTCCAACCAGCCCGATTTGTTTCCATTATGCATTACGGTTTTTTGGATGGCGAGGTGGAAATAACCACTGGCGAGCAAGTAGAGAAATGGGCCGGCGGAAAGGAAAATTATTCATTTCAGGAGAATAATGAGATAACAACACTTACGGTAGAAATTGATGTTGTTGAAGAATATTTGGACTTTTTCAATCAAAGCTACCCAATGGCATTAGAAAAATTAAAAGGAATTTCGGAATTACAAACAATTTAAATTTTACAAAAAATGGCAACAGTAAACACCTATTTAAACTTTTGTGGAAACTGCGAAGACGCATTCAACTTTTACAAATCTGTATTTGGAGGGGAATTTTCATACATCGGACGATTTGGAGAAATGCCAGATAGCGGCCACGCAAATATGCCCGAAGCAGACAAAAATAAAATTATGCACGTGAGCCTACCAATCGGTTCAACCATTTTAATGGGATCCGACAGTGTGGGAGAATGGGCGCCAGCATTTGTGCAAGGCAATAATTTTTCGATTTCAATTAACACCGAAAGCAAGGAAGAAGCAGACAGGTTGTTCAGCGGACTTTCGATAGGCGGACAAGTTACAATGCCAATGGCTGACACTTTTTGGGGTGCATATTTCGGAATGCTGGCAGACAAGTTTGGAGTAAACTGGATGGTAAATTTTGATCAACCCCACGGCGAACAATAAAACAAACGATAAAAGCAGAAGGCAAGGCACAACACCAACCCCTGCCCGTCAAGGGCAAAAATTCACCTCCAACCACCCCGTTCAAACCATTTTTGGGCGGGGTTGTCTTTTTTTTTATACAGCTTCGGATTGGGATTTTGAGATGATTGAATTGTATGCTGCAAAGTCAAAACTGGAGGTGTTCCAAAAAAACAGGTATGTTTTCTAGAAAAATGCAGCTCGGCAGCTATTTTTGTACTTGGGTGAGATCCTTATTGGGTGAAATTTTGCACGAGTTGTAACCCAAGGACCCAAACCTGTTTTGATTTAGCTCGAAAACAATGGAGGGGGGTGAAGGCAATTAATTGCTCGTATGGACGAAGAGGCAAAAACCTAATCACCCAAATAAGTGTTTTTCGGCTTTTTATGCCGGTCCTCGCAACCGGTTATTATTCATTCATCACTTTTAGGTAAAGAGATATGTTTTACCTTTGCGGTTGCGCAACCGGTATAGGCTTGTGGGCCACAGGCGGGTTAAGAGATCAATAAAACATAATGCCTCTCAACACCTTTTCGGTGTACCCATATTTTTTTGCTTCGAACGGCGAAACTCTAACGAATACCTTCGAAAAATTTAAACCTTGCGGGCAACACCGCCGCAGAATCAAGGACCAAAACGCTAACTGCAAGCAAAAATTACCAAATTAATTTTGAATATTAAAAACGATTGATTATAAATGGAAAAGAAAACAACCACATTAGTAAAAAACTTTATTTCGGACAAGTCTTTTGAATGGTTTATTGGTGGAGTGATTACAGTTAACTGCGCATTTATTGGCATTGAAACATATTTCGAAAATCAATTTATTTTAACAATTCAAAACATTGCTCTTGGTATTTTTACTGTTGAGATAATTTTGAGATGGATGGCAAGGGATAGCATAAAGAGGTTTTTTTCTGATGGGTGGAATTTGTTTGACCTTACCATAGTTTTAATTAGTTACATACCTGAGCAGATTTTTACAGATGCCTCTATTATTACCACCCTTAGAATTCTTCGTGTATTCAGGATATTCCGACTATTAAGGGCTTTCCCCGAACTCAAACTAATGACCTCTGTTCTAATCCGTTCCCTTTCTACATTATTCTACAATGGCTTATTTTTCTTTGTTTTTATGTATCTGTTTGCAATTGTTGGCATTACGCTGTTCAGGCTGCCTACAGAGGAAACTGCCGACGTTTTTGATCAGAAAGCTCTAACAGAGTATTTAAGCAAAGTGCCAAATGCACCTGGAATATCTCCCGACCCGTATGGCACTCTGGGAGAAACAATGTTCACTCTTTTTAGGATCCTTACGGGAGAAGATTGGACTGACCTGCGGTACAATCTAGTTCAAGCCAGCAAAATGAACGTAATTGATGTCAACGAAAAAATCATTACCATCTACCATGTTTCTTGGTTTGTTGTTGCAACGTTTTTATTGCTGAATTTACTAGTTGGAGCAATTTTGAACAACTACCAAATTGTGATGGCAGAACTTAAAAGCAAAAAAAACTGATCATTTGCTCCAATGAATGAATTTGAGGCAAAACTTGTCGGGAAGTATCCAGGGTAACCGATTTAACACTCCCATTTGCTGCTCGTCAATTGCGGAAACATACCAACAACCACTCCGTTCAAACTGTTTTGGACGGGGTTGTCTTTTTTTGGTGCAGCCTCAGGTTGGATTTTGAGTAGAATGCCCCGAATGCACGGAAGCCAAGAGAGGAGGATTTCGAACAAATTCTCTAGTTTGTTTGAGCCAGATTATTCCAAAGTTTCCTCACCCAACCTGATCCTTTTGGCCTTATCTTCGGCCTGGTCAACAATTCGCTGGGCATTTGCTTCCCCCTCTCTTTCAACTCGCGAAGCTTGGTCTTCGGCCTTGGCAACCAGTATGTTTCCTGCTTGCCTTGCCAACATTCGTTGAAGCTCGTTGGGTGCATCATCCTCAAGCCTTTTGGCTTTGGTGGCTGCCTCGTCCCGTATTGCCTGTGCAATCCTCCTAGACTCCTGCCTCACGTTTTGGGCCTGATGCCGGGCTTGTTCCAAGAAAGCAATTATGCGAGCTTCCAGCCGGGCGTCAATAGCTTTAACAACCTCGTCCACTTGATTGGTTATGGCTGCGGTTACTTGTTGTTGAGCCTGATCGGTAATTTGAGTAATACCTGCAGCCATAACCTGACCAAGGTCGATGTTCACCAGCGGATTGGTGAACGTGCCGCCTATTTTGGCCTCGAGCCTTACATTTTCACCCACATCAATGTTTAATCCGCGGGCTGCTGCCTTTTGCTGCAAGTCATTGACAACCCCCATTGCTTGAGTGCCGATCTGCGAGCGCGGAACGTATAGCAAAACGGTGTAATCCAAAATCTGGTCAAATCCTATGCTTCCTCCAACCTGGACACTTGATTGTCCGATCCTGAAATCAAAGGGCCTGGCAGTTACCCTTCCGTTACCAATTTCGAAAAGCACCAATATGTCGTTAACAATAAAGCTTTCGAGCTTTGGGAGATGGGTTAAACGAGCTATTTTTCGCATTGCGGGGATGCCCTGAACGCTTACGTTTTGCGAATTAAACCTACCCGACCCAGAAAGGGTTTGTGGCTGGGGAAACATATTTTGGTCAAGCATTCCGTTTAGAACAAGCGTGGCGGAAAATTTTCCGGATGAGTGATGGGCAATTGGCGCAAGCATCCGAAACGTTTCGAAAGCCTTGAAGGACTTTTGAATGTCGAGGCCTCTCATATCAAGATTCATTTCAACAACTGGGCCTTTGGGGTGGTAGGCATACTTGCCTGAAAGATTGAGGTTTCCGCCAAGCACCTTCATACTCAAGTTGTTTAGGTTGGCAACCCCTTCATTAATCGCAATTCTCCCAACCACGTCTGTGAGTTCCAGGTCGCCATAATGCACCTTGTCGAATTTTCCGCTAAATTTGAAGTTGAGATTTGGAGGTATCCTTATGGCAGAGATGGGTTGGCTGCCTTGTGAACCCTTTGCATCTCGACCTTCCATAAGGAGGTTAAGATCGAAAAAGCTTGAGTTAACGTCCAAGTTACCTGCAAGCATCTGTTTGTCGAGTGCAAAACCAATGATGTTGTCAACCCTTCCATTGGCAACCAAGTCGCTTTGGTTTACAACTGCCGAAAATTGGTTTACCTGCAAGAACCTAGGCGACAACTGCGCGTCTATGGATTTGATTTGGGCATTGAATTCGCCCCTTGAATCAGAAAGATGTATGTTTTTTCCGTTAAGGTAACCCTCGGCGGCAAACCTATCGTACCGCCCGCCATTCACGTCTGACATTTTTCCGGCAATTTTTAAATCCCCATCAATAATCCCTTCCAGTTTGGTTCCTTCTTCCAGCGGGTAAAACTGCCCTACTTGCCCTAGGTCAACCTTGCCTTTGATAAAAACGTCAAAAAGCGGGTCAGAAATCAAATTTTCAAGCATTACCTTCCCTTCAACAGGATTTTTTCCCAATAGCATCCTGAATTGCGAAACATTTAATACCGTTTCGTCGGCGGTTTTTCCAGGATTATAAATTTCGGCATTTAGGTTTACATTGCTAACCGACAACGGCATTAGGGGATATTTGAACCAACCCTCCTTAACCCATAGGTTGACACCAAAAGGGGGAAGGGTTTCTTCAAACATTGAACCTTTGATGTAACCATTGAGTTGTAGAGTTCCGCCACCTTCTACAGACTCGAAGTCCTTGTAATAAATGGCCGGGAGCAACGAAATGAAGTTCTTGAATTCCGACCTTGCAGCCGCAAAGCTCAAATCAAACTCGGTGGAGGTTTCTTTGAGAGCCACGTACCCTTCAAAACTAACCGGAAGGGAATTGAGAAGGGCTTCGTTTTCATTGAAGGTGTATATCTTGTTCTCAAGGTCGGCTTCAACATCTGCATTAACCTTGGCTTCTACCTTGCTAAGCATTGGTACTCCCGCATAGCTCACGCTTAACGAGCCAATCCGGGCGTTGCGAGTCGAAATGGTGGTAACCGACTTGGTGAGGTCGCCCCTTAGCACCAAGTCAAACCCTTCGGCAAAAACATCAATCCCCGATTTTTTGTCGATGTATGAAATGAACCCGCCATTTATCTCAACCCTTTTTAGTTTCAGCAAAAATCCGGATTTTTCATCTTTTCCGTCTTCATTTACTATATCCCAGTTGGCATCACCATTTTGAAGAACCCTGAGATGCAGCGCTGCATTATCAAATTTTACCCGCGAAATTTCAAAACCTGACTTCTTGAAGAGGCTGAAAAAGTTAAATCCGATTGAAGACCGCCCTATATGGGCCAGGGTGTCGCCATCGAACTCTCCCTTTCCCACCACTGAAAAATCATTGACCACTAACGCAACGCGAGGGAAGCTCCTTAAAAGCGAAATGTTAAACTTACCAAAATCAAGGCGGGCATCCAAACCCCGACTTAGCTCAATCTTGATCATTTCTGTGATTTTGCTTTTGAAGAGAAAGGGTGTGATTAGCACGAGAACTAGTAGTGTTGCAAGTGCCACAAAAACGCTTTTGATTGATTTTTTTGACATGGTTTTCAGGTCAATAGTGTTAAATCTGTGCCGAATCATACAAAATTACCTATTTTTGTCGAATGGAATTTAATCGTTTGGACTTGCGTCCTCTTTTTACAAATACTGGATAAGATGAGAGCTAATTTTTTGAAAATCCTGGTTAACAGTTTTGTCAGCCTGCTGGTTTTTGGTTCGCAAATTCAAGGTCAGGTTACCCCAAATCCGGCGCTACCAACCCCTAACGGCCCGGTGGTATTAACTTTCAATGCTGCCGGCACCGAGCTAGCGGGGTTCACGGGCAATGTTTACGCACATACCGGGGTTACCATTGCAGGGGCTGCCAACCCTGCCGACAATGGCCGTTGGAAATTCGTAATAGGCAGCTGGGGAAACAACACCAACCAGCCCCAACTAACCAACATTTCACCAAACATTTGGCAGCTGACAATTGGGCCAAGCATACGAGAATTTTACGGCGTACCTGCCAATCTAACAATTACCGAGATCTGCTTAGTGATTAGATCTGCAACAGGTCCTAGCTCTTGGCTGCAAACCCGCCCCGACATTTTCATAACACTTGCCCAACCTGGGCTAGCATTGACCATTACCTCTCCTACGGCACCGCGTCCAATTGTTGAGATAAATCAAACCATTTCACTTGCAGGTACGGCCAATCAGGCCTTGTCGCTCAAACTTTTTATCGAAAATGTTGAAGTTGCCCAACAAACTTCGGCAACTCCCGCCACCATCAACCTTTCGCATCCATACCTTGCCCAATCGCTTGGCCGCAAAAATTTTAGATTTGTTGCAACGGGCGAAAACAACCAAACAAGAGAAACCACGGGGTATGTTTTCGTGAGGGGGCCGAGTACTGTTGCCGCACTGCCACAGGGGGTAAGGGCAGGGGCAAACTATATTGGCAACTCAACCGTTACACTGGTGCTGCATGATCCTCCAGCCCTTAAAAACAATGTGTTTGTTATTGGCGACTTCAACAATTGGGAGTTGACAGAAAACCATTTTATGAACCGCACCCCCGACGGAAAATTTTACTGGACAACAATTTCAGGGTTGACAAGCGGTACGGAGTACGGCTACCAGTATTACATTGATGGGCAAATTACCATTGCCGACCCTTACACCCATAAGGTGCTGGACCCGAGCAACGACGGATGGATACCGGCTTTCAACTACCCCAACCTTAAACCCTACCCAACCGGAAAAACCACCGGAATGGTAAGCATTATTCACCCCGGAAGGCCTGCCTACCAATGGGAGGCTACAGGTTTCACCCCACCTGCCAAGGGAGGTTTGGTAATTTACGAGCTTTTGATTCGAGATTTTGCTGACACCCGCGCCATAAAAACCGTGATGGACTCGCTTAATTACCTCCAAAACCTTGGAGTTAACGTAATAGGGCTAATGCCTATAAACGAATTTGAGGGAAACAACTCCTGGGGCTACAACCCCGCCTTTTACTTTGCCACCGACAAGGCCTACGGAACAATTAACGATTACAAGAAGTTTATTGACGAATGCCACAAGCGGGGCATTGCCGTTACAGTTGATATGGTTTTAAATCACAGTTTCGGCCAATCGCCACTGATTCACATGTACCCTGGAAATAATTGGTGGGCGCCAGGACCCAACAATCCTTGGTACAATCAGACTTGTCCTCACCAGCCTTGGTGTTGGGGCGCAGACTTCAACCACCTCAGCATTTCCACCCAAGAATTTGCTGACAGGGTAAACGAGTTTTGGCTCACGGAGTTCAAGGTGGACGGATTCAGATTCGACTTTACCAAGGGTTTCACCAACGTTCAAACGGCCAACCAGGGTTGGGATTACGACCAAGTGAGAGTAATGTTGCTAAAACGGATGGCTGATCACATTTGGAACATAAATCCTAATGCATATGTCATTTTGGAGCATTTTACGGCAAATACCGAAGAAAAGGAACTAGCCGAATATAGGGCCGCAGAAGGAAGGGGAATGCTAGTTTGGGGCAATATGAATCACAATTACAGCGAGGCCTCAATGGGCCACAACGACAACAATAAATCAAACCTCACCTGGGGTTATCACGGCAGCAGGGGTTGGTTATTTCCTCACCTGGTTTCTTATATGGAGAGCCACGACGAGGACAGAATGATGTACCGCAATCTTAACTGGGGAAACAGCTCGGGCACCTATGATGTCAAAAACCTGAATACAGGCCTTAAAAGGCTTGAACTTGCCGCCACATTTTTCTTTACAATGCCCGGACCAAAAATGATTTGGCAGTTTGGCGAGCTCGGTTACGATTATTCAATCAATTACTGCCCAAACGGAACCATCAATGATGGTTGCCGTCTCGATCCAAAACCGGTACGATGGGATTATTTCAACAATGCCAATCGAAAAAATGTTTACAACGTTTTCTCTCTCCTTGCAAAATTAAAGAACAGCCACCAGGTATTCTCCACCAATCAGGTTAATATGGACGTTGTTGGTGCCCTCAAAAGGATAAACCTTACTCACGCCACCAATAGGGTTACGGTATTAGGCAACTTTGGAGTAACCACCCTGGCCATCAACCCCAATTTTCAAGAAACAGGCGAGTGGCACGAGTATTTCTCCGGGGCAGTGCTCAATGTTACCAATCCAACTGGGCACATTGCATTGCAACCTGGCGAGTACAGGCTTTACTCCAAAACTCCCTTTCCTCCACACGGACTGCCGCTTAGCAGCACCGAGCCAGAACAAAATGTGCTTCAAGAGGCCAATGTGTACCCCAATCCATCCACCGCCGGATTTTGGTTCGAGTTTTACACGGCATCCTCAGGTAGAGCTAAGATAGAAGTTTTCAATTCGGCAGGCCAGGTGGTCTTCAAAAATGGATTTGAGGTCTCCTACGGAAACAACAAAACATACTGGGAAGGAAAGGCAGGAAACCAAAATTTGCCAGGAATGTACTTTTACAAAATTATTGCCGGAAACAATACCTTTACCGGAAAGGTAATCGTTAGGTAAAAACAAATTGAGCCTCGACTTTAACTAGCAGTCAAAACCACAACATTTATGGAAACATTCCAAGTAAAAACATTGCGCGAAATGCTATTCGCCAGCAGCCTAAAATTTGACAACAAGGCAGCATTATCCTTTGTGGATCAAGAGCCGCTATCATACTCCCAAGTAGGACAACTAGCCCAAAGCATAATGGTTTTTCTTGCCGAAAAAGGGGTTAAGAAGGGCGATAGGATTGCACTTTTGGGGCAAAATATGCCTCACTGGGGAGTTTCTTACCTTGCCATTACTGCAATGGGTGCTGTTGTGGTTCCAATCCTGGTTGACTTCAACGAAAGGGAGCTGAACATCATTTTACGCCACAGCCACGCCAAGGGATTAATCGTAAGCGAGAGGCTTACGGCAAAAATAACCCAGGAGCTTCCGCAAAACATTGAATTCGGTTTACTGCTCGACATTTTGGCGCCCTTCGACATTAAGGAATTCAAGGAAACCAGAAAACTGGAAGCGGGTGAGCCTCTAAATGTACGCACGCAATACGCCCCAGATGCAGAAATTGATGAAGACCATCTCGCTGCAATCCTTTACACCTCGGGCACCACGGGCAAGCCCAAGGGGGTGATGCTGAGCCACAAAAATCTCATTTCTAATGCAATAAACACACTTGGCATACAAAAGGTAGATCAAACCGATTGTCTTTTGTCAATTCTCCCCCTTGCGCATACCTACGAGTGCACCATAGGGTTTTTGATTCCATTCATTGGCGGAGCAACCATTTACTACCTCGACAAACCCCCAACTGCATCGGTTTTGCTGCCTGCAATGAAAAAGGTTAAGCCAACAATGATGCTCACCGTTCCGCTTATTATGGAAAAGATTTTCAACATTCAGGTTAAACCAAAGCTTGCCGAAAAAAAGGTCATAAAGATGTTGATGAAGGTGGGTTTCATGCGAAAGCTCTTCCACAAGATTGCCGGAAAGAAGATTTACAACGCCTTTGGCGGCAAGTTGCACTTCTTCGGGGTTGGCGGCGCCAAGCTTTCATACGATACCGAGCAATTCCTTCGCGATGCCAGGTTCCCGTATGCTATAGGTTATGGCCTTACCGAAACTTCGCCACTGCTGGCAGGTTGCGGGCCATCACTCACCAAGTTCAGGAGTACGGGATTTTCCATTCCGGGACAGGAAATCAAGATTATTGATGTTGACTCCAAAACCGGAGAGGGTGAGATAGTGGCCAGAGGGCCAAACATAATGTTGGGCTATTTCAAGGAGCCAGAGCTTACAGCGCAAGTTTTTACACCCGACGGTTGGTTCAAGACCGGCGACCTGGGTCACATTGACAAGGATGGATACCTTTACATTAAAGGCCGTGTGAAGAACATAATTTTGGGGCCCTCGGGCGAAAACATTTACCCGGAAGATATAGAATCGGTGATAAACAGCGAGGAGTTTGTTCTCGAATCGCTGGTTTACGAATTCAAGGGACAATTGATCGCCAAGGTACACCTCAACTACGACGAGCTGGCAAAAAGATTCGCCGAACTAAAGGAATCTGCTGCTGACTACAAGGAAAGTATGGGCAATGTGGTCTCCCAAAGGTTAGCCGAGATCAAAGAAAAGGTCAATTCAACAATAAACCGCATTTCGCGCCTGAGTGCCATTGAAGAACAACCCGAACCGTTCGAAAAAACCCCCACGCAGAAAATCAAGAGGTTTCTTTATTCGAAACAAGAGCAAAAGAAATAAGTTGGAAGTTTTAGAATATGCGCGATGCTTTTAGACCTTGGCGAAATTGATTGGAGGAGGGATGTAGGATTTCTTATTTCTAATTTTTGACCTTAGTTTTTTGCCCTTAAGTTTGGTTTTCGAATCTCATTGCTCGCAATTCCCAATTTTTAATTATTCTTAGGAAGCATCGAGATGTTTCGCGAAGGGATAAGTGAGGCAAGCACACCAATAACCACGACGGTAATGGTTACGAAAACGAAATCTGTGGCCACCATCTTAACCGGATAAGAATCAACTATGAAAGAGCCTTTGGTTTGAATTGAAACGAAGCCAAACTCGATTTGCAGCCAACACACCAATGCGCCCAGCACCAGACCGATCAACGCCCCTCCCATACTTATCATCAATCCTTCGAAGAGAAAAACCCTCTTGATGGTTTGAATGGAAGCACCCAACTTGTGTAGTATTCCAATATCGCGAGCCTTCTCGATAACCAGCATGGTGAGAGAACCAATAAGGTTAAACGATACTATGATCAAAGCCAAGGTGAGGATCAGGAAAATGGCCCATTTTTCCGACTGCATTACTTTGTAGAAGAACTCTTGCTGCTGCATACGGTTTCTAACTTCGAAGTTGGCACCCACCAATTCCTGAACTCTTTGCCGTATCCTCTTGTTGTTGGCGTTTGGCTCAAGTCCAACAAACAAGTAGCTTACCTCTTCACCGTATTCCAAAAGTTCACGAGCCAACCTTAAAGGCACCATAACATATTCCGCATCAACCTCTGTATTAACGCTGAAAACTCCACGGATCCTATTGGAGCTGGCGTTTGTTGCACTCGCAATGTGCAGTGTGGAGGTGCTTCCACGCCTTGGCACGTAAAGACTTAACTCGTTAATGATGTCATCAATGCTGGCACCCAGTAACAATTCAACTCCATGCCCTATAACCAAATAGTCGAACTCGTCCTCGGAAAGGGTGAAGCTGCCTGCAACCATGGTAGTGTCAAGGCGAGTAATTTTTACAAAATTGTCGTCAACACCTCGCATTGTAACCAATTGGTGACGGTCGCGGTACTTCAACACTGCCTTTTCTTGCAAGATGCGGCTCACCTGTGCAACCCCCTCAATGTCTTTTATCTTCTGAATTGAAGAGTCATCGTAAACGAAAACCTTACCCTCAACCGGCCTTATCTCCAAATCCGGATTGTAGGCATCAAACTGCCTGTAAACCAATTCTTGGAAGCCATTTGTAACCGAAAGTATTATGACCAGCGCCATTGTACAAACCGCAACACCCACCACCGAAACTATCGTGATGACGTTGATGGCATTGTGCGATTTCTTGGCAAACAAGTACCGACGGGCTATGAATAGTGGAAGGTTCAATTGGGGGAATTAAGTTTACAAATTGAAAGGTTGATGGATTTGTTTTACTTTGATATACTGTTGACTATTTAATATTCTCTCAGTGATTTTCGCCAAATTGCATAAACGCCGATTATTGCAAATTTTCGCCTACCACTTACCACCTGCCTGCCAACTACTTATTTCAATTCATGATATTTAATTGTCAAATAACAATTATTAAAATAGCTTAAACTGTTCACCATTAACCACTCACCTGAGGCTGCTTGCCGCTTACCGTCTTTTGCGCCTTCACCAGCAAACCCGTCCCTTTGGCGTGGGTTATCACCGTGTCGAGCCAGTTTAGCACCAATGCGGGCGGCATTGCCACCAAGTAGTAAAACGGTAAAACCAGCAAAAAGATTTTGGAAACAGCGATTAGTTTTAGCGGAAACTTCATCGTTAGCTTCCACGAGATCTTTCCGGGCCAGCCGTATGTGTACCTCGTTTCTACTCGATCGAAACCCACCCTTGTCAGCTTTTGTTCAATTTCGCCCCTGCCGTAACCATTGCGCACGTGCTCTTCGATAAATGAATGGTCGGAATGGTGTTGGGCATCGCTGCCGCCCTTGTCTGACGGGGTGCTAACAAGCAAAATCGCGCCGGGCTTCATTGCTTCGAAAAAGTTGGCAAACACCTGCTCATCAGCCTCCACGTGCTCCATAACGTCAACCGAAAGCACCAAGTCGAATTTTTCAACCTCCGTTAGTTGCTCCAAGTAACCCTTCTCAAACCTAACGTTTTTTAGCTTAGTCTTGGAAAAAAACTCATTGCAGGCCTTAACTTCTTCTTCCTTCACATCAATTCCGAGCACGCTCCAGGTTGGATTCTTACGAGCTATGTAATACACGTACTGCCCGAAACCGCTTCCGGCGTCCAGCACCGCTACCTGCCCCATACCCTTTTTTCCTTCGAAAAATCGCCTCAGCTCCCTGTGAACGTGCCAAGCGCGCAACAACAAAAGGTCGAGCAGCCGGAAAAACAGCTTGTGGGTTAAGGTAAAGCGATTGAAAAAATTACCCAAAATTCTCTTAATGGGATCGTATTGCATTGCGGCGGGCTATTCTTTGAGCAACCTTTCAATGTTCTCGATGTAATCGAGGCTGTCGTCAATGAAAAAACGCAGCTCGGGCACCACGCGCAGTTGGTTCTTGACGCGATTTCCCAAGATCCGCCTTATGTCCTTGGTATGAATATGAACCAATTTCATAACCTCCTCGGCATCCTTGCCAAAAATGCTCAGGTAGGCCTTGGCAATGCTCAAATCGGAGGTTACGTAAACCTTGGTAACGGTAACCATGGCCCCAGGAAACCAATTCCGGCCCTCGATCTGAATTGTTTCGCCCAAGTCCTTTTGCACCAACCGGGCAATTCTTTTTTGTCTGTTACTTTCCATATCTGCAAAGATACGGATATTTTTGATGGAGAATAATTCGTCCATCATAATCAAGTTTGAAGGCAGTAAACCGTAAAACCGCATGTAGCCAGCAAGGCTCATTAAGGTTGGTTGGAAGAAAATTTCGAAAAAATCGAAAATTAGGAATCCCTTCCCGCCAAATAAAACTCGGCATCCGACAACCGAGTTACCCGCAGGTTTTTATCGAAATGTCGCTAAAAATGAAAAATTTGCCGTTTTTTGGAGCAGCTAATTTCGCACCAAAAACAAAGATGACCACCACAAAGTGTCCTTTACTTTCTACCATCCAAACTGCAAATGTTGCAGCTCCAATCATACCTACATTAAGCTGTGGCCATTGAAAGAAACCTCAGGTGGAGGTAAAAGGATTTCATTGATTTAGCACATTTCTCAAAATGCCATTTGGCAAATCGAATTCGAAACGCCGAAGCTATTGAAATGGCAAGGAGTTTATGCTAGGCTGGAATTCAATCCCGGAAAGGGTTCCAAATTTTGGTTCTTGCACCCCAATCATCAAAACCTCGAAGTTATGGGAGGGTTGGCGCATTTAACAAGTTTATGGCATTTTGAGTGGATTTTTCGCAAATAAAAGCCATATTCGGTTTTTGAAATTAAAGAATTTTGGCCAAAAGCAAAATTGAGCTGTTGAACCCAAGCTAACCGAATTGCTTTGGAACCATAAAAACCCGTAAGGCCAAACATAACTGCGTGAAGTAAATACGAGAATGGGAAAAAATATTCTTATACAAGTCGTTGTGGCAAGTTAGGCTTGAAAATATGCAACATCAGGCATCGGCTTGCTTTAAATACCATTTGCAATCCTTAATAACCCCTGGTCAAAAACTGAAAAGGAAGGGTTGAATTCAGGAAAATGAAGGTTGCTTGACTGCACCATACCTCAAGGCTTTGACAAAACCCTAGCTTGTACGAAGAAAAGCAGGAAATACCGTTTTCATCACCTCCAAGGACAAGGAACCAAAATGATTGGGTAAAAAAGAATTGCGCAAATTTTAAATGAGAGAAACCATTGATGCCTCCAGAAGAATCCATTCCATAACCAAGAAATCGAGAATTCCTTTTATCTTTCCGCACCTATCAATTTCCAAAGATCATTTTCCATGTATCCAAATCCCGCTTCCAAGATAGAAAATTTGCATTCTCTGGCCGCCCTAGGCCTCAATACTTTCGCAAATTGGCCGCTTCAGCGCCCAAATATGGTTGGCCAATATGGTTAATTTATTGTAATTTTGGGCCGCAATTTCGCACTAATACAATTCTTTTTACATAATGGAAAAAGATCCTAAACTTTTCGGAGAATTTCCTCCAATTTCGACCGCAGATTGGGAGTCAAAGATCAACGAAGACCTAAAGGGAGCCGATTACAGCAAGCTGATTTGGAAAACCATAGAGGGGCTGCATTTAAAGCCTTACTACCGGGCCGAAGACCTTAAAGCCTTGCCGTTTATTTCATCCCTTCCGGGCGAGTTTCCCTTTGTTAGGGGTGCAAGTGCTGCTGACAACAACTGGCTGATTCGCCAAGACATAAGCAAAAGAAATGCCGCACTTGCCAATGCTACTGCCGTTTCTGCCCTCGGCAAGGGAGTCGAGTCGGTGGGATTCAACGCCAGCGAGGTAGAGACAAACCACCATGTGGCAACATTGCTAGAGGGAATTGATGCCGCAATAACACCTGTTCATTTCTTCAGCAGCAAGAACTACGTTTCTCTGTTCGAAATCCTTAAAGGGTTATTGACATCCGATGCAAAAGGCTCTCTAAACTTCGACCCGTTTGGCTACCTCGTGCTTTACGGTAAGTTTTACCTAGGCTTGGAGCAAAACCTTGAGGAAGCCATTTCCTTGATAGAAATGGCTGAAAACAAACTACAACAGTTCAAGGTGATCGCCGTAAATGGCCAGCACTACCATAACGCGGGTGCAAGCCTTGTCCAGGAGCTTGCATTTGCACTAGCTCAAGGCAACGACTATATTTACCTTCTTTCTCAAAAAGGATTTGAAGTTGACCGGATTGCGCCCAAGATGCAGTTTAACTTCGGGGTTGGCTCCAATTACTTTATGGAAATAGCCCGCCTGAGGGCGGCTAGGCTTCTGTGGGCAAAAATCGTAGAGCAGTACAAGCCAAAGGTTGCCACTTCGTCAGTAATGGCTATCAACGCAAAAACCTCGTCGTGGAACAAATCCATTTACGATCCCTATACCAATATTTTGAGGAGTGCCACAGAGGTTATGTCTGCCTCGATAGGTGGTGCCAATAGCATTGTTGTCAATCCTTTTGACAGCACCTACAAGAAGCCCGATGATTTTTCGGAACGCATAGCCCGCAACCAGCAAATTATCCTGAAGCTAGAGTCTTACTTCGACAAGGTTGTTGACCCCTCTGCAGGTTCGTATTATATCGAAAACCTAACCAAGTCAATTGCTGATGAAGCTTGGGGGCTTTTCTTGGAAGTAGAAGAAAGGGGCGGTTTTGTTGAAGCGGTAAAGAGCGGTTTCATTAAGTATGAAGTTGAAAAGACGTGCCAGAAGCGCGATATGGACATTGCACTGCGCCGTCAGGTGTTTGTGGGGGTTAACCAATACCCAAACCTAGAAGAAAGGATGCTCGACAAGATGGAGCCGGTGGCAAAGCTTAACGCCCTGGCTGGATTGAGGTCCTACCGTGGACCACAAGCGCTGGAAGCTTTGAGGTTGGCTGTAGAAAACCACGAAAAAAAGGGTTTCGAAATCCCAGAGGTTTTCTTGTTTACTTACGGAAACCTCGCGATGCGTAAAGCCCGCGCCGGATTCACAACCAATTTCTTCGGCGTGGCTGGATATAAGCTTATTGACAACCCAGGCTTTGCCTCAATAGATGATGGCGTTAAAGCGGCCATTGACAGCAAGGCGTCAATTGTAGTGCTTTGCAGCAGCGACGAGGAGTACGCAGAAATGGCCCCGGCCGCCACCGCTATAAAAAAGAAAATGCCAAACACAAAAGTGGTTGTGGCCGGTAATCCTAAAGAAATTGTTGAGCAGCTTAACGCTGCAGGTGTTGACGGTTACGTTCACTTGCGCACCAACCTCTTGGAGTCGCTTGCAGATTTTAACGAAGCTTTGGGAATTGCATAGTTTTGTAAGAAAAGTAGATTAAATATGAGACCGAATTTCAAAAAAATAAACCTGTCAGAGACTAGGGACAACCAGGCAAGTACGAAACAACATAGCAGTTGCGATGCCTTTTTAACCGCCGAGAAAATTAGGGTTAAGCCCGTCTATACCTCCGATGACCTACTGGGGATGGAGCACCTTGATTATGGTGCCGGTATAGCACCTTACCTGAGGGGACCATACAGCACCATGTATGTGATGAAGCCTTGGACCATACGCCAGTATGCGGGTTTTAGCACCGCCGAGGAGTCCAATGCCTTTTACCGTCGCA
This sequence comes from uncultured Bacteroidales bacterium, assembly GCA_964624065.1. GTDB lineage: Bacteria > Bacteroidota > Bacteroidia > Bacteroidales > UBA7960 > UBA7960. Next base: position 23,326 of record CAZUWF010000008.1, read on the forward strand.
ACCTGGCAGCGGGGCAAAAGGGCCTTTCAGTGGCTTTTGACCTCGCCACCCACCGAGGCTACGACTCGGACCACGAGCGCGTGGTGGGCGACGTGGGAAAGGCCGGCGTGGCAATTGACTCGATCCTAGACATGAAGATTTTGTTCGACCAAATTCCGCTGGACAAAATGTCTGTGTCGATGACCATGAACGGTGCAGTTTTGCCCGTTATGGCCTTCTACATCGTGGCTGCCGAGGAGCAGGGCGTTTCGATGGACAAGCTGAGTGGAACCATCCAGAACGATATCCTCAAAGAGTTTATGGTTCGCAACACATACATTTACCCGCCCCTGCCATCAATGCGTATCATAGCCGACATTTTCAAGTTCACTTCGAAGAATATGCCCAAGTTCAACTCCATATCCATTAGCGGCTATCATATGCAAGAAGCAGGCGCCACCTGCGACATAGAGCTGGCATACACCCTTGCCGATGGGTTGGAGTACTTGCGCACGGGGGTAAATTCTGGTATGGACATTGATGCCTTTGCACCTCGCCTTTCGTTTTTCTGGGCAGTCGGTATGAATCACTTTATGGAAATTGCCAAGATGAGGGCCGCAAGGTTGCTTTGGGCAAAATTAGTGAACCAATTCAACCCCAGGAACCCCAAATCGCTTGCCCTGCGCACCCACTCACAAACATCGGGCTGGAGCCTTACCGAGCAAGATCCTTACAACAATGTTACCCGTACCACCGTGGAGGCTATGGCAGCAGCCCTGGGACACACCCAGTCGTTGCACACAAACGCCCTGGACGAGGCCATTGCGTTACCAACTGATTTTTCGGCACGCATAGCCCGCAACACCCAGCTTTACATTCAGGAAGAGACCAACATTTGCAAGGCAATTGACCCTTGGGCAGGCTCGTATTACGTTGAATACCTTACCCACCAGATTGCCCATAGGGCCTGGAGCCACATTCAAGAAATCGAAAGCCTTGGCGGAATGGCAAAGGCAATAGAAACAGGAATTCCAAAAATGCGCATCGAAGAAGCCGCGGCTCGAAAGCAGGCCCGCATAGATGCCGGCAAAGACGTAATAGTTGGTGTTAACAAGTACCGTCTCGAAAAAGAAGACCTCATCGAAATTCTTGACGTTGACAACACCGCCGTTCGTGCTTCGCAGATAAAGCGATTGGAAAAACTACGGGCCGAGCGCAACAAAGAGGATGTTATGCAGGCTCTTGATGCAATAACCAAGGCTTGCGAAACGGGTGAGGGCAACTTGCTGGAACTTGCTGTTGAGGCTGCCCGAAAGAGGGCATCCCTAGGCGAAATTTCAATGGCCTGCGAAAAGGTGTTTGGTCGGTATCAAGCGGTTATTCGTTCAATTTCAGGAGTTTATTCGATGGAAATAGAAGACAACGCCAAATTTGGAATGGCACGGGCCATGGCCGATGAGTTTGCCGAGCTGGAAGGACGCCGGCCTCGCATAATGATTGCAAAGATGGGTCAAGATGGCCACGACCGCGGAGCCAAGGTTGTGGCAACAGGATATGCCGATATGGGCTTCGACGTGGATATCGGGCCACTGTTTCAAACGCCCAAGGAGGCCGCCCGCCAAGCAGTGGAGAACGACGTGCACATTGTGGGTGTGTCGAGCCTCGCCGCCGGACACAAAACCCTTGCCCCGCAGATAATTAAGGAGCTAAAAGACCTTGGCCGCGACGACATAATGGTTATTGTGGGTGGGGTTATTCCCCCGCAAGATTACCAGTTTTTGTACGATGCCGGCGTTGTGGGAGTGTTTGGCCCAGGAACTGTCATTGCCGATGCGGCTATGAAAATGCTGCAAATTCTAATAGAGAGCAGGAAGTAGTTGAATAACTAACAATAAAGACCTGATGACCCGAATCAAGGGCTACTGGAAATCAGGTGGGATTGCGAGTTTCGAACAAAAGCCTTAGCAAAGGTTTCTCTCGAAATGTTTGTGGTAATCCTTGGCAAAATCGTAGGGTCGAATTGTCAAAGTTTCCTTTGATAAATCATAGGGTTCTTTTCTTGCTATTGGCTTGTTTGGGTGAACCAAATAAATGACTTATCAACCAGTATATTAAATTATCGATCAGGAGATATTATTATTTGTTCATTTGCTACAAGTTGTCAAAATTCCTGATAATATACACGTCGTAATCGCCCAGATACTTGAATCCCAGTTCTTTGTACATCTCAATGGCGGCGGTGTTAGTTTGGTGCACCTCTAACTTGATTTGGCAGCCCTTTTCCTTTGCCCAGGCAATTGAGGCCACCGCCAGCTTCCGGCCAATTCCTTTGCGTTGGTGAACAGCTTCAACCCCAAAATGGTGGAGGTGTATGCGTCGGCCGTCGAATGTCATCCACGAGGTGCCTACCATGGTGCCATCGGCAAGTTTAGCCACCAGAAGGCAACCGCCCATTTCAATGGTGCGCTCAATTACGTGCTGGCTGTCGCCCCGTAATGACCCACCCAAGCCAACCCTTTGCCATAAACCTTCGATTAAGGGGTAGTCGGAAGGAACGTATTTGCCAATAAAGATTTCCGAAAACATTTTTGCAGATATTTTTGCGAAAGTACCAAATTTTGTTGCATTTAGGTGGAAGGATTCGCCACACCTCGACCAAATAATATATCATCCAATCAACCTTTTAAACTGGTTATATTTGCAAAAAATCTCATTGCCCAATGAGCCCAGCAAAAAAAATGCTCCTTGATCATCTACTCGAAAAGGGTAGGAAGTTCTGCTCTTACCGCGACAGAACCGTTAGGGAGGTCTCACAAAAGCTATACTCACTTGGTGCCTCCCAGCAATTGGCAGCACAAATTGTCAATATACTTAAGGAGGAGCTGTTCATTGACGAGCGACGATTTGCCTTGGCCTTTGCCCGCGGAAAACTCGAAAACAACAAATGGGGTAAAATAAAACTAAAGTACGAGATGCAGGGTCGCGGGCTTGACCCACTAACCGTCAATCAAGCCCTTGAATCGTTGGATCCGGAGCGATACTCGGAGATTTTGAATGGTATTGCCCGGGCAAAAATCAAAACCCTCAGAGCCCTTGATGAATACACCGCCAAGGGAAAAACGGCCGAGTACTGCACCCGCAAGGGCTTTGAAGTGGATTTAATTTGGAAAACATTGGGAGGGTTGACGACTGACAATTGACAAGAATTCCTGTTCACTGTTCCTGCTTACTGTTCACGGCTTTTCCCTACCTTTGCAACTGCAAAATTTTCAAGGATGGATCCCCAGCACAAGAAAATTCTCGATTTCTTTAGTTTCAAAAGGATTATCATTCCGGTAATCATCGGTTTGGGGGTTGCCTCCTACCTCATGTACAGGAGTTTCGATGCAAATGCCTTCAAGGAAATTGAATGGTCGGTGCACACGATCTTCTACCTTTTTTTGTCAATGGTTTTGGTGGTTGTAAGAGATTTGGCTTACATGATAAGGATAAGGGTGTTAACGGAGAACCAACTTTCGTGGAAGCAGAGTTTTCAAGTTATCTTGCTGTGGGAGTTTGCCTCAGCAGTAACTCCCTCTGTTATTGGAGGTGCAGCAATAGCTCTTTTCATCATTCACAAGGAAGGAATAAGTATGGGTCGCACCACGGCAATTGTGTTAATAACAGCCTTGCTCGACGAGCTATTTTACATCATTATGGTGCCAACCGTCATTGCCTTGGCCGGCACCGATAATCTATTCCTCTCAAACGGGGAATACCTTTTGGTCAACACCCGTTTTGGAACACAGGGAGTGTTTGTAATAGGGTACCTGTTTATAATCGCGCTAACCACGATAATCGTATACGGGGTTTTCATAAACCCTAGGGGCACCAAGTATTTTTTGGTGGGCATCTTCAAGCTGCCGTTCTTGCGAAAATGGCGTGCAAAGGTTGCCGAAACCGGCGATGACATTATAACTACCTCCCGCGAACTCAAAGGCAAGTCAGTCTGGTTTTGGCTCAAGGCATTTGCCGCGACATTCTTTTCGTGGACCGCGAGGTTTTGGGTAATCAACATGTTGATCATTGCCTTTGTGGGATACGGCGACCAACTATTGATATATGCGCGGCAGCTGGTTATGTGGGTTATCCTGCTAATTAGCCCAACCCCTGGTGGCAGCGGTGTAGCAGAATACGTTTTTTCGGGGTTCCTTGGCGATTTCATACCATCAGAAGGGCTGGTTCCGGCACTAGGCATAACCTGGAGGCTAATAAGTTACTACCCTTACCTAGTCATCGGCATTATCTTATTACCTATTTGGCTCAGAAGGGTTTACTCCAATGGCAATTAAAAAGAAGTAGGGCGGCTCCGATTTTTCCGGTGCTCGCCCTTGTTTAGGCAAAATTTAAGCCTAAGTCTATTGCTCCAGTCTTAATTACCTTGACTTGTGGCCGAGACCTTTGGTTCGGCTACCACATTTGCGGTGAACGCCAAAATTGTGGTTTCGTTTGAAGCATTGGTTTGCACGGTTAAGGTTTTCCTTACGTTTCCCATTCCGCTCCCATTAAATGTTACTTGCAAGGGTACACTAGCGCCAGGCAAAATTGGTTCTTGGCTGTACCTGAGATTGGTACAACCGCATGATGCCCTGGCCATAGTGATGATTAAGGGCTGATTGCCAGAATTTGTAAGGTGGAAAACAGCATCAGTGCTGGTCATAAATTTTACTTCTCCAAGGTCAACAACCAAGGTATTCCATTTGGCTTGAGGCCCAGAAACAACCCCGATGGGTTCTGATGTGGCCTTTTGGGCTAAGGCCTTAAAACCAGTGGTTGAAAAAACGGCTATAATAAAAAACAAGGTGGCTTTTTTCATATTTTGGAAATTTAAATGGGTGTGAATGAGATTTCCTTTTTTTCGGCAAATGTCATGCAATTTTGAACGATTGGTGTTAATGTCAGCTTAATCTTTGTTAACGAATTGTAAAAGAGTTGGATTAATAGCGGTTTTTTGTAATTTTAGTGCTCCAAATAAGTTTTTGCCCAATGAAGAGAAACCAAATTAGATTCATAGTTTTGTTGGGAACCCTCTCGATTCTCGGAATCATCCTTATCCAAATTTATTTTCTGGGTAACATATGGAATATAAAGGAAAGGGAGTTCAATCAAACCGTAAACATTGCCTTGGGCTCCGTAGCCGAAAGGATAAGCCATTACAACCAAACCATATTACCCCACGGAAACCCGGTGAAGCAAATGTCTTCGCACTATTTTGTGGTAAATGTAAATGATGTAATCGATGCAAATATTTTGGAGTTCTTCCTGAAAACCGAATTCGAGAAGCACAATGTCGAGATAGATTACGAGTATGCTATTTACAATTGCATCAACGGTGAGATGGAGTATGGCAGGCTTGTGAAGAAAGGCCAAGACCCCAAGCCCATATCATTCTCGAAGGACCTTCCGCACTACAACGAATGCGTTTACTGTTTCGGGGTGAACTTTCCCTCCAAAAAAGAATACCTTGTGGCCGATATGGGTGCTTGGATCGTGGTATCGTTCATATTGCTTCTGGCAATAGTGTTTTTCGGCTACGCCATATTCGTAATTTTGAAGCAAAAAAGGCTTTCGGAATTGCAGAAGGATTTCATAAACAATATGACCCACGAGTTCAAAACCCCAATTTCAAGCATAAATATTTCGGCCGACGTGCTTTCAACGCCTGAAATCATGAACCAACCCGAAAGGCTTAAGCTTTACACCCAGATAATAAAGCAAGAGAATAACAGGCTAAACAATTTGGTGGAGCAGGTTTTGCAAATTGCAAAGATAGAGAAGGGAGGGCTGGAGCTAAAAATCTCAAACGTTGACTTGAGCAATCTTGTAGAAGAGGTTGTGGGTACCTTCAAGGCCAAAAATGGCAAGGTCGAGGATTGCCAAATAATAGCCACCCTCGATCCGGAGGCAAAGACGATAACCGCTGATCCACTGCACCTTACCAATCTTTTGCACAACTTGCTCGACAATGCAATAAAATACGGGCTTGGAGCAAACAAAGTGGAAGTGTTTTCAAAAGCCCAAGGCGACAAGATTGTTTTTGGGGTGAAGGATCAGGGCCCTGGCATTAAACCCGAGCACCAGAAGAAGGTTTTCCAGAAATTTTACCGAGTACCTACCGGCAACGTGCACAACGTAAAGGGCTTTGGGCTTGGGCTGTTTTACGTTAAGAAGGTATGCCAGGCTCACCGCTGGAAAGTATGGCTCGAAAGCGAGGAAGGAAAGGGTACAACAATTTTTGTCGAGGCGTGAAAAATTCTTATCCCCTCAACAAGCTTTGACAGTTTAAACCAAATGTCTTTTCTGACGTTATCTTGTATATTAAAGCCCGACTTTTGGAATTAAGATTGTTTTGCCAATGATTTTAGGCCGGAGGTTCATAAAAGCATAATTCCTTTTAATGATGGAAAAACCGAGGATACTTTACGTTGAGGACGATTTAACCCTGTCGTTCGTAACCCGTGATAACCTGGAGCAGCACGGATTTGTCATTGATTTTTGCGAGGATGGTGAAACGGCATTGAAACTATTTCAAAAGACCACTTACGATCTTTGCATATTCGACGTGATGTTGCCAAAAATGGACGGATTTGAACTTGCTCGGCAAATTAGACAGTCAAACGAAGAAATTCCGATATTGTTCCTAACTGCAAAATCAACCAAGGAAGACAAAATTCATGGCCTCAAGTTGGGGGCCGACGATTACATAGCCAAGCCTTTCAGCATTGAGGAGCTTTCTCTTAAAGTGAAAGTTTTCCTAAAAAGGAGTGGAGTGAAGGGCAGGTTTTCAGCCGAAAGCCGCTTTCAAATTGGCAAATATTCATTCGACTCAAACAACCAAACCCTTACACTTGAAGGTGAAGTGAGACAATTGACCCTCAGGGAAGCACAAATTCTAAGGTTGTTTTGCCAAAACAAAAATTCTATAGTTAAACGCGACGATCTGCTGATGAAAGTTTGGGGAGAGGATCATTATTTTGCTAGCCGCAGCCTCGATGTTTTCATTTCTAGGATTAGGAAGTACTTGACCCTAGACAAATCAATCCACATTGAAAATATCCACAACGTTGGATACAAGCTTTCTGTGAGTTTGGCTGCAAGTGATTTGAATACAGAATTTATCAACAAGTAAACTTGAAATTTTTCAGGAAAAATATGAATGGCTCTTCATCTGACCTAAAGGTTAAAATGTATTCCGCCGCAACCGAATACTACGAAGCCATGCTTAAAGATATCGGCAATGCGAAGAAATATGTTTACATGGAGTACTATCGTTTTCGCAACGATAGCGTGGGGGAGGTTTTTCGCAACCTCTTGATTGAAAAGCAGGTGGCCGGTGTAAGGGTTAGGGTGCTTGTAGATGCTTGGGCCGCGGCTTCCGACGAAAGCTTCTTTCGCGACTTGATACGTTCTGGTGGTGAGGTTAAATTCTTCAAAAAACTTAGGCTCAGTTGGGAGGGGTTTACCAAGGGACACAGGCGTAACCATAGAAAAATAATAGTGGTTGACGACCGTGTAACCTACTTGGGATCTGCAAACATAGTGGATTATGCCATGAATTGGCGCGAATCGGTATTTAGAATTGAGGGACCAATAGCCAAGAAGTTCAAAAGAACCGTTGAATTGAACTTTAAAATCTTTGCCAAGTATTTTTACAATAAAAGAGCCTTCACTCGCTCTTTTGTTTTCGACCAACTGATCATTCTGCGTGATGTACCTTCCAGTATTTTCAAACCCACAAAAAGACAACTCCTAAAGCTTATTCGAGGTGCAAAGGAGGAAATTTATATTGAAACACCATATTTCCTTCCCCCGTTTACCTTACGTAAGGCCTTGTCAAATGCCGCCAAAAGAGGGGTGAAGGTAAACATTATTATTCCCAAAAAATCTGACGTTGGACTCATAGACTTGCTCAATTCAAGGTATGTTGGCTTGTTGGCAAAGCAAGGAGTGAATTTTTTCTACTACCTTCCGCAAAACCTCCACAGCAAGATTTTCATGGCCGACAACAAGACCTTTTTGATCGGGTCGGCAAATTTAGATTACCGAAGTTTTAGGCACAGCCATGAAATAGGGCTTGCGGGCAGGCACGCTGATTTGGCGGCTCAGCTCGCAGAACACTTTAAGGAAACCATGAAGGATACCGAACCATTTGATTACGAAAAATGGTCGGACCGCTCGCGCGTTCAAAGGTTTTTCGAAAGCCTGATGATGCCCTTTAGGAGCTTTTTCTAAACCAAGGGGAAAGGTTTGGAGCTAAAGTGGTGGGTGTTCAATTAATATGACCACCCTCGATTTGCTAACATCAATTGCCAACCGTCAATTCTTAACACTTAACCCTCAACCCCACCCAGCCTAAAGCACCCTTCCGGCCCGGGCATAGGTTCCTATCCAATAGGTTTCATCGAGGTCGGTAACAATAACCCCTCGAGAAGTAGATGAATGGATAAACTTGTTGCTTCCGAGGTAGATACCCACGTGGTTTATTCGTCTTTTCGATGCGGTTTCGAAAAAAACCAAATCACCGACCCTAAGTTGTGTTCGTCGTATTCGACTAGAAAAATCGGCGATAGCGGCACTTGACCTTGGCAACGAGATTTTGAAGACAACAAGAAAAATTTGCCGCACCATTCCGGAGCAATCGGTTCCCGCCTTGGTGCTTCCACCGTGCCGGTATGGGGTTCCCAACCAAGAGGCCACCTCTTTGATCAGTTCGGGGTTTTCGTTTCCCGAAAGGGGAAATCCCAAAATCAAAGAATGTTCCTCGTAAAACGATGGGCTTACACCTGGTGACTCTTCTTTGGGCTGCTTCTTGAAAATGGCACAGCCTGAAAAAAACACCGCCAACATCAAGGCCAGTAACTGTTGGGCCGAAAACCTTATGGTGGTATTTTTTTTCATCAATTCATTAATCGCCGCTTTAGGCTTACCTGTCAATGGGCAAAGGTAGCAAATTGTTAAAATATGGTTGAATGGTTTTAAAACCAACAAATATCTTCCAAAATGAATTTTGTCGCCAAACCTGTTTGCCATATCAGGGAAAATGAATACTTTTGAGACCCCAAAAAGCACACCAAAATTCACCCGAAAATGAATCAAGATCAATTCAAATTAAGCCCTAACCCCTTGGTAAGGCACCTACAAAAACACCCATCGCAGTTTACCAAACAAGACATCATCAGATACATTGAAGAAAACGAGATTGAAATGGTTAATTTCCGGTATGTAGCCGGTGATGGTAGGCTTAAAACGCTAAATTTTGTAATTCAGGGTTTGGATCACCTGGAAGAAATTTTCTCAACCGGCGAGCGCGTTGACGGGAGCAGTCTTTTTAATTTTCTTGAAGCTGGATCAAGCGACCTTTATGTTGTCCCGTGCTTTCGCACAGCTTTCCTCAATCCCTTCAGCGAAATCCCGGCTATTGACATCCTTTGCTCTTACTACGACAAAAACGGGGAGCCGCTTGAGAGCGCACCCGAAAACATTATGCGCAAAGCTCACCAGGTTTTAGTTGAAAAAACAGGATACAGCCTGGAAGTAATGGGCGAAATAGAATACTACGTAATCAGCGAAAAGGATGATCTGTACCGTGCCACGGACCAAAAGGGTTATCACGAGTCATCGCCATTCGTAAAGTGGGAGCAGCTTAGGATCGATGCCCTGCGAGCAATTGCCCAAACCGGTGGTAAGGTTAAGTATGCCCACTCGGAGGTAGGTAATTTTTCGGACGAGCACCACGATTACGAACAAAACGAAATCGAATTCTTGCCCACAAATGTTCAGGACGCAGCCGACCAGCTTATCATTGCAAAATGGATACTGCGCGAGGTAGGTTATCGCCACGGAGTTACCGTAAGCTTTGCCCCAAAAATTACGGCAGGCAAGGCTGGCAGCGGAATGCACATTCATATTAGGGCAATGAAGGATGGTAAGAATGCCACCCTCGACGCAGGTAAAATAAGCGATGTTTCAAAAAAGGTAATCGCCGGAATCCTTGACGTGGCTCCATCACTTTCGGCATTCGGAAACACCATTCCTACATCTTACCTGAGGCTCGTGCCACACCAAGAAGCACCAACCAACGTTTGCTGGGGCGAGCGAAATAGGTCAACATTAATCAGAGTACCCCTGGGGTGGGTTGGTGCTGCCGATATGATTAACACCGAAAACCCCCTTGAGCCAAAAACCAACAGGGACTTTAGCGACAAACAAACCTTCGAATTTAGATGTCCGGATGGTTCGGCCGACATTTACTTGCTTATTGCCGGTCTTTGTGTAGGGGCAAGGCATGGTTTCGAAATGCCCAAGGCCCTTGAATTTGCAGATAAAACCTACGTGGATGTAAATATCTTTCACGAAGAGCACAAGCAACGCACCAAAGAGTTGGCTCAGCTTCCATACTCCTGCAAAACTGCCGCGGAATACCTCGAAAAACACGCCGATATCTTTAAGGAACATGGGGTGTTTTCTGAAGCATTGTTGATGGGAATAGTAAAGCGGCTTTTAAGTTACAACGATGAGAACCTAAGAGAAAAAATAGAAGGCAATAACAAGGAAACTATGAAACTAGTGCGAAAATTTTTGCATTGCGGTTAATCTGCCACTACCACCATTAATAAAAACCTGTCAAAATGGTCATTGCCTTGACAGGTTTTTTGGTAGTTGCGTTGAAGATGTGCGAGAAGTTTTTCTTATCAATATGCTGTACTGCCGAGGTTTATTGGATTTGCTACCTCTACGTTTTTTAGGCGACTTACAGCTTCAACAAGGCCATCGGTTAAGCGGCTGGCCCCAAACCTAAGCCATTGGTTATTCATCCAGTTGCCGCCGAGTATTTGGTTTGTCAGTGCAAAGAATTTCAAGGCTGTTTCGGGATCGGCGATACCACCTGCGGGTTTAATTCCTACCATTTGCCCGGTTTTTGTATGGTGGTCTTTAATAGTCTCTAACATTACCAACATTGCTTCGAGGGTTGCGGCAGGTTGCACCTTGCCGGTGGAGGTTTTTATGAAGCGGGCTCCTGCATCAATAGCTATTTCGCTAGCACGACGTATGTTGGTGGCGGTTACCAGCTCGCCAGTTTCCAAAATCACCTTTAGGTGAGCGCTTCCACAGGCTTGGCGTATTGAAGCAATTTCGTCGTACACCAAGTTATACTCACCCTCCAGGAACTTGCCCCTTGATATTACCATATCAATTTCGTCGGCACCTTCTCCAACCGCATATTTAACCTCCTCAACCTTAATCCTTATTGGCGAATGCCCCGCGGGAAATGCTCCGGCCACCGCTGCAACCTTTATGCTTGAACCTTCGAGTCCTTTTCTTGCAACCCCCACCAGGGTAGGATAAACACAAACCGCCGCAACATTGGGAAATCCCAGGCCAAGCGACTCGAATGACCTTGCCTTGTTGCACATTTTCAACACCTTTGCATCGGTATCGGAGCCTTCGAGGGTAGTAAGATCGATGATTCCCATAATTGATTGGTATGTTTCTGGCAGTGGGAAATCACTAAGTTTTTTCAAAAGTATCTGTTCTACCGTTCTTGCAACTTCTGGGTCGATAATTTCAATGGTTTTGGAGTAATCTTTCATACAGGTAAATCATTAAATGGTGGCTAATTTTGGGTTTTGCAAAGATAGCGAAGTTGTTTTAAATTCAGTGTGATGGGCAAGCAAACCTGTCAATAAAGCCTTGTTAACACAGCCCACGACTAAAACTGCATGGTGTGGGTGCGGCACTTATCTTGACACTAAAATGCCTCCGCGAAAAAAAAATGGAGAATATTCAAAATTTAATGTTAATTTTGCAACGCTGAAAACAACCACAAGCAAAGGTACCATAGCTCAGTAGGTAGAGCAACGGACTGAAAATCCGTGTGTCCCTGGTTCGATCCCGGGTGGTACCACACGAGGAGGCTTCGAAAGGACCTCCTCGTTTTTTTTTACTTGCGTCCGAAATCAGCCGGAATCTCGCCCCAGCACTCTGTGTTCCACTTTAGGATTTGATTTGGCCAGGTATTGTTCTTGAGCCAAAGTTCGGCACGATTGATTAGTCCGAATAGTTCTTGGTTTTGCGGGGTTTGCACTACCTTTGTTTTGGCGTGCTTGTGGCGTATCCAGCTAAGCGCGGTTTTTGAGTCGGTGTATATGGGCAGGTCCAAATGTTTTTTTTTGCACCAGGCCAAGGCATGTACAATTGCCAGAAACTCCCCGATGTTGTTTGAGCCTCCTTCGTAGGGTCCTTGCCGAAATAGTTCTTGCTTGGCTCCAACGTAAACACCACGGTATTCCATTTGGCCAGTACCCATATTGCACGCCCCGTCAACGGCTATGCTGTTTTCGATGGGCGCTCCCGCCAATTTAATTTGTTCGGGTGAAAGCCTTTTCAGTTTTGACTCACCCTTCAGGCTAACCCAAGGGTTTTGCTTGAATGCTTCGGCTGCTTCGTATTCAGTGCCAAATGATTTGTAAATTGCCCCATCGAATCCATGAACACATTCCCTGCACTTGTCCCAATTATCGAAGATGCCTGTTTCCCGGCCCTTCCAAACAACATAAAACTTCTTTTTGGTCTTTGACATATCCGCAGATTAACAATGGCTTGATGGTTATGGCATTAATTTCCCATAAATCGGGAGGTTCCGATTTATGTAAAGCCTAATTTTTCAGTGCGTCCCATCCTTGCGCCGTTAATGGCACTTGTTGGCCAGATGCTGTGACCATGGCAGGCACCACCAAACCCTCGGCCACGTGGCCTATAATGCTTACCCCTTCAATGTTTTTAATCTTTTCGTGGTCAGATTGGCTAATGGTAAAAAGTAGCTCGTAATCTTCGCCTCCACTAAGTGCGCAAACTGTTGGGTTTATCTTGAACTCGTTGGCCACAGCTAAAGTTTGGTTGTCTATAGGTATGTGCTCTTCGTAAATCAGGATGCTATTGCCAGAGTTTTTGCACAAATGAAGCGCCTCAGAGGCCAACCCGTCCGAGACATCTATCATTGAAGTGGGAACCACGCCCGCATCCTCAAGCTTTTTGATAATATCTTGCCGTGGTTCGGGTTTCAATTGCCTTTCCAAAACGTAATCGTAATCCTTCAGATCGGGCTGGAATTTTGGATTGGCCTTGAATTCGGCCTTTTCTCTTTGCAGGACTAATAGTCCGCAGTATGCGGCACCGAGGTTGCCACTAACGCACAACAAGTCATTTGGCTTGGATCCGTTTCTATACACGGCTTTTGATCGTTCAACAAGCCCAAGCGCGGTTACCGAAAGTACCAAACCCGATTGCGAGGCGGTGGTGTCGCCGCCCACAAGGTCAACTCCGTACTTATTACAAGCCAGGTACATCCCTTGGTAAATTTCCTCAAGGGCTTCCAACGAAAACCTGCTTGACACCCCGAGACCCACCATAACCTGCTTCGGGTGTCCGTTCATTGCGTAAACATCAGAAAGATTTACTGCAATGGCCTTGTATCCGAGGTGTTTCAACGGAGTGTAAACTAAATCGAAATGGACACCCTCCAACAGCAGATCCTTGGTTGCAATTAGCAATTTGTCTCCCGACTGGATCAGTGCTGCATCGTCGCCCACGCCTTTTAGGGTTTCGGGGTTTTGGCTGACGTTGTTTAGTGTAAGATGGTCAATAAGTCCAAATTCGCCGAGTGACTCTATGGGAGTAAGTTTTTGTTTTTCCTCTTGTTTCATTTTAATATTATGGGTTTAACCATTTTTCGTTTTCTATTACAGCATCCCCAATATTGCCTTTCTTGCCAGAAAGGTAATCGTGGGCAATTTGAAACTGGCAAAATGAAATGGCATTTATCTTGCTTGGCGCCAGCGACATGATATTGTTGGTTTTTCCCCTTTCAAAGCAGCCCAGATCGTTACATTGGTCGCAATTGTCCGGGGCAAACATATGAAACAGGCCCATACTGTGACCCAATTCGTGGATAAAGGTATTGTAACATCCATCGGTGCTGCCTTTCTCGAACCTGTCGTACCAACCCTTAAACAATATGAAATCCTTGTTGCCGATTCCCGACACCTGACCGCCATGTGTGTCCCAAGTCCCTGCAACGATGATATGAAGGGTGTGTTGCTTATGCAAGTTAGACAAATGGTGGTTTTCAATAATGTACCTTGTGTGAGCCGTTCTTGCATGTTTCAAAACAATGCCTGGCTGCGAGAAGCCATCAAAAATTTCATCATCAATACTAAATTGAATGGTGTCGAGCTTCAATCTTATCCTCGAATCTCTTATGTAGGGAGAGGTAATGCAGGGAGAATTAAAGGGCTCCAGGGGCTGAAGGTTTTCGAGCAAATGGTTTGTACGGTCTATGGTGTTCTGGAAGAAAGCCAAGTCGGGATCTTTTTTTTTGAAAGATCTTTCGCCTGACGAATGTTGAAAAATATGAAATGCTACCCTAATGGTTTTTATGGGGGTTTGGTTAGTGTTGTAAGCCAAAATTGGGATTTCGGCTTTCTGACTGTCTTGAAAATCTTGGATGCAGATAAATTCCTGAACTTTTCCCTTGCCATTACAAACAATCAAAGTCAAGTAGAATATCAAAGAAAGCAGGGGAAGGGAAGGAGATAAATGCTTCATAATAAACAGCTTGTCCCAAATTTTTTAGGGAAACATACTTTGGACTCAAAAACTCCATTACCGTAGCATGAATCTCAGGCTAATACCTGCATTTGTGTTCACGTTTTTGTATTGGTTTGAAATAAAAGGTGTGTTTATCGTCCTGTCGAAGAAAAATCTAAACGTTGCCGTACTGCTAAGCTGGTACTCTGCAGAGCTCTGCAGGGTGAATATCCTTTGTCCTGACGAAACGAGGTCAATTTCCTCAACGAGTTTTCGCAAAACCGTTTTGTTATCCCTTATCGAAAGATCAAGTCTAAGGATTAGGTCACTGGTTATTCTCCTCCTGCTTCCCCCGCTCGAAACCGAGAACGAAAGGTTGCGAATTCGGTAGCCGGTTCCTACAACCATCTCGCTTGAATTCATATCAGTAAGCTGGTTATTGGCCAGGCTGAGTGAAATGTTTCTCGACTTGCGATATTCTAATCTGGTGATCAAACTGTTATGCCAACTTATATCAACATTTATCAGGGGGTTAAACTGCTCGGTTATTGAAACTGTTCCTATCTCGTACTTGGGTACGAAGTTGTTGGACAAATCTCGTTCGGCCCCCGTTGCAAACTCAGGCAGGCTGTAGCGAGGGTCGGATGCAAAGCTGCCCAAGGAGAACACACTGGTGTACCCGTGAGTAATAATGATGTTTTGGAAGAGCTTTTGCAATGCGGGTATGCGCGATAATCCATCAAAGGTTACCGACCAGTTCGGCATTGGAAACTTAACGAATGGCGAAAGGGAAGAACCTTCGGGATCCCACCCAGCATAGGCCGCAAGGAAAGCAGGTATGAGCACCTCAGATGAGGTTGGGCCGTATCCGTCGGGGAATTGCCCCGGAGCGGCCGGGGAGGTTCTTCCGTCACCAAGCGCCAACCTGTTGGCAATTACGCTGCGGTACTCCTTAAACCTTTCGAAGTTTCTTGAGATACCTCCTGGTCCAAACCCGTCGAAGGCTGATCCCATTGAGAAAAAGGTGATGGAGAAACTGCCATTTTCCATTTGATTGAACCTGTTGATAAGGCCGTTTTCTGCGGGCTTCAAAAAACCGGTGTTCGACCTTGATTCATTGCGTCTGGCATCCACCCTTACAAGCAATCCCGGAAAGGGTTCTACTTGAGCGTTGGCAATGATATTTTGAATTTTGTTTTTTCCAAAAGGGGAGTTGAATTTTGGATCGTCAGAAATCCAGCCCTCCTGTATTGCCCTGTCAATAATCTTGCCCTGTTCCCCAAATATGAAACCCGTTCCGGGTGCCATTAGGTTCCAGTCTTGCCCGAGGAATCCTGAAAGTGGCAAGAAACCTGGGAGGTTCGTTCCGCTGCTTTGGGTAAAGTTAACATTAACGCTTCTAACGCTCATCAACAACCTTAGACCGGCATCAACCATCTTTTGGCCAAAAGGCCTGGCTGTAGTTTCTTGCGGTTGCTCTTGTGGCCTTGGTGCCTGCCTTACCCCTTGCTGCTGCCTCCTGCCTGGTTGGGTTGAGCCCCCCCTCTGGTTTATCTTTTGCAAGAATCCGATCTTGTTGTACAAGGTGACAAAGTTGGCGGAAGCGTTTAGGCGGAAGGTTTGAGAATTCTCAATTGTATTGCCCGACTCCTTGTAGGCAGGAGGGGCGGTTAGCCAATCGAAAGTGCCCGAATATTCGGCGTTGGCGTTTATCCAGTTTAACAATGGTATCTTGCTAAGCGGCAGGGTGTAGTTTGCGCTATACCTGTGATTGTAGTTGGTTGTTTGGCCAAGCGACTTTATGCTTTGCCATACTTGTTCCCGGTAAAGCTGGTATTCTTCAGTTCCTCTCAAAACACGACCTTCGGGCTCTAGAATCCTGGCCATGTTTGCGGCGCTAAATTCAAGCTTGAGGCTCCGGGTAAGATCCCACCTGATGTCATAAAGCCTATCCCACTCAAATGTTTTCATAAAGTTTGGGGTAAGCAATATCTGTCCCTTGCTTTTTGGTCGCATAAGCATTTCGTTGTAGTTTCGGGTCATACTGGTTCTAAACGACAAGAAATTTGGGAAGTAGGAGAAATTGATGTCACGTATCAGTTGAAAGGCCTTTCCTTGGAATAGTTTAATTTTAGAAAAAGGGGTGATGGGATTTACGTTTGGCGCAAAATTGTACCCGAGAGCAAGTCTCCATCTGGTTTGGTTGTCGTACTCCATATTCACATTGCGCGAATTTGTCTCGGAGTAGGCGTAGGTAAAATCTAAGTTGTCGAGACTGTAAATTTTTCTTGGACCGGAACCTGATCGGGTCACGTTTGTAAAGTTGATGCTCTTTCGTTGGGTATAGTCTTGAGCCAAGTTTCTTATTGAGTCTCTTTCGGCCTTGTCTTCATAAGAATTTAAGTCGTCGGCCAACAAAATATCAGGATTGAGTGGATTGTAAAGCGGACTCAAAAATGTCTCGCTATAGCTAAAGTGCATTGGTATCCTTAAGCCCAAGGAGGGCGGAGTAAGTTTTCCCAACTCTATATTGGTGGCCACATCGTAAGTTACCATTTGCTCTGTTGACCTTTCGTGAACCTTTTGGTCAATTGCTCCGAAGCCTGGGGTGCTAATAAGCCCTGCCAATGTAACGTTTCCAAGGTCGGCAAGAGTTGCGTTTAGCCTCCCGGTGGCCGCCAAACCCGATCTGTCTTCGAATTCGAAAAGCCTAATCTCGTTAACCCAAACCTCCGTAGCCTTTGGAAGGCCATCGTCGTTGAGATTTGCGAAGGACCGTTTGGGGTTCCGAACACCAATCATCAGCACCTTTATGTTGCTAAGTGTGGGGGTTCCAACTATCTTCATGGTGTTATTTCCGTCGGGCAGGCTAAATGGGGTGACAAAGGTTACACCGCTGTTTGGGTCTCTTGACAGTTCATTTCGGCGCAGCTTAAGCTGCTGGAGTTTTTCGAATGCAAGATCAATCTCGTTTTCTTCGGGCCAGATTGCCCTTGGGTTATTGATTGAGGTAAACCAAGGTGTTATCTTGAGAGGGACCTCGTACTCGTAGTAATTATTTGTAAAGTCGGCTCCCAGCCGCAAGAAAACGGCAACATCTCCATCGGCCACATCTTGGGTCTGGCCTGACGCCTCGGCGTGGGCAAACATTTTAATGCGGCGGTAGTTGCGAACGTCCAAGTCGGATGTTTTGTAAACGGCCCTTGCATCACCATCTTTAAGGTTAACGGCCCTTAGGGAAAGGGATTGTTCATTTCGCCTGAACTGTGTGGTTGTACCCATATCCAGCTCTCTTTCGATGCCAGGAGGCAAAACGTAAGGTACTGGTTGGCGGGCGCTGTTTTCTTCAATGTTCACGGCCGAAACCTCAAATGTAGTTTCGCTGTTGTCAGGAATATATTCTCCAGGACTCGTAAGGGAGCGGTCGTAAGTTCGCCAGGTTCCCCTTACCAGTTCGAGGGTGGCAAACCGACACACTATTTCTTCTTCGAAGCCTTTGAAGAACATACGCATGAAACGGACCGACTTGAAATCCTGAATATTTCCAAAAGCCTGCCTTTCTGGGGTGCGGAGCGGAATCTTGAACTGGTACCACTTAATGGTTTCGGTGGTTTGGTTTGCCAACATTACTGTTGCCTCCCTCATGTCGGTAATATAATTCTTGCCGGTAACCATATCTTGCGGCCTCAAACTCACACGGAACTGGAAGTATGCCTCGTTTTCGTTAAGGGTACCATCGTTGTTTATATCCTCTGTGTTTGGGAGGTGGGTGGCCGAGGTTGGGTAGGGTTCGGGGGAGGCGTCAGCAGCGGGGCTGTTACCTTCGAGCCCGTTAAACATCTTGTATCTGTCAAGTATGGAAGTTTGTTCGGCATCGTAGGTTGAACTCCTGAAATACCGGTAATTGTCGCTTGAGGGGTCGGTCCATGCTTTTTGATAAGCTTCGGAACTCGATCCGAATGCGGCGGCTAACGGCTGCAGGTAATCGGCAAGGTGAGACCTCTCGTCTGTGGTTCCAAGCCCGTCAAGTCCAACGTCCTGGTAAACCCTTGACTGAGGATTGTTGTCAAAGGCATTAACTACAGCTTGAACCGACGGTACGCGCCCCCAGATTGTCGTCTCGAAGTTGGTGCCTTCTGGACCTGTTGGAAGGCCGTTTTCGAATGCTTTTCTCCCATCTCTATGCACGTCCTCCGAAATTGTTCCCAAGTTGAAGAAAAGGTCCCCTCCTGTGTGACTAGGGTTGTAAATGAAGGGATCCATCATCCAAAACTCAATGTACTCAACGCCTGCGGCTTCGAAATCGGGTGTCGGAACCGATCGCATTATTCCTGCCCATCTGGTATTTGGCTGGTTTAAAAGCCCCAGGTTATTAATTCCCCTGCTAAAGGTGGTGGCAGTTGCATCATAATTGTAAGGCCCTTTTTCTGAGGGATAATAGGCAAGGTTCAAAACCGGTATGGGCGAGGGTATATTTGCCGTGCCACTTTCCTTGAAGGGCCAAATTTCGGTTTCAAAGATATGGCGAACCCTGTGGTCGGAGCGCTGATTGGCATCGTTGCGAATATGTTGAGGGGTAATGGAGGTTTGCTGGAAGGTAAAAAGCGGGTCAACCATATACCAAGCAAGCTTGGCCACGTTTTTTCTAAAGCCCAAGCCCGTGTTTGGTGCCCCTTCGGGAAACCTTCCAGGGTTGGTTTGGTGTTGTGGAGTACTTGCAACGAACCAAGTTTGAACGGCCCTCATATCAATTGCAGACTTGCTTCCCTCGAAGTCATCGATGTAGGATGTTCCCTCTTTTCCCAAGCGCCTGGAATGTCCGGGAAGGAGCTGCGCAAACTCGCCCACGAACGATATGCGCGATGGTGAAGCGCTGTTGAAGAATGGCAACTTGTTGACAAGGTTGGTCACGAATTGTGACTCGGTGGCGTAGCTTGTGTTTACACCCCAAATGGTATTGGAAATTGATTCGTAGCCAATGTTTACCTTTTGTGTCAATGGCCTTTCCGATAGCCTCATTATGGTGGCACCAACATTGAAATTGTCACTAAACCTATGGTTTAAATGGGCGCCAACGAGAGTCTTGGTCTGAATGTCGAACATATTGGAGCTTTCCAGGGAAATTCTAATCGGGGCTCCGGAGTTAATGTGTGCCTCGTTTATTATCCTAACCCTTCCAAGTGTATAGTCAACGGTGTAATCAAGATTTTCGGTAAGGGGCACGCCACCGGCAGTTACAGTTACCGAACCCTGGGGCACGTTTAGGGCATTGAGCATAATTTCGGCACCCGCCGAACCGCTTCGATAGTTTCCCTCAAGCAAGAACCTGTTGCGTTCAGGAAACTGCTGTGCCTGGTATTTGGTAGTGGTGTAAAGAGAGTCGTATGCATACTTGTCGCCAAGGGTTTGATCCACAAGCATTTTTCTTAGATGTGATCCAAAAGGTTCTACAACCGGGAAATATACCCTCCCAGTGGAAGATTGAATGTTGCCGCCTTGAGTCGCCGCGTTGTCAATAAAATCAAAAATACCATCAGGATGCGGATCGCGATTCTTGTTTAGGTTATCCAAATTCATAATTCTGATAAAGGGTTTCCCTGCAACAGGCCCCTCTTTGAGATACCCCATCTGAACGCCCAGTTCATCACTTTCGTAAAGAACATTTAGTATAAAGTTGTCGGGGCTAACCTGAAACGCCCCAAGGTGGTAAACATTCTTCATCATCAAATCCCACGTGGGAATTCGTGTATTTACCGTGGTGCCCTTTAGTAGCTTTACAATCAAGGTTTTTGGAGCGTCCAAGTCATTTGAAAACTCCCCAACTTGATATACCCGATTATCGCCAATTACTGTGTATTGAAAAGCCACCGCCAAAACGTGATCGGGGTTCATGGTTCGGTTTAGCGAAATGAACCCCAACTTTGCATTGTACGTGTACTCATTGGGGTTGAGCAACCTGGCGTTTTCAATGTTTTCATAATCAATGCCCGATGAATAACCTTGCCCTTGAAGGTAGCTATTAACCAACTGGAGTTGCCTGATGCCTGGCTGGTTAGCCATGATTCCGTAAAGGTTGTTAGAGTTGTTGGCGGGATTTGCAATTGTGCCCGGTGTAATCAAAGGGTTGTAAGGGTCTATCTCTCCGAGGTCGGCAAAGGCCACAATGTTTCGGTTTCTTTCGGTTGCCGCCCCAATGTTTGTAACCCAAACCTCCATGCGGGTAATGTTAATGTTAGAGTTTACCAAGGGTAAGGCAGCTAATGCTTCGTCGTAATTATTGCGAAAGTACTGGCCGATGAAATAGTGTCGGTTTTCTTCGTAGTTATCTCCCTTTATCAGGAACTCGGCGGTCTGGGCTCCACCTTTGACCTCTATGGTTCTTGCTTCGGTTTTTTGTTGTGAGAATACCCCTGTTAAAGTGGTGTTACCAAACTTCAACTCAGTTTTTAGGCCAAATAGCCCCTGAGAACCAGTTATTAGCGTGCCCGGCAAAGGCAACGATACGTTACCAGCCTCAAGAACTTGCAAAATCTCGTCTTCCTTTCCCCTATAGTCAAGTTTGATTTTATTGTCGAAATCAAAAATGGCCTCCGTATTGTAGTTTACCCCAATATCAATCTTGGTTCCTATTTTGGCCTGAACCCCCATCTGTATTTTTTGCTGGAAGTCAAAATTAGTAGTACGTCTTCTTCTTTCGTCAATGTTCGGGTCGTCGCGCCTATTAGACATAATTCCGAAGATGAGTTCTGCCGAACCTGTTGGTCTAATTTCGATGGCTTCGCCCCCAAATATGGTTTCAAACAATTCGCCCCCAACCTTTATTTCAGGTATAAGCCCTCCCCGTGCCTGGCTGGTCTGCCTTGACACTCTTTGTTGCCAATGCTCTCTGAGACTTTTGTCAATGTCGTATTCTAAGTATTCCTGCAGTGTCAGGAATACAGGCCTGCCAATTATCCTGTTACCAACTTTAAAAACCTTAACGTAATAGCCCGAAACTGGATCGTAGGTGATTTGGGTAGTAACGTTGGGGGGGTTGGGAAGGTTAAAGCTACCGCCGGGTGGGTCAACGAAGGAGTTTGGATTTGCTCGAGGCAGTGGAAAGGGTAGTGTATCAGACGTCTGCTGTTGTGAAGCACCGGCAAATTCTTCACCGCCCGTGAAGTTATGGTTGAAGGCACCAGAATGGTTGGCCGAAACGGTACCAAACCATACAAAAAGCAAAAGGGTCTTGATTGCAGAAAAATTAACCAAAGCATTAATCTTTTTAACGTGTAAACTTAGAAGTTCTTTAGGGCTTCCTTTATTATAAACTCCGAAGAGCACGGCACCCCTTTATTGCTTTTCACAATATTATATATGGCCTTTTGGGCCACGTTTCGTGCAAAACCGAGCATAACTAATGCAGATAACGCTTCTTCTTGACTTGTATTGTCTGAAATTGTCATCCCAGCTTCCTTGACAGCGTCTTCTTTATCGATTTTGTCACGAAGGTCAACCACAATCCTCTGGGCAGTTTTGCCCCCTATCCCCTTGATTGTTTGCAATAACGATGAATTATTGGTTGCTATTGCATTTTTAACGTCGGTAGGTGGCAACGACGACAAAATCATTCTGGCGGTATTGGGACCAACGCCGCTAACGGTAATCAAGAGCCTGAAAATATGCCTTTCGCTGTTGGAGGCAAAACCAAAAAGAACGTGGGTGTCTTCTCTAATAACCTGATGTGCAAATATTTTGACTTGATTGCCAACGTCTCCCAAGGCCGTAAATGTGTAAAGAGAAATGTGCAGGATGTATCCCACACCGTTGCAGTTGACCACTACGTATGCAGGGTTTTTTTCTTCCAAGACACCAGAAATAAATTCAATCATTTTCTTGCGAATTTAATGTGGCAACAAATTTACGAAGTTAAGAAATTTTAGTTGTCATAACTAATCGGTGTTCGAAATGGCTTTTACCTTGCAGGGTGCGAGGTGCATTTGCTCAATGCGCCTCGCACCCTGCGAAATAAATTACAATTATGGCAAAAGGCTTATTGGTTTACATTCCGTACATTTCAATTATCTCCTTCTTGCTTTTGCCAAGGATGTTGTACTTGGCACCAACTTTCTTGAAGGCGTCCAGGGCTTTTTCGAGGTGGTGCATTTCGTGACCTGCCGAAATCTGGGTTCGGATCCTTGCCTGACCCTGCGGAACCACCGGAAAGAAAAAGCCAATTGCATAGATTCCCTCTTCAAACAAATCGCGCGAGAAGTCTTGCGAAAGCTTGGCATTAAAGAGCATAACAGGCACAATTGGGGTGTCGCCTTCTTTCAAAACGAACCCTGCCTCAGTAAGACCTTTGCGCCAAAACTCGGTGTTTCTTTCAAGTTTATCGCGCCTGTCGGTACTCGCCGACAAGATTTCGAGCACTTTTATTACTCCTGCAACGATAGGAGGCGCTATGGTATTGGAGAAAAGATAAGGCCTGGCTCTTTGCCTGCACAGTTCAATAAGCTCGCGGCGGCCAGAAACGCAACCGCCAGAAGCCCCTCCCAGCCCCTTGCCAAAAGTGGTGGTTATCAAGTCGATTTTGCCAAGAACGCCGCACTTTTCGTGGGTTCCGCGACCTGTTCGACCAATGAACCCACTTGCGTGCGATTCGTCAACGAGCAGCATCGCATCGTACTTGTTGCAAAGGTCAACCATTTCGTCAAGCTTGGCCGTGTCGCCGTCCATGGAGAAAACCCCATCGGTAACCACCAATTTTAGCCGCCGGTCTCCATGGAGCTGGAGCTTGCTTTCTAAGTGATCCGAATCTGAGTGCTTGAACGTATCGTGCATTGCGCTGCATAGCCGAATGCCATCAATCAGCGAAGCGTGAACCAGACGGTCTGAAATTATTACATCATCCTTTGTAAGGATCGCCTCGAACACTCCTGCATTGGCATCCATACAAGAGGGAAAAAGGATGGTGTCTTCGGTGCCAAGAAACTCGGTAACCAAATTTTCCAGCCTTCGGTGTATGTCTTGGGTTCCGCAAATGAACCTTACTGAGGACATTCCGTAGCCGTGGCTTTGGAGACCCTCGTGGGCTGCTTGCACAACCTCGGGGTGGCTGGAAAGGCCGAGGTAGTTGTTGGCACAGATGTTTATAACCTTTTTGGGAGAGGCTCCAGTTGGAAACTCAACCTCGATATCGGCTGCCTGGGCCGAGTGGATGAATCTTTCTTGCTTGAATAGGCCGGCACCCCTTATCCCCTCGAGCACCCCAGCAAACATTGCCCTTGTTTTGTCTGAATAAGCCATACCTACCTCCTATTTGTTTAGAAAAGCTTTTACTAAATCAACTATTTTGTCAACGCTGTCAAATGCCTCAGGAGTGGCGTCATCATCGGGGATTGAAATTTTGTACTTGTTTTCGAGAAATCTTTTTAACGAAACCATTGAAAACGAGTCAACAATTCCACCCGAAATTAGAGGGGTGTCGTAGTTTATTTCGCTGTCATCTTCAACGTATTCTTCAATTACGTATTTCCTTACAATTTCTTTCATTTCTTCCATAGTGAATCTTTTTTTGATGTAAATAAAAATTGTTAATGGTTAATGGTTAATGGTTAATTGTTAATGGTTAATGGTTAATGGTTAATTAAAATTTGACAATTCCATTTCTTTTTGTTCTGGCTTTTCAACATTTTTACGTGCTCTTTTTTATTTCTCTCCTACGGGGCTACTGGGCTGTGTGGGCATCATCATTCCGTGGTTTTCGAGGTGCAATGGTTTGCTCATTTCACCACTGCTGCCAACAGACCGAATTCTGGAGCTTAAAAAATTGAAACAAACCGCAACCCTCTAAACTCCCAAACAACTAAACTCCCAAACCCATCTACCTATCCTCCCAAAAAGGAGTTAATCGTCTTCCAGCGTAGATGTATCTCCTATTTCTTCACCCCATTCTTTCGCTTTGAGAATACGTCTCATTATCTTGCCGCTGCGGGTTTTTGGCAGCGACTCAACAAATTCTATTTCTTGTGGCATAGCCAGGGGTGAAAGCTTTTTTCTCACGAAATTCATTATTTCCAGATCGAGGTCGGCACTGGGTTGGTTGCCTGGTTTTAGAGCCACGAAAGCCTTAACAACCTCCATGTTTACAAAATCGGGTTTAGCAACCACTGCCGATTCGGCAACGGCGGGGTGTTCGAGCAACGCCGATTCCACCTCAAACGGGCTTACAAGGTGACCCCCGGTATTGATAACATCGTCGTCGCGTCCGACGAACCAAAAATATCCCTCGCCATCTATTGACGAGCGGTCGCCGGGTAGGTACCAGCCGTTCTTGAATTTTTCGTTGAAAGCCTTTTCGTTTCGCCAATAGGTGCGCATTAATGCAGGCCAAGTGGGTTTTAGTGCTATAAGGCCGACCTGTCCCGGCTGGGTGAGTGCCTGATAGGTTTGGGGGTCCACCACTGCTGCTTCGATTCCTGGAAATGCCTTGCCCATTGAGCCGGGCTTGACTTTCATCCCGGGAAAGTTGGTTATAACCATAGAACCGGTCTCGGTTTGCCAGTAGGTATCGTAAAACGGCTTTCCGAAAACCTTTTCTGACCAGATGACGGCTTCGCTATTGAGGGGTTCGCCCACCGAAGCAAGGTGCCTCAGGCACGAAAGGTCATATTTCTTAACTACCTCCTGGCCTGCTTTCATAAGCGAGCGAATTGCGGTTGGTGCAGAGTACCACATGGTAATGCGATGCTTTTCAATGAACTTGTACCAAGCCTCGGCCGAAAACCCCGAATCTAGAACGCATTGTGTTACACCGTTGCTAAAGGCTCCAATTATCCCGTAAGAAGTGCCTGTTACCCAACCCGGGTCGGCAGTACACCAATAAATGTCGTCATCGCGAAGGTCGAGAACCCACTTTGATGTTAGATATTGCGAAACAATGGAATAATGCACGTGCTTAACACCCTTTGGCTGGCCAGTGGTACCCGAGGTGTAGTGCAACACCGAAGGTGATTCGGCAGTTGTTGGGCAAATGTCAAAATTCTCTACCTTTGGCAAGGCCTCCAAGTCGAGCATTACCTCGCCGGGGCCAATTGGCTTGGCCGGGTCGTGGTCAACAATTACTATGATCTCAAGGTTTGGCAGCTTGTCCACTATTTTGCGCACCTTAGGTGCGTGCTTCTTTTGGGTTATAATTACCCTTGTTTGGGCATTGTCGAGTCGCACGAAAAGGGACTCATCCCCAAAAGCCGAGAAAAGTGGCTGTGCGATTGCCCCAATTTTCAAAACACCCAAAAAACTCAGGTAAAGCTCGGGAATTTTGTCCATAAAGAGGCAAACCCTGTCTTCGGCTTTCACGCCATGGTCGCGCAAAAACTTGCCAATCGTGTTGGTGTCAACCCGAAGGTCGTTGTAGGTAAAGGTTTTTTCCTTTCCGCCAAGGCCTTCCCAAATAAGGGCTGTTTTGCTCCCTTTTCCCATTTGGCAAATCCTGTCGGTGCAATACCATCCAATGTTAATCAGATTGCCGGGTTTGTAATCAAGTTCCCTCTCGGCGATTTCCCAACTGAAATTTTTTAATCTCTCCTCGTAAGATCCAATGTTTGTCATATTTATTTATTTGTGATTGGTGGGTATTGTGTATGAAAAAGCAAGGGCACGCCGTCTTGTAATCGAAAGGCGGGCTTTTGGCTTTTTGGGGTCATTTGGTGTGGATTATTTATCTAAAATTACGATGGCCTGGGCTAGCTCATTTAGGTGGGCTAAAGATACAAAAATTTTGGGAAACCCTAACTTTTCCCACAATTCTTTTGCCTTTCCTTCAAGAATTATCCCTGGTTTTCCATTGGGTTCATTAACTACTTGAATTTGCGTGAAAAGTAGTCCTTGGTGCATTCCTACTCCGAGTGCTTTAAGAAGGGCCTCCTTGGCGCAGAAACGTGCGGCGTAGTGTTGGTACTTGTGGGCCATAGCTTCGCAATAGTCTATTTCCGCTTTCGCAAAAATGGACTTTACAAATTCGGGGTCGGTCTCCATTGCGTTTTGAACGCGACCAACCTCAATCATATCAGTTCCTAATCCTACAATCAAATTGCGCCTAGTTTTTTGCCAACCTTGGTAAACTTATCTATTGCAAATTCAACTTGCTCCTTAGAGTGCGCTGCACTAAGTTGAACCCTGATGCGTGATTTCCCTTTTGGTACCACCGGAAAGTAGAAGCCAATGACATAAACCCCTTCTTCGAGCAATGCATCGGCAAAATGTTGTGAGAGCTTTGCGTCGTTGGGTAGGTGTCCCAAGCAAACGGGAACAATTGAATGAACTCCCGGAACGATGCTAAAGCCAGCAGCGTTCATACCCTTGCGGAATAATTGGGTGTTTTCGTATAGCTTGTCGCGTAGTTCGGTTGACTCGGAAAGTAATTTGATGACCTCGAGTGTGGCTCCTGCGATTGACGGGGCTATGGAGTTGCTGAAAAGGTAAGGACGCGCCCTCTGCCTGAGCAGGTCAATTATTTCTTGCTTACCCGATATGCATCCACCCGATGCGCCCCCAAGTGCCTTACCGAAGGTAGTAGAAATTATGTCAACCCGACCCATAACGTTGTGGTACTCGTGGGTTCCTCTACCAGTCTTGCCAACAAAACCCGTGGCGTGCGAATCGTCAACCATAACAAGGGCATTGTGCTTTTCGGCGAGGTCGCATATTTTGTCAACGTCGGCAATAATCCCATCCATTGAGAAAACCCCATCGGTTACAATTAGTTTGAAGCGAGAACCTGAGGCTTCGACCAGGTTTTTTTCAAGGTCGGTCATATCGTTGTTCTTGTACCTGAAGCGCTTTGCCTTGCATAACCTCACTCCATCAATTATTGAAGCGTGGTTTAGCTCGTCGGAGATAATTGCATCTTGTTCGCCAAGCAATGGTTCGAAAACGCCCCCGTTGGCATCGAAGGCCGATGAAAACAGAATAGTGTCTTCCATACCCAAAAAATTGCTGAGGCTTTTTTCCAAATCCTTGTGCACTTTTTGGGTTCCGCAGATAAACCTCACCGACGACATACCGAAGCCGTACTTGAAAAAGGTATAGTTGGCAGCAGCCATTACCCGTGGGTCGCTCGAAAGCCCAAGGTAATTGTTGGCGCAAAAGTTAAGCACCCTGCGACCGTTGGCCTCGATTATTACACCTTGCGGGCTGGTTATTACTCGCTCTTTTTTGTATAGACCCGCATCCTTAATTTCTTGTAGGGTTTGTTGAAGGTGGCTCTGAAATTGACCGTACATTGGTTGATAATTTTGTTGTTACTTGAAGGGTCAAAAGTAGTTAAAAAAAGGTTTATTGGCTTAGGGATTGAGAAGTTGAGAAGTAATTGACAAATAGGATTGGGAGTCCTCTCTGATCACCGCGCAAAAAGCATATACCCTTTGGGAAACATTGGTTTTATTTGTGAGGAAAATGGGCTTTGAGGTCTTTTTTTCAACTCTCAATGCCCTGAGGTAATTTCAATTTTAAACTTCAGGGTCATCTTGTTTCTCCATGAAAAAATGCTTCGATCAGTTCGCATGCACTGTCAATATCATTATTGGTTAGTTCATAAAAGAACGGCAGTCTAATTATCGTTTGTGAATAGCGTACCGAGTTGGGTAATTCCCGACCGTCGTGTGTCCCCATATAATATTGGGACAGGTGAAGTGGCAAGTAGTGAAAAACGGCCAAAAACCCGTTTTCTTTCAAGTGCATTATTAATCCATCTCTTTGCTGCCGGTTGTTGCACAAAATGTAAAACATATGGGCGTTGTTTGTGGCAAAGCCATCAATATATGGGAGGGTGATCAAGTTTTTGTGGGCAAGGGGCTTTAGGTTTTTGTAGTATCTTTCCCAAATGTTCAGCCGGCGTTCTTGGATTGATTGTAGGTTTTCCAGTTGGGCAAGCAAGAAAGCTGCGATCATATCTGAGGGCAAGAATGAGCTTCCAACATCAACCCAACCGTACTTGCTTGCCTCGCCTCGGAAAAATTCGGCGCGGTTGGTGCCCTTCTCCCAAATGATTTCGGCACGTTTTGCAAATTGTTTGTCGTTTACCACCAACATTCCCCCCTCGCCACATTGTATGTTTTTGGTTTCGTGAAACGATAATGCCGCAAAGTGGCCCAAACTACCCAGGGGCTTGTTATTGTAATAGCTGTCAATGGCCTGCGCGGCATCTTCAATAACAAGGAGGTTGTGCTTTGATGCAACCTCCAGGATTGCATCCATATTGCAGCCCACCCCTGCGTAGTGCACCGGAACTATGGCCCTGGTTTTTGATGTAACCAAGGTGTCGATCAGCGAAACATCCATATTGGGGTTGTGCTGATTGCTGTCAACAAAAACAACTTTGGCGCCGCGTAGCACGAAAGCGTTGGCAGTAGAAACGAAAGTGTATGATGGCATTATTACTTCATCGCCCGGCCCTATGTTAGCAAGAATTGCAGCCATTTCAAGCGCATCGGTGCAACTTGTTGTAAGCAAACATTTTTCAAATCCAAACCTCTTTTCGAAAAAGTTTTGGGATTCCTTGGTGAAAAAACCATTTCCCGAAACGTGTCCAATTGACACCGCCTCTCGGATGTAGTCGATTTCCTTTCCTGAAAGATATGGCTTGTTAAACGGAATCATATTTGATTTTGGGAGGTGGTTGTTAGGTGAAATGGCTATGTTAATAGTGGTTATTTATGGTTCGCTTCAAATTCGTGTTACGCCCCCAGGCAGCATTCTGTTGATGTTTAAATTTGCAATGCCTTTAAAGCCATAGGTGATAAATGTTAACTCTCTCCGATGGGTTCAAGCCGTTTTTTTCATAAAATTTGCAGGCGGCAATGTTGGCTTCCTGAGTTGAGGCCTCCAGTGTTTCAATCTTGTTTTGTTTTGCAAAACAAACTGCCGTTTTCAATAATGCCTCGCCTACCTTTTTGCCACGCACATTTTTCGCAACTCCTAGCAACCCCACTTTGGCGGCATTGGTCGAGAGCTTCAGAGTGACCAACCCAAGAATTTCGTCATTCAATTTGAAAACAAAAACTTCATCATCGAATTTGCCTTCAACGGCGTTTGTGATCCATTGCCGGTAAAGCCTGTTGCAGGCATTATTGCCAAAATTCTCGTCAATCCTGAACCTAGAGAGTTCACTTGTTTGCAACGCTATTTCAATCATTGCCTGGGTTGGTTTACTTTCCCCAAAAATGAAAACATTTGCGCAAGAAGTCTCAAAGCGGCTGGTTGTTTCAACGCAATACTTAACCTTTTGGTCAACCAGCATACCACCTGCCTTTTTAAGGGCTTCTTTTCGTATTAAATCATCGGGCGGTACGAAACAATATGCAACTTTTACACTTTTGGCTCGCATTTCTAGAATTGTGTCTTGAAGTCTTTCAGCACAAAACGAATCGCCCAACTTGGCAACCTTGAATCCGAAAAACTCCGAGTCCCATTGAAGTATTTCAAAAGGTCTTATCATCAAGATTCAGCTTGTTTTTTATGATGAATTGGGGCCTGTTCTTCACCGAGTCGAAGGTTTGGCCGACGTAGAGACCCACCACTCCAAGGATGAAAATTATTACGCCAGCCAAAAACCAAATGGAGAGTATGAGGCTGGTCCAGCCGAGCTCAATTATCTGCCCCGAAAAATATTTGTAAAGGTTGTACGCGCTAAAAGCCAATGAAAAGACAACAATGGCAAGTCCTAACTTAATGGTTAACCGCAGGGGTTTGTCCGAAAATGTTAAAATGGTGTTTAGGCCAAGGGCAAAGAGTTTTTTCAGAGAGTATGAAGTTTTGCCTGCAGGCCTTTGGTCGTGTTGTGTTTCGGTTGAGGTATGATTAAACCCTGTCCACTTAACCATAGCTGGGAAGAACCTGAACCTGTCGCCCATTGCCAAGACGCATTCAATGGTTTGCCTGGAGTAGATGCCGAAGTTGCCGATGGTGTTGTCTTGATCGGTTTCGGTAAAGTAAGCAAGCGTTTTGTAAAATAACTTGGAAATAAGCATTTTCAAGACTCCGTGTTTTCTTTCCTTGCGCCTAGCAAATACCATATCGAACCCTTGGTCGGCTTTTTGGAACAGGTTTGGGATTTCCTCTGGGCGGTCTTGCAGATCGCAATCCATTACCACTACCCATCGGCCCTTGCTTGCTTGCAGTCCGGCAGTAATGGCGGCGTGCTGCCCGAAGTTTCGCGAAAGATTTACCCCCTTCACCATTCTGTCTTTTTTACAAAGCTCCGAAATGGCATTCCACGAATCGTCGGGGCTGCAGTCGTTAACCAAAATTATTTCGTAGTTTTCAGATACCTTTGGCAATACGCCTGATAGGCGTAAATATAATTCAGCAAGCAGCTCCTTGCAGCCATAAACGGGGATTACTACTGATATATTTGCGGAGGTCATTTTGGGTTGAGAAGTTTAGGAGTTTAGATGTTTAGGGGTTGATAGTTTTAATTGTTTAGAGACCTGTCTCGGGATGCGAAGCATAACGAGATTTAGGTGTTTTGCTTTGGGAACATTGAGTGGCTTTGCTTTGCGATTTTGCGGTCTAATTCTTTAAGAGTACAAAGTTATACCAAGATGTCACAAAGTTTAGGAATCATTTTGTTCTAATGAGGAAACGTCAAAATAATTTCAATTTTCGTCAATTATTTTTTTCAAATGGTTTCTTATTTGCCGTATGTGGTAATTGTAAAGATAGCAACCCCAATAGCACAACAGGTCATATTAGGTTCTTTCAGCCGCATTAACAAGACGCGAAAACCAGAGGAAATAACCGGAGAATAGCCAGACGCAATTTATTGCGCCTCAACAATAAATTTTTTCGTTTTCGGAAACACTCACCCTATTAACCCACAAACCAATCAACACCTATCTTGTATGAAATAATGCGGCCTGTTTTTCGATTCGTTGAAAATGCGGGCAATGTATTCGCCAATTATTCCCAGCGAAATTAACTGGAAGCCGCCTAAAAACAAAATCACCAACATAGTTGATGTCCAACCTGGTACGGCTTTTTCGGCACTAAAGCTCACCAAGGCGAAAATTGAATAAAAAACACCGAACAATATTGCAAGTATTCCTAAAAACATACTGATCTTTAATGGCTTTGACGAGAATGATGTTATGCCATCCCATGCAAACCTAATCATTTTTATTAGGGTGTATTTCGTCTCGCCCGACATTCGGGCAGGTGCAACAAACTCAACCACTGCTTGTCTGAAGCCCATCCAACCCACGAGTCCGCGGGTAAAGCGGTCCTTTTCGGGAAGTTTCAAAAACGCATCAACCGCTTGGCGCGACATAAGCCTGAAATCGGACGAGGCGGGTTCTACCATGACATTGCTCATCGAGTTAATAATCTTGTAAAACCAACAGGAGGTAATGTTCTTGAACCAACTAGCATCCCTTGTGACCAGCCTCTTGGTATTTACTATGTGGTTGCCTTCCTGGTAATTTGCAATCAGATCAGTGATTATCTCGGGTGGATGCTGGCCGTCGGCATCCATAGTAATTGCCACTTCGCCGTCGCATTGAGCTAAGCCTGCCAAAAGTGCAACTTGGTGGCCGAAGTTCCTTGAAAACGACAAGCCCTTGACACGGTTATCGGCCAAAGCCAATTTCTTTATGTTGGCAAAGGTGTTGTCCTTGCTGCCGTCGTCAACAAAAATACATTCGTAATTGAAGCCCTCAAGTGATTGACTGATTTGATTGTAAAGGGGCTCAATATTGTTTTCTTCGTTGAACGAAGGGATTACTATGCTGATTTTCATTTGAACTTGGGGTTTGATGTTGGGATTTCACATTTCAAAAAAATGGTCACTGACAAACATTTTTTGCCTAATTGCCAGATACAAAAACCGTTGAATCATAAAGCAAGATTTCCAATTTGCTGAAAAAGGCAGTTTGGCTTGTATTATTCCATCCATATGCCACCAGCTCGTCGGTGGGTTTCCAGCCATCCAGAGAAACTCTGATAATAATTTCCTCCCATTCCGTGCCTAAAAATGGAAGCCCTGTTTCATTAGAAACATACAATGGTTTTGAACCCTCCAGCACAACAACTAATAGGGCGGGACCTTCTTTCCTTTTTATTCGCACATGCGCATATTTTGCTTTGCCAATTTTCGTCCTTGATGTAAGAGCAAACTGGTTTTCAGGGTTGGTTTCAATGGGCTCCAGTCCTAGGCTAGATGCTTTTTCAAGGTTTGCATTGGATTTTTGATCACCTTCAGGCACTGTTTCGCTAAGGGGCGATATTGGGTCTTTTGACACTAGCGTAATGTTGTTTACCATATAGACAATTGTGTCAACTTTTTCATTAAGAAACCTACTCGCAGGATTTCCATCGATTCTGAAAAGGTGCGTTTTGCCAATAACTCCCATTGGTTGGTTTAGGTGTTGCTTAAGGAAAGGCCTTTTGAGAATTGTTTGCTCCAGATCTGAGACAACCAAGTATTTGGCACCATTTTCAAGACATTTGTGAAAGTTTACCGAGTCGTTGGCGCCGAAGAAACCCGACCATCCTTTTCTGTTTAGGGTAATTAGCGAGTGGTTTGGGGTAGGATCGGGTAAGGTGATGATCTTGTCGGTTGTTTTAATACTCAAATCATCCAAGAATTGAACCAAGGGTGCAGAGTAATTATTTACCTGCCAATGTGGTCCTGTGCGCGATTTTTGCATTTTTTGGGAGTGGCCAATTGCAAGAACCACCAAACCAAGGAACGCTCCGTTGATAAAAATTTTGGCATAAAAATTTTGGTTTGATATTTTTGAAGTAACCGCAAGAAGATTTAGCAAAACAAAGACTGGAAGAATCAGCATTGCAATAAAATAATAATCATGGTATAGCAATGCCGAAAACCACAGGAAAAACACTGCCGAGACTCCCAAAAAAAGAAAAATGGCTAAAGAGCACAATAGGCGATTTGCTTTTCTAAAAAATAAGATAATAGTCAAGATTGATGCTCCCAGCAAACCCAAGGTAAAATTTGACGCAACCATGGGTAGGTGTTCTCGTTTAATTTCTCGGAATATTTTTTCAATAAGATTTGGTTCTATTTGGTTGGACTCCCAAATGGGGTGTGCCTGCATCGAAAACAAAAATGTGCCGTTTATCTGGTTATATCGCCAAGCCCATAGGTACCAACCAACAACCACGGCAAATCCGACTGCAAAGGGTATCGCTGCCTTCCATCTCTTCTCAAAAACCCTTTTGCCCTCCTCGCCCAACCTCAAACCTAGGAGTTCTAAAATCCAAACTCCGGCAAGAGCGAAAAAGCTGAGAGCGGCCGTAGCTTTTAAGAGCCCCGCCAAAGAAAAAAACACTGCGGTTAGCCACAGGAATAGGGTTCGGGGGTTGCGATGCCATTTAAAAAAGAAAACCCACCCGGAAATTGCAAAGCAAAAGGCAGGAACGTCGGGGATGAAGCTATTGCCATAAAAAACCACCACTGGGGATGAGAAAATTAACATTGAAGCAAAAAAAGAAATGAGCCCAGACTCAACCCAACCAAAAAAAAGGAGATAAAGAGAAGCGAACCCTAGAACCAAAATCACAATCCACACAAGCCTGTAAACCCAAAATTCTTCGCCCAATATATGCTGTAGCCCAGCAATAAGGTAATAAAGGTATGGCATTTCGGAGGTTGCATGACCGCTTGTTCCGCCATTCGACAATAGATTGTGAGTTTGGGGCTCCAAGAAATTCATCCCTCCATAATGGTAGTTCTTCACCAAGCTAACAGAGTCAGATTGCCTCCAAACGTGGTTAAAGTCAGGGGGATGGTTTAGTAATCGCAAGTAGCCAACAGCGATCAAAAATGCTGCAAATAATAATACACCAGCAAAAAGGTGATGGCGTTCAAAAAAGACTTTTATTCGCAATACCATATCTTGATTTTTTTTAAAGGTTTTTAAGGCCTGTAGAGAATGTACAAAGCCCCAGGCACTTTTTTTATCAAACTGAAACAGCTCCATTTTTTCAAAGTTACTTTCTCAAATATTATCGGGTTGAAGGGTTGAAAACCCTCCTAACCGAAAAATCATCGAATAGCGCATCTTTTTGCGAAGGGTTCCATACGTAAACCAACAAGACACTGTCTGGATATTCAACCGGGATTGTTATGGCTTTCTTTATCAAATTCCACTTCCCATCTGTTGCCACCACATGATTGGAAGCTTTGTAAAAGGAATCAGGGTTTGATGCGGAAGCAACCAACACAGCTTCTTTCGGGGCTTTTTCGTGAATCCATATTTCAACGATTAAATGGTCGCCGCCGTTAACCTCAATTTTGTTGGCGAGCGCAAAAGGGAACTTTGAATTGACCAATACCGAGTTGTGTCCTGACCTCGATTTTTGGGTTGTTTGCAATAAACCACCTTCCAGGAGGACTTTTTCGTCGTTAGAAAGGAAAAACTGGCCCGAGGGGTCAATTGTTTCCATATTGCAATATACAACCAACTCTGTTTCGGTTTGAGGTTGGTTTGGTTTTTGTTCTCGAGGAGCATTAACGTATATTCCCTTTAAGGCTTGTTGGTAGTCGGGTGTTTGCCAATACTCCTCCAACCCTGGAAAAGGTCTAATTTTTCCGAATGATCTGAAATAAGCCTCCTTGGTCATTGAATCCCAATGTATTACGCCGTGGTAGTATTGAAATGTTTGAAAAATTGAAAGTGTTGTTAAGGCCAACAAAACAATGAATACGGCAATTTTGGCCATAAATTTTCGCAAAAAAGCCCAATGGACGACCGCTGCAAGCGGAAACGCCATAAAAACCAGCGATTCAATCAATGGTCGTGCTCCAAAACTTCCCCCGTACCACCAACTCCACCAAGAAAAAATTATGTAAACGTTTATCGTCATAAATATGAAAATAGCAGCAGAGGTTCCCTTGGCGTATTTGCGTAAAAGAATAAAACCCGCTGTGGCAACAAGCATTATGGGAGAGTACACGTACCATCCCTTCCTGAAGCTGAACATACCATCAATTACCTTTGGCGAGTTGAAAAAAAATCCCTCTTCACCATACGTGTGGTACAAAAGCTGTCCGGTTTGGATTTTCCAATAAACCAATTGAGGACCCCAAACCGCAACTGCCAAAGACGCAATGACAAATAGGGCTTTCCAGCGTCTAGCCAGCAGAAACAACCTTTCTTTAAGTTCTTTTATGTTTCTAACATCCCAAAAAAGGAAAAAGAGGCCGACGAGGGCGTTGGTAGGCCTAACCAATGAAATCAACCCACATACAATCCCCAACAAAATCGAGCGGGAAACTTTGGCCCCTCCTAACCACTTGTGGAGGGCAAAAAAGAAAATTGCGAAAAGGGCAAAGCTGTAAGTGTGCGACATTCCGGGTTCCATTGTTGAGTAATACCAAAGGTTTGTTCCGAAGGTAATGAGCAACAGGGTAAAAGTTATTGTCAATTCATTAAAAAACCTCAACAGTAGTTTTCTTAAAAAAACGAGACCAATCAACAGGTAAAACAATGCCCCAATGGAAACAAAGAACTGGTAAGGAGTTGAAAAACCATTTGGGGAATACCCAAATGGCTTGGCCACCAAGTGTGCTAAAGCAAAAAACGGACTATACAGGATAGCCATTCCAATTGTCATCTTTTCAACATACTTGCCATCGGGAGATTTTGGTGGCCAAAACCTTTGGCCGTGCAACTCGGGATTACTGTCAATGAACCCAAAAGTTAAATCATTGTAAATAAACAAGGCCGGCAGGTAAGAATAGTATGATTTTACGTCCCAAACAATAACTGCATCCCAATTCCATTTCTTTGCAGAAAATTGAAACCACACACTACAAATCATTATGGCCATTATGGCAGCCTTGCTTGCGGTTAGCCTTAATGCTTGGAATGGGCTAGGGGGTTTCATTGCAACTGCATCAAAGGGAACTTAAAAATTGAGCCTTTTAATCACTGGTATAGGGGGAGCCTTCCAATACTCTGAAAAGGTAAACTTCGTAATTGTTGTCGCCCAAAACCTTGAAGGGATGCTCGGGCCTAAAAACCCCAATCATCTCCATTTTGTCACTTCCCATAACCCTTTCAAGCGGAAGCCTTCCCTCGTTTGCGCTAAAGTGTGCATCCCAAACAAGTATGCTTCCGGGGGCCATCCCCTCGCCGGGGTTTGAAGCACTTGGAATGGATTCGAGAATACGAGTGCTGTCATGTGGGTTTATACCTAAGAAGAAGAAAACGTGTGGGTCGTAGTAATGTATTATGTTTTTATCCAATTGGTTTTCGGTCAAGAAATCGCAAGCTTCCTTCAAAACGGCTTCCTTTTGGCCTATTGGTACCGGAAATTTGTGAATGCTAAAAGCGGTCCTTACCACCAGGATCAAAATTACTATCTTGAAAATCAGCCTGACACTTTCCTTTTTAAAAGAAAGATTATCAACAATAAAGTTGAACCCCTTAAGGCTAAAAAACACAAACGGGGGGACTATTAGTGTCATAAATCTATTTAACGCCAATGCGCCAGTTCCAAGATACCAAACAAAAGAGTGGAAGCCCACGATTACAACCACAGGTAATAATAAAATCACAAATTCGTCAATTTCTTTTTGCTTGAGGGAGAATTTGGTTTCAAGCAATTTGAATAGATGCACGATTACCCCTAACACGAAAAGAATAGAAAGAGGTATCCCCCAAATTGCTTTGGCTCCACTAATGTAAAAAAACAAATTGCCACTACCGTAAATGTCGGCCGAGGCAGAGGAGTACGGCATTTTGTTTATCACCCAAAGGAAGTCGCCATAATAAATACCTCCCACTATGCTGTAGAACAACAAGCCCGTAAATATCCAAGGAATGGCCTTCCACTGTTTTCGCAACAAAAACATAAACACGAAAAGGGGGATTATCAACGCTCCTTCGATTCGGGCAAACGGCAAAAATGAAACTAGTACGGCCGCCCACTTGTAGTCCTCTTTGAAGTACAGGTAAGCAGCCAATATCAATAGCATTGCACCGGTAATCTCGGTCATAACACTTGGTATGAGCGATGCGAACACTGGTGCGAAAAGCACGAAAGGTATTATCATCCAATGATTTTTCAGTCCGCGATTTTTTGCCAAAAGCCAAGCAAAAAGGGCGGCCAACATGGCTGCAAGTACATTGAACAGCTTGGCGGCGTTGTATCCAAACTGTGAGAATACAGAACTCAATGCCGTGAAAACTGGCTTACCCCAGTGGTCGAAGAAAAATCCCGGATTCGAAAAGGAATAACGAGAAATCCTGTAGTGGTGTAGGTCATCGGCCCCACCATAGCTTCCCTGCGACAAAAAAGAAATTATCCCGAAAAGCACACCCAACATCAACAGCATTAAAACTATCAGTGTGTTTTTGTTTTTTGAAAACACTTCTCTGTGAAATAGGTTGTACTTCAAAATACACCATATCGCTCTAAAACCATCCTTGGCCGTAATCTTCTTGCCTTCCTCGTAAGTGCGCCCGTAGTATGAGATGCCCACCTCGTAAATGCGGACGTTGGGCACCCGCGACACCTTTGCCGTTACCTCGGGCTCGAAGCCGAACCGTCGTTCTATCAGCTTCAGGCTCTTTATGATGGGGGCCTTGAACAACTTGTAGCAGGTTTCCATATCGGTTAAGTTCAAGTTGGTGAACATATTCGACAGGAACGTAAGGAACTTGTTGCCTATGGTGTGCCAGAAAAACAAGATGCGATGAGGATTTGCACCCATAAACCGCGAACCGTAAACCACGTCGGCGTTGCCTTCCAATAATGGTTTCAACAAGTCCTTGTACTCGCGCGGGTCGTACTCCAGATCGGCGTCTTGAATAAGAATGAAATCGCCAGTAGCCTCGGCAATACCTCGGTGCAATGCCGCCCCCTTGCCCATATTTTTGGGTTGGTGATAAAACTGAATACCAGCCTCGGGGTGCATTTTTATGTAGTTTTCAACTGCCTCGACGGTGTTGTCCTTACTGTAATCGTTAACAATAACAATCTCCTTTTCGATGCCGTCAAGGTTAACGTCAAGCACCCTGTCGAGTATAAGGTGTATGGTTTGGCCCTCGTTGTATGCCGGAATTATAATGGAAAGCTTTTGCATTGATGGGTATTTGTTGCAAAAGTAAAAAAAATGATTTGAGGACAAGTAAATTTGAGCATGCGATGATTGACATAGGGCAGCAAGCAACTAACAATTTGAAATTATTGTGAACTTTGCGTGGGGTTGCTTTGCGTCTTTGTGGTAAAATGGCTTAATGCGGGTTGTTTCTTTTTTTTTAACTGGAACCCTGCTCCCACTCATGGCCTTTGGCCAACGCTGGTAACACAGATTTTTATTTCTGGTTTTTAAATTCTTCTACTACCAATTACCAGTTACTTTTGATTTTAAGGCATCACGCATCCCGACTTATCGTGAAATCAATTAGTTTGACCAAAAATTTTCGCGATTGGTTTTCGGGTAGTGTAAGCAGCAGTTCCAATGCTTCGTTTTTGAATTTGATCATCCGGTTTGCGGCATATTCAATCCCACCGCTTTGATTGATTTTGTCGAGCAACCAGGCCGTCTTCTCGGGGGTTTTTCCGTTTTTTCGCACAATGGCAAGAATCTTCCTCCTTTCAAGTGGCCCACAGTTTTCCAGCAAATAGATTAGTGGCAAGGTGATTTTTCTCTCTTTGATGTCGGTTGCCGAAGGTTTGCCTTTTTTGCGGCTGGTTTCCAAGTCCATTAGGTCGTCCTTAACCTGAAACGCCATACCTATTTTTTCGCCTATTGTCTTCATAAGCCTTACTTGATGGGCTGGGGCACCGGCCGACTCGGCACCTGCGGCAAGGCAGGAGGCAATTAAAGATGCCGTTTTTTGGCGTATAATCTCGAAGTAAACCTCCTCGGTTATGTCCAGCGTCCGCGACTTTTGAATTTGAAGCAACTCCCCCTCGCTCATTTCTTTCACCGACTCCGAAACGATTTTCAGTAGGTCGAAGTCATTGTTGTTAAGTGCAAGTAACAGACCCCTTGAAAGCAGGTAATCGCCAACCAAAACCGAAATCTTGTTCTTCCAGAGGGCGTTGAGCGAAAAAAATCCCCTTCGCTCGTAGCTATCATCAACCACGTCGTCGTGAACCAGGGTTGCAGTGTGAAGCATCTCTATGAGAGCGGCCGCGCGGTGGGTTTTGGGATTTATATCACCAAAAAGCCCTGCAGAAAAGAAAACAAAAAGAGGCCGCATTTGCTTTCCCTTGCGCTTCATCACAAATCGCATAATGAGGTTAAGCAGCGTTGAGTTGCTCCTAATTGCCTGCTGAAAGCACTCCTCATACTTTTTGAGGTGCGATTCGACGGGAGACTTAATTTCGTTTAGCGTCATTAACAGGTATTTGGGTAAAAAAACCTTGATGATTTACATTTAGCCCACATCAAATTGCCATGCAAAGTTAAAACCATTAAGCAATATAAATGTTCGCAAAGTGTTAATAATTGAAAACCCGTTGATCAATCAATGTGGAATCATCGGCAAGATTTATTGTTACTTTTGTGCCACTTGCAACCTTATTAAACTTATGACTCATAACACTATTGAACCCGGCCGTCGCAATTTAACCATAGGCGAAGAAATTGCCAACGGCATAACACACGGCATAGGAGCCTTGCTTGGCATTGCAGCACTTGTAATATTGGTGGTGGTAGCGGCCAACAAAGGAACGGCCTGGCACGTGGTGAGCTTTGCAATTTTCGGAGCAACGATGGTTTTTCTTTACGCTTCGTCAACACTTTACCATAGCCTTACCCACAAAAAGGCAAAAAATGTTTTTCAGAGGTTTGACCACGCTGCAATCTTCGCGCTGATAGCCGGAACCTATACCCCATTCTTGCTCACCACCATTCGCGGGCCTCTGGGCTGGACTTTTTTCGGGATAATATGGGCCGCTGCCATTACGGGAATGGTGATTCGAAGCATATACCTTCACAGGTTTCGTAAACCAATGGTTGCGATTTATCTTATCATGGGTTGGATGTTCGTGTTTATGATCAAGCCGCTGCTTGCCAACCTTTCATCCACAAGTCTTCTTTTCTTGCTTATTGGCGGACTGTCTTACACTGTGGGGGTAGTCTTCTACGCCTGGCGCAGCCTCCCCTATGGCCACGGTATCTGGCATCTTTTCGTGCTTGGAGGAACCATATCGCACTTTTTTGCGGTGATATTTTCGGTTTAGCCTTTGATGGCCTTTTGACATCGTCGTAATTGGTTGTCATTGGAGGTCGTTTTTAACTTAAGTAGGTCGTCCTTTCACTTTCACCTTTGATTTTTTACTACCTTTGTCAATTGTTAAAACCGATTTTAAAAAACACCTAACTGTATGAAAAAAAGAGTTTTAGTAACAACCGGTGGAGGAGATTGCCCTGGGTTAAATGCCGTGATTCGCGCCATAGTGCTGAGGGCGGCCAAGGAGCGCGAATGGGAGGTTGTAGGCAGCATCGATGCATTTAACGGTGTGCTCAAAGAACCCAACGAAATTGTGGTTCTTACGGAAAAAGAGGTTGACGGAATACACATAAGGGGTGGCACCATAATTGGCACAACCAACAAGGGCGGCCCGTTTGCCTGGCCAATTAAAAATACTGATGGCACTTGGGGCGAGGCCGATAGGTCTGACGAAATGTTGCGGAGGCTTCAATTTTTGGGTATTGATGCAGTGATAAACATTGGTGGCGATGGCTCCCAGCGAATCTCTCAAGCACTCTACGAAAAGGGCCTCAACATCATTGGCGTACCAAAAACCATTGACAATGACCTTCAGTCAACCGATTTTACCTTCGGCTTCCAAACTGCAGTACAAGAGGCAACCACAGCCGTTGACAAGCTTGTAACCACCGCTGCAAGCCATAACAGGGTGCTGGTGCTTGAGGTAATGGGCCGGTATGCCGGATGGATCGCGCTCCATAGTGCGGTGGCTGGCGGTGCGCACATTTGCCTGATTCCTGAAATCCCATACGACATAAACAAGGTTATGGACAGCCTATACAAGCGCTTTAGGTACGGTAGGGGTTACGCCATAATTGTGATTGCCGAGGGTGCAATGCCAAAAGACGGAACCCTTCACTACCAGGAAAGCACTGAGGTGGGATACGAAAATGTTCGACTTGGTGGGGTGGCTTCAAAGTTAATTTCCCAACTTAAGCAGGCAGGCCTCGATGCAGACATGCGCGAGACAGTTCTTGGCCACTTGCAGCGTGGTGGTACTCCTGTGGCATACGATAGGGTGCTGGCAACACAGTTTGGTGCAAAGGCTTTCGAAATGGTGCTAAACAAAGAGTTCGGGAAAATGGTGGCATACAGGCATCCAAACATTGTTTCGGTGCAAATTGAAGAAGCTATAAGCCAATACAACTTTGTAGATCCAGACTCGGATTTGGTGAAAACCGCCAAGGGAATCGGAATAGGAATGGGGGATTAGTTAAATGACGGGCGAAAAGAGAAAAGCCAAGAAAAGTATTGGAGGTCTGTAAAGTTTTTTAATTGAGGGGGTTGAGAAGCTTGGAGGCTGATAAAGTTGTAGATTGTAGGTTTTTGGTTTATACCTGCCGTTTGCTTTTGCTCTTTTGTTCGCCCTTAGCTATAAGTTTTTCTCTATTCACCATTCACTATTCGTGTCCATCGACTCCTTCCTTTTTTTATGAGCTTCAAAACCCTTTTTGTCGACATTTTGTTGCCTCTGCCCGTTGATGGTTACTTTACCTACAGGGTTCCGCAGGAGCTCAATGACTATGTATTGGTGGGCCAGAGGGCCGTGGTGCAATTTGGTAACCGAAAGGTTTATTCTGGCCTGGTAAGGCGTATTCACCAGCAACCGCCACAAGAATTCACGGCAAAATACCTTATTTCTCTTCTCGACAATTCTCCGGTGGTCAAAGAAAACCAGTTTGAATTTTGGGAGTGGCTCGCCAATTATTATTGCTGCACCCCGGGAGAGGTAATGGCAGCAGCATTGCCACCCGCCCTAAAGCTTGCGGGAGAAACGAGAATGGTCTTGAACCCCCAAAAGTATTTTGACCCTGGGTTTAACCTTAACGAAAAGGAGGCCAGCATTCTGACAGCCCTCGAAAACCGTAAGGAACTTACCTTGTCGGATGCCGCTACTATAGCAGGCTTGCCAAAGGTTCTTCCGGTGGTTAAGGGATTGGTTGAAAAGGGGTTAATCCATTTGTTTGATTCGCTCGAAGATCACTATAAGCCCAAGTTAGAAACCATTGTAAGGCTTTCGGACGAGTACGATGATGACCGAAGCTTGAAGGAAGTGTTTGACGAGGCAGAAAGAAAAGCCCCACGACAGTTGGAGTTGCTAATCAACTTCGTTAGATTTTCCAAGCGTTTCGATTCCAATCCCCAGGATGTTGTCAAAAAGGATTTGGTAGCCTCGATTAAGGGCGGCGCGGCTGCTTTTGCATCCCTGCACAAAAAAGGGGTTTTCTACACCGTTGAGCGCACCTTGAGCCGTTTTGAGCACAACAAGGAGAAAAACAAGGTCGTAGCCTTGAACGCAAATCAAGAAGATGCTCTTAATAAGATAAAAGTAGATTTTGAAACCTATGGTGTTTGTTTGCTACACGGAGTTACTTCGAGCGGAAAGACGGAGATTTACATCAAGCTCATCAACGAGTACCTGGCCAAAGGA
Source organism: uncultured Bacteroidales bacterium (assembly GCA_964624065.1). Taxonomy (GTDB): domain Bacteria; phylum Bacteroidota; class Bacteroidia; order Bacteroidales; family UBA7960; genus UBA7960. Next base: position 66,595 of record CAZUWF010000008.1, read on the forward strand.
TTCCAAGCACTTTACCTATTGCCCGAAATTGCACTCACTGCCCAAATCATTGGCAGGTTGCAGGATAACTTTGGCAGCAAGGCAGGTGTTTACCACTCCCGATTCAACTCAAACGAAAGGATGGAGGTATGGAACAACCTGCTTTTTGGCGGAATAGAGTCTAACGAAAAAACCATCAAGTACGACCTGGTGCTTGGGCCACGCTCGGCCATGTTCTTGCCCTTTCAAAACCTCGGATTGATAATTATTGACGAAGAGCACGAGCCAAGCTACAAACAATATGATCCGGCACCCCGCTACCACGCCCGCGATGCAGCCATATACCTGGCATCAAAACACAAGGCAAAGGTTTTGATGGGCTCTGCAACCCCTTCTTTAGAAAGTTACTTCAACGCTTTGCGCGGAAAATTTGGCCTCACGGAGATAAATCACAGACACGGCGGGGTAATGATGCCCGAAATAGTGGTGGCCGATCTAAAGAACGAAACCCGTCACCGAAAAATGAAATCCCATTTCTCGTCAATTCTTTTCGAAGAAATGGGAAAGGCACTGCAAAACAACGAACAGGTTATCCTTTTTCAAAATCGGAGGGGGTTTTCGCCGCGAGTGGAGTGTGGTGTGTGCAACTGGATGCCCGAATGCCACCAGTGCGACGTGAGCCTCATTTACCACAAAAAGATCAACAAGCTCAAATGCCACTACTGCGGGTTCTCGATGGTTCCACCAAGCAACTGCCATTCGTGCAACTCCACCAATTTGCAACTCAAAGGCTTCGGTACCGAAAAAATTGAAGAGGAACTGCCATTGTTATTTCCCGAGGCCAAGGTGGCAAGAATGGACTTGGACTCAACCCGTTCGAAAAACGCCTACCATACCCTCATAGGCGACTTCGAAGATAGAAAAATTGACATCCTTGTTGGCACCCAAATGGTTAGCAAGGGGCTGGATTTTGACAATGTTGGAGTGGTTGGCATTCTAAATGCCGACAATATGTTGGGGTTTCCCGATTTCAGGTCGGCCGAAAGAGCCTTCCAGTTGATGGCACAAGTAAGCGGAAGGGCAGGTAGAAGCAACAGGAGAGGCAAGGTGGTCATTCAAACTTGGAACGTTGAAAACAAGGTTGTTCAACAAGTAGTTGAAAATAATTATCAAGGTATGTACCAGGAACAAATGGCCGACAGACAAAGGTTTCTTTACCCGCCGTATGTTAGACTGGTGGTTGTTTCGGTGCTTCATCGCGATGCCGATACCACTAACAAACACGCTGCTGAACTAGCAAGGAGGCTTAGAAGTGAGTATAATAACAAGGTGCTCGGTCCGGAATTTCCAGTTGTTTCGCGTATCAAGAACCAATACATCAAAAACATTATGGTAAAGCTAAACCGCGACTCAACCTTGACTGCCAACAAAAAGAAAATCACCGAAATAATAGATTTTTTCAAATCCGATTTGAGCTATAAGGGCTCGCGAATTATTGTCGATGTTGACCCGAAGTAGTTTATTGCGGGGAGTTTTTGGTCAATATTAATTTAATCCTTCTCTTCGATCAAAAAAACATCCTCCCCCTCTTTTTTCATAAGGTATTTCTCGCGGGCAAACTTCTCAAGGGCTTCAGGGTTTTCTCTCAAATCCTTTATGGTAATGCTGTCATTGTTGATTTCGTTCTGGTAGTACACTTTTTCACGCTTCAGTTCACGCAGCTCCTTACGAAGCCTTAGCTGATAAAAGAAATTATTGTCGTCCAGAAATAAAAACCAAACAAGGACGGAAAGCCCCACCAAAAAATACTTGTTCTTGAATATGGATGGTACATTGAAATTCATATAGCAAAGGTATAACTTTTTGGCGGAAAGCTTTTGGGCGAAAACACCCGCTTTTTTTTGGAGAAACGAACTATCCTTTTTTGTTCACATCCAGCAATTCCTTAATGGTTTCTTTTAAGAGCCCGACTGACCATTTAACAATCACCATAGAGCTGATCAAAGCGGCTATTGTGTCAACAAATGGAATGTCCCAAATCTTGGAAGCCAACAAGCCAAGGATTGCCGAAACACTGGTCAAGGTATCTGCAATTACATGCAAGTATGCTGCCTTTATGTTGTGGTCGGAGTGATCCTTGTTGTGATGCAAGATAAGTGCGCTGGCTATGTTTACCACCAACCCAATGGTGGCCACTATTATTGCTTCGCGATAAACTATTTCGGCAGGATTCTTGAACCGGTCAAATGCCTCAACAACGATAGCAAATGCAAAAATCAACAACACCAAACCACTGCTATAACCGGCCAACGAGAGGATTTTGTCAGGATTTCCGTTGAATTTTTTGCTTGTGGATAGCTTCCTAACTATTATGTATGCAATCAAGCTCAACCCAATTGCCAAAACGTGCGATCCCATATGAATTCCATCGGCAAGCAAGGCCATTGATTTGGTCGCAAGACCGAAATATATTTCCAACACCATAGTTACGGCAGTCAAAAGAACTACCAACATAGTTCGCCTTTCGTTGGTATGCCTGTGATCGTTCATAATTTTCAAAAGTCTTGCGTTGTCGCGTATTTTACCCCGCCCATTTCAAAATATTATCGCCTCCACACCATTTCGTGATTAATTTCAAATACGAAAAGTAGTCACCTAAGCTAACGCCTGAGGTAACGATTTGTTTTGCAATTCTTGCACTCTGCTCCCCTGTGCGTGATTGTTGAGAATTGATGATAATAACTTGTAATTAGGACAATGAGTTAAGGATTCCTCTTTTTTCTGTTTTAAACAAGGCCTCCACTTACCCCACCTCTAATACCCGGGAGACATTCTTTACCAATAACTCTTCATCCCTTGGTCCTCAATCTTAATTGTCTATTGCCCATCTATACGTCAACCCGAAAGACCCTTCACCTTTGGGGCTCCAGCCACAAAATCTTTGAGGTACACCGGCTCGAAATATGCCATATCAACAAATTCCTGATTGTTGAAAAGCCTGAACGCCTCCCTCACCATTCCGCGAGCCGATGTGTGAATGTTGTCATAAAACAAGGCATTGGGGTGCGACAAAACCTCGCGGCACTTTGCTGCCCCGTCGCCAAAAAAAGCAATTCTGTTTTTTTCGAGCACCTCTGCAAAAGTGCCTTGACTCACAATTTTGGCACTTGTTGCTTCAAGTGTATTTAAATCTAGGTCGTACATTGCGGTGTAAACCTCCATACGCCTTGCGTCAATCATAGGGCAAAGCAATAACGGCTTATCTGAACCCTTTTTTACAAGCTCATCGCCTTCGGATTGCAACAAAAAATTTGCGGCAAGCGCTTTTAGGGTATCAACAGCCGCCAAAGGCTTGTCGAGGGCAAAGCAAAAACCTTTTGCTGCCGAAACCCCTATTCGCAATCCAGTGTACGACCCAGGTCCGCCACTAACGCCAACACAATCGATTTGGTTGTATTTCAGCCCTGCCCTCTCAATTGCTTTCTCAACAAAAACAGTAAGCAATGCCGAATGCGAGTAATTTTCGCTATTGTCTTCCTCTATCCAAACCAGATTACCATTGTTGGCAATGGCAATCGAACAAACGCGGGTAGAGGTTTCTATTAGCAGTATATTGGTCATTATGTGCAAAAAAATAAAACGCAAAATTACCGATTTTGCCATTAGGTTTGAGAAAAGTCAAAAATATGAGCGCAACCAAAAAACCTTTTGAAACCCGTTAAACTTTTACGGAAAATTTTAATCAAAGGAACAACGTTGGTGCTTTGAATCTATGTTCCACAAAAAATCAAAAAAAAATGAAAACCAAATCAATTTTTAAAATTTTTCTTGCGTTAGCATTTGCTCTTCCGTTTCTGGCCTGCCAAAAAGAAAAGTTGGAAGTTGCGGCTGAAATAGGCGAAGAAGAAGTAATCGCAGACGGCGTATGGGGGGAGTTGCTCGGCGAAACAGACGATGTGGGCTCCCTGTTACATTTCAATTCCTACCTGAATGCAAACCTGAAAAGCGACCCAATCTATGATGCCAAGAACAGGCCGCCCTCTTCTGGTCAAAGAATTGTTACCATTGAACAAATCCCCGGAAACTCGCAATGGCAGGGATTTCCCAAAAAGATTACCATCCAATTCATCAACTGGCAGATTGGTCAAGGACCTATCAAAAATGGGTTTGTGTTCATAGTGTTGAATGGACCCATTGACAGACCAGGCACCAGCAGGGTTGTAACCACACAAGATTTTACAGTAGGAGGAAATCTGGTGGAAGGTACAAAAACCGTTGCCAGGATTGATCAAACCAACTGGCAAATCACTTTGGCCGGAGGAAAAATCACTTTTGAGGACGGAACCTTCGCCACAAGAAATATGACCCGAAACCGTAAATGGGTAGCCGGAACCCTTACCCCATTCTTTATTTGGGACGATGAATTTGAAATTACTGGCAACACCAATGGTACCAGAAGAAACGGCGCAAGTTATACCGCCACAATAACCAAGCCTATTTTGGTAAAAATGGCTTGCAAGTGGTTTGTTTCTGGCACAAAAGAAATGGTTTCGAACAACAACACAGTCATACTAGATTATGGCGACGGCGAGTGCGACAATATTGCAACCGTTACTGTAAACGGCGAAACCAGAGAAATAACTATCAGACCAAGGCCAAGGCCAAAACCCTAATGTTAATCCTTTTTTTAGAAGGGGGCTTGATTAATTCGAGCCCCTTTTTTTACTCCAATAGAAGTATGTTTGGATCATTTTATGGAGTTTCCAAGACACGGTTGCCACACCCGGGAACCAAGTTTCCTACCTTAAGGATATTTCTGATAGGTGCAATGCCTTGATCTTCCGCTTTCCAAGGGTATAGCAATTGCCCACCCGACTCATAACCTTCCAAAGGGCCAGATCGCCATTGTTTGATTTTAATTCGGGTATTTAACGTTCTTCACAGAAGGGTCGCACCTTGGGAGCTATGATTGGCGCGGGACAACCTTAATACTATGGCCGCTGCTATACTTTGACCTTTGCTCAAATATTGTACTCATTCAAAAAGGAACACCCTCCGCCAACAAACAATAAACTTCTCAATCACACAACCAACCAAACCCCAAAACTCTTCCAAAGAATGCATACCTTTGTCTGGAATTAGAAAACACAATCCGTATGGCGCTGTTGATTACCAATATCAAAGAATTAATTCAAGTCGAAAACCAGCCCTGCCAAAAGGTTTTAGGGGAGGAAATGTCACAACTGGCAACAATTCAAAACGCTTGGTTATTCATCGAAGACGAAACAATAAAAGCTTTTGGAAGAATGGAAGACCTTGCGACCAGCGAATTTTCAGGGGTGGCCTCCCACCGCGGTTCATCGATTATTGACGCTAAGGGAAAGATGGTTTTCCCAACCTTCTGCGATTCGCACACCCATTTGGTTTACGACGGTAGCCGCGAGATAGAATACATTGACAAGATAAAAGGACTCTCTTACGAGGAAATTGCCAAGCGCGGGGGAGGAATACTTAACTCTGCAAAAAGACTACAGCAAGCCACAGAGCAACAACTCATAGACCAAGCACTCGAAAGGATCGAAGAAATTAAGTTCCTTGGCACCGGTGCCGTTGAAATCAAGAGCGGCTACGGCCTTTCCACCCAGAGCGAACTCAAAATGCTGCGGGTAATCCGAAAGCTTAAAGAATTATCCCCGTTAACCATTAAGTCAACATTTTTGGGAGCCCATGCCGTACCTCTAGATTTCAAGGGCAACCAAGCTGGTTACGTTGATCTTATCATCAACGAAATGATCCCTATGGTTGCCGCAGAGGATCTGGCCGATTACATTGATGTTTTCTGTGACAAAGGCTTCTTCACAACCGATGAAACTGAGCGAATACTAATGGCAGGTATAAAACACGGGCTTAGGCCAAAGATTCACGCCAACGAGCTCGATTTTTCCGGAGGGATCCAGGTTGGTGTAAAGTACAACTCTCTTTCAGTTGACCACCTAGAATTTACCGGCAATGAAGAGATAAAGGCACTGCTTGGCAGCGAAACCATGCCAACACTTTTGCCCGGAGCAGCTTTCTTCTTGGGTTTGGTGCAACCACCCGCCCGCAAGATGATAGAAGCTGGCCTTGGGGTGGCCCTTGCCAGCGATTACAACCCAGGCTCATCGCCATCAGGCAACATGCAACTTATTATGGCAATGGGAGCAATTTTGTTGCGTATGATACCCGAAGAGGTCATAAACGCAGTAACCATCAACGGTGCTTACGCCATGGGTGTTGAAGACCAGCTCGGATCAATTGCGGTAGGCAAAACCGCAAACCTCTTCATTACCAAACCCATACCAACCTATGAGTTCATGTCGTACGCATACGGAAGCAACAAGGTTGAAAAAGTAATAATAAAAGGAAAGATACAATGACCCAAACCACCTATCCAGTTGTAGTAAAAACCCTTGCCAGCCTCGAAGAACCTCTTGCCGGCGAACTTAATGAAATTGGCATCAAGGACACAAAGGTTTTGAGGCGGGGTGTTTCTTTTAACGGAACCCTTGCCGACATTTACAGGGCAAATATGTTTTGCCGAACCGCAATTGCGGTGCTGCGCGAGGTGGGTTCTTTTACCTTTTCCGACAAGGAAGACTTTCATCAAAAAATGATGGGAATTGACTGGAGCAAGTACTTTGGACCCGAAAAATCAATAGTTATTTATTCGGTGGCCACGCGCAGCGAGATTTTTAGCAACACCTTGTTTTTGTCGCAACTGACCAAGGATGCGGTTGCCGATTACTTTCGTGAGAAAGCCGGAATCAGGCCAACGGTAAATAAGGACGATGCCGACATAAGGTTAAACATTTACGTAAACGAAAATCGTTGCATCGTTTCGCTCGACAGCAGCGGCGAGCCGCTTTTCAAGCGTGGCTACCGCAAGCAAGCCGGCGGCGCGCCCCTCAACGAAGTGCTGGCCGCGGGGCTTATTATGCACTCGGGCTGGGATCGAAAATCGCCTTTCGTGGATCCAATGTGTGGCAGCGCAACCTTTTCTATCGAAGCAGCGATGATGGCGCGAAACATTGCACCCGGAAGCCTCCGCAAGGTATTCAGCTTCATGCATTGGAATGATTTCGACACTGAGCTTTGGCAACAAGTTAAGGAAGAGGCCAAAAAACAAGAAACCAATAATATGCCAACCATAGTGGCAGGCGATGTTGCTTCCAAATCAATTGATATTTCGCGAAAAAACATTTTGCAGGCCGGCTTCTTGGGGCAAATAAAATTGCAAAAACAAGATTTCTTCCTGAGTAACCCGCCTCTCGGTAACGGTGTTGTAATCCTCAATCCTCCTTACGGCGAAAGGCTGAAACGCGATAACCTAAACCAGTTTTACACCAAGATTGGCGACACACTAAAAAAGCAGTATTCGGGTTACAAGGCAGGGATAATCACTTCGGACGCGCCTGCAATGAAATCCATAGGGCTAAAACCGACAAAAAGGGTACCCGCTTTCAACGGGGCGTTGGAGTGCAAGTTCATGGTTTACGAAATTTTTGCCGGAAGCCACAAAGACCACGTTATTGCCACAAAACCCAAGAGGAAGAGAATAATTGTGAGCAATGACGAAAAGGGGGAAAAGTTGGAAGGTTGATGGGTCACCCTGAACAAAGTCGAAGGGGTTTGAGGGGTTGAGCGGTTTAGAATTTGAGGGGTTGTGGGATTTTTTTAATCACCAGTAAAAAAGGTTAAATCGCCAAGTACGCCCAGTAGGCGCAATGAACGCCAAAGTCACGACAAAAGAATACAAACTTTTGAATCTGTTTTTTTCTTTGCAAACCTTGCGGTTTTTGGGCTTTAAAAAATCCGTGAAAAGTTTCTGCGTTTCAATAATAATCCTACAAAAAAGGGAAAAATCACCCCTGATATTTACATTGATTCTTTCAATTATGATAGGTTGCGCCCCAAGAAAGACCACCCTTCAAGCAGTTGGTTACGTTGACCTTGACCGCTACCTTGGCAAGTGGTACGAGATTGCCTCATACCCACACAGGTTTCAAAGGGGCTGCCACTGCACCACTGCCACCTACACCATGGGTTCCAAGGGCCACCTAATTATTGAGAACCGCTGCCTCAAAGATGGCCCCAGCGGCAAGGCGTCAGTAACAAGGGGCAAGGCGTTAGTGCAGAAAGGCAGCGGCAATGCCAAGCTAAAAGTGCAGTTTTTCTGGCCCATAAGGGCACACTACTGGATAATTGACCTCGCACCAGACTACAATCGCGCAGTGGTTAGCCACCCAAGTATGAATTACCTCTGGATTCTAGCCCGAACCCCAAAAATGGACGAAATCATCCTAAATCAAACAATTGATCGTTTGGTAGAAATGGGGTTTGATAAAGAGCGTATACAAAGGACGGTGCATTGCGAGTAATTTGGTAATAGATGAAAATAAAGGGTCGAAAGGATTCTTTATCAAGATGACACAAAGCAAACCCTCCAAAGATGACGCATTATAGTAAGTCGAACGGCAAAATTCGAAAATTATTAATTAGAAATGGAGGTCTAGTTATGGAGAGCTCAAAACTAAAATAGAGAAATTTTTGAATACAAAGGTCAGCATTCGGTTTTTGGTTGTTGTGGCCTTTCGCCTATGACAAAACTTTTACCTCTGCTTCGTTTTATCGCTCCATCTCCCTTTCTCGGTCTCAGGCCATTTGCTCGTGGTTTTATCCTTCAATCAGCCAATCACCCGAATCTTCCCTGCAACTATATGAGCAATGCTGTCTATGCCAATGCGCTCCTGCTGCATAGAGTCTCGTTCGCGAATGGTTACGGTGTTGTCTTTTAGGGTTTGGTGGTCAACGGTTATGCAATATGGGGTGCCTATGGCATCTTGCCTTCTGTAGCGACGGCCTATTGCATCTTTCTCCTCGTAGTAGCACATGAAATCGTACTTCAGCTTGTCGAGCACCTCCCTGGCTTTTTCGGGCAGGCCGTCTTTTTTGAGAAGCGGTAAAATTGCCAACTTGTAGGGAGCAAGAACAGGCGGAATGTTAAGCACCACCCTTTCGGAACCATCTTCGAGGGTTTCTTCGTTGTAGGCATGCGATAGCACAGCCAAGAAAGTTCGGTCTAGTCCGATTGATGTTTCCACCACGTACGGCACGTAGCTTTCGTTGGTTTCTGGGTCAAAGTAATGCAATTTCTTGCCACTGTACTGCTGGTGTGCTGCAAGATCGAAATCGGTGCGGGAGTGGATTCCTTCGAGTTCCTTGAATCCAAACGGGAACTCGAACTCTATGTCGGCAGCGGCGTTGGCGTAGTGTGCAAGCTTCTCGTGGTCGTGGAAGCGATATTTTTCGGCGGGGATACCTAGAGCGAGGTGCCAGCGCAAGCGCTGTTGCTTCCAGTGCTCGTACCATTCCATTTCGGTGCCTGGGCGTACGAAAAACTGCATCTCCATTTGCTCGAACTCGCGCATGCGGAATATGAACTGCCTAGCAACAATCTCATTGCGGAAGGCCTTGCCAATTTGGGCTATCCCAAAGGGGATTTTCATCCTGCCTGTTTTTTGCACATTGAGGTAGTTTACAAAAATACCTTGGGCGGTTTCGGGCCTCAGGTAAACAACCCCGGCATCTTCGCTAACCGAACCCATTTGGCTGCTAAACATAAGGTTGAACTGCCTGACGTCGGTCCAGTTGCGCGAACCAGACACGGGGCAAACTATGCCAAGCTCCTCGATGAGACCTTTAATGTCAGCCATACGCTCTTCTTCAAGTGCCGAAACAAACCGCCGGGTAATTTCGTCAATCTTTTCTTGATTTTCCAAAACACGAGGGTTGGTTTTGCGAAACATTTCCTCGTCAAAGCTTTCGCCAAAGCGTTGAGAGGCCTTATCAACCTCCTTGTCTATCTTTTGCCTAATCTTTTCTACATGCTCTTCTACTAGCACATCGGCACGGTAGCGCTTTTTAGAATCCTTGTTGTCAATTAACGGGTCGTTGAACGCGTCAACGTGGCCCGAAGCCTTCCAAACAGTAGGATGCATGAAAATTGCAGCATCTATGCCCACGATGTTTTCGTTAAATTGTACTATGGACCTCCACCAATAGTCCTTTATGTTGTTCTTGAGCAAGGCTCCGTTTTGACCGTAATCGTAAACGGCACTCAGCCCATCGTATATTTCGCTCGACTGAAAAATGAACCCGTATTCCTTGCAATGCGAAATAATCTTCTTGAACTTGTCTTCTCCCTTTGTCATTTATTAATATTTTTATTTTGAATATAGTCCAAGGTTTACCTGTGAGCTATTTTGTATTATTTGTTTGTTATCACCTTCAAAGCATTCTCAACAATAGAAAACTCGAATGGCGAGTAACCCAATGATTCACCGTCGGCCTCGAGCGGCACGGGCCGGTCAGATTCAATCCGTATTTTCTTGCCCTGAAGCATTGTTACTTGCTTTACCCTTCCAATGCTGCCGTCGAGCAACCTTCGAAGGCTGATTATCATCTTCAACAGAGGCATTTCTTTTATGATAGTGAGGTCAAGAAGGCCATCGTTGGTAACTGCGCCCGGGGCTTGCATCATTCCTCCTCCGTTATATTGGCCAATTCCAACGCTCATACTAAACACGCGCGCCTTAATCTCCTTTCCATCGGCATTTATGCTCAGCAGGCTGGCCTTGTAAGAAAACAGCGAGGTAAGCAGTTTTGTGAAGTACAAGAAAGGATTGCTTTTGCCCCTGGCCTTGTCGGCGTTTACCTTTTGTGCCACAGTGCCGTCAAAACCCAACCCGGCCATATTTGCAAAGCACCGCTGGCGAGTTTCACTTCCATTTGCAAACCTCACAACTCCAATATCTTGAAGGGTTGTATTGCCATTTTTAATTACTTCTATTGCTTTATCGTAGTCTTTGGGTACGTTGTAAGTCCTAAGCCAGTCGTTGCCCGTGCCCACGGGGATCATCCCAACTGTAAAATCTGTACCGGGCACTTCTTTTTGAGAAAGGAGGCCATTTACCACCTCGTTGAGGGTTCCATCGCCACCCACCACAATTATTTTCCTGAATCCTTCCTTAACAAATTCCGGCATTTTTTCGATGGCGTGGGTACTCCTTTGTGTAAAAAATTCTTGAAATTGAAGCCCCTTTTCAGAAAGAATTTGGCTAATACTGTACCAATCTTTCTTCCCTTTGCCAGTACCGGCATTGGGGTTGACTACGACCAGGTAGTCACTTTTTTCGACATAATTCATGCTTTGTAAACTAATGAATAATATTGTTTGCGTTCTGCTTTTTCGCTAAAGCGAAACTGTTTCCCGGAATAAAAACAACTGTTTGGAAATTATGAAGGTGCAAAATTAAGAAAATATGCCAACATTGAATTTTTTCACGGTGTTTTTAATCCACGGTTTGATATGGGATGCAGTAATTGGCGGGTGCCTTAGTTTTCAGCTTGCCAAACTAGAGGTGAAATGAAAAATATTTTTTCGCGATAAAATCAGGAAACCCTCCGAGTTGTGGGTATGGCATATTGTTGACTGTTTTTGCCTTATTTCAAGCCAAATGGAAAAATGTGGCTAGGTGTTAACTCGCTTAGAATTATTTTTTGGGGAAAGAAATCCCAAGTTTGACCCTAAGCACTGCAACATCTCTAGTTTGCTAAATTAACGGCCAACAGCCTGTCGGTGTAGAACAATGGTTAAATTAGGAACGGCTAGTCAAACCCGGACGAGAAATATTTTTTTAAAAAAAAATTTCAACCGAAAGGTTTTTTAACCATTGAGTTTAAAAAGTGCATTGACGAAAGTGGCGGTAATCAAAAGCATTCAGAGGTATATTTTTGTTACTGCCCTCATAAAATAAAAGGGAAGGGGAGCAAGCTTATCATTTGCATGGATCTTGGTTTAGTAATCAAACTCTTATTTTCATTGTCCCGAAGGTTTCAGTTCGCTCCAAGGCAACTACTTTGGTAATTGCATTCTAAATCGCTTTGCCACCATAGTTCGTGCATAAGACCTTCCTGTATGTCTTACACCAAACCTGGTTGCATTTTGCATTTTGTAACCGTATGAACCCATATCCACCAACCACCTCAAAACAGCCAAAGTGACCGTTGTCAAGGTCATCAATGAATTCATTTACCGCCTTCAGTTTCCTTTTTGTGTCGACCGAGTTTGGGGCAGAAGGTTATGTAAAGACAAGCGCGGGCGAAGGGTGCAGTCGTTGTACCCGCCGATTTAATTCGAATATGTAAGGAAAGGTTGTTCTATTTTGCGGATGTTTCACTAAATCGACTAGTCGAATCAAGCGTTGGTTTGAATCGCAAAATTTTTTAAATAAGGCAAAAAGTCATAACTTTATTGCCTCGAAAAGCAGTATCAGGAAATTATTGACAACTCAATACCTATAAATTGCACAAAAATGAAAGCCCCCGAATTTTTTTATCAAGATCCATTTCTGCAAGAAAGGGACACCACCGAGTATTACCGACTCACCGGCCAGAACGTGAGTGTTGGCGAATTTGAGGGCAAGCCGGTTTTGAAGGTTGATCCCGAGGCACTTACAATGCTTACCCGCCAAGCGTTGCACGATTCCTCTTATATGCTGCGCACTTCTCACATAAAGCAGATGGCCGAGATATTGCACGACCCTCAATCGAGCGAAAACGACAAGTACGTTGCGGCAACCATGCTCAAAAACGCCGAGATATCGGCCAGGGGATTGTTGCCATTTTGCCAAGATACAGGCACGGCCACCATTTTTGGCAAGAAAGGACAGCAGGTATGGACAGGTGCCAACGATCACGAAGCAATCTCCCTGGGAGTTTTCAAAACATTTACCGAGGAAAACCTGCGTTATTCTCAGGTGGCGGCCCTCGACATGTACACCGAAAAGAACACCGGCACCAACCTGCCGGCCCAAATCGACATAATGGCCACCGAGGGTATGGAATTCGAGTTCCTATTCGTGTTGAAGGGCGGGGGTTCAGGCAACAAAACCGCCTATTTTTCAGAAACCAAGGCGCTGCTCACCCCCGAAAATCTAGAAAAATACCTGATAGAGAAAATTCGCTCGATTGGCACGGCCGCTTGCCCCCCCTACCACGTTGCATTTGTGATTGGGGGCACTTCGGCCGAGGCCTGCGTCAAGACCGTAAAACTTGCCACCACAAAATACCTCGACAACCTACCAAATTCTGGAAACGTTCACGGTCGGGCCTTCAGGGATGCAGGGTTGGAGAAGAAAATTTTGGAGGCAGCATACAATACAGGAATAGGCGCACAGTTTGGAGGCAAGTACTTTGCACTTGATGTGCGGGTTATTCGCCTTCCGCGCCACGGAGCTTCGTGTCCGGTGGCCATTGGTGTGTCATGTGCCGCCGACCGCAACATAAAGGCAAAGATAAACGCCCAAGGCCTGTGGATAGAAAAGCTGGAAGACAATCCAGGCCAGTACATTCCCCACAGCTACCGTGCCGAGGAGGTAGGAAATGCAGTAAGGGTTGACTTGAGCCGTTCAATGAAGGAAATCTTAGAATTGCTTTCGCAATACAAGGTTGGTCAACGGTTATTGCTCAACGGAACCATTGTTGTTGGCCGCGACATTGCCCACGCCAAGCTAAAGGAGCGCCTCGACAAGGGAGAGGGGCTGCCACAATACATCAAGGACCACCCAATTTACTATGCCGGTCCTGCCAAAACACCAGAGGGGATGCCCTCGGGCTCCTTCGGCCCAACCACCGCCGGACGAATGGACTCTTACGTTGACCTGTTTCAGCAGCACGGTGGCAGTATGGTAATGATAGCCAAAGGCAATCGCAGCAGGCAGGTTGCAGAAGCCTGCCAAAGGCACGGTGGCTTTTACCTGGGAAGCATAGGTGGCCCTGCGGCAATATTGGCACAAGAAAACATCAAGAAGGCTGAATTAATCGAGTATCCCGAACTTGGCATGGAGGCAATTTACAAGATTGAGGTTGAGAACTTCCCTGCATTCATCCTAGTTGACGACAAGGGGAATGATTTTTACGGAGCCCTTGCGAAATTGCAGTAAACGGAGAATGGCAGGGGAGTTTTAGATCTGGTTAAACTTTCTTTTTGAGCCGTGGGCATAGCCAAGCGACCCCCGCTGGTGGGAGGCTCCCATCAAACTATGATCACAAGGGCGAGACCAAAATAAGACAATAAAAACCCATTGTGCATTTAGAAAAAAAGAAAAAAAAGATTGTTCATTTGACA
>CAZUWF010000009.1:0-75579 GCA_964624065.1 uncultured Bacteroidales bacterium
ATAAGGTTCAAGGACAATACCGGAAAATGGAGCGTGACCAAGAGCCACTTGTTTGTTAAGCCATTTTTGGCAGAACAAACGCCAAACAACAAGATGGTGGAGTATTATTATTGGTTTGACAACAATGTTGGAACCAAGCAAACCGTATCGGTCAATCCTATTGATCCGCTGGTAGTAACCACATTGGATATGTCAGGAATTTGGGAAGGGAGCCATCATCTGCATACACAATACAAAGATATTCACGGAAAATATAGCGTTGTTACCACCCATGTTGTTCACAAAAATCCTTTTCCGGTAGCAAAGTTTTTTGTTGATAAAACTAATGTATGTGTAGGACAAAGGGTAGAGTTTTCGGATGCAGGAAGCGTTGATTACAATAATGTGCTGTACAATTTCGGAAATTCGCAAACCGCAACACAATTAAACACAACCCACACCTACACCCAAGCAGGAGTATTTACCGTAACATTGACAGTTACCCACACCGCTAGTGGCTTAAGTGCTACTGCAACCCGGGTAATCCACGTGGCTGAAAACCCACCGAACACTGTTTCGGTGAGCGAATCAGTTTTTCCGGTCTGCTTCGGCACCCCCGTAACACTCACTGCAGATGCAATTGGGGCTAACTATTTATGGTCAAACGGTGCTACCACCCGCAGCATCACGGTAACTCAGGGGGGGACATATAGTGTGGAAATCAAAAATGCAAGCAATGTTTTATGCTCGGTTGTTTCAAACCCAATTCAAGTAACCTATTGGCCCGAAATTAACCGAACAATCACCCTGCAGGATTTTCCACTGTTTCTCATTGCCAATCAGGCCAATGCTACCTACCAGTGGATTGATTGCACCAACGGTAACACTCCTATTAGCGGAGCAACCCAACCCAGCTTCCAGCCCACGGTTAATGGTAAGTACGCCGTGCAAATAACCCAAAATGGCTGCACGGTAACATCAAGCTGCATAACCGTAAGCACGGTAAGTGTTCCTGAAACCGAAATACCACAACTGGTAAAGATGTTTCCAAATCCCACTTGGGACAACATTAATGTTCATAATGATGTAAATATCAGCTTGAGTATTTTCAACTCTAACGGAATAAAGGTTTGGGAGGGTGAGTACTCTAGTGGGAAAAATAGAATTTTGTTGGAAAAATTCAGCAGTGGGTTTTATTTCATAAAAGTTACTGCCACTTCCGGGTCGTTGACTAACCAACAGGCCTTATTTAAAATACTCAAACTATAAGGTGATGTTTTTTACCTATGGGGATGAAATCCGTCTTTTTTGCAAGAAAAAGGCGGATTTTTTCATCTCGTTAATGGAATCCTATTGCCGTGGGTTCGGCCTAAAAAAGGAATAAGGGCAGCAAAAAGGTTGTTAGATTCAGCATCACCGACACCCTTAAACTGCTAATTATCCGTGCATTTCAAATTTTTATTACACACCAAAAATGTTCTTGGCGGAGAAGTTTTTAGTGCAACAGGCTAGGTCTGGCAAGATTTTTTTACTAAACCAAAGCCAATGGAGGGCAAGATGAACTTGCTGGTAAAAACCCTTTTAGAAACAGGGCACTAAGTGTTGAAAAACCAAATCCAGGCAGAACATTCGCGGCACCTAACATCCACGAGCTTCTTGGCCAAAATGACAGCCTGAATGCTAGCCCGTTCAAATTTGGAGAAGAATCCAATTAATAAACCCGATATCATAGGTGAGCAGGGAAGCCTAAAAAAACCGGCAGCAAATGCAAAAACTCACCATAAGCATTTACGTGAGGATTTGAGAAAAATTCTTATGACTTCTTAAACGGTTGCAACCTCCAGTATGTCAGGGTTCGCCAAAGCCACTCCAACGGACCAAAATGATACTTGGCCAGCCACCAGCGGCTAATCGCAACTTGCAATCCGAAGATTACAAAAGACAACAAAAGCCCCTGCCATACAGTAATTTTCCCGAAAAGGCCAAAACCGTATCCATAAAATAGGGTGGTGCAAACAATTGATTGAAGCAGGTAGTTGGTAAGGGCCATTCGTCCAACCGGGACTAATTGTTTTTTGCAAAAAGTCAAGAGCCCTTTGTTTAGCAGCAAGGCCAATGACGAAACATAGAACATTCCAAGGAATATGCCGCCGAAAATGCTAGAAAACGATGCAGTTATGGCAAGCCAGTTCATATTCATAGGGTTCACCTTGGTGTAGGAAAATGCATACCAAGCAGCTAATGGTACCCCCACGGCAAACCCCCAAACTGCCACTTTTTTCAACAATCCAACATTCTCCTGAGTGTTTTTAAGAATACCTCGACGAGCCGTCAAGAAACCTAACAAGAACATTGTCAAAACAATGGGATAAAAGAAAAATAGTGCTCCCAAGGTTATGTTTGTGTATTCTGCAATCCGGATTTTTATGACCTCAACAATCGACCCCGAAGAGTATGCTTCCACAGCTCTTTGATACAATGCTTGGGTTTTTGCCATACTTTGTTCAACACCTGCTTGCGCTTGCAGGGCTGCCTCCGGAATGCTCATTGCCATATGCATTAGACCGGCAAAAAGGGTGGTTAAAACCACCGGAATAAGGGCAAATGCAATTGCCCACCGGAGCAAACCCTTGTCGGAAACCTTCCTGAATAGAATTAACAAAAACCCGAATAGAGCGTAAATAATCAATATATCGCCGCCCCAAAGAAGCACCAGGTGGCAAACTCCAAACAATAGCAAGAAAAAAAGCCTGCGCCTAAATGTTGGAAGTGGGTTTATGGCATCGCCGTATCCTTTATTTATGAAGATATAGAATCCGTAGCCAAACAAAAACGAGAAAATAACGTAGAATTTCCCTTCGAAAACAAACTTGATGATGAATTCTGCAATTTTGTCGAGTAGTGATTCATGCCCCTGCGAACCCAACAACATGGTGGTAAGCGGCTGGTAAAAAATTTGCATGTTGACCACAAGGATGCCGAGAATGGCCACGCCCCTCAAAAAATCGAGGGTTTCAATGCGATTTGACCCAGTAATTGGAGTAAGGATTTTTTTCACAGACTTAGGAAATTCTTGGTTATAAAAATTGATGGCTAAGTTAAAAAAAATTTGTAAGCGGCAAACCCAATAGCATTCCATTTTTGTTTTTTGGGGCCGGATTGTAGAATCCGGGTTAGGCTCTGTCAAAGGCAGAACAATGCGGCAAAGAAGGTTTTTTGAATCTCAAAAAATTAGAGGTGAGTTGCATGAATTCAACCAATAACCTTCTGACAAATGTGCATAATTTTCACAAATTATTTAAAAATTATATCTGACAAAGTTTTCAATACTTGTAAAATCTAAACAAACCGGCCAACATAAGAAAACCCAGTAATGATGCAAATTAGGACGGCACCTGTAACCGTACTCATCATAAACTTATTGAAGGCCAACGCAAAACACCCATAGTAATTGGCCACTGGATGGGAGTTTATTAGGCCCAAACCGGGTGTCGGATGAATTTCAAAATTGGAAGGACAAACCATCTCATGGGCATTCCCCACCAATACAAAACAATGTGCATTGAGGTCTTATTTGAAAAACTGGAAAGATAAATCTAAAAAAGGCAAGAAAACCGTTACTTTGATCCAGAATGAAATGATTAGAACGGTGGGTATTTAATCGCGACAATATTTGATTTTCATTTGTTGTTTTGCCTAGTTCCATACCTTTGCATTGAAAAACTCATACATTGCCATGAAAATCGAACCCTGGGCCGCACGTTTCTTGGTGTGGCGGCAGCAGCACGTGAGTGAGAAGAACTTCATTTTGCTGCTTTGCGTAATTATTGGTTTGTTGGCATCGGTGGCTGCGGTGGTGCTCAAAACAGCGGTGCATTATGTTGAGTACTGGGTAAGAACCATTCCGGGAAAGCACCTCGAAAACCATCTTTTCTTGGTTTTCCCTTTAATAGGCATTCTTATAACCGTTTTTTATGTACGCACCTTCGTGAAAGAAGACATAGGCCACGGAGTTTCGCGAATATTGCATGCTATATCTCGCAACAAGGGTGTTATGAAGCTGCACAACACTTGGTCTTCAATCATAGCCTGCACTTTTACTAGCGGGATGGGTGGGTCTGTAGGTATGGAGGCACCAATTGTTTCTACAGGTGCGGCAATAGGTTCGAACGTGGCTCAAGCGGCGAAACTTGGCCACAAACGCACCATTTTGCTCATTGGGTGTGGATCAGCCGCTGCCATCGCTGCCATATTCAAGGCTCCCATTGCCGGTTTGATTTTCGCCCTCGAGGTGTTGATGCTTGATCTTACCATGGCATCAATCCTGCCGCTGTTGGTTGCCACCGTAACCGGAGCCATTTTTTCGGCCATTTTCATGGGTGAAAACATCGAGTTTTACTTTGCAATAACCAATGCGTTCAACTATGGTTCAATACCTTTTTTTATTGTATTGGGATTGTTTACTGGGGTTGTTTCCCTTTATTTCACTTGGATGAATGATAGGGTTGAGTCAACCATTAAATCTGTCAGGCAACCATTCAAGCGAGCCCTCATTGGCGGGGTAATACTTGGCCTGATGATCTTTATTTTTCCGCCTCTCTTTGGCGAAGGCTACTTTTCGATGCGCAACCTTTTGTCGGGACAGCCCGAACAACTGATAATCGAGAGCCCACTCAGGGCATTTGCCGATGGTGGAGGTGCCACATTCTTGATTTTTATGGTGTGCGTGCTTTTCTTCAAGGCCATTGCAACATCTTTAACCACTGGTGCTGGTGGTATTGGAGGGGTTTTCGCACCAAGCCTTTTCATGGGTGGCATTGCAGGGTTCATACTATCAAGGGCAATCAACCTTTTCACGGCCTTCAAGGTTTCGGAATACAACTTTACCCTGGTGGGGATGGCAGGGGTGATGGCCGGGGTGATTCACTCTCCGCTTACCGCAATATTCTTGATTGCCGAAATAACAGGAGGCTACCAGCTTTTCATTCCGCTAATAATTGTGGCCACAATTTCTTACCTCACAGTTAATTACTTCCAGCCCCACTCGCTTTACACGAAGAAGCTAGCCGAAAAAGGCGAACTCATTACCCACAACAAGGATCAAACTGTTCTCACACTGCTAAACGTAGAGGAAGTGGTAGAAACAAACCTCGATACCGTATCGCCACAAATGACTTTGGGACAACTTGTAAATGTAATAGCCAAGTCAAAACGCAACATATTTCCCGTGCTCGATGCAGACCAAAACTTTTTGGGAATAGTCTTTTTGGACGAAGTGCGCGAGATTATGTTCGATACCTCAAAATATGAAAAACTAAGGGTGAGCAACTTGATGTATTTTCCAAAGGCCGTGGTTAACATAACCGACAATATGGATACGGTTATGGACAAATTCAACAAGTCGGGTTTGTGGAACATTCCTGTTGTTGACAAAGGAAAGTATAGAGGCTATGTTAGCCGATCAAACATTTTCGAAATTTACCGCAACAGGCTTATCGAATTTTCTGATTAACCCTTTAAGGATTTGTTGGTGCGAGGATTAGAGCTTTGGATGATGTAACCGTATAAACGCTAAAGGATTTACTCCGCCTGCATGGTATGGGCTATAATCATTCGCGGCCGAGGATTTTTGATTTGGTCTCTATTGCTTCTGCCAATTGGTTGCCGCCTGCTACTCTCTGCCTCCTTATAAATGATTTCTAATATTTCCACCCATCAATCCGGTTTGTTAAAAACGTACTGCAAAATGTTCGCGCCCATTTGCAAGGCCTTTATCCTAACAGTTTCAGGGTTACCGTGCACTGATTGGTCTTCCCAGCCGTTGCCCAGATCGCTCTCGTATGAGTAAAACAGAACTAATGTTCCCTGATGTACAATGCCAAAACCTTGCGGTGGCTTGCCATCGTGCTCGTGGGTTTTTGGTAATCCGTTGGCGAACTTGTATTTTTGATGGTAAATGGGATGGGAGAAGGGTAGTTCAACCAATTGGTGTTCCGGAAAAACCTTCACGATTTCTCTTCTAAAAAAAGGGTTTAGCCCGTAATTGTCATCCACGTGGAGGAAGCCGCCACTTAGGAGGTAACTTCGGAGGTTTTCGGCCTCTTGCTGAGAAAAGAACACATTTCCGTGTCCCGTCATGTACACGTAAGGGTAGTTAAACAATTGCTTGCTGCCTACTTCCACGGTTGCAGGTTGTTGGCTTAATGACATTCCGGCGTTTTTGTTTGCAAAATCTATCAAGTTTGGCAGTGCCGTAGGGTTTGCGTACCAATCGCCCCCACCACCGTACTTTAGAGTGGCGATTTGAAGGTATTGGGCAAATGATGATGCCGAGGTGATTGCAAGAAAAATTGTTAGAACTATTGTAATATTCTTCATCTATTTCATTTTTTTTGCTGTTTCAATCCTAACCCACACAACCCTTTACGGCGAGAAGAGGAATTATGGGGCGTTAAAATTCCGTTCGGGAGGTAAGGGCGCTGTCTTTTGGGTTTCACAACATTTTGTTGGCAAAGTTAAAGCATACGCACGAAACCAATGCAGCCGTTTCGGTGCGCAGGCGGTAATTGCCCAAGGAAACAGGTTCAAATCCACGGGCAATTGCTGACGTAACCTCATTGCCGCTAAAGTCACCCTCGGGTCCTATCACAAAGAGGGTGTCCCTATTTGCCGCCATCGCGTCGGCAAGGGTTAGCTTATCACCCGAATAACAGTGGCCAATGAGTTTCTTGCCATCAAATGGCTCCTCGATAAACTTGCCTAATTGCATTGCCTGATTCAAAATTGGCAGGTATGCCCTTTGAGATTGTTTGATGGCGGCCACTAAAACCTTTTGAAGCCTTTCGGGCTTGATTATGGTTCGTTCGGAGTTGGCGCAAAAAACAGGCGTTATCTCGTCAATGCCGCATTCGGTGGCCTTTTCCAAAAACCATTCCATTCGGTCAATGTTCTTGGTAGGCGCTATGGCAATGTGCAAACGTACCTTTCGTTTGGGCTGAATCTCGGTTTTTTCGATTTTTATTAAGCAACCCTTTTCGTGAGCCTCCAGTAGGGTCCCCTCGCACCATTGGCCTTTACCATCAGTAACCGCAACATTTGCCCCCTCTTTAAGTCTTAAAACTTTTATGGCGTGGTGCGATTCTTCTGGGTTGAGAATTGCAAAATCAGAATTAGGTATTGTGCCAATGAATTGGTTCATTTTTGGTTGTATGGTGTAGTTTGAAAGTTTTAGGCTATAATTGCTTCATTTTGGATTTGGAGTTTTAACATTTTTCCCAAATAATCATTGATTTTAAATATTTTCGAGCCTGGCAAATCTAATTCAACTAACTCTATTTCCGGGTTTTGATTCGGAGAAATAATACCCTGAAATCTACTATGGATTCTTACCTCGAATACGACGGCTACAATATGACCGAAAATGACCGCCAACTTCAACCTTACTTCTAGTTTCTATTATAAATGAGTTTCTCAAAACTTTACAGCTAGGCCGAAGGTCAACTTTTATGTTTCTAAACCTGTGTAACTGTTATCCAAAAAATTGAAATGAACCTGCTTAAATTTAAACAAAATTAACAATTAACCCACAACTTGCAACTTCACATTTCGCTCAGACCAAATTAACACAGCCACGCCCAACAACAGGAAACCTATTGCAATTACAAACGTGATATAAAAGCCCCACCACTGGTAAAAAACTATTCCCATAATTGGGGCTACGGTTGCCCTGAGGGCGGTAAGAACCATATGTATTGATTGGTAAGTACCGGCTTCGTGTGGTTCGCAAAAATAGGCCGATCCTATGCTCCAGGTGAGAGACATGGTGGCTGCAAAAATACCGTGAAAAATGGTATATAAAACCAGCGTGAGATAAAGCGTTACATCCCACAATTCAACCCTTAGGTCTATGAATCTGGTCATAATCAGTGAAAAAATGAAAAGTGCCATCGACAAGAACGAATAACTCGCAAAGCGGCGAGGATCTATCTTGCCAATCAACCTCCCAAAATACGGGAGGCTTGCAATTGCCAACAAATTGTAGGCATTCCTATAAAATGCCACACTGGTGTAATTGAGTCCAAGTGCTTCGTTGAAGTAGAGTACTATTATCATCGTGGAGGCCATAAACCCAATACCGTAAAGCATAAAGCCCACTTGAAAGTGCAAAAAGGGGATGTTTGCCAAAAGGATTCTTTTCATATCCAACATTGAGTTTTTTATCCCTCCGAAAAAATTGCTCCTCAGCTCAGTATTCATCACCTCATGGTAGGGTATTTGCGAAAGCACGAATAGTGAGAGCATAGCCAAACCTGCAATAATAGGAAAAACATATACAAAAACGAAGGGATCTTTGTCCAGCATCCAGCCATAAACGAAAGTTGTGGCAATCATTACCACTTTGTTTCCCGTGGTGGCATACGAATAAAGCGGTCCGAAGTTAATGTGCCTGTAAGAACTCTTCAGGAACAAGTTAATTGCAGGGAAAACAATCGGATTTGCCAGGAAATAAAACAAGAACACGCCCAAGAAAATGGCGTGGTAAACAGAGGCACCTGCCAATTGCTCGGGGCTTCTGGGAAAGAAAAGCAACAGGATGAGTGGTAGCCGGGTAACAATGGCAGTGTATTTGAGGAGCTTTCGCACATCCTTGACCCTTTTCAGGTACTCATTGAACACAATTAGAAGCAAGAACGGCACAACGCTAAACTGAAAAAGCAAGCTAACCTGATATCCCGAGCCCAAAAGGCTTTTTACGAACACAAACTCGTTTAGGGCGATAACACCTGCAATGACACCCTCGATCAGAGAGTAGGTAAAATGAAGCGAAAAAGTAACCCTTTCGCGACGACTTAGATTTGAATGCCGGCTGACTATCACTTTATTGGTACAAAAAATTAGGCGTTGAAAATTGAGAAGTTTAATTAGTTTTTGAAGTTTTCAGGTTGAGGAATGGACGGGCACAACGATTAAGAAGCTAATGAGCTGCCAAAAAGGAAATTGCGATCATTTACAGGCAACCAACCATCAGGTGGCGGGATCGGAATTCATAAAGTCATCATTCATAATATGCCAATTAATCCTCAGCAATTTTCCTTTAGATCTATACACGCCAATCCTCACTCACCACCGGGACTCCCCCGCATTGTTAGGGGTAAAAAGCTTGGTGGCTACTTTAACTCCAAGCCATTGCACGTTGCCCGAAAGGACAGTACCGGTCTGGTTGTCAAAATTCATAAAATGGTACCTTGTGTAAAACCCCAGGAATAATTTTTTTGACACTGGCAGGCTAAACTCCAAAAGGGGTCCAAGTAAAAAGGAATTGATGTACTTGCCAGGATCGTCAAGCTCTGGGCCGGGATTTATGGCCAAAATCGACTCGTAACCAGCCGAAAGGCCAACCTTTAAAAAAGGTCTTCTGTTGAATGAGAGTTGCACCCCGGCACTCAGTGAAATGCTGAGATTAGTGAAATTCCTTACAAGGTGGCGTTGGTACATGTATACAACCTCATACTCGTTCTTGCTTTCAAGAAAGGCCAAAGCCAGGTTAAGGTCGGCAAAAAAACCTTTTCTCGACGCCCCAACCCCTATCCCTATTTGCGGGTGGTTGCCTAGCAATCCAAGGTTACCGCCTGGCCTCCACGCACCCATTGAAAGCCATGCTGTTGGCTTGAATAGATTGTCGTAGGCAGCCACCATCCTTTTGTGAAAAATGGTTCCTAGCCGTGTGTTTTCAAGTTTCTTGTCGTAAAGACTTCGCCAGGAAGCCTCGAAGTTATTGGAATAAAAATCGACAAAAAACCTTTCGGTCTCGCTCAGGTCCTCGTATCCGCCTAAATGTTCCGCAAGCTCCGTGGTAAAAGTGCTGAACGTGGGGTGAATCCTATCATACTCCCAACTGTAGTAATCCAGAAATCTATCGGGGTCTTTGGAGGAAGCTACCTCTTTATAATCGTGGAGGTAATCCAAAATGTTGTCGGGCAGAAAATCTTCGCTAAAGGTGTTGCTGGATATTTGGTGCAGAATGTAAGTGCGCAGGAGTGGCTCTGACAGCCCACATACCAGATCCCAATCGTGCAATACTTTAAATAGCGAATCAATATCGCCCTGTCGGTACATTACAGGTATTAATTCAGTAACCTCCATTGCCATTTCCTGGCAAAGGTGATTTGTTACAAAACCCAAAGGTGGCTGCTCTTG
The DNA here is from genome assembly GCA_964624065.1 of uncultured Bacteroidales bacterium. Lineage (GTDB taxonomy): Bacteria > Bacteroidota > Bacteroidia > Bacteroidales > UBA7960 > UBA7960. The sequence goes on from CAZUWF010000009.1 coordinate 10,177, forward strand.
AGCAACCCCTGGGTTTGAAATTAGCAAGCCAAGTGCAATTTGCAGAATAATCAGCCCCTTTTTGGTCATATCATTTTTTTCAAGCGGTCAGGAATGCCATGAAAACCGAGCAAAATTAAAAATTTTGTTAAAAATTTTGACGGGGATTTTCGTCCATCAAACCTGAGTATTTTTGTTTACCTTTGCAAATTGAATAAAAAAGCCCGAAAACATGAAAAATCTAGTGTACGTTCCAGTATTCGTTTTGCTGGTTGCTGCTTGCGCCGGTGTCCCTGAGGAAGCAAAGATTTCTGGCCAAATTGCCAACGCAACCGTTGAACAAGTTGAGGTGTATTACATCAAGGATTTCGTTACCAACGAGCGTGAGAGCCTGTTTCTCGAACTTGACCAAAACGGTTCTTTTGCGGGAATTCTGCCGCTTTCTAAAGGCCAATTTGCCCAATTGAAAATTGGTACGCGCGAAATACCGCTTTACCTACTGCCCGGAAGCGAGGTAAACGTTACTCTCGATGCCAGCTTACCTGACGATGCACCAATACTCAAAGGCAAGAAATATTTTGAAAGTGAGTTTTTGATTGAATACAACAACGAAATTCTTCCAAACCATTCAAGGTCGTTTTTCATTGGCGAGATTTCCACAAAAAACCCCGAAGAGTTTACTGCTGCCCTTGAAACCTCCCTTTCGGCAAAATTGTCTTTCCTTGCAGGACACGAAAATTATAAAAAATTTGATAAGGAGTTCGTATCTAGCCTCAAAACAATCTATAAATACGAGAAGTTCGAACTCTTGATGCTTTACCCAAGGATTTGGGCTTCAGGCAATCCGGAAGCAGAATTGAATCTGCCCGACACTTACTATGATTTCCTACTCGAAGAGGGTGTCTTCAACGACTCGGCCGCACAATCCAGATCATATTTTGGATTTGCAGCCGAATACCTTTCAAAATGCCTGGCCGACAATAAGGTTGACCCTGACGATATGCAGGTTGGTTTCGAAAACAGCTTCAAAATGGCCAATGAGGTTTTTACTGGAAAAACCAGAGAAGCCATGGTTGCAAAGGGAATGCTTGACCTGCTTCGATACGGTAACTTTAAAAGGGCAGTAGATCTTTACCCTCAGTTTAAGGAAAAAGTACCTTCTGGATTTTACTTTGATTTCGTTGCTGCCGAGCACGATAAGATTGCAGCCACGGCTCCAGGAAACCCTGCTCCCGATTTCACCCATGTCGACATTGATGGTAACAACGTTTCGATGGCCGATTTTAGGGGCAAGGTGGTTTACCTCGATTTCTGGGCAAGCTGGTGCGGTCCTTGTATGAGACAAATGCCCTTTTTGAAAGACCTGAAAAAACGCATGGAAGGCAAAGACGTGGTATTCCTTTACATTTCTGTTGACGAAGACCCAGAAGCCTGGAAGAAAACCGTGGCCGAAAAGGAAATCGAAGGGGTTCACCTGAATGTTCCGGGCAGGCAACACCCAGTTCCGGTGGCCTATGCGGTAAGAGGTATACCAAAGTTCATGCTTATTGGGCGCGATGGAAAGATCCTCGACAATGTTCCACCTAGACCAAGCAGCGATGCTATAGACCAAGCAATTTTAAGTGCTCTCGAATTGTAAAATTTCTTAACAATCAAATTTTTTAACACAAACAATGAAAAAACTAATCTTTTTATCCTTCCTGATAATTGCCGCTTCCTGTGGTTCAAAAAAATCAGGCGATTTTACCGTTAGCGGGGTTATCAGCAACCTTTTTTCTGAAGAAGTTACTGTTTTTTACCCAAAGAATGCCATTTCAAAAGATATGGAGGAGGTTAGTGCAAAGCTTGACGAAAACAAAGCTTTCACCATTACTCTAAACCTGCCAGAAGCCAAGATTGGATTCATAAGGATAGGAACAACCCAGTTTCCTTTATATCTTATTCCCGGAGGCAACATCAACCTGACCTACGATGCCCTCCTTCCCGATTCACTTCCGGTTGTTACGGGCAAGAAATCCAGCGAGACCACCTTTATTTTTGACTTTATGAAGCATAGTCAAGAAAAGTATGGCCGGGAGTGGCTTTTCGAAACATTTGCAAAGAATTACGATGAGTTCATTCCTGTCATAGAGGAAGCCTACAAGGAAAAACTGTCATTCTTGAAAGGGTTCAAAGGAACCAACAAGCTTGACAAATCTTTCAGGAAGATGATGGAAGCCGATTTCTTGTTCGATAAAAAGCTCAGCCTGCTAAATTATCCAGAGTATTATGGCTTCCTATCACAAGGGGCAAAGCCAAACATACCCGACGATTTTATGAGTTTTGTTGACGACAAGAAACTATTTAACGACAAGTATCTTACATCGCAGTATTACATCGCATTCGTAAACACCGTTTTGGAAAAGAAAGTAGGGGAGAAGGTAAATGCAAGCCAGGAGGAATTTAATGCCGATTCCTACCTTTCGGCTCAATTTCAGCTTGCCAATGAAATGTTTACAGGCAAAACCCGCGAACTAGCCGTTGCAGGCCTGATGGAAAACATTTTTGGCTATGCCTCCAAGGAATTGGCAATTGAAAAATACGAAGAGTTCAAAAGTTTGGTCAAAAATCAGGAGTACTTGGATCATGTTGAAGCAATGTACCGCGCATCCATTGCACTATCGGTTGGCCAGCCTGCCCCCAACTTTACCCTTACCGACATTAATGGCAACAAAGTTTCGCTGAGTGATTTTGCCGGCAAGGTGGTGTACCTCGATTTTTGGGCAAGTTGGTGTGGTCCTTGCTTGCAGCAAATTCCAAGTGCGCGTGAATTGAAAAAGAGAATGGAAGGCAAGGACGTGGTATTCCTTTACGTATCCCTCGACGAGGATCAGGAAGCCTGGAAGAAAAAAGTTGCCGAGGAGAAATTGGAAGGTGTGCACCTTAATGCCCCGGGGCTTCAGCAAGAGGTTGCCAAGCTCTACAATGTTCGCGGAGTACCTACTTTTTTCATTATTGGTAAAGATGGATTGATTTTCGACAATCGCCCGCCAAGGCCTAGCGATGAAAATATTGATAGTGTTTTGCTTGCCGCCCTCGTAGAAGAATAAGAGTTTCTTTTTACACTTCTGCTGCCCTGAATCGGAATGATTTTGGGCAGTTTTTTTGTTTTATGAAATTTTGGTTTTACCTTCGTCGTCTAATTTTGAAAGAAAACTGCCATTTCAACAATACTTAATTGAGCTTTGGAAAGGTTTTTTGCCCTACAATTATTGGTAACATGACTGCAGAAATTAACTCGCAAATGGCCAGCGAAAACACGATGGACGATTACAAGAAGGTTGATCTCTACAATGCGGAGAAGATCAGTCAAATTGCCTCGCACTACCAGATGGTTTTGGAGCTTATTGGCGAAGACCCCTCGCGCGAGGGATTGCTGGATACTCCTGTTCGGGTGGCCAAGGCCATGCAGTTCCTAACACACGGATACGATCTCAACCCTGCCGAGATACTCAAGTCTGCTATGTTTGCCGAAGATTACAAGCAAATGGTTATCGTTAAGGACATTGAGATCTACTCGTTGTGCGAGCACCACATGTTGCCTTTTGTGGGCAAGGCTCACGTGGCTTACATTCCAAACAGGCACATTGTGGGCTTGAGCAAGATACCTCGGGTTGTGGATGCTTTTGCCCGCAGGTTGCAGGTTCAAGAAAGACTCACCACCCAAATAAAGGATTGCATTCAGGACACCTTGAATCCATTGGGAGTCGCAGTGGTTATAGAAGCCCACCACTATTGCATGATGATGCGGGGAATACAAAAACAAAACTCGGTTACCACCACTTCCGATTTTACCGGAGCCTTTCTAACGAGTAAGACGCGTGAAGAATTTATACACCTAATCGGAAGCAAATTACACTGATCCACTAAGGAATTTTCGAGCCTTATTTCCTCTCGCATCATTTCCCACATAGTTACCAAAGTTTATCGAAGACCTAAGCAGAAAACCTGCCGTCAACGTTTTGGGAATTGCAGATGTTGATCACAATTTCCTTCAAGAAAATATCCAGAACTCCTTAACCAACTGTGACAAAAGGAATAACCTGGAGGATTACAACGAGATTTTAAGCGTGGTTGCGTGCTTTAAAGCACTAGCACGGAAAGATCGATCCCCCGGACCCTTCAAACAAGTTCTGGTTGATCAAAGCTGCAAGGCTTAGCAATGATTTCAACATTATTGGGCTCAAAACCGATGTTATAAAGGATATGCGGTCCAAACCATAATTGAATAAGAGGTTCGTGAACGCAGGGATTGAAGTTGTCCCCACCAAGGTTGTTGAAGATTTTTTAACCTCCACCGAATTCCTTATACTGGCTGGTTATCCGGGGGTAGCCTTGCCCGATATGGCAGTGGAGGCAATGTTTGTTTGCAAAATTTACAACCAAATCCAGCTAGGGTACTTCTTTGCCAACACGCCTGTCGTTGGTTTTTTCTCAGGCATCCCAAATATTTTGATGGGTCTTAGGCCATAAGCTGCAGTTACTACCCCAAACACTTTATTGGCCAAAATCCTGACTCCAGCATTTCCACAAGTCGCCCTATTCTTTTATGCCAAATTTGAACAATTCGTGGTACCTGCAGTGGAATAAAAAATCAAAAATAATAATCTACCCGGGACAGGGTGCCCGGGAAGAAACTATTGTTCGCTATGCCACTCAACTGGAGGCCATTTTCAGGATCAAGAACATTCAGGCATTTATGACTACTGCGGGTACAATATAAACCACGATTGGCCCTGGAAGGAAAAGCAATTTTCCCACCCTGTGAGAATTTTTTTGTAATCATTTACAAAAACCAAGACCGGAAAACCTCCTCACGTTGCAACTTTAACATACAAGGAGTAAGTAGGCCTGTTTTTTTTTGTGAAACCATGAGCCTGCATTTTTTACATCCTTAATTGCGAAACCCGCCGGCCGTGCCCAGGGGACAATTCTAAATGGAGTACCCGTTGGGTATTATTGCCCCTTTTTTAACTATTACAATCCCGTCTTTAACCCAGTAAAGGTCATTTTCGGTTTCTGCCAAATGTTTCCCGCCATTTATTCTCACGTCATCGCCAATGCAGCAGTTGCGATCAAGAATACAGTTGTTCAGGTAACTCCGCTCACCCACTCCCATTATTGCCTCGCCTAGCTTTCCCGATTTGATGTCATCTAGATTTTGAAAATAATCGTTGCCCATCAGGTAGGAGTTTTCTACTGTGGTCCCCTTACCTATTCTCGACCTGATTCCAATTACCGAGCGCACGATGCGGCTTGCGTTTATTATACAGCCATCTGCAACAACCGTTTTTTCAAGCGTGGTGCCTGAGATCTTTGATGGAGGCAGCATCCTTGCACGGGTATACACGTACTTTGAGTTGTCGAACAGATTGAACTTTGGTATCTCGTCAGTAAGGCCAAGGTTGGCTTCCCAAAATGATTCGATGGTTCCAATGTCGGTCCAGTAACCACTGTAAGGAAAACTCGCCACCTTGTATTTCTTAATTGCTTGTGGTATTATTCCTTTTCCAAAATCTGTTGCATCTTCCTTCATCAATTTTTCCAAAAGCTCGCGATTGAAAAGGTAAATGCCCATTGATGCCAAATAAACCCTTCCCTGACTTTTCATTTCGTCTCCCACCTCCGATTCCCATAGTGGCAAAACATCGTGGCTTGGTTTTTCTATGAACTCCACAATGCGGTTGCCATTGTCGGTCTTCAAAATTCCAAATCCGGCGGCATCCTTTGCATTAACCGGCAGGGTGGCGATAGATATACCAGCTTTTGACTTTGCGTGCGCTTCTATCATCTCGTCGAAGTCCATTTGGTACAGTTGATCGCCCGAAAGTATAAGTGCATGCTCGAACTCGTAGGTATCGAAGTGGTGCATGCACTTCCTAACGGCATCCGCGGTACCTTCGAACCAGTTCTTGTTGTGGGGTGTTTGCTCGGCAGCCAAAACATCAACAAAGGATTCGGAAAAATGACCGAATTGGTAGGTGTTCTTAAGGTGCTTGTTGAGCGATGCCGAGTTGAACTGGGTGAGCACGAAAATCCTATCTATACCTGAGTTTAGGCAGTTGGAAACAGGGATGTCAACCAGCCTATACTTGCCCCCTATGGGTACGGCAGGCTTAGATCTTTCGCTTGTAAGGGGAGCCAACCTACTACCTTGGCCACCTCCAAGAATGATTGCTAGCGTTTTCTTTTTCATAGTATCAGTTATTTGATGGTTTTGTATAAATCGATGTATTCCCGGGCCGATTTCTCCCATGAATGGTCAATTCCCATTATCCTATTCCTGACCATTGAAAGTAGTTTTTGATCTTTGAAAAAGTGTTTTGCCCTATGAAGGGCGTGAAGCAGGTCATCTGTCGTAACGTTGTCGTGACAAAAACCAAAGCCACCCTCTTCCATATCAATCACGGTGTCCCTTAGTCCGCCGGTTTTTCTAACAATTGGTATTGTTCCGTATCGCAGTGCGTACATCTGGTTTAAGCCGCAAGGCTCAACCTTGGAGGGCATTAACAGGAAATCGGCTCCGGCATAAATTTCGTGCGCCAGTTTTTCGTTGTATCCGATGTAGGTGGCGTAATTACCTCTAAAGGCGCCCCCAATCTGCTCGAGACTACCCTCTATGCTTCCCTCGCCGGAGCCAAGAAACAAGAAATTTTGCTCGCCAGGGTAGCTTGTCAGGGCTTTAAAGGCAAAATCGGGCAGTATTTGGGCCCCTTTTTCAAAGGCTAACCTCCCGATAAATGCAAGTAGCGGTTTTTCTGGGTCGAGTCCAAAAGTGTTGCAAAGCTTTTTCTTGTTTGCAAGTTTTCCTCTTTCAACATCCATAGCCGAATAATTGTATTGGAGGAGCCTGTCGGTGGCAGGGTTCCACACCTCGGTGTCAATCCCGTTCAATATGCCATAGCACTTCCAGCTTTCTGCCTCGAGCAGGCTTTCTAGCCCGCTCATTGTGTGTCTAATATCAGCCATATAACTTGGCGATACAGTGGTTACCCTCCAAGCGTTCTTTATTGCCGAAGCCATAGGGTTAATTGCCCCATTCCATTCTACCAAGCCGTGGAAAAAAGAGTGGAAAGGGGGGAGATAATGGGCTTTTTCCAGGCTAAATTGGCCTTGGTACTCGCCATTGTGAATTGTAAAAACCGTGGGGGTGTAGGATAGGTGGCGGTATTCCCACACTCTTGATAACATAAACGGAATGAAGCCTGTATGTTGGTCGTGACAATGCACTAAATCTATCTTTTTTTCCCAGGAGCACAGCCAGTTAACCGTTGCGGTTTGAAAGGTAACGAAACGTTCGGTGTCATCGCGGTACGAATAAATTTTTTCCCTGTCAAAAAGTCCGGGAATATCAATCAAATATAGGTGAAACCCCGGATCAAAATCTGTGACTAACAGCACGTTGAATGTAAATGTGATTTCGCCCAACCTGGCATACCCCTTGAAAATGTTCTTGAACGATTGTGCCTCTTTGAACTTGTTGTGGTAAAATGGCATTATTACCGACACATCGTGGCCTAGTTTTTTCTGGTATTTGGGAAGCGCCCCAACAACATCGGCAAGACCTCCTGCCTTTGCCACCGGGTAGCACTCCGCACTAATGTGTAGTATCTCCATTGGTTAGTAATTTGTTAATGCCGAAATCGTTTGCAATTTATGAAAAATAAAATAGCAACAGCAAATGTTATGTAAAAAAATCAATTTTTCTTTTAAGATTGGGACTTGGTGTTTTTGTAGTTCAAAAAACCGCAGAATTTTTTGATTGATTACTCAAATATTCACAAAATCAAAATAAATACTGCTCGACAAGCTTTTTAAAAATGTTTTGGTACCAAGGCCTCCAATTGGTAGCGCCCTTCAAACCTCCTTTGAAAAAAGAACCGCCGGTCGAATATTCGACCGGCGGTTCTTTTTCACGGGAAGAAAAACTATAGAATGCTGTATGCCACTGCCACTCCAACGGTTACCACTGAGGCCATCACCATCAATTTTATGAGAATGTTGAGGCTAGGGCCAGATGTGTCTTTGAAGGGGTCGCCAACGGTATCGCCAATAACTGCCGCCTTGTGGGCATCGGAATTCTTTCCGCCGTGGTGCCCTTCTTCGATGTACTTTTTGGCGTTGTCCCAAGCACCGCCGGCATTTGCCATGAAAATTGCAAGGGCAAAGCCCGAGGTTATGGTTCCTATCAATAATCCGGTTACACCGGCTACACCAAAAACAACACCAACCAAAACCGGTATGAAAAGAGCAGCAAACGATGGTATCATCATTTCGCGTTGCGCACCCTTGGTCGAAATTTCGACACACCGTGCATAATCTGGCTCAGCATTTCCCTCCAAAATACCTTTTATCTCCCTGAACTGCCTGCGCACCTCGTCAACCATTTTTTGGGCAGCGCGACCAACGGCATTCATTGTCATACCACTAAACAAAAATACAGCCATAACTCCCAAGAATACACCGACGAGAACTTTTGGATTCATCAAGTGGATTTCGTAGTGGTAAATAAAGTCAATAAACTGGGCATCTTGGGCAGGAACCACACCATTGATGCCATTAATAGGTTCGAAAGGCCTGTCGAGGAACTTAACGAACATAATTTTTATTTCCTCGAAATATGCTGCCAAAAGAGCCAATGCTGTAAGTGCTGCAGAGCCTATTGCAAAACCCTTACCTGTGGCGGCGGTGGTGTTGCCAAGTTGGTCAAGGGCATCGGTGCGTTCGCGAACCTTGGGGTCGAGCTTTGACATTTCGGCGTTTCCTCCAGCATTATCGGCTATCGGACCATATGCATCTGTGGCAAGGGTAATTCCTAAAGTTGAAAGCATGCCCACGGCTGCAATTCCTATTCCGTAAAGGCCCACATTGAGATTTGCCACATCAAATGTAAAGCCTGATGCTAGGAGGTAGGCAAGTGTAATGGCCACAACAATGATAGCCAGCGGCACGGCCGATGAGAACAGACCGATACCTACTCCCGAAATAATAAGTGTTGCAGGGCCTGTTTCGGCTGACTTGGCAATCTTTCGGGTAGGTTTGAAGGCCGATGCCGTGAAATACTCGGTTGATTGGCCAATTCCAATTCCCGCCAACAAACCCACCACGATCGATCCCCATATGCCAAGGTAGTTTGGAATATTGAGGAAGTACAAAATTCCGAGAGATGCTAAGATTATTAGGCCCGCGCTTACATTTACACCAAAGCCCAAAGAGCTTAACAATTGTTTCATGGTGGCACCTTCCTTGGTTCTAACCAAAAAGACTCCAATTATTGAAAGAAGGGTTCCAACGGCGGCAATGAGCATGGGGGCAATAACCGCACTAAGCTGCAGTTCGGCTGCACCTGCAAAGGCGGCTGCACCCAGAAGGGCGGTGGCAAGAATTGAACCTGCAAATGATTCGAAAAGGTCGGCTCCCATACCCGCTACATCGCCCACGTTATCGCCCACGTTATCGGCTATGGTGGCCGGGTTGCGTGGATCGTCCTCGGGTATGCCTGCCTCAACCTTGCCAACAAGGTCGGCACCAACATCGGCAGCCTTAGTATAAATTCCCCCACCTACACGAGCAAACAAAGCTTGCGTGGAGGCACCCATACCAAAGGTAAGCATTGTAGCTGTAATGGTAAGAAGCTTCATCCCCGCCGAAGCTTCGGGAATGGCAAGGTTCAATATGATAAACCAAATGGAAATATCGAGCAATACTAGTCCAACAACAACCAAACCCATCACAGCACCACTGCGAAACGCCAACCTCAGCCCTCCGTTTAGCGATTCGCGGCAAGCATTGGCAACCCTGGCTGATGCAAAGGTGGCAGCACGCATACCAAAGAAACCGGCCAAGCCACTAAAAAATCCCCCGGTAATGAATGCAAATGGAACCCAATGGTTTTGGATGTTTAAAACGTAAGCCATAATTGCAAAAATCAGGGTAATGACCAAGAATACGACTGTAACAACCTTGTACTGCTGCCTCAAGTAGGCATTGGCACCTGCCCTAACGTGTTTGGCAATTTTTTTCATCATATCCGTGCCCTCACTGTACCCAAGCATTTGCTTGAAAAAGAAGTAAGCAAAGCCAAGAGCCACAACTGAACTGATTGGAACAAGCCAAAAAATTAATGGTAAGTTCATCTTTTTGTTTTTTTGTAAAAATAAAATTATTGATTAATCAATGCAAATTTAGAGTTTTATGTTAATTGCCACAAGGTAATTTTCTAAAACCCTTGTCTTGTAGCGTTGGGAGGGTTTAATTTTGATCCAATCAGCTGTAATGCAATTGATTGAAAGAAAGGTTGATATTAATCAATCTTTTAGCATTGTCCTTAGGTTATTGTATTGGCTTGGTTAGACTTTGATTATTCTTAGTAATTATTTCGCCATAAGCCATTTCCGGGAATTTTTGCCTTTTGGCGATTAATTCTAGCAATCCATCATCTTCAAATTTTTTCCCCTTTCAATGTTTCAATATGTTTTTTTGTAAATTTGCTTTTCGCAAATCAACATTTGGGGGATTTTAGCTGCCTTAGCCTTTGCCAATAAGCAATGAAATGAAAAAGATTGAACTTGAAATAATCGGGATATCTTTCAGCCAGTCTCAATCTGGAGCTTATGCCTTGATCCTAGGCGAAGTAGGCAAAAAAAGGCGGCTGCCGATAATAATAGGCAGTTACGAAGCACAGGCTATTGCAGTGGAGCTCGAAAAAATGAACCCCACCAGACCGCTCACTCACGATCTTTTCAAGAACTTCGCCACAGCATTCCACATAGACTTGCTGGAAGTAATCATCTACAAGTTTAGCGAGGGTATTTTCTTTGCCAAGCTAATTTGCCAAGATGGCCGTAAGCAGGTTGAAATTGACTCTCGAACATCTGATGCTGTTGCCCTTGCCATAAGGTTCAAATGCAAGATTTTTACCTACGAAGAAATCTTGAAAGAGGCAGGTATGGTGCTTCAGGTTGAAAAGAAGTACTCGCCCGAGGGCATCCTGAAAGCGGAGGTTGAAAAGGAAGCCGACGACCTTGAGGGGCTTGATTTGGAGGAACTCCAATCACAGCTTAATGAAGCAATCAAAGAGGAGGCATACGAAAAGGCCTCCCGCATAAGAGACGAGATAAACCGTAGAAAGAAGTAATTAATCATAACCCAAAACCCTCTTTAATGAAATCTATAACCAAATTATTCGCAAAATTGATCATTGCCTCTCTGCTTGTGGTGTTAAGTGGCGGCGGCGTTATTGCACAAATCTCACCCAACAAACCGGGGGTGGAGCAAACCGAAACCACAGAGTTTACTGGAAATGTTACCCAATACAATGCATCTGAGGAAGTTGATGAAAATAATTCGGTGACAGATGAGGATGTAGCCACCGCCGAGGGTATGGCAGAAGCACCTGTCTTCAAGCAGGGTTTCAGCCTTCGTGGGCTTTACAGGGGTTTGATTGGTATGATGTCACTTATTTTCATCGCCTGGCTTTTTAGCAACAATCGGAAGGCCATAAACTGGAAGGTGGTGGGAATAGGGCTGCTAATACAAGCTGTTTTAGCCTTTAGTATATTGCAAATAGGACCAGTTCAGGGTTTTTTCGAGTTAATAGGTAAGGCTTTCGTCAAGATACTTGATTTTTCAAAGGCAGGAACAGAGTTTCTTTTTGCCGGGTTCTTGAACACAGAAACCTACGGCTTCATCTTCGCCTTTCAGGTATTGCCAACCATTATCTTCTTCTCGGCACTTACCAGCCTGCTTTTTTACCTTGGTATAATTCAAAAGGTGGTTTATGTCTTGGCATTGCTAATGACCAAGGCGATGAAGATTTCGGGTGCCGAGAGCTTGTCGGTGGCAGGAAACATTTTCTTAGGTCAAACCGAATCGCCGTTGATGATCAAGGCCTACCTTGAAAAAATGAACAAATCGGAGATACTGCTTGTGATGACTGGCGGAATGGCCACAATGGCCGGTGGTGTGTTGGCGGCTTATATTGCGTTTTTGGGTGGCGACGATCCCGTGCAGAGGCTCATCTTTGCCAAACACCTTCTGGCGGCATCAATCATGGCCGCACCAGGTGCAGTGGTCATTGCCAAAATTCTGGCTCCGCAAACCGAAGAAATTAACCTCGATGTGGAGGTTTCGAAGGATAGGATAGGGAGCAATGTTCTTGATTCAATTTCCAATGGCACCACCGAAGGTCTAAAACTTGCAGCCAACGTTGCTGCAATGTTGTTGGTTTTCATTGCCTTCATTGCCCTGTTCAACTTCGCCGCTGGAAAGATTGGCGATTTAACAGGATTGAATTCTAGCATTGCAGAATTTTCAAACGGACAATACACAAGGTTATCATTACAATTCATCCTCGGGTATGCTTTTAGTCCGATTATGTGGCTCATAGGGATAAGCATGGAGGACATAACTCTTGCAGGGAGGCTTCTGGGAGAGAAGGTCATTATGACCGAATTTATTGGATACACGAGCTTGGCCGAATTGAAGGCTGCTGGAGCATTTTCCGACCCAAAATCAATAATTATGTCAACCTACCTCCTTTGCGGGTTCGCCAACTTTGCAAGTATTGGAATCCAAATTGGGGGGATAGGCTCACTTGCCCCCGGGCAAAGGGTTCAGCTTTCCAAGTTTGGTTTGCGAGCCCTTCTTGGTGGAACCATTGCCGCACTAATGAGTGCCACGATGGTGGGTGTAGTACTTGGGTAGTGATATGCTTTGAGGATTTATCTATAGCAAATGGATCCTTTTAAAAAAGCCCGCGGATTGAGCCGTCGGCTGTTTCAATAGATATTATCCATACCCATTAAGTTTAATGAAGCAATACCACCAATTACTCGAACATATTTTAAACAACGGGATCAGGAAGGACGACCGCACTGGTACAGGCACGTTGAGTGTTTTTGGATACCAAATGAGATTCAACTTGGAAGAAGGATTTCCGGTAGTTACAACCAAGAAGTTGCACCTAAGGAGCATTATTCACGAATTGCTGTGGTTTTTGAAGGGCGAGACCAACATCAAGTACCTAAAAGAAAACGATGTGCATATTTGGGACGAATGGGCCGACCAAAATGGCAACCTTGGACCGGTGTACGGTGCCCAGTGGCGCTCCTGGCAATCAAACGGGAAAGTTGTTGATCAGATTTCGCAGTTGGTAAACCAAATTAAGACCAACCCCGACTCGCGAAGACTTCTGGTAAGTGCTTGGAATGTAGCCGAAATTGACCAGATGGCCCTCCCTCCGTGTCATGTGCTGTTTCAGTTTTACGTTGCCAACGGGAAGTTGTCGTGTCAACTCTACCAAAGAAGTGCCGATGTTTTTTTGGGCGTTCCCTTCAACATTGCATCATACTCTTTGCTTACGCTAATGCTAGCCCAAGTTTGCGAATTAATGCCCGGCGAGTTCGTCCATACCTTTGGCGATGCCCACCTTTACCTTAACCATCTTGACCAAGCCAAGTTGCAACTTAGCCGAGAACCACGAAGGCTGCCATTTATGAGACTCAATCCTGAGGTGAAGGACATATTTGGTTTCAAGTTTGATGACTTTTACTTGGAAGGTTACGAACCCCACCCACACATAAAGGCACCCGTGGCTGTTTAGCCTTTTAAATCAAAACTGTACATACAATGGAAGGATTGCAAGCAAGCATTATTGTGGCCTTGGCCAAGAAAAACGTTATAGGGGCCGATAACAAACTCCCCTGGCACCTGCCTGCCGACCTGCAGCATTTCAAGAGAACCACAATGGGCAATACCATTATTATGGGTCGCAAAACTTTCCAATCAATTGGCCGGTCCCTTCCAGGGAGAAGAACCATTGTAGTGAGCAAAAATACAAGTTTTGCAGGCTATGGTGTTGAAGTGGCCAAATCGCTCCAAGAAGCCTTGGAGCTTGCCAAAGGGCCAAAAGAGGTTTTCATTGTTGGTGGAGCCCAAATTTATGACCAGGCCATCAACCTTCCGGTTATAAAAAGCCTACGTGTAACCGAAGTAGATGCTTCCTTTAATGGCGATTCATTTTTTCCTAAAATTGATAAGCGCAAGTGGAAGCTAATTGAACGAATTGACCACAAGTCAGATGAAAAGAACCCCCATGATTACAGTTTCCTTACATACCAAAGGATAAAGAGTTGATAGGCTGATATGGTGATGCGTGGGTGGGCTTATGGGTTGATAAGGTTGGCGCTTTGAAAATTGTATGTTTTGGGTTGTTCCTTACGTGCTTTAGACTGTTATTGGTAACTAGTTGGTTTGGCCTAAATTAATCGACTTTGAGTTCGAATTTGGTAATTGAGCCATTCCCACAAAGTAAAAACTTCATTAACATCTTACAATTTTTAAATTAAAGGTTGGAATTTCGAAATTATTTTTTTCCATCTTCTCTGCCAATTTTTCGCCCCTTCATTTATTACTCCTTCTCCATTACGTTTTTTGCTTCTGTTTTCTCGCTGCCGGAAACAGTACGTTGTTGAGGATAAGCCTATAGCCTGGCGAATTGGGAAAGTTATCCAAATCTGTTGGGATATCGCCAACGTAATGCCGGTAGTCTTCGGGGTCGTGTCCTCCCAAAAAAGTAAAGGTTCCGTTTCCAAAGGAGCCATGAATGTACCTTGCCTCGTTTTTTGCCTTTGTTTCGCCAAGGATAGTCACGTTGGGTTTTATGGTTTCGTTTCTGAAAGCTGTGGCTTGCCCCATAAACCCCTTAAGAACTGTGGCGTGGTTTTGAGCCAACATTGTGGGCACCACGTCCCATTTTGCCGAGAACTCGAAAAGTGTAAAAAAGTCGGACAATTCATTTCGGTTAATTTTGACCACGTCAATATTGGATTTTTCGTAAATCGCCGGGTTTGTATTTATGATAAAATTGTGAAATGCAAAAGTTTTCGAAAAGTCCAATTTTTGTTGTGCCTCTGGGTCCATTATGCTGCCATCAAAAACCTCGTGCAAAATATCCACCCCATCAGCTGCAAGGGCTATGTCAAGGCTTTCGGGTGCAGAGCACATTGCGAACAAGTACCCCCCTCCGGAAACAAAATCCCTTATTTTCTTTGCCACGGCCAATTTCATTTGCGACACCTTTGAAAACCCAAGCTTTCGGGCAATACCCTCCTGAAATTTCACATCGTCCTGATACCATTGTTCGTTCCTGAAACTTGCCCAAAACTTGCCATATTGACCCGTAAAGTCTTCGTGGTGCAGGTGGAGCCAATCGTACATAGGCAAAACACCCCTTACAACATCCTCGTCGTAAATCCTGTAGTAGGGTATTTCGGCGTAGGTTAGCACTAAGGTTACGGCATCGTTCCAAGGAAGGGTGTTTGGTGGGGTGTAAACCGCAATACGCGGCACCTTGTGAAGCCGAATTTCCTCCTTGTTCACGTTGGGGTTGGAAATCTCCTCTAGGATGGCATCGGCCTGGATGTTGGCAATGATCTGAATTGTAACCCCCCTGGCAAAGCACTCCTCTTCAAAAACCCGGCTGTGTGGAAACATAAAACTACCCCCACGGTAATTTAGCAACCAGCTAACCTCAACATTCTTGGTTAGGACCAAATAGGCAATACCGTAAGCCTTGAGGTGGTTTCTTTGGGAGTCGTCCATAGGCACCAAAATATGAGCCGAAAAACCTGCTGCCATTTGCATCCACAACAAGGCACAAACAATAAACTTCCTAAAAAGCACCATTGTAAAAAAATGTATAAAAAAATCCTTGGAAAATCAGAATGGAGGATCTTCGTAAGTCTCGTCCTCGTTTAGTTTGGATTGAAAGGTAACCAAACCCTCATCGCCATCAAACCTTTTGGATGGCTGTAGTTTATCCGAAAATTTAAGACTGGAACCGTGGTAGTCAGAAAACTTGGCGTACTGCCCGTGGAAGAATAGGTCCACATCGCCCGTGCTGCCATTACGGTGTTTCGCAATTATCAACTGGGCAAGCCCTTCGGTGGAATTACCTTGGTCGTCTTGGGTAATCTTGTAGTATTCGGGTCGATAAATGAACAAAACCATATCTGCATCTTGCTCAATTGCACCCGATTCCCTTAAGTCGGATAGTTGAGGCCTTTTATTTCCACCACGGGTTTCAACTGCCCTGCTAAGTTGTGAAATTGCGAGTACTGGAATGTTCAATTCCTTTGCAAGACTTTTGAGCGATCTGGATATGTTGCTAATTTCTTGTTCACGGTTGCCACGGTGGTCTGCTCCGCCAGACATTAACTGCAGGTAGTCGACAATCAACATCTGTATGTTGTGCTGCGATTTAAGGCGCCTGGCCTTGGCTCTAAGGTCGAAAATACCAAGTGCTGGAGTGTCGTCAATGTAAATTGGGGCATCGGTTAGGGCGCTAATTCTAGCATTTAACTGCTGGAACTCAACCTGATCAAGCTTACCCTTGCGGAGCTTGTCGGCAGCAAACATCGATTCACTTGATATTAACCTTTTTACAAGTTGCACCCCGGTCATTTCCAAGGAGAATACTGCAACCGGCATTTTTCCTTCAACGGCAATGTTTCGTGCCATTGTTAACATAAAGGCGGTTTTTCCCATACCTGGACGAGCGGCAAGTACAATCAAATCAGACCTTTGCCATCCGGCCGTAATGTTGTCTAGCGCCGAAAAACCACTAGGAACCCCGCTAATGTTCCCGTCTTGCTTGGTGGCCTTCTCTATCTCTTCCATTGCCTCCTTTACGAGGTCAACCATCTTGTTGTAGTTACGCCTCAGATTGGTTTCGCTCACCGAAAATAGGTTTCGCTCGGCAAAATCCAAAATGTCAAAAACATCGGTGGTATCCTCATAGCTATGCCTTATTACCTCAGACGAGATGCTTATGAGTTCTCTTTGCAGGTATTTTTGCTGCACTATCCTTGCGTGGTATTCAACGTTTGCAGCAGATGCAACCCGATTTGAAAGTTGGGAGATGTAGTAAGCGCCACCGGCCAGCTCCAAGTCGCCCGATGTTTTTAACTCTTGCACCACAGTTAGAATGTCCACCGGTAACGACTGGCTGAAAAGTTTCTTTATGGCCTTGTAAATCAATTGGTGTGCCTCCTTGTAGAAGAACTCAGGCTCGAAAAATTCCACTATGGCATTGAGGGCATTTTGTTCCAGCAAAACTGCTCCCAGCACTGATTCCTCAAGGTCAACGGCCTGCGGCGGCACCCTCCCGTGCTTAAGGTGATCAATGGCACCAGGCTTCCGTTCCCACTTGTCGGCCAAGGTTTGAGTTTTTCTTGCCTTTTTTGTTTCCATAGTTCAAAAGTACAAAATCATACCCTTTCCTTTAAAATATCGTGTATAATTTTTTCAACAAAAATTTTTACCGGCACTTCTTGCATAAATGTAGAAGCCTGCTGGTAATGTTTTATCCGTTTTGATTAAACAATTACTTCCCTATTGGGTTAGGATTATTGTAACCGGTCATTGGTAATTCGATCGAAATTTTTATTTACTTTGCCAATCAATATCGTGTTCAGAAACTATTAAGTGCGTAATTTTCTTACCCTCAATTTATTTTGAAATGAAAAAGCTTTTTGCGATTGTTGGGGCAATTGGATTTTTTGCTTTATTATTTTACTCTCCTGACCAACAAAATGATGCTGTGCAATCAGGACTTGTACCAAACCGTATGCCGGTGGCCGGCCAAGGGGCTTTTTTTAATGCCATTCCTGGTCAAAACAATACCTCCACGGCAGGAATGCCAGTGACTAATCCAACAAATGCGAATCTTGGGCCAATGCCCGAGTTTAACCCACCACACGGTCAGCCTTGGCACAGGTGCGAGATTCCTGTTGGGGCACCTCTTAATTCGGCTCCCCAAAGCACGGGTTCCAATATGAACCAACCCGTGGCGCAATCTGGCCCAAGTGCATCGCCTGCAAACTCAGGGGTGAAGCCAAAGTTGAATCCTCCCCACGGGGAACCCTGGCATAGGTGCGACATTGACGTTGGTGCACCCTTAGATTCGCCTCCTCGAAGCACCAGCACTCAGGCAACTACCAATAATGTTGCCTCAAATCCAGAAATAATAACACCCATAATTCCCCCAAACCCCCTTGAAGGGCAGGTCAAACAACCTGTTATTGACAATCAAGATCCGGCAAACACCGGTCCAAAGCCCGCCGTTAATCCACCCCATGGCCAGCCGTGGCACAGGTGCGACATTAAAGTTGGTGACCCGCTTCCATAGATATTGTGAGTTTTTTTAAGAAGCCCCTAGAATGTGATTTTTGAATTCAGAGGTTTGAATCATAGTGGATTGTTGCTCAATGGTCGTTCAAAGAATTCCCAAGTTTTTTCAAAGTATTTTAAGGTGCCTAGAAGGATTTTAAAAACAATGATAATCAATACCTGAATTGATATGAAAAAAAAGCCTGTAATAATGGCCTTTTTTGTTTTAGCAATTGAGTTTTCATTTGCCCAGGTGACACTCCAAGTGGAGGTTTTCAACTTTCGAAACAATAAAGGTATTGTTCACATTGAACTCAAAAATCAAGAGCAAGAACAGGTTGCAGCCCAATCCACAGCAATACAAGACAAAAAGTGTGTTTTTGTTTTTGATGGATTGGAGCCGGGCAAGTACTCCTTCAGGTTTATTCACGATGAAAACCAAAACAACGAAATTGACACCAACTGGCTAGGTATTCCCAGGGAGGGATTTGGATTCTCCAATAATCCACGTATGACATTTGGCCCGCCCAAGTTTCCCAAAACCCTGTTTGAACTAAAAGAATCAATGGTAATTAGGGTTAAGCCAAAATACTTCTAACCTTTTTTCAAATGAATATGGAAACAACAGGAACCGTGCCCAAAAACCAAGATGATGAAATGATTGAGTTAAACATTGACACCGTCAAAGAATTGTGGTCGCAGACCTACAACCGCGAGGGCAAGCCCGACTGGTCGCATATTTTCAAATACTACCACAAAGACATTGTTTTTCAAGACACAATCCAGCGCATAGAAGGCATTGATGATTTTGTGGCAATGTGCAACCGCCTCACGAAGCGTACCAAGCAGTTGCAGATGGAAATTGTGTCAATTACTCAAAACGAAAACGTTATAATGTTTGATTGGGTAATGACAATGATGTTCAAGAAATACCCCAACACCCCGATGTTCGGCGCAACCAAACTGGTTCTGAGCCACGATGGGTTGATCATTCAACAAAGGGATTACTACGACCTTTGGGGCGACATTTTCAACAACATACCGCGCTTCGGTACAATGTACCGCAGGTTTTTGAAAAGAAAATTCGGTTGATGAGCTGCCCATGAAGAAGAGAACAAGAAAATATTTTGGTCAATACAAGTGGTCAAACATTTTGTCGATGATAAAAAACAATATGCGCGATCCGAAAGCTTGCCAGGAGGATTTTAGGAACAACCTTGTTGTAATAACCGGGGCAACATCTGGAATCGGTTACCACACTGCACGAAAGTACGCAGCAATGGGTGCAAACCTTTTGTGCGTGAACCGAAACCAGGAAAAATCAGAAAAACTCAAGTGCGAAATCGAAGGAGAATTCAACGTTAAATGCGATTACAAGATTGCAGACTTGAGCCTTCTGAAGGACACCTACAGGGTAACCGAGGAGCTTTCAAGGATTAATAGCCCGATTGACGTAATAATTCACAATGCTGGCGTTTACCTTACCAAGAGGGAGCTTACTTCCGAAGGGTTTGAAAAGGTACTTGTAGTTCATTACCTTTCTTCGTTCATTATGAATTACAAGTTGATGTCAAAACTAAGGGAGCAGGAGAAGGCCAGAATCATCATGGTAGGCTCCGAGGGGCACCGATTTGCCGCTTGGGGTTTGAGGCTGGATGATTTGAACTGGGAAAAGAGGAGGTATTCGGGCTTGAAAAGCTACGGTTCGGCCAAATTAGCTCAACTATTGTCAATGTTGGTTTTTGAAGACCATCGCAAGGGAACGGGAGTAAGCATAAACACCATGCACCCCGGAGCAGTTAAAACCGACACTGGTCAAGAAAACGGACCAATTTACAAGTGGTTAAAGCGAAATTTTTTGGACAAAGCCCTGAAATCGGCTCAGGTATCGGCAGAAGCCTTGTATTACCTGGGGGTTTCACCAGAAATTGAGGGAGTTAGCGGGAAATTCTTCAACCTAACAACCCCCGAGGATCCTGCGCCACCTGCCGTTGACAGGGAGGCTGCCAATGAACTTTGGACCGAAACACTCAAAATTACCGGCCTTAATTGACATTGAGGTATTTGTTTCAAAAAACACCATGGAGATGAATCCAAAAAATTACCATACCGTTGTTGTAGGAGGCGGGATTGCAGGATTGACAGCTACGGCCTATTTGGCCAAGGCGGGAAAAAAAGTTATATTGATAGAAAAAAACCACGAGGTTGGCGGGTTGGTCAACTCCTTTTGGCGAAACGGTTTCAAATTTGAGGCAGGAGCCAGGGCACTAGAAGATGCTGGGATAATTTTTCCATTTCTCAAGGATCTAAACATTGAAATGGAGGTAATGAAAAGCAAGGTTTCGTTGGGCATCGAGAAAAAGGTAATGCACGTTGAAGACCTAAATAGTTTGGAGGAGTACCGTGAACTTCTGAGGGAGTTTTACCCCGGTAGCCATAAGGATATAGACCACCTTTTTAGGACAATCAAAAAGGTAATGAAGCACATGGAGATTCTATACGGCATAGAAAACCCTGCCTTCAAGGATGTAAGTAGAGATTTGAAATATGCTTTCACTCAACTATTGCCCTGGCTCCCTAGATTCATCCTTACTGTTGGAAAAATAAACCGGATGCAACTACCGGTTGAAGAGTACCTTGCGAAAATCATTAATGACAGGCATCTTAGAGATATTATCTCACAACACTTCTTCAAAGGCACCCCTTCATTTTTTGCCTTGAGCTATTTTTCGCTTTACCTCGACTATTTTTATCCTAAAGGTGGAGTGGGAACCCTTTCAGAATCGATCAAAGAAAAAATCATTGAACTTGGCGGAACTATTAAAAACGCAACCCTAGCCAAGGAGGTTATTGCCGATAAAAAAATTGTGATCGATGACCAAGGGAATGCCTACACATACGAAAACCTGATTTGGGCAGCCGACCTCAAAACCCTATACAACATTACCGATTTGGGAAACCTGCCGACCAAAGTCAAAGCCAGGACCCAAAAGTTGAAGGCTAAAATGATGGTCCACAGAGGGAGCGAGTCGGTAATTTCACTTTACTTGCAGATCGACGAACCACTAGAAACCTTTGGAAAAATTGCCAACGGTCATTTTTTCTACACCCCATCAAGAGAGGGATTGGATCAAACACATCGAGCCGACTTGAACGCTTTGATTGCAAACTTCGAAGCTACTCCGAAAGAAGAGGTGTTGAAGTGGATGGATAGGTTCACTTCACTCAATACTTACGAGATATCAATTCCGGGTCTCAAGGATAGCAGCTTGGTGCCTCCCGGAAAAACCGGAATGATAATAAGCCTTCTTGCAGATTATGAGTTGTTTAGAAAGGCCAAGGAGGCAGGCTGGCTTCAAGAGTTTGTTGTCGAATTTGAAAACCGAATGATTGCCACCTTATCCGAAACAATTTATCCTATACTCGAGGGCAAGATAATTGGTCGGTTCTCGTTCAATCCACTTAGCTTCCAAA
Source organism: uncultured Bacteroidales bacterium (assembly GCA_964624065.1). Taxonomy (GTDB): domain Bacteria; phylum Bacteroidota; class Bacteroidia; order Bacteroidales; family UBA7960; genus UBA7960. The sequence goes on from CAZUWF010000009.1 coordinate 31,840, forward strand.
ACCGTATAGGCACCTCAGAAGGTGCAATAGTGGGATGGGCGTTTCATAAGGACTTGCCAGTGAGGAACAAAATACAGCACGGGGCACTCTCGGTTTTAACTCCCCTCCCATCAGTTTTTCAGGCCGGCCAGTGGGCATACAGCCCGGCCGGTGTACCAATGTCGATCCTTACCGGTAAACTTGCCGCAGACAAGGTTATGAAGAGCAAGCCCAGGCCTTTTTAAACACCACATTAATGGGAAAAATTGAAAAAGCAACAGAAAATAGGTCGGTTTTCGCATCCAAACTATTTCAATTTTTGCTTGTAATGGTAGGCTTCAAAAGCCGAATGGACAGGAATATTGTAAAAGACAAGTACCGGAAAACTCCAGCAAAAATTCCAAGATCCTTTGAGCGGAAAAATACCGTGAAGGTTTCCACTATAGATGGACGAATTGTTTGGAACATTTCCCCCAAATCCCACCACCCCGAAGTAGTAGTAATTTATTTGCACGGCGGAGCTTATTTTTCCAACCTTACGTTGCTCCATTGGCCACTCATAGCGAAACTACTCGAAAAAACAGGGGCAAAAATCATTGTTCCGGATTACCCTTTGGCACCCAAATTTACCTGCACCGACACATACACTTTTCTCGACAAACTACACGATAAAGTTTTGGAAGAAAACCCCGCGAAGCGGATTGTTTTCGTGGGCGATTCGGCAGGTGGGGGTCTGGCAATGGGGTTTGCCCAACAATTAAGGAATGAAGGAAAAACACTGCCCGACCACCTCATACTTTACTCGCCCTGGCTTGACGCATCAATGACCGACCCAAATTTAAAGAAATTGGAAAAGACCGAAAAGGTTTTGAGCTTGAAAGGGTTAAAAAAGGCCGGAGAAAAATATGCGGGTTCCCATGATATAAAAAACTTCAGGGTAAGTCCCTTGTATGGCAACCTGAAAGGTTTAGGAAAAATCTCAATATTCACTGCAACTCACGAAATGCTTAATGCTGACGCTAAAAGGTTTAAAGAAAAGGCAATTGAAGCGGGTATTTATCTAAACTACTTCGAATACAGGGGGTTATTTCACTGTTGGGTGCTAGTGCCCTTTCTCGGTGCAACCCAAGATGTTGTGCAAAAAACAGCTAGATTGATAAAAACCTGTTGATTTTGAATTAACTGGCGTCTCTTTTCAAACTCCCAATTTCTATTCTTATTCTTCTTTACTTGTTTCCATCAAACTCAATTGTTTCGCATAGGTTTTAATACCTTTGCTTGCAAGAATCAGACCGATACAGCCACCCATAAAATTGTTTTCCCGCCCATGAACTCCCCAGATAGCTTTATTTCCGAAATCTCCAAAAGCCTAAAGAAAAATTCCTTTGTAAAACTGAACCTGGCAAACTACCACGGAAACCAAGAAGACCTCATTGCCGCTCACGCCAAAATTGCAATTGTAAAGAATACACCTAAGTTGAGTTTTACGTTCAGGCACAAGTCCAAAGATATAGTAAAAAACTATTTTTTTGAAGAAGCTATGGTAATAGTCCAAAGTTTGCTAAATAAAAGCGGATTTCGGACCGCCACACTTTTCACGCTGAATAGTGACATCGGCATTGAAATTAAAAAGGGCAATAACTGCAGGATTTTTAGCAAGAAACCCACATTCGCTTCGCTGCCACCAACAGACCATGATAAGTCTAAGAAAAGAATTATTGAAACCACTGACAAGCTTTACCTCCACGAGCTGAAAATAACCAACAAGGAAGGAGGTGTTTACCCCGGTGCTCAAGATAAGTACAGGCAGATAAACCACTACGTCGAAATTTTGAGCTCACTGCTTAAAGAGTTACCCCAAGGAAAAACCATAAATGTAGCAGATATGGGTGCCGGAAAGGGTTACCTCACTTTTGCACTATACGACTACCTAATCAATAACCTGAAAATTCATGCAATTATAACGGGAGTTGAGCATAAGAAGGAACTGGTTGACCTTTGCAACGATATTGCCAAAAAATCAAACTACGACAAACTTAGTTTCGTGCAGGGTAGTATTGATAGCTACGCAAGCTCCGACATTGACGTATTAATAGCGCTCCATGCCTGCGATACCGCCACCGACGACGCCATAGCAAAAGGAATTAGTTGCAACGCCCGGCTAATAGTGGTGGCCCCTTGCTGCCACAAACAAATCCGCAAGGAAATTTCAAGGAATAAGCCAGACAACCAACTTGATTTCTTGCAGAGGTTCGGCATTTTTCTCGAACGCCAATCAGAAATGATTACCGACGGGATAAGGGCACTAATTCTTGAATACTTTGGATATAATGTAAAAGTTTTGGAATTCGTTTCCGATGCCCACACTCCCAAAAACATATTGATCATTGGGTCGAAAAAGGGAAAAGTTTTGGATACCCAAAAATCAGAAATACTTGAAAAGCTGAGATTAACCAAAGATTACTTCGGCATTGGCTACCACCATTTGGAAAAAGTATTGAAAGCAAGCCAATAGTCCCGAAACTTGTTGGACCAATGGCATTGAACGAGTAAACCAAAAACATTAAAACCTATGTTGTGCTGCTTAATGGTGTGAAGAAGGATTTAAAACCTGTGAAAATCAGCCTGATTTGCTACGCCAGTGTTCCAAAACCAATCACGAGCATTTTCAACCAATTCAGCAAATTTTGGATGGAGAAGGAAAAATCGTCCAATTTTTCATTTTCGGTTTTGATCTGAACCTTCTTTTAGCCATAAATGCTTTGATTTGGATAAACCCGGGGATTTATTTGCCTGCAAACCAATTATAAAAATGAGAAAAGCAGCCAAATTGCAAGCCATATAAAAAAACTCCTGCATAGGTTTTTTGAAAAAAAAATTTCACTACCTTTGCAGTCCGTTTTAAAAAACTAGAATTAACAAGTAAATCAATTAATTAAAAGCTGTAAAAAATGCTAAGACAGTACGAAACCGTTTTCATTATGACTCCCGTTTTGTCTGATGAACAGATGAAGGAAGCGGTAAAAAAGTTTCAGGATTTCCTGAACAAGAAGGGTGCTGAGATAGTTCACGAGGTCCAGTGGGGCCTTCGTAAGCTTGCCTACCCCATCCAAAAAAAATCAACAGGTTTTTATCACCTGATTGAGTTCAAGGCCGACACGTCGGTTATTGCCGAACTCGAACTAGAGTTCAAGCGGGACGAGAGAATCATTCGCTTTTTGACAGTGGCATTGGACAAACACGCCATTGCCTACAACCTAAGGAAAAGAGTTGAAAAGGATGCACCTAAAGTCACCGAAACCAAGTAAATGTCGGCAAATCACTAAATTTTAGCGAAAATGAACAATCCATCAAATTCAGAAGTAAGATATTTGGCTCCAATAGCCGTTGACGTTAAGAAGAAAAAATATTGCCGCTTCAAGAAACTAGGCATAAAGTACATCGATTACAAAGATCCCAACTTCTTGCTGAAGTTCGTAAACGAGCAAGGAAAAATCCTTCCACGTCGCCTCACAGGTACATCGATTAAATACCAACGCAAAGTTACCCAGGCAATCAAGCGCGCACGTCACCTTTCGCTCATGCCATACGTAGCTGATCTTTTAAAATAAGGAGGAAATACAATGGAAATTATTTTGATTCAAGACGTTCCCAATTTGGGTTTTAAAGACGATATCGTAAACGTAAAACCAGGCTACGCAACTAACTTCCTCATTCCCAAAGGATTGGCCGTTATTGCCCTTGCCTCTGAAAAGAAAAAGCTTGCCGAAACCTTGAAGCAGCGCTCGTACAAGGAGGAAAAAATCAAGAAAGACGCCGAGAAACTTGCCGAAAAGCTTAGCGATATCCACGTTAAAATAGGTGCAAAGGTGGGCTCGACCGGCAAACTTTTTGGCTCGGTAAACTCAATGCAAATTGCCGATGCAATCAAGGAACAGTACGACATTGACCTCGATCGCAAGAAAATTCTCCTTGATGGGGATTCAATTAAGGAAGTAGGTGTTTACACCGCAAAAGTGAACCTGCACAAGGAGGTAAGGTTCGACATCAAATTCGAAGTAATAGCCGAGTAACTTAGAAACCCGTACAGGATAGCAAAATTAGCCTGCCAATATTTGGCGGGCTTTTTTTGTAGAATTGCATAACTTTGCAATAAAACCACTTAAATTAAATTTTTCACAAATTACGCGGTGGATTGCCTGAATGTTTTTTGCTAACTATCAGTAGGTTAGTACCAGGGCAAGCAAATATACTGAGGGGATCCGAAATTGTTTTTGACAAGTAACCTTTTAAAATGCTCTCTGCCACCCAAATAAAATTCGTAAAGAGCTTGCACCAGAAGAAGTTTCGGGACCTGAATAATTTATTTTTGGTAGAGGGGGAGAAAATGGTTTCGGAACTTCCAAAATCGCTACTGGTTGTGGAGGCAATATTCGCCACCATTGGCTGGATGGAAGCAAACCCGGGTCTGTTTCCTGGCAAGGCGCCCATACATATTGCAACCAAAAGGGATTTGGAGCGGATAACCACCCTCAAAACCCCACCGGCGGTTTTGGCAGTGGTAAAAATGCCAATTGTCAATTATGATTTTGGAGCAAGCACAGGGCATCCAACCCTGGTACTTGACAAAATCCAAGACCCGGGAAATCTTGGTACCATAATCAGAACCGCCGACTGGTTTGGGATAAAAGAGGTGGTTTGTTCGAAAGAAACTGCCGACCTCTACAACCCCAAGGCTATTCAGGCAACCATGGGATCCTTTGCTAGGATGAATGTCCAATATAGGAACCTGCCTGAATTTTTAAGGGGAGTTGAGGGGCAAAAATCTATTTTTGGAGCAACACTAAAAGGGGATCCAATAGGCCATATCAAGCCGGCAAGTGGCTCCATTTTGGTTATTGGAAACGAGTCAAAGGGTATTTCGGAAGAGGTGATGAATTTCCTTACCAATGAAGTAACGATTCCGGGCGGGGGAATGAAGTCCGCCGAATCCTTAAACGCAGCAGTAGCTGCTGGGATTTTGATGGCTTGGCTAACCGCCAACCCCTGAGGAGGCAGTTTTTATTAGGATTTTCTTCCTATTTGGCAATATTTTGGTTCGCCTCGAAAACCCTCATAAAGTTTCCGCCCCATATTTTTTCAATCTCACCAAATGTGTAGCCCCGTCTTAATAGTTCGCGCGTGATGTTTTTTAGCTCCGAAACATCGTAGCAGTCAATTAGTGCCCCGCCGCCATCGAAATCGGTACCAATTCCTACGTGGTCAATACCGGCAACCTTCACTATATGGTCTATGTGATCAACTAGGTCTGCTACGGTTGCCATAGGTCCGGGGAACTTGCGATCGGTTTGGAACCAATCGTTTCGGGCAGCTTCCATTTGCTCGTCGGTAAGGTCTTGAAAGTTGTTGTGCCTTTTCCTAAGGTCTTCCATAGCTTGATCTCGCTCTGGGTCTGGCGGCAAAATTTTTACGTAGGCACTCAATAGGCAAACCTGAACCACCCCGCCGTTTTTTGCAATTGCCACAAGCAGGTCGTCAGAAAGATTGCGCGGATGGTCGCAAATCGCTCTTGCGTTGGAGTGTGAGGCAATAATCGGCAGGGTTGTGATTTCCAAAACATCTTGAACCGCCTTGTCGGAGATGTGACTGACATCAACCATCATTCCAAGTTCATTCATTCGTTTAACCACCTCCTTGCCAAACTCCGACAGTCCGTTGTGAATTGGGCCGGAATGGTCGGTTGATGAGTCGCAAATTTGGTTGTTTAATGTGTGCGAAAGCCCAATATACCTAGCCCCAAGGTGGTAAAATTTATCAACCAAATTAATATCCATACCTAGTGGGTAGGCATTCTCTACGCCAAGATAAACCGCTTTTTTTCCATTTCGCTTGAGGTGGAATGCATCTGATGGTTTGAGGGCCAACCCTGCAAGTTCATTGGCTTTTGCCATTGTTGAGTTGATGGTTTCGAATATTTCTAAAGCGCGCCTTAGTGCCTCTTCGTATGCTGCCTCGTTTAAGGATCCTTGACCCAGGAAGACTGCAAAGAAAACGGCATCCAGACCACCTTCGTCCATTCGCCGAAAATCCAGCTTCCCTCCACCCTCTCGTGCGAGGTTTCTGTTTGTGAGGTCAAGGTTGCTACGCAATAGCCTCAAAGGTGTATCAACGTGGGTGTCAATACTCAATACTCTTTGATGTATGTATTCGATCATCGCAACGGTATCACCAAGCAATTTGTCATAAACCCGATCGTCAACAATTTTTTCATGGCAAATTCCTGGTGCTTGGCTTTCTTCGGGCTTTTTGAATCTGGTTGGGCTTTCAACAGGGGCGCCAAATACCGTTAGGCCAGAAAAAGCCATTACCGTAAAAGCAAAAATTGATTTTTTGGAAAACATGCGGCAGGTGTTGTGTTTTTTTGTGGTTTAAAAATGTCCGGTGACAGGAGTATTTTTTAGAATTTACCTTGTTAGGTTTGTTTCGCTACAAATCCTTTACCAAGAAGTTCTTTTGGCAGGATTGAATTGCCGTTTGGAAGTGTGCCATTGAGTCTTCAATTGAGGTAAGCACCTTACTGCTGTTAAACGGTTTGAAATCTATTCCTTTCTTGTCAAGCCTTTCGGTTACCATTTGTATTGAAATTTGGTTAATATCAAGGGCGGGCTGGTAGCCAACTTCCTTTTTCTTGGGTTTTTGTACCTCGTTTACTAGATTTACTTCGATCAGGTCGTTTAAAACGGACCTCACCAACCTATTGGGAATTGTCAGGCGGGTGGAAATTTCTTCGGAATCTGGAGTGCTTTTTCCATCCATGAAGTACTTTATGAGCAAATGGAGGATGTAAACCGAAAGAATCTTCTTACGCGAAGGGCTTACATTTTGCGATTCGGTTTCGAACTCGTACTTTTCAACGTTTTGGTATGCGTAGGATATTTCGGCACCAAACAACACCAAAAGCCACGCCAGTTGCAAGAAAATCAGAAGGAGTGGGAGGGCCGCAAAGCTACCGTAAATGGCATTGTATCGCGATACCCCAACTTGAAAGAAAACGTAAGCCCACTGAAAAAAGTAAAGCATGGTTCCGGCAATGACCGATGCGAGGAATGCCGACGAAAATCGCACCTTGGTGTTTGGCATTACCATATAAATTATGGTCAGCATGATCCATACCAAAACAAAGGGGACTAAATTTACCAGGAAAAGAAGCAAGGGTCCAAGGAACCCAAGTAATTTGAAGTTTTGACTCAGTTCGGCAACCTGTGCATTAAGGTAAATAGTTGCCGCTCCAGATAAAACCAAAAAGAATGGTGCCAGGAATATTATTGCAAAATAGTCGCTAATCATTCGCGACCAATGTCTAACTTTCTTTACCTGCCAAATTTCGTTAAAGGATTCTTCAATGTTTAGCATTACCTGAAAAATGGTAAAAAGCAAAACCAGCAACCCTACACCCGCCACAACTCCACCACGTGCACTCTCCAAAGCTGACTGGCCGAATCCCATTATCCAATCGAAAACCTCTTCCTGCCCCGAAAGTGCACCACGCAATTGATCCTCAAGGAACACATTGAGTCCAAAGCCTTTTGAAATGCCAAAAGCCAAACCCACAATTGGTATTATGCTTAGAAGGGTATAGAAGGTCAATGCCGAAGACCTCAAAAAGAGGTTGTCCTCCACGCCTCCCTTAAAGGCAAGCAGGAGGATACGCAAATATTTTACCAATAGGGATTTGCCTTTTGGAAGCTCCTTTAGGGGCAGTATCCAAATATCTTTCCTCAAGAAGTTAATCCCAGTGTTTATTTTATCTCCTATTGGTGTGCTATTTCTGGCCATTTTGGATATAATTAACAACCAAAGGTAGTGCATTTTAACAAAACTTTTTTTTCAAAGCCCTTTTTTTGAAACAACGTTGAAACTTTCTGCAATCTTTTTCGAGCTTAACCCACAGTATGCCAACTCTCACAAACAATACTCCGGGTGCATTCTGCTTCTAACTAAGCGCTTAAATGGCTGGTTTTTGGTGTCTGGTTCAGGCAGGTTGGCTGTAAGGTCAATTCACCCAATCTTTATTGAAACAAATAGCTATGATCTTCCACAACAATTTGGTTCGAACAAGGACCAGGAAAAGCTCCCGTAAGGGGTGTCAGTTTTGTTGTTGGTGCCAACTAGGGCAAGGTATCCATCCAAGGGCAAGAACTATTCGATGAAACCAAAAGCTTTTTTGGGGGGTGTAGAAAGCCGATGGAGGTTCGGGGGAGTACCAAACAACGCTTCCATTAACGTTGAAAACTAACCCTAATTTCCTTAATGGAGTCAGATATCCTCAGAGTAACCATATAAATTAGTTACAAACGCCACCTGTTCCGTTGCCTCGCTTTTGACAATCCCAGACACGAAAAACATCAAATTACCTTTTTATTTCCGGAAGGATTTCTGATTTGGGAAGCTTCGCTAGGATCTACAATGATCCTGGTAAATAAAATGTCGCCCGAGGGGTCACTGCCACATTGAACCGGACAACTCAGAATCACCCTACCAGAAAGCGTAAATCGGTTTGGCCTTCCTATCCCGGTTTTTTCCAAGGCAAATATCCAGCCAGCCGCTGAGGAATTATCGTCCTGACCTTCCCCAATTCCTGACTTTTCAACCCCTGGTTTTTCATCAACGAGTGGGCGCGTGATCCAACGAAAGAAAAGCAGGATAGAAGTTTGACAGGACTCCTGAAACCCAACCTTCTTATGCTATTCAGGTGCTTGTCCACAAATTTTCGATCAAATGCCTATCTAGAAAAGGAAAAAGGCGGCTGGAAGTTAAGTTGCACAAGCAGCAAAAGCAATAAAAAAGCCGCCCCAAAACGGGGCGGCTTCAAATTTCCATTGTTTCTTCGACCTAATCCACCTTGAAGTCGTTGGTGGTAAGGCCCGAATTTACTTTAACCTCCGAAACCTTCATGTTCAAAACTTGTGGCCCCACTGTTTGTTTTACAGAAAATGGGAACAAAATGCCATTTACCTCCTTGTAATCTTCATAATCTGTTGGAATTGTTAACTGACCCATAGGACTATCTTGGGTTGATAAACTGCGCAATTTTAACCCTGTCACCTTACAGTAGTAATCGGTAGAAATCTTACCGGAAGGACTAACGACCTTTACTCTGTATGCCTCCTTGCCGTTAATTTCTTCAATTCCTGTAAGATCCAACTGGAATCCCGCAGATTGGTATTCCAACTCTGGAAAGATCCAAGCCTGTTCCCTTAATTGTGCCAGGTCATCACCTTGGAGGGTTCTGGCGCCTCCCATTCCGGATTCTTTTCCCTTGGCCCCGTTCATAACCTGCTGAGAAATTACATTGCCCATCATTGAAACAGACATTGAAAACATATTCGGATTTTTTTTCTTCATTTCCATAGCAAGGGGCATACCTTGCATCTCCGTTTGCATTTTAATCCACAAATCCTCTACTTTCCCTAGTTTTTCCTTGCCCCCGATTGCCTGGATGTATGCATCCAACACTTGTTGGGCGGTTATTTCGCCTTTGAATTCTTGCGGAGGGGCAACAGGACGTCCAAAAGGATCGAAAAACTCAACCTTGCCAGTGGCACTGAACTTGCGTAGTGTTTCGGGAACCTCATCAATGTTTCCTGCCACAACTATAATTGCATTTTCAGGCTTTAGATACTTGCGTGCCATATCCTGAATGTCCTTAACAGTAATAGCGCTTAGCTTTTGAAGGTAGGTTGAATAGTAATCCTTTGGGAGTTTGAATCTTTTGGTGTTGTAAGCAAACTCGGCAATCGTTTGTGGCCTTTCGAGCGAACGGCCAAAATTTCCCGACATGAAGTTCTTGACCATTTGCAAGGTTGACTCATCAATTGGCTCGTTGACAAGCCTCCGCATTTCCCCCAAAATTTCAATAACCGTGCTGTCCGACACGCTGTTTCGCACTTCGGCTTGGGCCGAGAAGCTTCCAATAAATCGATCGGTGTTCAACCTTGAATAGGAACCGTAAGTCCAACCCTTATCCTCGCGTATGTTTTGCATTAGCCGGCCGAAGAAGGCCCCACCACCCAATATGGTGTTCATGGCAGAGGCTTTTATCGCATCCGGGTTTCCAGGGGTAAACTCCACGGGGTAGGTAACCATTACAACCGATTGGGTTGCGCCCGAGCGAGCACCAAACGCTACCCTGTTGCCCTCTGGAGCCTTGGGGGTGGTATATTTGGCTGTAGGGACTTTACCCTTTTTCCACCCTCCGAAATACTTGTTGGCAACTACCTTTGCTTCCTTGGTATCAATGTCACCCACAATAATTAGGTATGCATTGTTTGGTTTAAAGAAAGTGTTGTAAAATTGTCGAAGCAGGTTGGTGTTAATATTGTCGAGGTGTTCGGGAGTTTGAACCTGCCCGTAAGGGTGGTTGCCATGACGTGTTACGGTGCTAATATTGTTGGCAATAAAATTGGCATCGTTTCGGTTGGCTTCGAAACCCGAGCGTACCTGGGTAAGTCTTTTCTGCAGTTCTTCTTCTGGGAATGTAGGGTTTAGCAAAATGTCTTGCATTAGTTCGAGCAAGGTTTCTTGGTTTCGTTTTAGCGATGATCCAAACATCCCTGTGGCCGATGAGCTAATGGTTGCACCTATGAAGTCAATTTCCTCGTCTATTTGTTGCTTGGTGCGGGTTTTTGTTCCCTCGCGCATTAGAGCCCCGGCAAGGCTGGCATAGCCCACTGCTTTACCTTCGTCCAACGGGTCGCGGTTTAGCCTGATCGAAAACGATACCACAGGTACCTGGCGGTTCTCCACAACTATTACTTCTAACCCGTTTTTGAGTTTGAACGAATCGAATTTTCCAAGTTGAATTTCGCGGGCCGGAGCTGGTTCTGGTCTCTTACTTCTGTCTAATTGCGCCATCGAAGGCAAAACCAAGAAGAGGCATAGTGCTAATATTGAAAGTAATTTCTTCATTTTCTCTAAAAATTATTGGTTGCTATACTATTCTTTTGGTTTGGGCAAATAATTCAACACAACCCTGCGGTTTTGACTTAAATACTCGTTTGCCACCCGTTTAATGTCCTCGCGAGTAACCTTTAGGTAATTTTCCAACTCGGTGTTAATCCTGTTGGTGTCCTTGTAAAAAGTTTGGTACGTTGCCAACGAACTTGCCCTACTCGAAATGGTTGTATTGTTGTTTACGAATTGGCTCTCCATTTGGTTTTTCAACTTTTGTAGTTCCCTTTCGGATATTAATTCATTTTTTACCCGTTCAAGTTCCACGTTCATTCCGGCCTCAAGTTCTTCGAGCCCTACTCCCATATTTGGAATTCCGAACACTATGAACAAACCGGGATGTTCTAGACCAAGAGGAATAGCCATAACTTGCAAGGCTTTCTGGGTTTGATCAACCAGGGCCTTGTACATCCTGCTACTTTGCCCTTGCGATAAAAGGGTGCTTAGCATACTCATAGCATAGTAATCAACGGAACCTTGTGCAGGAATTGGGTAGCCTAAGACTAGTGCTGGCAGTTGAATGTTGTCATACTGAGTGGTTCTGACTTCCTGCGTTTTGATAGGCTCGTTTGGCGATGGGTGCTTGACTTCGAAGCGTCCCCTTGGAATATCGCCAAAATACTTGGCAACTAATTTCTTGGTTTCTTCAATAACTATGTCGCCTGCTACAACAAGCACGGCATTGTTTGGAACGTAATAGGTATCGTGAAAAAGATTGATCTCCTCGTGGGTGGCTGCTCTAATGTGATCGGCCATTCCAAGTACATCATTTTTATAAGGGTGAACCGTGTAGGATGCTTTTAGCAGCTCGGAGAGCAATCTTCCGTATGGCCTGTTATCGCGAGTCTGCTTCATTTCTTCGGTCACCACGTCCTTTTGGGTGGTTATGCCTACCGAGTCTATCACCGGGTGGAGCATCCTTTCGGACTCCAGCCACAGCCCAAGCTCGAGCTGGTTGGAAGGAAGTAGCTCAAAATAGGTTGTGTAGTCAAATGAGGTCCCTGCATTTAGCTGTCCTCCGGCTCTTTCTACAATTTCGGAGTACTCACCCCGGCCTATGTTGGCCGTGCCTTCAAACAGTAAGTGCTCGAAAAAGTGTGCAAAACCGGTTCGGTCGGGGTGATCGTTCTTTGCCCCTACATGGTACATTATTTCCACAACCACGTTAGGGGTTGTGTTGTCTTGGTGCAGTATTACATGCAACCCGTTGCCGAGCTTGTACTCGACGAAATCAATCCTTCTGGCCTGCCCGTTCAGGACTTGCCCAAGGGCAAGAATAAGAAGCAAGCTAGCCGATAGCTTCTTGGCGATTTTTTTAATCATAAAAAATTGGTTATTGGAAATGTTTAACAAAAGCTGTGCAAAGTTAAAAAAGTTACAAAATAATGGTCAACGAATTTAGTTAAAAAAGGCTAACATAAAGGTTTGTCAGTTTAGAATAATGTATCAAGCCCCAGTTCGTTGTACAAGTTTTTTAATTGAGCATTTTTTTGTATTAACTTCTCGAGCTTTTCTTTGGGATCCAGGGGTTTTTTCTGGTTTTTTACCTCTACCAGTTCAGTGAACAATTGCACCTGGTAATTGCTGAGCCTGTTCCTGAGGAATTCCAGAAGTTCGGGCTTCTTTTCAAAAATTATTGTCTCCTGAATGGCATTGTCAACCTTAAGCCTTATATTGCAATTCTCGTCAATGGTTGGTTGATAGGTGGTTAAGGCTGCGAAAAGGCTTAGGCTTTGATCTTGATAAATCTTTCCCATTTCTGACCAAACCTCATTGAATTTTGACTCGTTGATGGACTCGTTGGGTAGGTTTTCGGAACTAACCTGGGTTTCTTCAATAAAATTTTCATCCTCATCCTCAGTACTATGTATCTTCAAGCTTATTGGCTTGAAAGGCTTTCTTGCCACAGATTTTTTTTCTTCGATTACAGGTTCCAATGCCTCGTTAGTGGAGACCTCTTCTTTTTTTGCAGGTTCGTGAAAATGAGGCAGGGGAGTAGTTACCTCTTTTTTAACTTCAGGGGCTAGTTTTCGGGTGCTTGGCGTTTCTTCTACCGTGAAACCTCTGGCTCCAAATCCTTTGTCAGGGTTTACCAAGTTGGTTTTGGGCGGGATTAGTTCAGGTTTTTTTTTTTTTACGAGGCCTGCCATCTGAAGCAAGGTCAACTCCATAGTCAGACGCTTGTTATTACTCTCCTTGTAGGTCAGTTCGGCTCTGGAGTTCAAATCAAGGGCTCCTAGCAAGAAATCGGCTTCGCAAGCCTTGGCCTGGATGAGGTATTTTTCCCTCACATCGTTGCTTACTTCAATTAGCCCAAGGGTTGCAGGAGTCTTGGCCAAGAGCAAGTTTCGAAGGTGCTCGCCAAATCCGGTAAGGAATTCTGAGCCCTCGAAACCTTTAAATATTATGTCATTCAACAATAGCAATACCTCCGATGTTTTCTCCTCCAAAACGTAATCGGTAATTTTAAAATAATAATCGTAATCAAGCACGTTGAGGTTTTCGATCACGTGCTTGTAGGAGAGCTCGTTGCCCGAAAAGCTTACCATTTGGTCGAAGATAGAAAGGGAATCGCGCAAAGCTCCGTCAGCTTTTTGAGCAATAATCCTCAATGCGTTTGGGTCGGCATTTACACCTTCCTTTTGGGCAACGTATTGAAGGTGCGTGGCAATATCGTCAACGGTAATTCGAGCGAAGTCAAAAATCTGGCATCTTGAGAGTATCGTGGGAATTATCTTGTGTTTCTCGGTGGTTGCCAATATGAACTTAGCATATGCCGGAGGCTCTTCTAGGGTCTTCAAAAAAGCGTTGAATGCCTGAGAAGATAACATATGAACCTCATCGATGATGTAAACCTTGTACTTGCCAATTTGGGGAGGGATGCGCACGGCATCAACCAAATGTCGAATGTTATCAACCGAATTGTTTGATGCGGCATCAATCTCGTGGACGTTGAAAGCACTGGATTCGTTGAACGCCTTGCAAGGTTCGCACTGGTTACAAGCCTCCACTTTCTCGGTAAGGTTTTGGCAATTGATGGTTTTGGCCATTATTCGTGCACAAGTGGTCTTACCAACACCCCTAGGGCCGGTAAAAATAAATGCCTGCGCAATGTTATTGTGGCGAATGGCATTCTTGAGAGTGTTGGTAATAGATTTCTGACCAACTACTGTATCAAAGGTGGCAGGTCGGTATTTGCGGGCCGATACCAAAAATCCGTTCATAAAATTAGGCTTGTTAAGTCTCGTGGGGCAAAAGTATAGAAAAAAGTCAAAAGACAAAAGCCTAACCGCAAAAGAAAAGCAGCGAAGTGTGAACAGCTTATAGTTAAAGATTAAGAACCAAGAAAAAAATTTGTACCAAAGCTCAAGGTTCATTGTTTCCCCCGGGCGAAAATAAAAAGGCCGGCAAAGGTATGAAAACGATTTATATCATCAAATGGTGGCCAAGCCTAACAATTATTAGTGCATTTCCAAGCAATTACCACTGCATATCCAAATGCCTAATTCTGACGGCAACTCAACAAATCACCTTCTTAACATCCCAAACTTCAATTATCTTTGCACCCATTTTATGAAACGAATGGTTAAAGAAGGAAAACCCGCGCTTGTTGATTGGCTTGTATTATTTGCCCTTATGGTAGTTTGGGGTAGCAGTTTCATTTTAATAAAGAAGGGTTTGGTCTCCTTCGACCCAATGCAGTTGGGCGCGTTGCGAATCTCCATTTCATTCGGGTTCCTCTTGCCGTTGGCAATAAGCAAGATAAGGCGAGTTCCATTGAACCAGCTGAAGTATTTTGCGATTTCTGCAATAATCGGTAGTGGGCTGCCTCCGTTTTTGTTTGCCATAGCGCAATCAAACATAGACAGCTACTTAGCCGGGGTTTTGAACTCCCCAACGCCACTATTCACTTTGATAATTGGGGCGTTGTTTTTTTCGGTAAGGGCTAGGTTGATAAATGTCATTGGTGTAATTGTAGGGTTGATCGGTGCCATTGGCCTTCTCACGGCTGTAAATTATGCCAATGGCGGTGGCAATGCCATATTTGGGCTTTTGGTAGTGCTGGCCACAATTTTCTACGCCACCAACATCAATTTCATAAAGAAATTCTTGGCTAAGTTCGATTCGGTAACCATCACCTCCGTTTCTTTCACAATAATTGGTGTGCCCGCTACCATTTACCTTTTTTGTGGAACGGGATTTCTCTCCACGCTGCAGTCGCATCCCGAAAGCTACAGGAGTCTTTTTTACGTTGCCCTTTTGTCAATCTTCGGAACGGCTATTAGCATGATTGCATTCAATTGGCTCATAAAAAGGGTTTCGGCCCTTTTTGCTTCCACGGTTACTTACATGATGCCGATAGTAAGCATTGCCTGGGGATTTGTTGATGGGGAAAGTTTCTTTTTGGTTTATGTTTTGTGGATACTACTTATTTTGTTTGGGGTCTTTATGTCTAACGCACCGGCGTCTTTATGGACCAAGATTTGGGAAAAAGGCTCAGGTTGGCTGTTGCGGGTGAAATAGTTTACGGGATGTATTGATTGCTAAATGTCTTCGAAAATTTGTTTTCCAATGATCATTTCTAGGCAAGTTAGTATTACCATAAAAAAGTTTTACCAAACAAGTTGCTGGTAAATAAAAAGTTTGTATCTTTGCACCCCGTTATTAGAAAACCATTTAAAGCATTAAAAATGTACGCAATAGTAGAGATAGGTGGGCAGCAGTTCAAGATTGCCAAGGATCAAAAGCTTTACGTTAACCTTGTAAATCAAGAAGAAGGAGCCGAGCTTGAGTTTGATAGAGTTTACCTAGTGGCCGATGGCGACAACGTGAGGGTTGGAACCCCTGTGGTTGACAGCGCAAAGGTTAAGGCCAAGGTTTTGGCTCATGTTAAAGCCGACAAAATTCTTGTATTTAAGAAGAAAAGGAGGAAGGGTTATCAAAAAATGAATGGACACCGCCAGCCCCTCACTCAAATTCAAATAAACGAGATAGTTGCATAATCTCTTAGTAACGAAACCAGAAAAAATAAAATATTATGGCACACAAGAAAGGGGTAGGTAGCTCCAAGAACGGTCGCGAGTCGCACAGTAAGCGCCTTGGTGTGAAAATTTTTGGCGGGCAGGATGCAATTGCCGGAAACATTATTGTAAGGCAAAGAGGAACCAAGCACAACCCCGGCAACAATGTGGGTATTGGCAAGGATCACACTTTGTATGCACTCACCGACGGAAAGGTTCTTTTTACCAAAAAAGCCAATAACAAGTCATTCGTATCAGTTGAGCCCACCACAGCCGTGTAGGCTTCAATCCTATTTGAAGAAGGGCTGTCAAAAAATTTGGCAGCCCTTTTTTAATCCAAGCTTCTAAACCCTGTTTACCCCAACAAGCCGACAACTTAATAAACTTTTCTTCTTAATTTTGACCTTGCAACAACAATCCGATCAACAATGTTAGAAATAAACCTAATCCGAAACCACCCTGCCGAAATAATAGAAAGGCTCGAGGTGAAAAATATGGATGCCAACCAAACAGTCCGGCTCATCCTTGACCTCGACACCCAGCGTAGGCAAACTCAAAAACAACTCGACGACACCTTGGCAGAGGGCAATCGCTTGGCACGGGAAATAGGAACCCTATACAAGGTGGGCAAGCCACAGGAAGCCAATTTGCTGAAAACCCAAACCGCCGAACTTAAGAATGCATCCAAAAATTTGCAAGACTTGTTGGACCAACTTACAAAGGATCAGGATGATTTACTGGTTACATTACCCAACATACCCAGCAAAATGGTGCCCAGGGGAAGGGGAGCCGACGACAACGTGGTTGTTAGCTCCCAGGGCGATATTCCGCTTCTTGATCCTAGCGCCGTTCCACACTGGGACCTTGCCAAGAAATACGACATAATTGATTTTGATTGCGGCACAAAGGTTACAGGTGCTGGCTTCCCTGTTTACAAGGGAAAAGGTGCTAGGCTTCAGAGGGCTCTTATTTCGTTTTTCCTCGATAATGCTGTGGAGGCGGGCTACCTCGAATACCAGCCCCCCTTGGTCGTAAACGAGGATTCGGCCTTCGCAACCGGTCAGTTGCCCGACAAGGAAGGACAAATGTACCACGTTCAGTCGGATAACCTGTTCCTTATCCCAACCGCGGAGGTTCCGGTTACCAACTTCTTTAGGGAAATGATAATTCAAGCCAACGAGTTGCCAATTAAATGCACCGCATATTCTGCATGTTTCAGGAGAGAGGCTGGTAGTTATGGAAAGGATGTGAGGGGATTAAACCGCTTGCATCAATTCGACAAGGTTGAAATTGTTCAGGTAACACGTCAGGAAGACAGTTATGCGGCTCTTGAAAATATGGTGGAGCACGTAACTCAGGTCTTGCGCAAACTCGAACTGCCTTTCAGGGTTTTGAGGCTTTGTGGAGGCGATATGAGTTTCGCGTCGGCCTTAACCTATGATTTCGAGGTGTTTTCTGCGGCCCAGCAACGGTGGTTGGAGGTAAGCTCAGTTTCGAATTTCGAAACGTTTCAGTCAAACCGAATGAAACTCCGCTACCGTGGCGATGATGGAAAACCCGTTTTGGCCCACACCCTCAACGGGAGCGCCCTCGCGTTACCCAGAATTGTGGCAGCACTTTTGGAAAATAACCAAACCGCTCAAGGAATAAAAATCCCCAAGGTCTTACAACAATATACAGGCTTTGAGGTTATAGGATAAAATGAGGTTGGCCATTCTTCAACGCTATTGTGCTTCTTCGGCGCAATTTTTTTATGTTGCAAAGGGTTGTACGGTAACCCTACCCGTGGAAATTGGAAGTTGAAGGGTGGCTTTACCCACAGCTTTACCAGGTAATTTTATAACTTGGGTTTATACTAACTGAAATGAAAAGCTTGGTTGTTGCTATTGTAATACTATTGCCATTTATTTCTTTCTCCCAAGGTAGCACCGATGCCATTGTGGCCGCTCAATACTTTAGGCAAGGCGATTACCAAAAGGCTTCGGCCATTTACGAGAAGCTTGTACAAGTAGACCTTACACCCGTTGTTTACCAAAACTACCTTGAGTGCCTTTTCCACCTCAGGGAGTTTGGCAAGGCCGAACGGTTGGCGAAAAATCGGGCTAGGTCTTTACCAAGCGACATTTCTTACCAGGTGGATCTTGGTTGGATTTTGGATAGATGGGGTAAACCCCGAGAGGCTCAAAGGCAGTTTACCGAATTAATCTCATCAATTAAAGCTGATCCCGACCAGGTTGAATCATTGGCTGCCGCATTACGAAGTCGCAATTACCTTGACCTGTCACTCGAGGCTTACCAGAAAGGCAGGAAACTGCTGGGCGATAGACACTCCCTCCACTTCAGCATTGCCGATCTTCACAACCAACGTCGGGACTTCTCATCCATGATGAACGAATACATCGATTACCTCGAATTTGACAAGTCCTCAATGTCGAAAGTGCAGGGAGTGCTTCAGGACGTAATTGCCATAGATCCCAACTTTGAGAAAAATGACGCCCTCCGTACCGTATTGCTTGGCCGAACCCAACGCCATCCCTCCAATCTAATGTACACTCACATGTTACTATGGCTAACCATTCAGCAGAAGGATTTCAGGTTGGCTTTTACTCAGGCGCGAGCCATAGACAGGAGACTTAGGCAAGAAGGAGAGTTGGTGGTGAACGTGGCCATTTTGGCAACCTCCAACGAGGAGTATGACGTTGCCGCCGATGCCTATAGGTATCTTCTTGAAAAGGGTACTAGCTCGGCTTACTACCTTGATGCAAAAATTGGATTGTTAACCGTTAGGTTCAAGCAGGCCACCGCTGGATATCAGATGGTCAGAAAAGATCTGGTTGAAGTGGAAAAGGAATACCTAAAAGCCTTGGAGGAGTTTGGGACTAGTGTTCAAACCGTCGGCCTGGTCCGAAATTTGGCAAACCTTCAAGCCTTTTACCTTGGAAACTCGCAAGGAGCAATCGACTTACTTGAGAAGACACTCCTTTTACCCGGAATGAATCAACTTACCCTGGCGGAGTGCAGGATCGAACTTGCTGACATCCTCCTGTTGGCAGGACAAGTTTGGGATGCCACCCTCCTTTACTCACAAGTTTACAAGCTACTCAGGGACCATCCCTTGGCTCACGAGGCCAAGTTCAAGAATGCCAGGTTGTCTTTCTACATTGGGGAGTTTGATTGGGCCAAGGCTCAATTGGACGTATTAAAGGCGGGTACCTCAAGGCTTATTGCCAACGACGCCATAAAGCTTTCATTAAAGATTCAGGATAATATTGGCGAACACCAGGTAACCGAACCATTGCAAATGTACGCTCGGGCCGAAATGCTGGCATTCATGAATAGGTTTGACGAGGCAACCAACCTCCTTGACTCAGTTACCATCCTTTTTCCAACCCACCAAATTGCTGATGATGTTTTAATTGCCCGAGCTGAAATTAAAATTTCGCAGGGTTTTTATCGAGAGGCGGACGAGTTGTTGGCCCTGATTGTGAAAAACCATCCGCGCGGATTGTTGGCCGATGAGGCTCTTTTCAAAAGGGCAGAGCTTCATGAAAGGGTTTTTTTGGATAATGAGATGGCCCGCGAACTTTATCTTCAGCTTATTCAATCCTATCCAGGCAGCCTATATAGCGTTACTGCTCGTAACAGGTGGAGATATTTAAGGGAATCGTCATAAGTTAACATGAAGAAATCAGTCAGACCAAAGAAGTTTCTCGGACAACACTTCCTTTGCGACAATAACATTGCTCGCAAGATAGTGAACTCCCTAACAACCTTTGGAAAATACGAACAAGTATTGGAAGTTGGCCCCGGCACGGGGGTGCTAACTAAATTCTTGCTGAAAGGTAATTTTGCTTGGAAGGGGGTGGAGTTGGATCGCGATTCAATTGCATACCTTAGAGATGAGTTCGCAGAAATTGGCGACAATTTATTGGAAGATGATTTCCTGAAAATCGACCTTGAAAAGGTATCGGGGGCGAAGCCAATGGCCATAATTGGGAATTTTCCTTACAATATTTCCTCGCAAATTGTATTCAAGGTGCTTGAAAGCAGCCATTTGGTTCCTGAACTTGTCGGAATGTTTCAAAAAGAGGTGGCCATGCGCATTGCTGCGTCCCCAGGAAATAAGACATACGGAATCTTAAGCGTACTTACCCAAGCCTTTTACCACGTTGAAATTCTTTTTGTGGTAGGCGAGCACGTTTTTGACCCACCCCCAAAGGTTAAGTCGGCTGTAATTAGGATGACACGCAAGGAAGAATCGCTACCTGTAAGCCCCAATAAACTTCGCGTTGTAGTTAAAACGGCATTCAACCAAAGAAGAAAAACCTTGAAGAACTCATTGAGGTGTTTAGATATTAACTGGGATGCTTTGCCTGCTGATTTTCAGAGCCTGCGGCCAGAGCGATTGACCTTGGAAGATTTTTTCGTTATTGCCAAAAATTGCAATTAGCTTTACTTTATGTTTTTTTCATACATTGCAAATTATTTGAAAATTTAGGCATTTGATGCCGGAACCTCCAACCTACTCGAAAATGATTACCAAGAAACTTAAAAATTTTGAATACGCCGCTTTAGATGCATCCATTAAGGAAAGCAACCAAATCAACAATAGCAAGGTAACAACCTTCGATACCCCCAATGGATACGTTTTGTTGTCGGTGGTGGCCAGCGGAAACCCTGATGATGATATTTCAACCTCAAGTATTGTATGCGAGAGGATCAAGTATTACTTGGATAACGAAATCCTTGACAATGCCGAAGAGTCTGTGTTCAATGCCTTGGGCTATACTAACGGGTACGTGTTTGAGTTGAAGCGGAAGAACAAATTGCCCGTTGATGCCAAGGCCAGCGTGGCGTTTGTTCTTGTTAAAAATCTAAAGGTTTACTTCGGGTGGATGGGCGATGCTTCGTTTTTGCTTTTCAACGGCAAGAGAGCATATTCGATGGGCTGGCCATTGGTGGATGTTCAGGAGCAAACCGCTGGTGATGAAATGGATTCGCAGGCAATATGTTACTTGGGCGCAAGGCAAATATCCAAACCTGCCGTTTGCGAACAGCCCTTGGTGCCAGTTGATGGCGATATTTTGGTGGCAGGAGCCGGCAAGGCTTGGGAAGCCATAAAACCAAAGGTTCTCAATGGAATTTTGGCCGATTCAATGCCATTGCCTACAAAGGTTCAAAGACTTATGGGAATCGCGAGCGAAAATTCAACTGAAGAGCTCTCGGCTCTGCAGGCCATCACTTTCTACAATCTTATAAATGCTGATCAGCCAATTATCGGGGAACCCACCGAACAGAAAAATGAAATTCAAACTCAAAACCGAGTTAAAGATGTAAAGGAACCCCTTAACCCACCAATTGATAAGAAACCTTTGAAAAGAAAGATCATTGTTGCCGCTTGCCTACTTGCTGTTGCTTATATGTTTTACGACTTGTTTCTGAGGGATCCGGTGGGGGTAGCCTTTGCCCCAACCACTGAGGTAACTACTGAGGTTAACCAAGCCGAAGCCTCCAAACCCCAAGTTGTAGCTCCCGACATTAACTCGCATAAGGCAAAACCGACCCAATCATCTGAAAGGCCAACCCTTCCGGTAGATGTAAATTATACGGTAAAAAATGGGGATATCTGGTCAAATATTTACCTTGAGTTCGAAGTGTGTAGTTGGTTCATAAAAAACCACCCGCCAAATACTGGAAAGTTTGACAGGGAAGGAAATCCAGTTGCCGGGAAAACAATTGCCATTCCAGTAAAATATTCTGCAAAACAATCGCTCAATCCAAATTACTACACCGAGTTTTCGCTCGAAAAGCTGGGACGAACCTGTCAAAACGCCAACACCGAGCTCAGGGAAGCTTTCGAAAAAAAAGTGAAGAGGTAATTGGAGCAAGGGTTGTCTAAGAGCCCGAAACCTTTCCCTCCAATTTTGATATGGCAACCCGGTAAACCTCCACGTTGTCAATGGCGGGTTTGTTGTACGAAAAGGTTTTTCTGGTATATTTCTCCATTATCAAGTTCATAACCCGCACCTTTTCATCATAGTCGTAGATAAACTCGGCTTTTCCAAAGGCAAGTACGCTTCGGTAGTCCATTCCGTAACTACAAGCCACCGTTTCGTGCCTGAAGTATAGTTTGTGGTCCGAACTAAAAGCCACGCAAACATTTGGGTTGGCCTTGAGCACATCAATCTTCCTCCCCACTTTGTCTGAGTGTATGTAAACGTAACCCTCTTCGTAGGCAAAGTTAAAAGGTAGCACGTAAGGCAGCCCATCAGGGTCAACCATACCAATGAAGCAGGCCTCGCAGCGATCTATTATTTCCTTAATCTCCCGCTTGTCGTGTGTAATTCTTTGTCGCATAATTTTGATTTTTAGAGCCGCTATTTAATTGATTACTTTTGCCCAAAATGCACTATTGCTTTTCATTGCATTTTTGGCACTTTCTTTGTTAAATTCGCGAAACAAACTTTTCACAACAATTGTGTTTGTTTGGTGTTTCTATATGCAACACAAAGATAATTCATATGTGGTATAGACTTGCATTCATTTTGGGCATTTTTGTTCTTTTGAACATTGTCGGGTATATTGGCATAAGGAGGTTGTTTTCAGCACCTTCTCTTTTACGATTTCGAAAAATTGTCTCACGTTCCTTTTGGCTGATCGATGTAATTTTCCTTCTCTTTTCCATCGGGTTTATCTTCTTGATTAGGGCAGGTAGCGATCCCGAATACGTACAATACCGCAGGTTTTTAGTAATATCGGGTGGCTTTGTTTTAATTCTCATCGTAAAGATGGGTTTCTTCTTTTTCGTTTTGTTGCATTATTTCAAGGTATTTCTGGCTTGGATGCTTTTCAAAGTAATTAAAATTCGATCGAAATTTTCAGATTTTCTTTCAAAGGCAAGACAAAGCCTCTTTTTGCTGAAACTTGGAGCTGCATTGGCCATTTTTCTTCTTTTGGCGGTTGTTTATGGCATAGTGTTTGGCAAGAACAACTTCAAGGTAACCCACCTTGATGTTTACATTGAAAACCTGCCCCTTGCGTTTGATGGTGTTCGGATTGCTCATTTTTCCGACACCCACCTTGGGGGCTACTGTTCTACAAAACCGGTACAAAAGGGGATAGATGTAATTTCAAACCTGCAACCCGACTTGGTTGTTTTTTCCGGCGATTTGGTAAATAACGTGGCAGAGGAGGCCGAAAAGTTTATCTCCGTGTTTCAAAAACTTAAACCGCCCCTAGGGATGTACTCGGTGCTTGGAAATCACGATATGGGAGATTACCGCCGCTGGGGAACCATTCCCGAAAAGGAGTCAAACGTCGAAAAACTAATCGAAATTAAGCAAGAAATGGGTTTTAATGTGTTGCTTAATCAGCATACATTCGTCAAACTCGGCAATGACTCAATTATGATTGCCGGTGTCGAGAACTGGGGTGAACCGCCATTCAAAAAATACGGCGACCTTCAAAAAGCACTCGGCAAAAATGCAGGTTACCCTTTCAAACTCTTGATTTCTCACGACCCCTCGCACTGGCGCAACGAAATTGTTCCACTTACCGACATTCAACTAACCTTTAGCGGGCACACCCACGGGTTCCAGTTTGGAATTATCACCCCATATTTTAAGTGGAGCCCTGTGCAGTGGAAATACCCCGAATGGAATGGCCTGTACCAAAAGGGAAAACAGTATATTTACGTTAATCGTGGGTTCGGATTTGTAGGTATTCCGGCTCGCATAGGAATTTCGCCCGAGATTACAATGTTAACCCTCAGGCGGAAGTAAATCATTATAACAGTAAGGGCAAACATTCTGGTTCTTTGCCCGGTTGCAATTTTTCGGAAAAGTTTTGATAGATTTGTGCAATCGTTTGCAGGGCCATTTTCAAAACAAAAAAATCATGAAGAAACTTTTCCGTCACTTACTTTTTTTAGCAGCAATAATTGTTTCGGGTTTCGGCCAAGCTCAACACAAGATAAATCTTGAAGAATTGGACCGATACTATTCGAAAATGGTGGCCGACTGGGACGTTCCTGGTGCCACAATAGGAGTGGTAAAGGATGGCGAGCTTGTTTTCGTGGGAAGTTACGGAGTGATGGAGGTTGGCAAGGAAAAAAAACCTGACGGCAACACCTTGTATGGAATCGCATCTATATCCAAAGCATTTACCGCCACATTGCTGGCAATGCTCGAGCAAGAAGGAAAAATAAAGTGGAATGACAGGGTGAGGGATTACTTGCCATACTTTGAGGTTAACGATCCCTGGGTGAGCCACAACGTAACAATTCGCGACCTGTTGTGCCACAGGATAGGGGTAGGTACCTTTAGTGGCGACGTAATTTGGTACAAGTCAGACTTCACGGCCCAAGACATTGTAAGGCGGGCCAAGTTTTTACCGTTGGTATTTGGCTTCAGGGCGGGTTATGGCTATTCAAACATTATGTACATTGTCGCCGGTGAGGTTATTAGAGCCGTTACCGGAAAAAGCTGGAGCCAGAACGTGAAGGAGCGGATTTTTGAACCCCTGGGTATGAACCGTAGCACCACCTCGCCCAGTAAGCTTGAAAGTTTTGGTAATTACGTTACTCCACACGCCAGGGAGAACGATGCAAACATACCCATTGGCTGGGAAGATTGGGAGGAAATTGGGGCCCTTGGTGGCATAATCACAAGCGTGAACGACATTTCCAAATGGATGATTACAAACCTTAACAAGGGAGTCTATGGCTCCGACACCTTGATCTCGCGTGCCAACATGAACCTTATGTGGACCCCTCATGCCAACTTCGTGGTTGACCATTACAATCGCAACGAGTTCAATCAAAATTTTCGGTCCTACGGACTGGGGTGGGGGCTTGGCGACATTCACGGAAGGCTTAGAGTTGCCCACTCAGGTGCCATTGATGGCATGATTACCCAACTCGCTCTCGTACCCGACGAAAATCTTGGAGTTGTGGTGCTTACCAACGGTTTGCGTAGCCCAATTACCGCTGCCACAAACTACGCGTTAGAGCTCTTTATGGGCATAGCCCCCCGCGATTGGTCGGCGGAATTGCTCGAGAGGGCAAAAGGTCTCCAGCAGGCAGATACCCGCATCTCAGAAAGAAAGGAGAAAAGGGTGATGGGAACCAGTCCGTCACTACCATTAAAGGAATATGCTGGCACCTACAATTCTGATATCCACGGAAAAATAATGGTGATTTTGGATGCCAACAATCAGTTGCGATTGGAGTTCGAAAACTCCAAGTATCTTTCGGCCACTCTCAAGCACTGGCACTACGATGTTTGGGAAATTATTTGGGACAACAAGCATGCCTGGTTTAGTTTCGGAACAATTAAGTTCAACCATAACAACAACCTGAAAGTTTTTGGAATTGACTTCGATGTTCCCAATGATGACATCTTTTTTGAAGAGCTAAAGCCCCAAAGGGTGAATTGAGCCGAGATTGTGAAGGTGTATTAATCGGATTTGAAGGGGGAGCGTTTGTAGGTTGGAAATATTGGAGGATTGCACTAAACCCAAACGGAGCAATTAATGATGTTCTACCTATTCTCGGCAGGTTAGTGCAAATGGATCCAAGGTTTTATAGAATATTGGATTTCAATTTCCAAATGGCTTAACTGCCCATATATCTGAATTCAAAATAAACCAATAACTCCCAAACCAACCAACAGCCTAACAAATATTACCCGCTCGACTTTACAAACCTTACAAACTTTTCAACTTTTTAACAAAATCAATTTCAATTCATTTGTTACATTTGCAGCCTTAAGAAAGTGGATTTCACCTTAGGCCTTACCAAATGTAATCATTGCAATGATGAAAAAAAGACTTCAAGTTACTGTTTTGATATTGTTGGCTGCATTTTTCACCTCAAAGGCAAGCCCGTTTGCTTACCAAGCCCTTTCAGGAAACCATAAATTCCTGACCGAACAACCCGACACAAACATTTACACCATTACCGAAATCCCGGCAATGTTTCCGGGGGGAGATGGGGCTCGGATTCAGTACCTTTTTAGAAATCTTGTGTATCCCGAAATTTCTCAAGAACAAGGAATTCAAGGAACTGTTTTCGTTTCGTTTGTGGTGGAGGTTGACGGTAGCATAACTAATGTTGGCATTATCAGGGGATTAAGCCCCGAAATTGATCAGGAAGTAATAAGATTGGCAAG
The DNA here is from genome assembly GCA_964624065.1 of uncultured Bacteroidales bacterium. Lineage (GTDB taxonomy): Bacteria > Bacteroidota > Bacteroidia > Bacteroidales > UBA7960 > UBA7960. The sequence continues at coordinate 58,019 of CAZUWF010000009.1, forward strand.
CGAAATGCCAAGGTGGGCTCCCGGAAGGATTGGCGGGAAGCCCGTCAGGACAATTTTTAGGATGCCTGTCAAATTCGCACTTTTGGGAGAGGATGACTACGTAAGGATCAAGGAAATAGAAAAGGTTCAGGATGAAAGACCATTTGACATTACACGCGATGCAGTGGTCTTCGTAAACGGAAAAAAACAAACCTTCAACCTGCTTCAGCTTGATAATAAGATTAAGGCCTCCCAAATTGAATCAATAGATTATTACTTGGACGGTAAAGGGGTCGAAAACTTTGGTTATCCAAACGTGGTTTCTATAAAAACCAAGAAGGGTTGGAAACCATAATTCATTGTTGAAGTTTAACCTCCTTTTCAGTGTCAGGCTGAAATTATCAGTCAGAGATGTTTCGTTTTTACGAATTGCAATCCTTGACATAACCAAGCGCCGGTAGGCTATAACCGCGTGCTGTCAAAACCCATGTTTTTGCAGGTCAAGGGATATTAATTCCCAGACCTACTCCCTTGCCGAGTATTTGTAACCCGCAATCATTCCTTCTATTCGTTATATCGCTTTGACAAGTTCGGGATTGACCGCATAACACAGATGCCGCTAACCCTCAAAACCCTTTTAAGCAACAAAAACGCCTTAGACCTAATTCTAAGCTTAATTACCAGTAAACCCAAAAGGCCATTTAGGCTCCCCATCAACTTTTCGCATACAACATTAAACTTTTTTTACTACCTTTGCACGCTCAAAATTAGCAGTTGCCCCTTAATGATAAAAATAACATTACCAGATAATTCGGTAAGAGAATACAGCCCTGGCGTTACCGGCCTTGATGTTGCAAAAAGCATTAGCGAGGGGTTGGCTCGCAGGGTACTTGCAATAACTGTCAATGGTGAGGTTATTGACCTACTGCACCCAATTACCACCGACAGTTCGATAAAACTTCACACCTGGGACGACAAAGAAGGCAAGGCTACAATGTGGCACTCGTCGGCACACGTTATGGCAGCCGCCATTGAAGCCCTTTTCCCAGGCACTAAATTCGGTATTGGCCCCGACATCGAAAACGGATTTTACTACGATATTGACCTCGGAGAGCATTCCCTGTCGAGCAACGATTTCGAAAAAATCGAAGAGAAGATGCGCGAAATTGTCCGCCACAAACAAGTGTTCATCCGAAGGGAAGTATCCAAGGAAGAAGCCCTTGCTGCCTTTACCGAAAAAGGCGATGAATACAAGGTTGACCTTATTGGCGACCTTGAGGATGGAACGATTTCTTTTTACGAAACCGGCAACTTTACCGACCTGTGCCGTGGCCCTCACTTGCCCGACACCTCAGCCATCAAGGCGGTGAAGGTTTTGAGTTTGGCTGGCGCCTACTGGCGTGGCGACGAGAGCCGCAAACAACTTACGAGGGTTTACGGCATAAGCTTTCCCAAGCAAAAAGACCTCGACGATTACCTGGCTATGCTTGAAGAAGCCAAGAAACGTGACCACCGCAAGATTGGCAAGGAACTGGAGCTTTTTGCATTCTCGCAAAACGTGGGTCAGGGACTTCCTCTTTGGTTGCCCAAGGGAGCCGAGTTGCGCGAAAATCTTGAAAGATTCCTGAAGAAGGTGCAAAGGAAAGCCGGATACCTACCCGTAATAAGCCCTCACATTGGCAGTAAGAGCCTCTACGTTTGCAGCGGGCACTACGATAAGTATGGCAAAGATTCATTCCAGCCCATAAAGACTCCCGCCCAAGGTGAGGAATTTATGCTAAAGCCTATGAATTGCCCGCACCACTGCGAAATTTTCAAAACCAAGCAATATTCATACAAAGACCTTCCGGTAAGGCTTGCGGAGTTCGGAACGGTATATCGCTACGAACAAAGTGGCGAGCTTCACGGGCTCACAAGGGTAAGGGGCTTTACCCAAGACGATGCCCACATCTTCTGCCGCCCCGATCAAGTGAAGGAAGAGTTCATCAAGGTGATTGACATCGTGCTCCACATTTTCAAGGCACTAGACTTCAAAGAATTTAGTGCCCAAATTTCGCTACGCGATCCCAACAACAAAGAAAAATATATGGGCAGCGACGAAAACTGGCAGAAAGCCGAACAAGCAATCATGGAGGCAACCAGCGAAAAGGGGTTGGAGGCAACCATCGAACTTGGCGAAGCGGCATTTTACGGGCCCAAGCTCGACTTTATGGTAAAGGATGCTCTAGGTCGAAAGTGGCAATTGGGAACCATACAAGTTGACTACAACCTCCCCGAAAGATTCGATCTTGAGTATGTAGGTAGCGACAACCAAAAACACCGCCCCGTAATGATACACAGGGCCCCGTTTGGCTCGATGGAAAGATTCGTGGCTGTACTTATCGAACACTGTGCCGGCAAATTCCCTTTGTGGCTCTCGCCCGACCAGGTCATAATACTGCCCATCAGCGATAAATATCAAGGATATGCGAAAAAAATTCTATCTTTGCTGGATTTTTCAGAGATAAGGGCACAAATCGACGAACGGAGCGAAAAAACAGGGAAGAAAATAAGGGATGCCGAGTTGAAGAAAATCCCTTACATGCTTGTGGTTGGCCAACAGGAAGAACAGTCAAATACGGTATCGGTTAGAAAGCACGGACAAGGCGACCTGGGTTCCTTGGCGGTCGAAGATTTTGTTAGGCTGGTAAAAAAAGACATTGAAAATTCAATTGAACTATAGATAATCAAAGGTAAATGGCCTAAACCGGCGTTTACCACAAGTTTAACCAAACAAGGAGGATCGAAACATAGCAACACCATTCAGACCCATGAGGCCTCGCGGAAGGTACGTGAAACCAGAGGATCCGCACTTCATAAACGAAAAAATAAAGGCACCCGTAGTAAGGGTTGTTGGAGAAAATGTTCAGGCCAGCATAGTACCCATTAAGGAAGCGCTCGCCCAGGCCGAACAATTGGGTCTCGACCTGGTCGAAATTGTGCCCACAGCCAATCCTCCGGTGTGCAAGATCATTGACTACAAAAAATTCCTTTACGAACAAAAGAAAAAGCAGAAAGAAATAAAGGCAAACGCCGCGAAAATAGTATTGAAGGAAATAAGGTTGGGTCCCAATACCGATGACCATGATTTTAACTTCAAGATCAAGCATGCCGTCAAGTTTCTCGAGGAGGGGGCAAAGTTAAAGGTCTTCGTGTTTTTTAAGGGTCGATCCATTGTTTACAAGGAGCAGGGTGAGGTTATCTTGCTCAGGTTTGCCCAGGAACTCGAAGAGGTAGGAAAGGTAGATCAACTTCCAAAACTTGAAGGAAAAAGGATGATAATGTTTTTGTCTCCCAAAAAAGGTTCAAAGAAAAATTAATGCTCAAAAGATAATAAACCCAAAATTTGATTTGTAATGCCGAAAATGAAATCAAAATCCGGTGCAAAAAAACGGTTTTCTCTCACCGCTACCGGACGTGTTAAGCGCAAGCACGCTTACAAGAGCCACATCTTGACCAAGAAAAGCAAGAAGAGAAAAAGAAACCTTACCAAGGTTACATTGGTAAACCCAGCCGATGAAAAGAACATCAAGGCAATGCTTAGCCTTTAAAAATTTTTATTATTAACCTTTGTATTAGCAAAACAAGACCTTCCCACGTGAGGTAGGCGCTAAACAAACTAAAAACAAACGATTATGCCAAGATCAGTAAACAAAGTTGCTTCGAGAGCCAAACGCAAGAAGCTTCTAAAACTAACCAAAGGGTACTTTGGTGCCAGGAAAAACGTCCTTACAGCGGCCAAGAATACTTGGGAAAAAGGACAAACTTATGCCTATAGAGATAGGCGTGCCAAGAAAAGGGAATTCCGCAAGTTGTGGATTCAACGCATTAATGCAGGGGTAAGGCAATACGGGCTTAGCTACTCCAAATTCATTGGTATGATAAATCAGAAAGACATACAGATAAACCGGAAAGTGTTGGCCGATCTGGCAATGAACAACCCCGAGGCTTTCAAGGCCATTGTTAATTCTGTTCAATAGATTAAAAATTTTGAGCATTAAAAAAAAGGAGCCTCCAGGCTCCTTTTTTTTTGTTATAATTATTTTTGCCAGGACCTCAAAAAATTTTTCAGAAGCTGCAATATTCCGCGAACTCGTTTAAGATCATTGCCGTTGCCCCCCATACAATATGTTTCTTTAAGTAAAAACAAGGGGTTTCGATGGTTAGTCCCTCCTGGAGCCTGATTTTTTCAAAACCCCTATGTTTGGGGTTGACTAATTCTATTAAGTTAACTTCAATTAGGCCGGAAACCTCCTTTGGGTCTGGGAAGAAGTTTGGTTTCTTTGCGGCGATCGATACATACGGTGATACCATAAAGTTTGAGGGAGGAATGTATAGATCGGTCAGCTTACCAATGACCTCCAACTCGTTTGCCAAAGCTCCAATTTCCTCCTTGGTTTCTCGCAAGGCGGTTTCTTGGAGGTTAAGATCGGCAGCATCATACCTCCCTCCCGGAAAAGATATTTGCCCGGCGTGTGCGCCCCCATTGTTAGTGCGCTTTATCAAAACCATAAAAGCTTGTCCCCTTGATGAAGGGTAAATCAATAGCATTACTGCAGATGGTATGGGACTTTTACCGGCACCCATCCCTCTTATGTGGCTTTCGCGAATTGATGGAGCCATTTTCAATTGTGCCTCAACACCTGGTAGGTTATCGAAACTCAATTCTTTTAGTTGCTTTGAAAATAGGGCAAAGTTATGTATGGAAGAATTCATTAATAACTAAACCTGCACCCTTTTTAACCGATACACCCATGAACTCATCAGCCTTCTTCATTGGGGTTCAATGCTTTCCATATCAAATCCTTGAGTTCCACCAATCCTTGGTTTGTGTGCGAGGAAATCATAACATATTCAATCTCTGGCAATTTGGTTTCAAGAGTTGCCATTTTCTTTGGTGTAAGCAAATCGCACTTGGTTACGGCTAGCAACTTAGTCTTGTCGAGAAGTTCGGGATTGTACTGTTCCAGCTCGTTGAGCAGCGTTTCGTATTCTTTTTTAAGGTTCTTAGAATCGGCGGGTATTATGAAAAGCAAAACCGAGTTGCGTTCAATGTGCCTCAAGAATCTGTGTCCCAAACCCTTGCCAAGATGAGCTCCTTCAATTATTCCCGGAATGTCGGCCATAACAAATGACCTTGATTCGCGATATTCTACCACCCCCAAGTTTGGTTTTAGGGTAGTAAAAGGGTAATCTGCAATTTCGGGCTTGGCGGCAGAAACTACCGAAAGCAGGGTTGACTTGCCGGCATTTGGGAATCCAACCAAGCCCACATCTGCGAGTAGCTTAAGTTCGAAAACCACATTTTTTTCGATGCCTTCCTCGCCTGGTTGTGCATACCGGGGAGTTTGATTGGTGCTCGATTTGAACCTGGCGTTGCCGAGCCCGCCCCTGCCTCCCTCAAGAAGGATTATTGTCTGCCCGTGCTCGGTAATTTCGATCAAGTGGTCACTGGTTTCGGCATCAAGGGCGATTGTTCCCAAGGGTACTTCCAAAACAATATCTTGTCCGCTGGCGCCCGTGCTGGTTTGCCTTCCGCCCGACATCCCGTGCTTCGCATACACGTGCCGAGTGTACCTTAAATGTAGGAGTGTCCAGAGGTTTCGGTTGCCACGTAGTATGATATGGCCACCTCGCCCTCCATCGCCACCATCGGGCCCGCCCTTGGCCACGAACTTTTCTCGCCTCAAATGAGCCGACCCTGCCCCCCCGTTACCCGAGCGGCAAGTTATCCTGACGTGGTCAATGAAATTTGGGTTCAACGCGTTATAATTCTTATGCCCCTATGTGCTGTAGGAGCCCTTTGACCAAAAAAACAGGCCACACAAGTGCCTTCAAAAAGCCAACCACTCCTACCCAAAAGGAGGTTGCAGTTGAAATAAAGTAGAAGGCGGCTCCAATTACTCCCAGCAAGTATATTGCAGAGGAGGTGTTTGGGGTATTTGATTTTTTTCTTCCCATGGTGTTAGTATTTTAAACTATGCAAGGCTAACCATTTATGATTATTGAATTCTTACTTAACCTTGCCCTCGCTTCAAGGTATTCGTCAATCTTCTGGCATATTGTGGAGAAGACTTCGGTCACTGGAAACATACCCGAAATTGAAACGAACTTACCCTGGTGCTTGTAATAATCGATCAGGGGGAAGGTTTGCTCTTTGTAAACCGATATTCTCTGCTTTATTATCTCGTCTTTGTCGTCGCTCCTTCCAGAATCTTGCCCGCGACCCACCAGACGTTTGAAAATCTCTTCCTCGGTAACCTCAATTGACAGAACAATGTCAACAGATGTTTTGTTTTTCGCAAGCAGCTTGTCCAACTTTTCGGCCTGAACAATTGTTCGGGGAAAACCATCAAAAATCATCCCATCACCTCCCAACTTACTAGCACCCCTCTCGTAGAGCAAATCCATTACTATTTTATCCGGAACCAGCCTCCCCTTGTCTATGTATTTTCTGAAGGTTTGACCCAGGGTGCTGTTTTTGACCATTTCCTCACGCATGATATCTCCGGTACTCAAATGTACGAGGTTGTACTTCTTAATAATGTTCATCGACTGGGTACCCTTACCCGAACCTGGGGGACCAAATAAAATTACGTTAAGCATAAGGCTTTAAGTTTTTCTATATGACGATTAATCCACAATCCTGTAAATATCTTTAAGGTTCCGCCCCAGACCGTTGTAGTCAAGGCCATAGCCAAGAATGAAATCGTTTGGAATCTCGATTCCCACATAATCAGGGTTAATTTCTGTTTTCAAAGCTTTTGGCTTGAGCAAAAGGGTGGCAATCTTCACGGAAGAAGGGTTGTGCCTTTTGAGGTCCGCCAATAGTTTAGAAACCGTGATGCCTGTATCAATAATATCTTCGAGAATAATAATGTCCCTACCCTCAATGTCCTGGTCCAGTCCTATAAGTGTTATGACCTCTTCGGTGCTTTTCGTGCCTCGATAGGAAGAAAGTTTGATAAAACAAATTTCTGCCAGGTATTTGTAGGCCTTGAACAAGTCGGAAGAAAACATGAAAGATCCGTTCAAAACAGATATAAACAAGGGGTTTTTCTCCTTGTAATCCTCCATAATATTACCGGCAACATTTTTTACTGCCTCCAACACCTCCTCGTGCTTTATGTAGGGCTCGAAGTACTTGTCGTGAACTTTGATTCTTTCCATAAATCGCTCATTCTATTTATATCCAGCAAGTGAGAAATAACAAGCCACAAAGCTAACAAAAGAATCGACAAACAAAAAAAGTTTTTTTGTTTCAAAGTTTCTGGGAAAATTTGTATCTTGCAGAGAAATAGAAAGTCAAAACATTATGGTGAAAGTTGAGCATTTTACCATGGAGTTCCATTTAGAAACTACCCCAAAATTGCTTTTTACCTTAATTTCCACACCCGAAGGCCTTACCCGGTGGTTTGCCCCAACAATCAAAACAGGCGACGACACCTTGGTGTTTCAATGGCCCAGTAACGAGCAAATGGTGCGTGTAATGCACGCTAAGGAGAGCGAGTATGTAATATTTCAGTGGCTCGAAGATTACCACAAGGGATATGACCTCCAAATGCGAATAGAAACCGAGTCGGATGCCAGCGGGGTTACATTGGTGATTAGTGATTTTGCCGAGGTTGGCGATGTTGATTTTTCAAAAAGAATTTGGGAATCCTTGGTGGGGAAGCTTCAGAAAATCTTCCATAACTGATCAGTCAGACCGTTGTCTTGGCTCCGATGATTGGTTTTTTGTTCATAGGTTAAAAGGTACGATTTTTGTGCTTCTATTTGAACGTTTCAGGCGTTAAAACGTTTTGTTAGTTAACTAGATTAAATTTGGAGCCTGGTGCAAGGTACAGGTAATTGAGACGATTTTGGAACTAGGTTAAGGTTGGGTTTTGGTTACACCGCTTAAAAATTTTGAAAACAATGTTAAATTCTCACTCTTTTACTCGGTTGAAAATTTTACTTTTTGCTCTAGGAGCCACAATGTTCTTTTCACATAGCCTTATGGCTCAATATTTTGGAAGGAATAAGCCCTCGTACCGCAGCTTCGATTTCAAGGTTTTTCAAACCCCCCATTTTGATATTTATCATTATTTTGATGGCGATTCGGTGATTCGTGCATTGGCAGAATCATTCGAGAAATGGTATCAGAGGCACCAGGCGGTTTTTAACGACCCTTTCGAAGAACGAAATCCTATATTTATTTATTCGAACCACCCCGATTTCCAGCAAACCACTGCAATTAGCGGCTCGATAGATGTTGGCGTACAGGGTGTTACCGAAGCGTTGAAAAACCGTGTGGTTATTCCAGTGCTTGAAACAAACGCCCAAACTGACCATGTTATCGGACACGAATTGGTGCACGTATTTCATTTCAGGGAAATCATCAACAACGACAGCCTTTCTCTTCAGTCCTTGCGAAACCTTCCCCTGTGGTTGGTCGAAGGTATGGCAGAGTATTTTTCGATAGGGAGCAACGATCCGCATACCTCAATGATAATTCGTGATGCAATACATCAGAAAGATTTCCCAACCTTGAGGCAAATGACAACCAACTTCAGGTACAACCCATACAGGTACGGCCACGCTTTCGTTGCATTTTTCGGGCGTACCTGGGGCGACGATTTAATTGCCCCATTTTACGCCGCCACTGCAATGCATGGTCACGAAATTGCATTCGAACGGATAATTGGGTTGAGCGAGTCGGCTGTTTCGGCCCTTTGGAAAAGCTCGCTTGAAGGATATTATGCTCCTTTGATGGCCGATTCGCTAAGGCACGTCGCGCCGGGTAAAAAGATTGTTTCCGAAACAAACGGTGGCGAGATTAATATTAGCCCGTCGCTCAGTCCTGATGGCAAGTACATAACTTTTTTTTCCGAACGCGACCTTATTTCCATAGACTTGTTTTTGGCCGAGGCCGAAACTGGCCGAGTGATTCGGAAACTTAACAGTGCCGCTCGAAACAGAGACATTGACGGGTTTAACTTTTTCGAGTCGGTGGGCACTTGGTCGCCGGATGGGCGGCAATTTGCTTACGTTACCATTAAAAAGGGCAGGAATCAGTTGATGATTGTTGATGTCAATAGGCCTAATCGAGTAAGTGAGATTATAATTCCTGGGGTGAATAGTTTCAACAACCCCGCTTGGTCGCCCGACGGAAAATCAATAGCCCTCAACGGCATTGTGGATGGTAAAACCGACCTCTTTCTGTTCAACTTGGAGACTTCTGGGGTTACAAACATCACGAAGGATAGGTATTCTTACATTCATTCCACTTGGTCGGCAGATGGTAGGTACCTTGCCTTCGCCACTGACAGACCCCAAGCATCGCAAATGGGATCCGGGCTGAACTATAATTTCAACCTAGGTTTCATAGATATGCTTGATCCAGCTTTAAAGGTGAACGTTTTGGATGTTTTCCCGGGTGCGCAGAATGTTAACCCAGTATTCTCGCCAGATAAGAAAATGCTTTATTTCCTTTCAAATCGCGATGGTTACCGCAACCTTTACTCTGTTGATTTTGCAACCATGCAGGTGAGCCAACTAACCGATCTTTTTACCGGAATAACAGGAATAACCCAACTTACACCAGCTTTCAATGTAGCGCGGAATAGTGGCGAGATCGTTTACACCCATTTCCAAGGGAGGAAATTTTCGATTTACAAGACCAAACCCGAAGATTTTTTTCCTCGAGGGGTTGATGCACTGTTTGTTGACGCCAGGCATGCCACCATGCCCCCTTTCGACAGGTCCACCAAACCAATTGTTGATACAAATCTTGCCTCCCAACCGAGCGAACAATTATTCCCTGTGGATTCATTTGCCGAGGTGCCTTTCAAGTCGCGCTTTTCACTTTCGTACATTGGCAATTCTGGAATGGGTGCTTCGGCCAGCAGGTGGGGTGCCGGTATGGCCGGAGGAGTTTCGATGTTGTTTAGCGATATAACCGGCGACAACCAAATGTTTGCCAATGTGGCGGTAAATGGTGAGATTTACGATTTTGGTGGACAGGTAGGTTACCTTAACCAAAAGGGACGATTCAAATGGGGTGGGTCAGTATCGCACGTGCCGTATCGATTCGATTACCTCCAGCTAATAAGAGATGCGGAGGTGGTCCAAATTGGCGGTCAGCAATACTATTTGGATAACTTGAGATTGGTTACAAATAGAATTTTCGAAGACCAGGTGTCAATTTTTGCCTTCTACCCGTTTTCCACCACACGTAGGTTTGAAGTTTCGGCCGGGATGTCATGGTATTACTATCGCATCGACGCGTTCAATACCTACTTTTTCAAGTGGGGGGAGTTTTACGGCCAAAACCGTCGAAAACTCGAAGCTCCTGAAGGCTTTAACCTTCAACAGTTAGGGGCAGCCTATGTGGGTGACAATTCCTTCTTTGGCATTGGCTCGCCAATAGACGGAACGAGATACCGGCTTGGATTGGAACAATATTTCGGAACCCTGGAAATGACAAGTGTAACGGTCGATTACAGGCGCTACTTTTTTGCCAAACCATTTACTTTTGCTTTCAGGGGAACCCACCTTGGAAGGTATGGTCAAAAGGTTGACAATCAAAATATTTTTTACCCAATGTACCTTGGATATCCAGGTTTCGTAAGGGGTACCGACGTTCGATCCTTGCAAAAGGTTGAAACAGTTGACTTTCCGGTTGACGATACCACGGTTAGGAACCTGCTCGGCAGCAAGGCTATACTTGCTGGTGCAGAAATCAGAATTCCTCTTACGGGCCCTAGGAGGTTGGGATTAATACCCAACAATTTTTTGTTTAGCGAGTTTGTTTTGTTTTTTGATGCTGGGGTGGTGTGGCGAAACAACGACAAACTTACCCTAGATAGGAGCCTTGTTCGATCGACCTTCCCGCTGGATTCGAATCCTGCTGTGGAGGGTTATTACCAATACCCGTTTTTTTCGATTGGTCCTGCCTTAAGGATAAACCTTTTCGGCGCCCTAATACTTGAACCTTACCTGGCATTTCCCTTCCAGAAGAGCGGCCCAACCAAAGGTGTGTGGGGGTTGAACTTTATACCAGGTTGGTAAACACTGCTTCAAGCAAAGAAATTCTCAGAAAATGCAGCGTGGGGACTTTGTGCCGCCCCGTCAAAATTTTTTAAATTACTCTGAATTTGCATTGGATGGGAGTTCAAGTCCATAACCTCTTTTCCTGTCTTCTCTTTTTAGCAGGTAGGCTAGTAAAACTGAAATCAAGCCACATCCAACCAACATTAGCATTGGATATGTGTAATTGTAAAATGGCACCTCTCCCGCCACCTGAAGTTCGCTAATACGTGCAGAAATTTCTCCGGCGCTCAATCCTTGAGCGGCAAGGGCTTCTCTTGTGGCCGCAATGGTTTTTTCAACAACTGGGTTAACCTTTGACAAAAGCCAGCCTATGCCAAAGAAAAAGGCTCCGAGCCCCCAGTTTTGGAGTGTAAACATTGAGGCATAGGCCGTTCCCAGCCTATTGTCGGGCACAATTTTGGCCACCGCCGGCCACATAGCCGCGGGAACCAACGAAAAGGCTATCCCGAGACTCAACAAACCCAAGTATGCCAACAAAGGAGTGCTAAACAAGGACAATGCAAGGTTGGCAAAAATCAACAAGAAGGATCCCAAAATCATAATCGATGCTGCCTTTCCCTTGGTGTCAACGTACTTGCCAAATATAGGGGTGAAAACTATAGACCCAAGCGGTATAAGCGAAGCTGCCTTCGGACCGTTAACCAGCCAAATCGAGATATTGTCCTTGACCTGGTAAAAAAGAAATATTAAGGCGAGAATCAAGGCCGAAACCACCAAAAGCTTGGTTTTCCTGTCCTTGAAAAAATCCGGAATTAGTGTAAAGCCCAAAGCGAACAAAAAGATAATAACAAATACGGCAGCACTGCCCAGGCCTTCGCTGCCAAATAGGAGAATCGAAGCCCCTTCGGGCAAGTTGTACGAAAAGCCAAATTTGTTTACCAGAAGATCGGGAGCGTATTGTATGAACGGAAAGACAGAGGCATAAAAGGCAACGCATAAAAAAGCGATGAAAATAAAGGCTTTTGTTGATATGAGTTTTACCAGGTCTCTTAATCGAAAGTCTTCATCTATTTGATCCTGGCCAAGAGAAACTTTTCTTGTCTTAAGCTGCTTGTCAAACTTGACGTCAAAAAACAAGAAAACCACAAACATCAGGAAGGTTGCCACAAGGGTTGCGGCTCCAAAAACCACGGATGGTGCAACATAAGGTCCGCCAATATTAAGCGTAATCGCAAGTGCAAGGGCTGTGCCTAACCTGCCAAAACCAACACTAATTGCCATTCCAAGGGCTAGCTCGTGACCCTTGAACCATTTGACAATGGCCCTGGTTACCACTACCAGCGCAGACTCTAACCCCATTCCGAATAACAGTCGTCCGATTATTAAGCCTGTCAGGATTGAAGACTTGTCGGTGCCGAAATAACCGGCCGTGGTCATTGCCGAAATTATTCCTCCCAAAACAGTTATCCCTCCGAAAAGTAACCCTGCCACCTTGACTCCAAACTTATCAATTATTATTCCACCCACTATTATCATTCCAAACATATTGGGAAGGGTCATGAAAAATAGTATCTTGCCAAACTCTTCGCTAGATATTCCGTACTGCGACTCCAACAGCCCCCGCAATGGTGCAAAGAAATCGTAAAAATAATAGGTCGAAAACATTAGGCCGCTTACAAGTACCAAAACAAGCCACCGGAGGGCCTTTGAATCGTTCATAAGTTTGATTGCATTCATAATTATTTTTCGTGTTTGAGAATTTTGGGGATACTAACCAATGGGAACGCACAAAAATACACTAATTTTTCAGAAATGGGTAATGGACGGATAACAAAAGGAATCACCGTATGGATGATTCCTTTTGTTGATTTTGAGCAAAAATGGAGTTACTTTATCCCGTGCATCCAGCGTGAAATACCACGCCCGAGGATTATTAGTAGCAACCCGAATCCTATAGCCACGTACCCAAGGCGGCTAAAAACCCCTAGCCCAAGACCAAGCGATTCTTGCCTCAAACTTGATACAACCTCGCTCGAAACACTTTTATCGTAGAGTTGACCCACTTCGGCCTTGCTTATCACGGCAACATTATTTGGGTCGTCATTGCCATTTTCGGTGGTGAGGTACCTAACGAAGCTTCGCTCAAGTTCCTTCTGTCTCAAATCGTTGTTGCTGAGCTTGTCGGCCTTTTCTTTTAACTCCCTAACCTGAACCTTGGCTACCCTGTAAACTTGGTCTGACCTAGAATTTAGCTTGTTTACAAACTCATCTGACGTGATTGCGTTTTCCAACGAATTGTCCTTGAGAAGCTTAGCGAACGATTCGGCTGCAATGGCTTCCTTTACTAGCGGGTCGTTAATCCTATCGAGAAACGTTGGAGTGGTTACTATTTTGTCCTCCTGAACTGCAGTAAGCTTTGCAATAGGTGCACCTGCAATGTGAGCTAGCGATGATGAAAGGAACCAAATTCCCATTAAGAATGCCACCACTTTGGCCGGGGCAAGTTTGGTAACCAACGAAAGGCCAACCGGCGAAAGCACCAATTCTCCCAAGGTAACAAATAGGTAAAGCATGATCATATAAAACGCCGGGACCATTCCGGCCTTGGCCTGCGGGCTTCCGGTATTGAGAAACAAGAAGCCCACACCAAGAAGAATCAACCCCGCACCAAACTTGTAAGGAGCGGCAGGTTCGCGACCCGACTGGCTAAGCTTAATCCACAGCCAACTAAAAATTGGTGCAAAGACTACAATGAATAGCGGGTTTACAGATTGGAAGAAAGTGGTAGTGAGTTCAAATCCCAAAAAGTTCTTGTCGATATTGCGGAAGGTAAACAGGTTTAGGGCAGAGCCTGCCAGCTCGAAGAAAGTCCAGAAAATGGTTGTAAAAACCAAAAGAATCATTATGACCCAAATCTTGTTTCGCTGTACCTTTTCATATTGAAAGGAGTTAATGAACAAGAAGGCTAAAACGCCAAGGGCAACAACGAACAGAACTATACTGGTAACTCCATGGTTGTTGATCAAAAACCACGATATTGGAACAAGCACCAAAACCACAAGGTATGGAATCAACTTTGGGCTTAATTTCCAAAAGCGTTGAGTGTTATCTATTTTTGGAGCCTGACCTTTACTCTCGTACCAGCCCTTAATTTCGCTAATCTTGAAAATAAGGAAACCAATAACCATACCCACGCCAGCGGCAAAGAAGCCCCACTTCCAACCTTCAATTTCCCCGATTGCCCCACAAGTAAGGGGTGTCAAGAAAGCTCCTATATTAATGCCCATATAAAATATGGTGAAGGCACCATCACGGCGAGCATCGCCCTGTGGGTAGAGGCTGCCAATCAAACTTGATATATTGGGCTTAAAAAACCCATTGCCTATGACTAGTATAGCCAACCCCACGAAAAAGACCGTTTGGTTATTCAGGAAAATGGTGAATTGCCCTAGTGCCATGAGTGCTGCCCCCCATAGTATGGCCTTGCGGTATCCCATTATTTTGTCGGCAAGTATTCCACCAATCAGGGGCGTTAGGTAAACCAATCCGCCGTAGGCGGCATAAATACCGTAGGCTTTGGCATCGCTGAACTCAAAGCCTCCTTTAACAATTTCGGAGGTCATGTAAAGAATCAAGATTGCGCGCATACCGTAGTAACTGAACCTTTCCCAAAGTTCGACCATAAAAAGTGAAAACAAGGCCTTGGGGTGGACCTTTCGGTTGGTAACAATAACCAACCCAATCCAAGCTGCCATAACAATCCAGGCAACAATCATTATTCCATAGGCAGGGTGCATAGTTTTAAGATTTAGTTAAACAAAATTGAAAATTCATTTTTCTGGGGATAAAAGTAGGAAATAACAATGAAACAATCCCTTATTACCAATTTTTTTTCTTTATTGGCCGATTGGGTCATTTTTCGAATTCCACAACTTCTAGCTCTTTGATTAGTATTCCGTCAATTACCAGCCTGATCATTGTGATTGCTTTGTGAAAGCCGCTCTTGCCGGCAGCACCCGGATTAACGTGAAGAAGGTTATTGGTTTTGTCGAACATCACCTTCAGTATGTGCGAGTGCCCACAAACGAAAAGTTTGGGCGGTTTGGTTTTTATTAATTGCCCTACCTGCAAATCGTAATTTCCGGGATAACCGCCAATGTGTGTAATTAGAACGTCAACCCCTTCGCACCAAAAGCGATTGAACCGTCCAAACTCTAGTCTTAATTTTTGCTCGTCAATATTGCCATAAACACCTCTTAGGTGTGCAATACCCTTTAATTTTTCAGCCACCTCGTAGGTGCCAAAATCGCCGCAATGCCATATTTCGTGGCAGTCCTTGAAGATTCTCGCCAATTCGGGATGAACATAGCCGTGGGTGTCAGATAATATTCCTATTCGTTTCATTTTCCAAATCAATCTAAATTCCTCCTTGGGTTCAAAAGGTTAAGCACACCCTGCTCCAGGCATTGAAACCTTCTAACGCCACCATCAATGATTTTTAATTGCAGCTTGGCCGAATGAGCAAAAAGACTGAAAAAACAAAGAACGATGTACAAAGTGAAACAATAAATTTTAAAATCGATCAACTCTTTGTTTTTGAATTTTCTTTGTCGGGTCTGCCAACTTTCCGGCAAAAGTAGTTTTTTCGAAAAAAATTATGCAATTTTGCGAAAACAAAAATTTCTTTTCAATGGCTACTCTTGATTACTTGATTTTTGTGGCCTACGGCTTGCTCATCCTGGCTGTGGGTTTGTGGGTTTCGCGAACCAAGAAGGGGCAAAAGAAAAGTGCCGAGGATTATTTTTTGGCTGGCAAGAGCCTTCCTTTTTGGGCTATTGGAGCCTCGTTGATAGCAGCCAATATTTCTGCCGAACAGTTCATTGGCATGTCGGGCTCTGGTTTTGCCATCGGTCTTGCTATTGCATCGTATGAATGGATGGCAGCACTTACCTTGATTGTTGTTGCCAAGTTTTTCCTACCAATTTTCATCAAAGAGGGATTATACACCATACCGCAATTTATCGAAAAGCGGTTTAATACCAACCTTAAAACTATCTTGGCAGTTTTCTGGATTGCGCTTTTCATCTTGGTCAACCTTACCTCGGTTTTATTTCTCGGAGCCAAGGCACTTGATACCATTATCGGACCTGGCGATGGCTCTATGATATTTTATTTTATGCTTGGATTGGCTTGTTTTGCAGCCGCATACTCAATTTGGGGTGGTCTTGCGGCAGTGGCATGGACCGATGTTATTCAGGTGGTTTTGTTGGTGGCGGGTGGCTTAGTTACAACCTTCATTGCTCTGCACCATCTTACCCCCGATGGGGGTGTGGTGGATGGCGCATCACACCTTTTGAGTGTTGCCGGTGATAAGTTCCAGATGATTATTGACAAATCCGACCCGCAGTTTATCAATCTTCCGGGCATCGGAGTTTTGATTGGGGGAATGTGGGTTGCAAACCTTTACTACTGGGGCTTTAACCAATACATTATCCAGCGGGCCCTAGCCGCAAAATCGCTCTCCGAGGCTCAAAAAGGATTGGTTTTTGCAGCTTTCCTTAAGTTGTTAATGCCAATTTTTGTGGTTGTACCCGGAATAATTGCATTCGTGCTGTTTACCCAACCCGAAGGTACTACCATAATAGAGGGCATAAAGAACGACTTTTTGCTGCCTGATGGTAGTACAAACGTTGACATATCCTATCCATGGCTTATTAAGTCGTTCATACCGATTGGAATCAAGGGATTGGTTGTTGCTGCCCTTTCGGCCGCAATTGTGTCTTCGTTGGCATCAATGCTTAATTCAACCGCAACCATTTTTACAATGGATATTTACAAGCCTTATTTTTCGAAAAAGGCAGATGGCAGCGATTTGGTTGGTGTAGGCAGGGTTGCGGTAATCGTTTCGTTGGTTATCGCATTACTGGTTGCCCCGGCACTTAGTTCAATCCCTCAAATGTTCCAATATATTCAAGAATACACAGGTTTGGTTAGTCCGGGCATCCTGGGAGTTTTCGTCATGGGTCTATTCTGGAAGAAAGCAAACAGCAAGGGTGCCATTTTTGGTGTTTTGGCATCAATACCATTCGCACTACTATTGAAATTACTACCCATACATATGCCCTTCCTCGACCAGATGCTTTACACCTGCTTGTTTACCATGACGGTTATTGCAATGATTAGCCTGGTAACCAACAAGACTGATGATTCACCCCGGGCTATTTCGTTGACAAGCGAAACGTTCAGAACGCCACGGGCTTTTAATGTTGCTGCCTATGTGTTGATGGTAATTTTGGCTGTGATTTACATTGTTTTTTGGTGACCAGCAATTTCCAAACCAATAAAGGCTACTTTTGCGTTTATCATAGAGGTTGCAAATTATTAAGAAAATCGAGAGTTTCCAGTTGATATACAGGATTGAAATCCAAAGTCGAACCATTTTATTTATCAAAATCTACCTGTTGTGCATTTAGCACAAATTTATTTTTATTTTGTTTAAACTTTGTTTA
>CAZUWF010000010.1:0-75338 GCA_964624065.1 uncultured Bacteroidales bacterium
TTTTTGTCAAATGAACAATCTTTTTTTTCTTTTTTTCTAAATGCACAATGGGTAATTAATAATCTAAAGGCTCGATTACCGGCGTTTTCATTTTATTTCAAACTTTTTTCTTGTTAAGTTGAAAAAATAAAAAATTTTTAATTGCCAACAAATTTACTGCAACCCAAATTGCAGAAAATTGATAGCAGAAATTTATAATTTGAGCTTACTTTTCAGCACAACCGGTTTGTCCCCTCAGGCCGCGAGTTGTGGTTAATTGAGGGTTTTTACCACATTATTTCTCCAATTTGATTTCAAAATGGTCATAACAAACTATTCTAACCTTGAAATAAATTCTATCTTAAAATGCCTGTGCCTCTCCAAGACTGCTTTCCAAGTTGATTAATTCCAGAATATTTTATCATTTTCAAGAATCTGAAAGTCATTAATTGTTTCCAGAAATCTGTTTCTATGTATCAAGATTGATTTGGGCCAGCCGAGAGCGCAGCACACTGTTTGCAAAGCAATTAGCCTCATAATATATCTGAAAAAACGCAAGTACATTCCAACTTTTGCGCTATAATTTATGAACCCTAAATGAGCCAGGGCAAAAGGTTAACCATGCCAAGAATTGAATAAAGGCAAACCAGATCATTTTATCTCTGCAACTTGGTTGGTGGCGTTTAAGGGAAAGGTTCGTCAAAAAGTCCGAGTATGGTCAGGTAAATTCTTGAAACAGGGTGTCTACGAGTGAATTCTCAAATACTCTTGAGCCTACAGGACTTAAAGCTTAAATGTATCACAAAAGTCTGAACCTTAAGGAGATGTAACCCAAAGGTGCAAATGTTGTAAACACAATTGATCCCCGGTTCTTTTTAACACTTTAAAGCCGTTGACATAACGGAAACAATCATTAGTTTTGGTAAATTTGCCATAAAATGAGATGAAAGTTGATTTATCAAAGGGCTAAAAAAACAGTTTTTCACTACTTTCTATAAATATTTGATTATGTCGAGATATTGTGTACACAATTATTGCTTGTTAATTACTTTTTGCAGGCTGTCGTTTGTTATTTAAAAAACATTGAAAACCTCACCGCAAAAAAGACCATAGATATAAAATTTCACCCTTTTTTCCAATTCCAAAACTTTTTCATGTCAGTTATTTCGATTTTCGAAATAATTCCATTTTATGGGATAAACCGTGCGTTTTTTTGTTGCTTTTGCTGAAAGTTAATGGGATTAAAATAATTACCTTTGACTTACCCCAAAAAACATTCCACACCTAAAACCAAAAACTATGGACAAGCTATTCACTAAAGATGCTTTCAACTACCACGCTTTGGGTAGGCCAGGCAAACTTGAGGTCATTCCGACCAAACCCTATTCTACCCAAAGAGATTTATCCTTGGCCTATTCGCCTGGAGTTGCCGACCCCTGTTTGGCCATAAAGGACAACCCAGGTGATGTTTACAAATACACCATAAAGGGAAACCTGGTGGCTGTAATCTCCAACGGTACGGCGGTTTTAGGCCTGGGCGACATCGGCCCAGAGGCCGGCAAGCCCGTGATGGAAGGCAAGGGTTTGCTTTTTAAAGTTTTTGCCGACATTGATGTTTTTGACATTGAAATCAACGAAAAAGATCCGGACAAACTGGTGGAGCACATAAAGGCCATTGCCCCTACCTTTGGCGGCATAAACCTTGAAGACATTAAGGCTCCCGAGTGTTTTGAAATTGAAGACAGGCTCAAGGCCGAACTCGATATTCCAATAATGCACGACGACCAGCATGGCACTGCAATCATTACCGCCGCCGGCCTGCTCAACGCGCTTGAAATACACGGAAAGAAAATTGAAGATGTAAAGATAGTTGTGAATGGTGCTGGTGCTTCGGCAATTTCTTGTACCGATATTTACATAAAACTCGGAGCAAAGCTAGAACACATAATTATGTTTGACAGCAAGGGTATCCTTAACAAAAACAGGACCGACCTCAACAAAACAAAGCAAAGATTTGCCCTCGACGTGCCCGATATGACCTTGACCGAGGCAATGGTGGGCGCTGATGTGTTTCTGGGACTTAGCGTGGCTGGGGTTGTGCAAAAAGAGATGCTGCTAGGTATGGCAAAAAACCCAATTGTTTTTGCCCTCGCAAATCCAGTGCCCGAAATAGGATACGATGTAGCAACCTCCACCCGAGATGATATAATAATGGGTACGGGGCGTTCTGACTTCCCAAACCAAATAAACAACGTATTGGGCTTTCCGTTCATTTTTCGGGGTGCACTCGATGTTCTTGCCACCGAGATAAACGACGAGATGAAGCTTGCTGCATCCTTTGCCTTGGCCGAACTTGCCAAGCAGCCTGTGCCGGAGGAGGTAAATATTGCATTCAACGTAAACAACCTGCACTTTGGCCGGGATTACATCATTCCCAAGCCCACCGACCCAAGGCTAATTGAATGGTTGGCACCGGCAGTGGCCAAGGCCGCCATGGCAACCGGGGTGGCCCGCAAACCGATTACCGATTGGGATGCTTACCTGGAAGAGCTGCGCAAGAGGCTTAAAATTGGCAGCCCCCTTATAAGGCAAATTAAAACCAGGGCCAAGCACCAACCCAAAAGGGTTGTGATGGTCGACGCCGAGGATTATAGGATTGCAAAGGCTGCCGAAATAGTTAATAACGAGGGACTGGCAGTGCCAATATTGCTGGGCAGAAAGGAGAAAATAGAAGCAGTAATTAAGGAGCACGAGCTCGAACTTGATGGAGTTGAGATAGTTGACCCTCGCGACCCCAACTTGTCAGATTTAAGAAAAGAGTTTGCCGATTCCCTTTACGAGTTGCGCAAACGCAAGGGAATGACCTACAAGGCAGCCCGCGAAATGGTTTCGGAAAGAAACTATTTCGCGCCATTAATGGTAAACAAAGGGATGGCAGATGCAATGATTGCCGGTTTGAAAAGCAACTATCCAAGCACCATAAGGCCCGCTTTGAGGGCAATAGGGAAGGAAGAGGGCACCAAAATTGTTTCGGGCATGTACATCATTAACTCAAAAAACGGCCCGTATTTCTTCTCCGACTGTACCGTTAACCGCTATCCAAGCGTAGAGGAGTTGGTAGAAATTACCCTACAAACCTGCAAGATGGTAAAGGAATTCAAGATTGTTCCGCGGGTTGCCATTCTGGCGTACTCTAACTTTGGCTCAGCAGCCGGCGAGGGGCCCGAAAAGGTTATCCAGGCAGTTAAAATTTTGCATAAGCAACATCCAGAATTGATAGTTGATGGCGAATTGCAGATGAACATTGCGCTTAATGCCAAACTAATGGAAGAGCTTTTCCCGTTCTCCAAACTCGTGGGAGCTCCAGCAAATACATTCATTTTTCCAAATCTATCGGCAGCAAACATAGCCTACAAAATGATGCAAGAAATGGCCAAGGAAGAAGTAATCGGCCCCATTATCAATGGCTTTAACAAATCGGTTCACGTGTTGCAAATGGGCAGCTCGGTTTCAGAGATTGTCAATATGGTTTCCATAGCCGTAATTGATGCCCAGCGAAAACAGGCCAAGGGGTAAAAGTAGCCCCGACTTGTTTGCGTTTGTGTCAAATTGGCAGGTTTTGATCAAGGGCACGAACTTTGTCGAGAGTCTGAAAAATTTAAACTTAATAGCCATGCAAAAAGGAAAGATAAACGTTAAAACCGAAAACATTTTCCCTATAATCAAGAAATTCCTTTATTCAGACCACGAAATTTTCTTGCGCGAATTAGTTTCAAACGCTGTTGATGCCACCCAAAAGCTAAAAGCCCTTTCTTCATTGGGCGAAATAAGTGGTGATTTAGGCACAACCCAAATTGAGGTAAAGGTTGACAAGCACGCAAAAACCCTTGTGATTAGCGATAGAGGTATAGGGATGACAGCCGATGAGGTAAAGAAGTACATAAACCAGATAGCATTCAGCAGTGCCGAAGAATGGGTTGAGAAAGTCAAGAGTCAAGATGGCAATTCAAATATCATAGGGCATTTTGGATTAGGATTCTACTCCTCATTCATGGTTGCCAAAAAGGTGGAAATCTTCACCAAGTCTTATCAAGAGGGAAGCCAGGCCGTAAGGTGGGAATGCGATGGTAGCCCGAGTTACAAGATAGGCGACACAGACAAAACCGACAGGGGAACCGATGTAGTGCTTCACCTTGCCGACGACTCGTTGGAGTTTGTAGAAGAATATCGAATCCTATCCCTATTAAAGAAATACTGCAAGTTCTTGCCCGTGGAGATTGTTTTCGGCACAGAACAAGAAACCATTAAGTTAAAAGGGGAAAATGGTGAGGAAAATGATCAAACAATCACTAAACCAAGAGTGATTAACAACGTTAAGCCCGCGTGGACCCGCAAGCCTACCGATTTGACCGATGAGCAATACAAGGACTTCTATCGCGAGCTATATCCAATGAATTTCGACGACCCGTTGTTCAACATTCACCTAAACGTGGATTACCCTTTCAATCTAACAGGAATATTGTACTTTCCCAAGGTAAAACAAAACTTCGAGGTTCAACGCGATAAAATTCAACTTTACTGCAACCAGGTTTTCGTAACCGATTCGGTTGAAGGTGTGGTACCAGACTTCCTTACACTCCTTCACGGAGTAATCGATTCGCCCGACATACCGCTCAACGTTTCGCGCAGCTTCTTGCAAAGCGATGGAAACGTGAAGAAAATAAGCAGCCACATTACCAAAAAAGTGGCCGACAAGCTGGAGGAAATATTCAAGAATAGCAGGGAAGAGTTCGAGAAGAAATGGGACGACATAAAGATTTTCATCGAGTACGGAATGATTTCCGACGACAAGTTCAGGGAGCGCGCCAAGAAGTTCTGCCTGCTCAAAAACATTGACGGCAAGCACTTCACCCTCGAAGAGTATCAAAACCACATCAAAGCTAACCAAACCAACAAGGATAATAAAGTAGTTCATTTATACAGCACTAATACCGAAGAGCAACATTCTTACATTGCCACTGCAAAGGAAAGGGGATACGATGTTTTATTGTTCGATACGGTCATTGACAGCCATTTTGTCAACCTCCTCGAATCTGAAATCGAAAACAGTAGTTTTGTAAGGATTGATTCTGATTCCCTCGACAACCTGATAAAAAAAGAGGACGAGCTACCATCGAAACTTTCGCAAGAAGAAATT
This sequence comes from uncultured Bacteroidales bacterium, assembly GCA_964624065.1. Taxonomy (GTDB): domain Bacteria; phylum Bacteroidota; class Bacteroidia; order Bacteroidales; family UBA7960; genus UBA7960. Next base: position 5,177 of record CAZUWF010000010.1, read on the forward strand.
GACAAACTGTTGCCGGTTTTCGAGAAGCAAATCAACAAGGAAGAACTCAGGGTTTCATTTCAAAACCTTAGCGAATCTGACGCTCCGGCCGTGGTTACACAACCCGAATTCATGCGCCGAATGAAAGATATGTCAAAACTTGGTGGAATGAACTACATGGGCAATCTTCCCGATTCATATATGTTGGTGGTAAATAGCAACCACCCACTTATTAGAAAAATCTCAACAGAAAGCCAAGAAGAAAACAAGGAGAAGCTTGCAAAACAGGTAATAGACCTGGCGCTTCTATCGCGCAATTTGCTCAAAGGCGAAAAACTAACCGAGTTTATCAAAAGGAGCGTTGACTTGATATAGTTTTTGCAAAAATTCAAGTATTTATTGGCTTTTGCGAAATTTGTTCCAAACCTGACTGGTTTTGTTTATAACTACGAGACCCAATAAAATGCGTCTGTCCAGCCCATCAACCCTTCCCTTTAATTAATAATAAGTCTAATTTATCACAATATACTGTAAATCAAATATAAATATTTGGAATCAATATAAATAAAGTATTTGTGTCATTTCGGGAGTGCTTTTGGCATTTAGGTAATTAAATTATTTGTTTACTTTTGCTAGGGGTGGTATTGTTTTTTTGGGAACCCAGGTGATCAAATCAAAAGGATTTTGACGCAGGCCCGAACCTCCACCACTTAAGTTAAAACTTGCAAACAAATTGATACTGAATTATGAGTGATCAGCCCGAAAAAAAACAAGATCCATCACAATCGGGGAGTGACGAAACTCGAAGGGATTTCCTTAAAAAGATCGGCATTGCAGGTGCGGCCATAGCCGCGGGAGGTGCTGCAATATATTCCGGGCGAGTTTTCGAGAAGGCCAAGGGCAAGGATGACTACGTAACCATGCTCACCGAAGATCGCAAGTTGGTTAAGGTCCCCAAGGATCAGGTTCACCATCTTGAATCCAAGGTACCCAACCTTCAGGGAAGGGGTCGGGAAGGGTTGCCCGGAAAAAGTTGGGTGATGGTAATAGACCTGGCAAAGTGCCGCAATGCCCGCAAATGTATCAGTTCATGCCAGGAGGCACACCAACTGAGGTCTTACCAGTACCACATCAACACCTTGGTAATGCAGGAGTCAAAAACCACCGAGCCCTATTTTCAGCCCAAACCTTGCCAACATTGCGATAATCCCCCTTGTACTTCTGTGTGCCCGGTAAACGCAACATTCAAGCGTCAGGACGGTATCGTGCTTATAGACAACGAAAGGTGTATTGGGTGCCGCTTTTGTATGGCGGCTTGCCCATACAGTGCAAGGGTTTTCAATTGGGAGGAGCCACCAAGCAAGGAAGAATTTGCTAACAAGGAATACGACGTAGAAATGAATGTTCCGCAAAAGAAAGGAACCATTTCAAAGTGTGTTTTCAGCGCCGACCGCCTCCGCCAGGGCAAAATGCCCTACTGCGTTGAATCATGCCCCAATGGCGTTTTCTGGTTTGGCGACCGAAACGAGGATGCTGTTACCAACGGCACCACCAAGGAAACGGTTAGGTTTGGCCAGTTGATCAAGGAAAATGCCGGATACCGTCTTATGCCAGAACTCGGTACCGACCCCAGGGTTTACTACCTGCCGTCAAAGGATTCAATTTTCGAATTCCCCGATGAAATACCTCCACCCAATAGCTTTGTAGATGAAGCATAAGCCCTGGTTTGCAAAACGAGATTCACCATAAAGAAACTTACAGCTTAAAGAACTTGAACGATGGAAGATTATAGCAAGGTGTTTGCTGCCGACAACCAGAAGTTAAACCGCATAACCTCCGACCTTACCAACCACATAAATTTGAGCAAGGGCTTTCTGGCTTGGATGGGTATCCTCATAATAACACTCTTAACCACAAGTTTTTTTTACGTTCAACAGTTGCAAAAGGGACTGGTGGTAACAGGTCTTGGCGATTATGTGAGTTGGGGGATGTATTTGGGCCACTTCGTGTTTTTTGTGGCCGTGAGCTTGGTGGGTATGCTTATTACTTCCGTGCTCGGACTTTTGGGCTACAAGTGGGTTACACCAATCGGACGCATTGCCGAAATCATTGCCCTGGCCTGTGCTGCAGTAGCCGGACTTGCCATTATCACAGATATGGGACGGCCAGACAGGGTGCATCACATTCTCCTGTATGGTAGGGTACAATCGCCAATACTGTGGGACATCTCTGTGATTACCACCTACATGGTACTTAGTGCCTTGTTGTATTTCCTGCCTCTTCTGCCCGATCTGGCCATTGCCAAGTCGCGGTTGAAAAACACACCCGGTTGGCTAATTAAAGCCTACGGCTTTTTGTCGTTAAACTGGAAACATAAAAGCGAGCAATTCAAGCTCCTTTTCAAATCAATTAGGGTTTTGATGATTCTTGTAATACCCGCAGCGTTTGCAATACATACCGTCACGTCGTGGCTTTTTGCCGTGAACCCAAGGGCAGGATGGGATAGCACGATATTTGGTCCTTACTTCATTTCAGGTGCATTCGTGGCTGGAACCGCAGCAGTTATCTTTCTTGTTTGGCTTTTGAGAAAGCTCTACAGCCTAGAAAGGTACATTAACGAGTCGCACTTTGATAAATTGGGCAAGGTTTTGCTTATCGTTTCCCTTCTTTATTTATATTTCAACGTTAACGAGTTTCTGGTGCCCGGATACAAGCTTAAAAAAGCCGACGCATACCATCTACACGAACTTTTCTCGGGTCGTTACGCTCCATTGTTCTGGTTCTCGATGATTGGAGGTGTTGTGGCACCTATCGTAATGATGTTCTTCAAGAGACTTAGAAGAGCTGGACCCATGGCCATTTTGTCATTGGTGGTGGTGGTTGCGGCATGGGTCAAAAGGTACATTATAGTGGTACCCACAATGGAGCACCCCTACTTGCCAAAGATGTTCGTGCCCGAAAAGTATATGGTTTATTCACCTACCGTGCACGAGATTATGGTTGTAATAATGACACTGACGATTGCTTTGCTAATAATTACCGTACTGTCAAAACTATTTCCTGTAGTTTCAATTTGGGAAACCCACCACGAGGCCGAACTTGCTGCCAGTGAAAGCGCATTTGCTAATTCACCTTCAAAAGAAGACAATGAACATTAACTTACCTCATAAAAACATAACTACCCGGCAATATTTTGTAAATAAGAATCATTTGCTTGATATGAAACTAATTGCGATAACCTTAATGTTGTGTTTTGTGGCTCTTGGTCAACAAGCACAGCAAAATCCCAACTGGCTCGTGCCCCCAGAGGAAGCCGGCAAGCTATCAACATTTAAGTTTGACGGGGAAGTTGCTGCCAGGGGCAAGGTTCACTTTGAAAGAAATTGCGCCGTGTGTCACGGAACTCCGTGTTTGAAAAATTACATTGTACTTGCGCCCTCTCCTGGCGATGTTTGCTCCAAGGAAGTTCAGGGAAATACCGATGGAAGGCTATTCTACAAAGTGTTTAACGGGAAAGTGGGGGGGGCTATGCCAGCATTCAAAAACGTCCTTTCAGAAACCGAGATTTGGGAAGTGGTTGCCTACATTAGGAGTTTCAACCCAAATTATGCCCAAGAGGTTGCAAGTCAAATCCTTGATGGAACCTTTGATGGTAGCGATTTAAGAATCCTGCTTAAATTCATCGAAACCACCCAACAGGTAAAGGCGCTGGTATCGGGTTTTAGGAACGGCGAAAAAATACCTGTGCCAAATGCCGAAATAAACCTTTTTGCCAGACGTGCTTTTGGCAACTTGCCAATTGATGGTACCAAGCGTACCAACGAGGAGGGATTTGCCCTTTTTGCAATAGCCAAAAACCTGCCAGGGGATACCGCAGGCTTGGTGAACTTTTTTGCCAGGCTTCCAAACCAGGCCCTATACGGAACAGTGGAGGTGGATACAGCACTGGTGGCAGGCATCCCAACGTTTCCCGTCAATTACAGGGAAAAAAGAGCAATGTGGAATACCATGGACAAAGCACCCATTTGGCTGTTGGCCTCCTTTTTCGGACTAGTTGTTGGAGCCTGGATCTTCATTATCATAATAATAAAAAATATCCTTAAAATTTACAAAATTGGCAAAGAGGATAGAGAATTGGAAGTGTGACAGTAAACAATAAGTTGGGTGAGTTATGCGCCGGGTTTTAAAATATTTGCAACCTCACCGGCGGACCAACGGGGTTAAACCTTAAATAAAAAAAGCTATGCGATCATTTGTTATTTCAATAACCGTACTGGTATTTTGGTCAATGACCAGTTCGGCCCAATCTCCGGGTGAGGTTGAGATTGGTGTTGTGGAAAAATTGGGCCAAACCATTCCTTTAGACCTTACTTTTCAAACCGAGGCCTACGATACTGTTAGCCTTCGTCAATTGATTGACAAGCCAACCATTTTGAACTTTGTTTACTTTGATTGCCCAGGCATTTGCGGCCCCTCTCTGGTTGGCATCGAGGATGTTGCAAGCAAACTCGATCTGGTCCTTGGAAAAGACTACCAGATAATTACCATCAGTTTTAATTTCAAGGACACCCCCGAAAAGGCGAGAGAGATGAAGACTAACTTCATTCAAAAAATTGGTGAGGCACACCGTGGTGCCTGGATGTATCTAACCAGTTCTCAGGACAACATTAACATTATAACTGAAGCCGTGGGTTACAAATACAAGCCGGCCGGCCTGGATTGGAACCATCCTTCGGTTCTGGTTTTTCTTAGTCCCGAAGGCAAGATTACCAGGTATCTTTACGGTCTATCCTTCTTGCCCTTTAACATTAAAATGGCATTGGTCGAGGCTTCGGAAGGCAAGGTGGGCTCAAGTGTTAATAAACTTTTGGAGGTTTGTTTTACTTTTGATCCCGAAAGCAGGAGCTACACGCTTAAGACCACAACCCTTATTGGGGGGATAATGGTATTCTTGGCATTAATATTCCTTGCGGTTCTGATATTTGCCGGCCGCAAGAGAAACAATTAGGTGCAAGCGAAAGGCACAGGATTTTCATCCAACTTTTTGATTGGCAATTATGGCCGAATCCTTGCACAACATCGATAGTTTTTATTTTTCAAACCTGTAAAATCGAAAATTAGAAGTATGGAAAGCTCAACCGAAAAACCCTACGTAAGTTACATAGACTATCGAGGTAAACATTCAGGGATAATGGGATGGATAACATCCACCGATCACAAGCGTATAGGCCTTTTGTATTTGTTCTCCATAATGGTTTTCTTTGTGGTGGCAATGATTCTTGGGCTCCTGCTTAGGGTTGAGAAAATTGCCCCTGGCGAGGTTATCATGGGCCCGCAAACATACAATGGGATACTCACGCTGCACGGCGTGATAATGATATTCATCGTTGTTATCCCAGGCTTACCGGCCATATTTGGCAACTTTTTGTTGCCCCTGATGATTGGAGCAAAGGATGTGATGTTTCCAAAGCTAAACCTATTTTCGTGGTACCTTTTCGTAATAGGTGCCATATTGGGGCTAATGTCACAGTTTGTTGGAGGCACACCTCCAGATACGGGTTGGACCTTTTACGTACCATATAGCACCGAGTCGCAAGCCAATATTATTTGGGCACTCACGGCGGCCTTCGTCCTTGGTTTTTCATCAATCCTAACGGGTGTCAACTTTATCGTTACCATTCACCGAATGCGAGCACCTGGAATGAGCTGGTTCAAGATGCCGCTATTCCCTTGGTCATTGTACGCTACGGCCTGGATACAGGTTCTTGCAACACCCATCGTTGGCATTACACTACTTATGGTGATAGCAGAGCGTGTGCTGCAAATAGGGTTCTTCGACCCTGCACTAGGTGGCGATCCAGTTTTGTTTCAACACCTGTTTTGGATTTACTCCCATCCAGCGGTTTACATAATGATTTTACCGGCTATGGGAGTGGTTTCCGAAATTTTTCCCACTTTTAGCCGCAAGCCAATTTTCGGATATGGGGCAATAGTTGTTTCCAGTATGGCTATAGCTTTTGTGGGGTACTTCGTTTGGGGCCACCATATGTTTACATCTGGTATGAGTTATTGGTCAAGGTGGTTCTTTTCGTTCCTCACATTTTTCGTAGCCATACCCAGTGCCATAAAAGTGTTTAACTGGATTTCGACCCTTTATGGTGGTTCAATTAACATCAAACCCCCTTTGATGTTTGCCATTGCATTCGTATTTATGTTTATGATTGGAGGGTTTACCGGCCTTACACTTGCCTCTTTGGCAACAAACATTCACCTACATGACACCGACTTTGTGGTGGCTCACTTCCACTATATTATTTTCGGGGGAATGGGCTTTGCTTTCTTCGCTGCCTTGCACTATTGGTACCCCAAAATGTTTGGGGTAATGTACAGCATTAAAAGGGCTTACGTTGCCCTTGGCATTATTTTCGTTGGCTTTACCCTGACCTATTTCCCTCTTTTCATTACCGGAATTCAAGGTAACCCTCGGCGGTATTACGACTACCTGGAGCAATTTACACTTGGCCAGCAATTGTCAACAGTTGGTGCTGTGATTTTGGTTTCGGGACTCCTTTTCATGATCGTCAACTTGTTTATCACAAGGAAGCTCAAAGCATCCGAATCGAACATTTGGGGAGGTGTGACCCTTGAATGGCAAACCCCCACACCACCTCCCTTGGAGAACTTTGATGTGATTCCTGAAATTAAGAATCCACCTTACCTTTTCAAGAAAGAAGAAAAATGAGCAATTCGGCAGTAAATAATAATCATGCTCACGGCGAGCACGTAATTGACAGAGAATCCGGCAAGCTTGGTATGTGGCTTTTCCTGTTTACTGAGCTTTTGCTGTTCGGGGGCCTCTTTCTTGTTTATGCAGTTCAAAGGCACAAGTTTGCAGCAGACTTCAACCTTGCCGGTTCCGATCTTAACGCTTTCATCGGAACCCTCAACACGGTAGTCCTTCTAGTTAGTAGCATGACAGTGGCCATGTCAATTACAGCAATACAAAAGGGAAATAGTAAACTGGCAGGGAAACTGGTTTTGCTAACCATATTTCTAGCCGTAGTATTTATGATCAACAAGTATTTTGAGTGGGGCTACAAAATTGATCTTGGCCTTTATCCCGGGTCTGACGTTATGAAGGGCCTCGATTTGGGGCAAATTCAGTTTTATGGTTTGTATTATTTCATGACAGGCCTTCATGCCATTCACGTTGTCGTAGGAATTGTCCTTTTGACTATTGTATATTACAGAATCAAAGCAGGCCGTATAAACAGAGAATCCTTCCTCCTTCTCGAAAACGGAGGCCTTTACTGGCACTTGGTTGATTTGATCTGGATATTCTTGTTCCCACTTTTGTACCTTCTTACATAAATTTTCGCAAAATGAGTTCGAATAAATCAACAAAAGACCACAACAACCACGTAACGAGCTATTTCGATAATGCCGTGGTGCTTGTTGTCCTATTGGTGCTAACAGTAATTACTGTATTGGTGGGAAGCCTACATTTGGGCAAACTTGCAGTTGCCGTAGCACTTGTGATGGCTTCCATCAAAGCAACTATTGTTGCCACATATTTCATGCATCTGAAATACGAACCCACCTACATTAAATACACGGTGCTTGGAGTGTTCGTGGTACTCGCGGTTATCATAATTTTCACTTTCTTTGATTACTCATTCAGATAGAAAAACCCTACAACTATGTTTCAAGGTGCATCAAATTTTGCCGATGGTGTTGATACTGCCTTTGCAGTTATTTTTGGCATTTCAATATTCTTACTAATAGCACTTACCGCCGTAATGCTATATTTCTTATTTCGATACCGCAACAAGCACCACAAGGAGGCAAAACAAATTTCTGGCAATATCAAGCTGGAGGTTATCTGGACAATAATCCCGTTGATTATAGTAATGCTAATGTTTTACTTTGGTTGGATTGGGTTTGCCCCTATGCGCAAGAACGTTCCCGAGGATGCAATGGTTGTAAATGCAATTGGCCGTATGTGGGAGTTTGAATTTGACTACGGCAATGGGAAACTGTCAAAAGACACCCTTGTACTGCCATTGAACAAACCGGTGAAGCTTAACCTAATTAGCGAGGATGTAAACCATGCATTGTTTATCCCTGCATTCAGGGTAAAGGAAGATATGGTTCCGGGCTATGATAATTTCTTGTGGTTTATTCCAACCGCCAAAGGAACCTACCAGATTTTCTGTGCCGAGTATTGTGGGCTTGATCACTCTAGAATGCTGGCAAAAGCAATTGTTGTTGATGAACAAGAGTTTGATACCTGGCTTGCCAACCTTGTGGTTACTGACAGGGACACCGAGCCCGATGGCTTGAAAATTATGAGGGCAAATGCCTGTTTAAGCTGCCACTCCCTCGATGGTTCAACGGGTTTGGGACCCAGCTTCAAAGGTTATTGGGGCAAGGAGAGGAGTGTTATAGCCAAGGAAGGCGAAATGGCAGTGATTGCTGATGAAGGATACACCCGTACCAAAATATACGAACCTGCCTCGGCAGTCGTGAAAGGCTTTCCTGCCGGTTTAATGCAATCTTACAAAGGGGTGATTTCGGAAGAAGATCTGCAGAAAATTATCGAATTCCTAAAAACCACCAAGGAATAAATTCCTTCAATGAAAAGGCGAGCAAATCTCTGCATAAAGGCAATGTTGTTGCTCGCAAAGCATTGGTTGTCTCTAGCTGTTGCTTTTTCGGCGGTGGTGGGGTGGTTCTTGTTTCTTCCCGAAGCCTCAATTGGGGTTCTCTATGTTTTTTTGGGCACCTTGCTCATGTCGGGAGGAGCGGCCGCCCTTAACCAATACCAAGAGCGTGATCAGGATGTTTTGATGAATAGAACCAGGGGTCGCCCAATTCCGACCGGTGAGGTAAGCGCCAGTCAAGCCCTGTTATTTTCCATAGTTTTAATAGTGGCAGGAGCTGTTGTTTTTGCAATTATAGGATTTTTCCTTACCCTTCTTTTGGGCTTGGCCAACATTGCGCTTTACAACCTCATTTACACAAGCTTAAAAACCAAAACTCAATTTGCAGTTATTCCGGGTGCCCTTGTGGGTGCAATACCACCAATTATGGGCTGGGTTGCCTCTGGTGGCCAAATAATTGACGTTAGGTTGTTTTACTTTGCCGTTTTCATGTTTTTGTGGCAAATGCCCCATTTTTGGCTTTTGATGGCCACAAATGCAAAGGATTATCAAAAAGCAGGCTTTGAAGTTATTTCCAATAAGCTTGACCAAGGTAAAGTTTACAGACTCGTGTTTTTGTGGGCAGTAATATCTTGTATTTACCTGCTCGCCATGCCCGTATTCTATCCCTCAACTCCCATTCCCATTGTGCCTATTGTAATCATTTTAAACCTAACGTTTGTTATTTCTTTTTACCGTATGGTTTTTGGAACCCCCAACAGCTCCTCCACAAATTCCAAGGCCTTTATGCTTATTAACCTACATGCCTTTGCCGCAACTCTTCTGATGGTGGTTAGCAGGTTTCTTTCTGTGTAAGTCTTGCATATGGTAGGCGTGATTGATATAATGTTTAAAAGGAAATCAAGGTGGGGATGTTCAGGACAAGGGTTCAAGGATTACAATTGGGCGAGATCAGCCTAGTTTGGCACTTTTATTTAATGCCTTCAACGAGGGTATGCGGCTACATGACATAAGCTTGGAAGGCGCAGTAACTTTCATGGGCAAAACTCTTCCTTACGGGTGTCGGCGACATTAACACCACCAATCCCAACAAAACCTTTTCGTGGCCCAATAAGGTGCGAGCCGACTTGTGTAACAAGAACTGGCAGGGCAAACATAAAAAGCAAATGATCCAATGGCAAAAATAAATCCAATTATAGGGTAAGCCCACCTGGAGGTTGACCACTAAGATGCCCGAAGCGCCGCAACCTTAAATAAACCAAGCCAAGAATCACGGGTGCAGGAGATGTTTGGGCATTTGATGGCATAAATAAGGCCGATGCCAGTGGAAGCGGGTAAGGTAATCAGAGGCAAGGAACAAACCGGTTGTCAAAACAAAACAAAGCGGACGAATTAACCAAATTCAAAATGATAAATGTGACCAAAAATTAACACAATGCCGCGAAATTTCCAATCAAGAACCCAAAACAAGGTGACCGAAAAATCAAATTGCCTGCCACCTTGATTTAATTTGTTTGCAAAAGCTAAGGTACTAAAAAAAGTGTCAGGAAACTCTACCCCAAACCTATGGCTCTCGGCAAGCCTATTTGTACAGAAAGTATTTCTTGGCGGTCTCAACGAATTTAGAAACCTCGCCGCTCCAGAGTTCATGAATATCGTCCACAAGGAACCTATTCTGGAAGGCCTTGCGCACCTTGTCTGTTCCGCAAACCTTGTCGAACATATCAAGGCGGCCTTTAGTGCTTAGCTGGAAGACATCCTTTTCGGGATGAATTTTTTTTAATTCCTGCAAGAAGTAAAATTGTATGATCGATAGGGGGGCATTTCTTACGTCTTCAAAATGCACCTGAACCCCGTTAAGCATCTTGTCTTTCATATCTGTGTAGTATGCCCTGTAGTGAATTGGCCTAAATATTACTCCCGGTATTTCGAGTCTGTTTAACCTCCGGGCTAATTCGCCTGCGTCCGCAATCCAATCTATTGCAAAAACCTGAAATGGCAGGGTGTAACCCACACCAATATTTATGGCGTAAAGTTCACCAAGAATACCCGATACAGGGTAAAAGTACGACGAGTGGGTGTGAGGTATGTGCGGCGAGGAGGGTACCCAGTGCAGCCCGGTTTCATCAAAAATCATCTCGCGTTTCCAGCCCTCCATTTCTACAACGGTTACCTTGCATTGGATGCCATTTTTTAGCATCCTCCGGCCATTGAGGAATTGGGCCAGTTCGCCAACGGTAAACCCGTGCACGTATGTAATTGGAAACTGGCTCACGAACGATATGAAGCCGGGTTCAACCAGCGGCCCCTCGAACCTATTACCGCCAAGTGGGTTTGGCCGGTCGAGCACCACAACCATAATGTTATTTTCGGCAGCGGCCTCCATTACCAAGGCCAGAGTACTAATGTAAGTGTATGAGCGTGTGCCAATGTCTTGAATATCGTAAACCAACACGTCAACCCCTTTAAGCATTTCGGGCGTGGGTTTTCGTGTTTTCCCGTACAGGCTAAACATTGGAATGCCGGTAATCGCATCATTTTTGTTGTCAATTAACTCACCCGCGGGGTACTCGCCCCTTACGCCGTGCTCTGGACCGTAAAGAGCCACCAGTTCTACTTCGGGTGCCTCGAAAAGTATGTCAATGGTTGACTTAAGGTTGCCATCAACACCCGAAGGGTTTGTTACCAATCCCACCCGCTTACCCTTCAATGGCTCAAATTCCATATCGCGCAAAACCTCAATGCCAAGTTTTACCTGTGCCGACAATAATGTGGAAACCGCAATCAGAATTGCTGATACGAGAGCTTTCATCGCTTTTTGAACTTGATATACTTTAATTTAAAAAAATCTAATCTATTGGGAGCCTTGCAAGAAAACACAAAACATTTTTCATGTTGCTGGCTCTTGTCTTTTTTGGTTTACCCAACCAAATTCCAAGGAGCCTCCAATGCTTATTAACTTTATAAAAGTAAATATTTCCTCACTATATCGATTATTTTTTTTCAATTTTTGGAAAGGAACACCATCCTCAAGTTTTGGTGGGAGGCTGACTTGGGGGGAACGCTTTACTAACTCCACTTTTGAAATTCACCCAGACATTTAGGTTGGATTTTTTTTAAAGCAAACAAATTAGACAAGTGCCTTTGGGAGGGCTTTGCGCTGGCTATTTATGCCATAAGGTTGTGGATGCTCGGGAGGGCAGTCAAAGTCTGTATCATTTTATTGATTAGATGCGAGGCAAATGTTTTATTCCCTTAGGTCACACAGTATTATGGTTGAATTAAATTATGCGAATGTGAACTGCGGCGAAGTTTTTTGTACAATATTTTGTCAAATTACCCATAATTGTTTTTTCGTGTTGACTTCCTTGAATAAAAAGCATTAACTTTGTTCAAATAATGTGGGCCTTGTTGTGCCACCAAGCCAAATGATTTCTTGAAAATTCTTTTTTCAAAAACCTAAAACTAACCTTTTATGAAAAAATCTACCTCCTTAAAAACACTTTCTTTGGCTTTTTTAATGCTCTCCTTCATGGCAAATGTATGGGGGCAGGCTATTATGATAGAAAACTTTGACTATCCGGTTGGAAGCGCATTAACTTCCCAGGGATGGACTGCACATAGCGGTGCCGGCACAAATGCAATTACTGTTGCAGCCCCGTCAATAACCCATCCAGGATACCTGGGATCAGGAGTTGGCAATGTAGTTACCCTTACAACCTCTGGTGAGGATGTTAACCGAACATTCGCCGCACAAACTTCGGGCACGGTTTATGTTGCATTCCTGGTCAACATAACCAGTTCATCTACTATCGGGGATTATTTCTTCCACGTGGGTCAGACCTCAATAGGAACCGCATTTAGGGGAAGGGTTTTCGTGAGGGCAAACACTGAAAATAAGCTATCCTTTGGGATTTCACAAAGCACAACAACTACCATAAACTACTCCGGGTTTATTTACGACCTGAACACCACCTACCTCATTGTTTTGAGGTACGAAATCTTAGACGGTGCTTCCAACGATGTGGCTTCAATATTTGTGAATCCAACACTTAACGCACCACTTCCAACCAGCGGCTGGATTACCAACACCGACGCAGCGGGAACCGATCTCGCACAACTTGGAAGCATTGCACTAAGGCAGGGTACCGCAGCAAATGCCTCCGCACTCGTTTTGGATGGAATAAGGGTTTCGGCCAATTGGGCCGACATTGTTGGGGAATTTGCTTCAACAACCCCAACACTTACTGCAAACCCCACCTCCATAAGTGGATTGAATTATATTTTTGGCAGCGGGCCTTCGGCTTCGCAGTCGTTTGTGCTTTCGGGTTCAAACCTAAGCCCTGCTGGGGCTACAATAACAATAAATGCACCGTCAAATTTTGTTGTTTCGCTTGATGGCACTTCATTCGGTCCCTCCCAATCGGTCAATGCAACCGGGGGCAACCTATCTCAAACAATTCGTGTTAGGCTTGTTTCAAACCTGGTCATTGGAAACTACTCGAACAGCCTTTTAATATCGGGTGGTGGCGCACCGCCTGTGGCCGTTGGGGTAAATGGCAGCGTAACCGCCGATTGCCCACCTTTGGCATTCCCGTTTTTCGAAAACTTCACTTCACCGGTAGGCTCACAGTTGGCTTTCTATTGCTGGTCGGCACATAGCGGGGTCGGTTCCAATCCCTTTACAGTATCTGCTCCAACCATAACATATCCAGGGTACCTGGGCTCTGGCATTGGCAACGAGGTAACCCTTGCAACTTCTGGTGAGGATATAAATCGTAAATTCTTGGGACAAACCTCCGGTACGGTTTATGCTTCGTTCTTGGTTAGAGTAACAAGTGCAACCACCGAGGGGGATTATTTCTTACACGTTGGGGCCAACGAAGTTGGCACTGCCTTTAGGGGTCGAGTTTTTGTAAGGAGAAATGAAGAAAACAAACTTGCCTTTGGAATTGCCCAAAACACCACCACAGCCAATTATTCTCCATTTAATTACGACTTGAACACAACCTACTTGATTGTTTTGAGATACGAGATTATGGAAGGTGTCACCAACGATGTGGCTTCAATATTTGTGAATCCAACACTTAACGCACCACTTCCAACCAGCGGCTGGGTTGCCAACACCGACGCAGCGGGAACCGACCTAGCACAGGTTGGAACCATTGCACTTAGGCAGGGTGGCTCCACAAGTGCCGCAGCCCTTATTTTGGACGGCATAAGGGTTTCAAGCAATTGGGCCGACATTGTGGGCCTTACAAGCAACGTGGCCCCGACCACAATACCTGAGTTCTCCATTTTTCCAAATCCAACCTTGGGCGATATTTCGGTAAGGGGTCAGGCTACCATTCAAAGCCTGAGGGTTTTGAATATGCTTGGACAGCAAGTGTTGGGTGTTACTAGTGTTGATAGCCATGAAGTTAAGCTTCCAACCTCCAACCTAAAGGCAGGCTACTACATTATTAGCGTTACCGACGTAAACGGTAACACGATCAATAACAAGTTTTTGAAAAGGTAACCTCCAAATCCCCAAAAAAAGCGGACTGCCTCAAGAACCCGGGCAGTCCGCTTTTTTTTTACTTGAAATGGTTAATTGCAAATTCTCGACCTGAAAGTTTCGGTCCACGTAACCCCTCCACCTTGATCAAACCTACCTCAGTGATTAGTCCAAAATAATCAAACCCCAATTCAAGGAAGTAAAGTACCTCCGTTCTTTAGGCTTCCCTTCAAGTAGCTTTGTATAACCAATGGTTGTTTATGCTTCATTGGGACGCCAAGCTAACCGCGTTTAGTGGAGGGTTTTGAAAAACCCTTCAACTCAGAAAAGGTTCCGAATTCTTCATTTAGAATAATGTCTATTGCCAGGATCAAGCTTTCCGTCGGGTTAGGATTATTTAATCACAATTTAGGTAAAAACAAAAAGCCCTGTGCGGTAACAGAGTAGGTATGGGTACAGCCACAAGGTTGCAAAGGTAATCACCTGCCGGGTTTTCATTTTTAGCCTAAATGCGGTAGCATTATTTTCTGCTCGCCCATCTTAGCTCCTTGCCACAAACGTAACCTTGAAAAGCTAAGGAGAAACGTGATTTTGTGAGCCCACGTGGGAGTACTTTTGGGGTTTCGCGGGGTTCCAAAAATTTTAACTCCAAATACAAGGATTGGGATTATAGATTTCTAGGCCGGCTTTTTCTTGAGTATTAATTTCTGAAGCAAAAGTGAACCAAGGGTTGCGATACAAACAATGCCATAAGGCTTGATTTGTTTTTATGGCTAATTTGTAAACCAAGGGCTTACTGCCGGCAAAAATTCTTAATTTTGTAAAAAAAAGGAATGCTTAGGTCGATGACAGGATTTGGGAAAGCAGTTTGCCAGCTGCCCAAAAGCAATTTAATAGTTGAAATCAAGGCGTTGAACGGAAAAACCCTCGATGTATCAATCAAGGCTCCGTCGTTTCTCAGGGAAAAAGAACAATTTGTTCGCCAAATTGTTGCCGAGAACCTCATCAGGGGAAAAATCGATGTTTATTTATCGTCCGAAAGGGTGGATGGTTCAAGCCAGCCTTGCATAAACAAAGTGGTTTTCTTAAACTACTTAAAAGAACTCAAGGAGGTCGCAAATCAAGTAGGGTTAGATGTAGGCAACGATATTTTACCTGCAATCGCAAGGATGCCCGATGTTTTCTCTTCCGAAGCTGGACCTGAAGAAATGGAAGCCTATTTGCCACTACTTCACAACGCAATAAATGAGGCAATTGGAGGTTTGATGGAATTTAGAACATCTGAGGGGGCATTTCTCCAAGCTGAATTACAAAACAGGATTCGAACCCTAAGAGAATTGTCAGGCCAAATCCCCCTCCTTGAGACCGAAAGGTTGGAGGGGTTAAAGGAAAGACTGCTAAAAAACCTCGAAGAACTTGGCGCGGCTGGCAAGCCCGACCCAGGGCGCTTCGAACAAGAATTGATCTTTTACCTCGAAAAGCTTGACATTACCGAAGAGAAAGTTCGATTGGAAAAGCACCTGGATTATTTCGAAGAAACAATGGCAAACGAGGAAAATGCCGGCAAGAAATTGGGTTTCATTGCTCAGGAGATAGGCCGGGAAGTAAACACGCTCGGAAGCAAGGCCAACCACGCGGGAATGCAAAAAACAGTAATAATGATGAAGGACGAGCTGGAAAAAATTAAGGAGCAACTGATGAACGTCCTTTGATTTGAGAATTTGTGAAGGCAAAACTGGAAAATTGTTAATTTTTTAAAAAAATACGAACTTGGGGAGGCAGTATCATAATTACATTGAGTTGATACGATTTGGAGGGGGTTTTAAGTTTGAAATGATTGAACCCCCAAACTTTGAAACATTGAATTCACCAATCCCATTTATTTAGCCCAACGGCAGTTACACATCACCAAAAGAAAAAATGTCCCACCAAGGAAAACTTTTCATATTCTCAGCCCCTTCGGGTGCCGGCAAAACCACCATCGTGAGGGCATTGCTGGACAGATTAAACTACTTGGAGTTTTCCATTTCGGCCACCAGCAGACCAAAGCGGCGCGGCGAGAGGGACGGGGTTGATTACTATTTCATTTCATCCGAAGCTTTTGGCAACAGGATCGAAAACAACGAATTTGTGGAATGGGAGGAGGTCTATCCAGGGAGTTACTACGGTACCTTGAAATCAGAACTGGAGAGGATTTGGAGCCAAGGCAAACACGTAGTCTTTGATGTTGATGTGGCTGGTGGACTAAATTTAAAAAAGAAATTTGAAACCAAGGCACTTGCCATATTTGTCATGCCTCCGTCACTTGAAGAGCTTGAAAAGAGATTAGTAGGGCGCAAGACAGAAACCCAAGAAAGCATTACCAAGAGATTGCAAAAGGCTGAGTTCGAAATTGGCTTCGCAAAGGATTTTGATGCAATACTTGTAAACAGTGTTCTTGAAAATGCAATTGAAGAGGCAAGAGCTTTGGTGGAGTCTTTCGTTGAACCAGGTTCTTTCGTCGGCAATTAGGTAAATTCAAAAAAGTAATGAGTCAAACTCCCCAAGATAGAAATCCTAAAAAGAGAGTTGGGATTTTTCCTGGTTCATTCAACCCCGTTCATACCGGTCATCTGATTATTGCCCACTATTTCTTGCTAAACACCGACTTGGAAGAAATTTGGTTTTTGGTGTCGCCACAAAATCCACTAAAGGGGGAATCGGAATTACTTGCCGAAGATCACCGGTTCGAAATGCTTACAGTGGCCATTGAGGGTGAAGTAGGTTTCTTGGCTTGCAACAGGGAGTTTACATTGCCACGGCCATCATATACGGTTAACACGTTGCAGGTTCTCTCCAAAGAGAACCCCGAGTTGGATTTCGTTCTGATAATTGGTAACGACAATTTGGAGATTTTCGACAAGTGGAAGGATTTCAAAAAAATTCTCGAAACCACCGATGTTTACGTATATCCAAGGAAAGAAACCCAAAGAAACCAATTTTCGACCCAAGAAAGGGTAAAAACTATCGAAGCGCCGATCATAGAAATATCTTCAACCTTGATACGTGCTGCGGTGGCGCAGGGGAGGCTTCCAAAGTATCTGGTACCGGATCGCGTGCTCGATTTGATAGTATCGAGGGGATACTACCAGAAGTAGTTGTTTGACTCCCAAGGGGATCAAACCATTATTGAATAACCACTTGATCAAATTATGTTATGGTGAAAGTGGGCGGGCTAATGGATATTTTCATAAACCCGTTGATTTTCACCACTGGTTATTTTATTGCAACCCGAATTCCTTCCTTAGGATGCCAACATAATCTTCTTTTTCCCAACCAAAAAATTCTACCTCTTTCAGCTTTTTGGTAATGGTCTTTCCATTTGTTTTTTCCTGTACCGTTTCTACTCCGGGCCCATCGTATTTTACCTCCACCCTTTCTTTGAAGTGGGTGCGGCCAAAATGCCCGTAGGTGGTTGTTTTTTGGAAGATGGGATTTTTGAGGCCAAACCTCTCTATAATGGAATGTGGCCTTAGGTCGAATATTCTGTTAATTTTCTTTGCAATTTCGCCGTCGGTCATATTTACTTTTGCAGTGTTGTAGGTATTTACAAAAAGGCCTACCGGCTCAGCCACTCCTATGGCGTATGCCACTTGCACCAATACTTCGTCGGCAATGTCTGCAGCCACCATATTGCGCGCAATGTGCCTGGCAGCATAAGCTGCCGAGCGGTCAACCTTGCTTCCATCCTTGCCCGAAAACGCACCTCCGCCATGGGCACCCTTGCCCCCGTAAGTGTCAACAATAATTTTTCGACCTGTTAGGCCGGTATCTCCGTGTGGGCCTCCTATAACAAACTTTCCGGTGGGGTTTACCAAAAGTCTGAAATTCTTTTCGAACAGTGGCCAGACCCGCGCTGGAAGAATGTTTTTCGCTGCAGGAATCAGGTGTTCGCGAATATCCTTCATAATCGTTTCTTGCATTTTTTGTCCGGCCTGGTAGCAAGCCTCGTCAGAATCGTTTTCGGGTAGCACGAATTCATCGTGCTGTGTCGATACCACTATGGTGTCAATTCGTAGCGGTTTATGGTTGTCATCGTACTCCAAGGTTACTTGCGACTTGCTATCGGGGCGTAAGTATGGCATCAGTTTACCTTCCTTTCGTATACGCGCCAGTTCTTGAAGCAATATGTGCGCCAGGTCTAGCGCCAAAGGCATATATTCGTCGGTTTCGCGCGAGGCGTAGCCAAACATCATCCCCTGGTCGCCGGCACCTTGCTCTTCGGGATTGGCCCTTTCCACCCCCTGGCTAATGTCTGGTGATTGTTCGTGAATGGTGGAAATTACCCCGCAAGAATCTGCCTCGAATTTCAGGGCCGAGTCGGTATAACCTATGTCAGTGAGAACCTGTCTCACAATTCTCTGAATGTCAACCCATGCATTAGTTTTAACCTCTCCGCTGCATACCACCAAGCCGGTGGTAACCAACGTTTCGCATGCAACCTTTGACTCTGGGTCTTGCCTCAGAAACTCATCGAGTAAAGCGTCGGATATTTGATCGGCTATTTTATCGGGATGTCCCTCCGAAACTGATTCGGATGTAAATAAGTAACCCATATTTCAATTCTGTTAAAAACGACTGCAAAGGTAACCAATTTGGGTGGAGTAGAAAAATGAATTGGTGGTTGTTTTTTGGATGGCTGAAAATCAAAGTTGATAAAAGAAGTGAAAACCATTCACCCAGGGTTGGAGATGCCCCGAACTGTTAACAATTACTTTCATTGTTTTGAAAAAGGGGATCTGTCGTCTCAATTTTCGCCTCAATATTACGGTCGCGATTCAATTTACCTGACCCCTTATCGAACTACTAAACTTGTTGGGCTTGTGTTTTTGGGCACTCATCGCCTCGAAGGGATTAATGAAGAGTCTGTACAAATTATGTAGGTTTCGCATAATTGCAGGCAGCCGGGCAACTTTTTTGAACATAAAAATCCCACCACAAGCCCTATAAAATGGTCTCTTTTCGAAGGAGTGGTTCGCGGGCAACTTCTTCCATAGTCATTGCCGCCACTTTTTGCGCAAGGGTATATATTTACCCATAACAACCATCTCAACCCTATCTACCTTTTCTTTAAGGTAAACTATCGCCATTTTAGGTGGCTTGGTCAATCTATTAACAAATGGTGAGTTCCGAAAAGGTCCGGTTGTGAACCCAAGCCTATTTGAAAAACTTCAAACCATAAAATGCTCGAAATAAAGAGATAGGCAAGGTTTGTCGGTGCAAGGTCAAGAACCATTGCACTCAAAACAAGAAGGGTTTAGCATTTTCGCCTTTCGATCAAAAAGGTTGCATTAATAATTTTGAAGGCCTTTATTTATTTTTTTTTGAAAGCATTACAAGTGTAAAAATTCTTCTGAAAGGGGCGTTTGCTTCATGGGCCATTTCCTAACAATGTTTGGCGCTTACCATTGAAGCCTTAAGTTGTTAAGTCCGGCACGACGTGCAGCATTTACCGCATTGGTGTATTCTTGCCTGGTTACGCGGCGGTTTATTTCGGGGAACTCGGAAGCTTTGAACACTGGGGTGTACTGCGACATTATGTTGATGTAGGTATCCTTGGGAAGGTTTTTTGCGATCCACTGCATTACTTGTTCGGTTTTGGCCACATCATTGGGCATAACCAAATGTCTGATCATCAATCCCTTGTTTATCAAACCACTTTTGTCAGGCCGGGCAACTCCAACTTGGCGGTGCATTTCTAAAATAGCCATCTGGGTCACCTCCGTATAATTGCTGGCGCCAGGCGAATACCTATTTGCTGCCTCATTATCGGCATACTTAAAATCCGGAAGGTAAACATCGACCACCCCATCGAGCATTTGCAGGATGCTTTGCTTCTCCCAACCACATGAATTGTAAACCACAGGTATCCTCAAGCCCCTGGCTGCAGCCCTGTCGAGGGCAAGCAGTATGTGCGGTGCGTAATGGGTAGGACTTACCAAATTCACATTATGGCATCCCATTCTTTGGGCCGACAGCATAAAATTGGCCAGTCCGGTAATTGACTGTTTTTGTCCCTTTCCAAGCTGGCTAATTTCGTAATTTATGCAAAAAACACACAAAAGATTACAATTGGTGAAGAAAATCGTTCCGCTCCCATTGGTGCCAACCAGTTCTGGTTCTTCTCCAAAGTGTGGATGCATTGACGATATTTCTAAATCGGAGTTTGCCTTGCAGGTTCCCCTCCTTCCACGAATTCTATTGACCTTGCAATCCCTGGGGCAAATGTTGCAACTTCGCATCATTTCCCACAAGGCATCCCCGCGGGCTTTCAGTTGGCCGTTTGCGTGGAGTTGTAAATAACCGGGTTCGTAACTACCTGTCGTGCTGGTATTTGAGCTTTTGGCCAGTGCCGTGTTTAATGCCGATGGAAGTAACACCGCGCCACCCGCGGCAATAATTGCCTTTCGCAAGAAATTGCGCCTATCCTTGTTGATCACAGCAGTTTGATTTGAAAGTCACTAATCGTGAAAAAATTTTCCCACTCCTACAAATTTAATATTTTTTTTGCAAATAAAAAATGCCGGGCAATGATTTCGGAATTTTTAACATAATAAAAACTACCTTTTGCTGTTGTGCGTTATGGGATGCTGCGAAGCCACCACAAAATTACACTCTTCCAAGAACAAGTATAAAACTTTTGTTTTTTTATGCGCCAGTCGGCATAAAGAACTAAGCGGCTCGGTAAAGCAAATTTTTGGGGTTTTTGTCGGACATCATTGAAACCCAACAAAAATACCGCACCAAGCCGGTACGGTATTTTCTGGGGAGATATGAATGATCGTTTAGCTTCCGAGTGTTGCCACCATCACTGCTTTGATTGTATGCAGTCGGTTTTCGGCCTGATCGAACACTATCGAATGCTCCGATTCGAAAACATCTTCAACCACTTCCATACCATCCAGGCCGAACTTTTGATAAATCTCCTCGCCGATGGTGGTTTCGCGGTTGTGGAAAGCCGGCAGGCAGTGCAAGAATTTCACTTTGGGGTTTCCGGTTTTCTTGAGCACGTCCATATTTACTTGGTAAGGCTTGAGCAGGTTTATGCGCTCAACCCACACGTGATCCGGCTCACCCATCGACACCCAAACGTCGGTGTAAAGGAAATCAACTCCCTTGACAGCCTCTTCAACATTTTCGGTGATGGTAATTTTGGCACCTGTTTCCTTTGCTATTTCCCGACATTTGGCAACTAGTTCTTCGCTTGGCTGAACCGACTTTGGGGCTGCGGCGCGGAAGTCCATACCCATTTTGGCAGCCCCAACCATCAAGGAGTTGCCCATATTGTTGCGGGCGTCGCCAAGGTAGCAGAACGATACCTGGTTGAGGGGTTTGTCGCAGTGCTCAATCATTGTCAGAAAGTCGGCAAGAATTTGGGTGGGATGGAACTCATTTGTCAGTCCGTTCCACACAGGTACGCCCGAATGCTCGGCAAGTTCCTCAACGGTGGCCTGGGCATAGCCACGGTACTCGATTCCATCGTACATGCGACCGAGCACCCTGGCTGTGTCTTTCATAGATTCCTTCTTTCCAATTTGGCTACCCGAAGGGCCAAGGTAGGTAACACAGGCACCCTGGTCAAATGCGGCCACTTCGAATGCACACCTGGTACGTGTACTGTCCTTTTCGAAAATCAAGGCAATGTTCTTGCCTTTTAGCCTTTGCTGCTCGTAACCACCGTACTTTGCCTTCTTGAGGTCGAGCGATAGGTCAAGCAAAAATTTGATTTCTTTTGGTGTGAAGTCAAGTAACTTCAAGAAGCTTCTGTTTCTTAGATTGTACATTTCTTTTGATTTGAAAATTTGTTATTAAAAAAAATTTGTTGGTTGTTTCTAATGTTTATTTATTCGTTCTTGATTTCCCTTTTTATGGTTGAAATTATGGAGGCACGTAGCATTTAAATGCTTTGGAGTGTTGGCGTTAACCCGTCGGAAGAAGATCATAACCCAGTTTTCTGCAAAACACTATCCCATGGTAAACTTCTTGTGCTTCTGGTTCCTAAACTTTAAATTATGAACGAAGTATTGGTTGCGTTAGGCAGTGTGCACCTCTTTGGTGTTTGTTCCATTTGAGGTTTTTGGCTATACCATCTAACTTGGAAATATTGTCTTTGCGCATTGATTCTGTTTACTCGTAATTTGAAATTATCCTTAGGTCGAACCAAAAGCCAAATTCAAAATTTTGTTTCTTTTGGACACGGGCAATTTTTGGCCAAGTTATTCACCAAAATTTTTTCTCATTTCCACAACCTCACATCAAAAAATAATTGTTCCAGCTCCCGGGGTTTCCAACTGTTCTGCCTGGGTTATTATAGCTTCCTTGCCGCCGTTTTCTACAAATTCGATACAGGCTCTTACCTTTGGTGCCATACTCCCTTCGGCAAATTGGCCATCGGACAGATGCTTTTTTATTTCGTTTATGGACACCTTTTCCAACTTTTGTTGGTCGGGCTTGTGGAAGTTAATGAAAACGTTTGACACGTCGGTAAGTATGCAAAACTCGTCGGCCTTAATTTTGTTTGCCAACAGCGATGATGCCAGGTCCTTGTCAATAACCGCGTCTATCCCAACCATCTTTCCTGTTTCTTCAATGTAAGCGGCAATGCCGCCACCGCCCACCGTAACAACTATTGTTCCGGTGCGCGCAAGTTTTTCGATGGCCTCCCAGTTTGGTATCTCTATTGGGCGGGGCGAGGCAACCACCCGCCGCCATCCACGCTTTCGCGGGTCTTCGTGAAACACCCATTCGGGGTGCTTGCTTTTGAGGTCTTCCATCTCTTCAACTGTATAAAACGGCCCAACGGGCTTGTTGGGATTTTGAAACGAAGGGTCGTATTTGTCAACAATTACCTGTGTGATGAGTGCCACTATGTTCCTTTTCAGCCCGTTTTCGGCAAGCACGTTGCGAAGTTGTTGCTCAATCATGAAACCAATTGAGCCTTGTGTTTCGGCCACGCAAAAGTCAATGGGCTGCTTGGGAATGTTGTATAGCTTGTGACCGGCTTCGTGTTGCAACAACACGTTGCCAACTTGGGGGCCGTTGCCGTGCCCAATCACGATGTCGTTGCCGGCCTTAATAAGGCCAACAAGCTTCTGACAGGTTTCGTAAACGTTTTGCTCTTGCTCGTCTATGGTGCCAACTTGACCGCTCCTCAATAGAGCGTTTCCTCCAAAGGCAATTACTGATAATTTTTTCATGAGTGTATTGGTTTTTGAAATGTGGTTGAACAATGGTGCGAAAAAAAGGAGCCGGTAAGGAATCCCGGCATAAGAGGAGTAAAACCAAATATAGATGCTTTCTAAGGTTTCTGCTAATTCAAAATGGGCTACGCCGGGGTTGGCTTACGTTCTTGCCAAGGGAATTAATTTGGGATTCCGGCCAGACTTGAAAAAATATTGGAAGAAACATATAGTGATCCATTTCTGCCTAAATAGTTTGTGTTTAGTGCTTTAATCGAAAACGTGGCAAAGCTATGAATTTTTTTTGATTTACATTATGACCTGCCTGCTTTTTAGAAAATTTTCGTAATCGCCAATGGTATTTATGTTAGATATTGAATTTTCGCCAAGTGTCTCCATATATTTTACCTCTATATTCTCAAGTAATATCATTACTTTATTAATGTTCTTGTCAAGAAGCACCTTTGCCCTTTCGGCAACCGATTTTCTGTAAACTGCAAAGAGCGGGTCAGTCTTGCCTGTTGAGCTTATAGGCACAACCGCTTGGTAGTGCCCAATTATTTCAATCATTTTTTTTATGAGGCTAATTTTGGGGTTTGGGTTATCGCAGGTTGTAACGAAATTTATTTCACTATCTGAGGCCATAAGAGAGCTGTAAAGCCCCATTAGTGGCCCCTTTTGTTGTTGTAGGTCATAGATTACTGGAGTTTCAAGGAAACCAAAGTCTTGGTTGGGGTTTGCGCTAATCAGTATCTTACCGAAGTTTCCTTTAAGCTGGTTCACTATGCTTTCTATCATAGTTATGCCGCCCACCAAAAGGTGGCTTTTGCTCGGGCCTCCCATACGGGTGCTAAGTCCGCCTGCCAATACTATTGCTGTGGTTTGTTGGCCATCCACAGGGGTTACCATGGTTTTGGACATAAGCTTTGCGTTATTTTTTGCACGAAGATAAATCATTTAGCTAATTTTGCTTCTTACAATAACCTCCAAATCATATAAAATGATACAACGCATTCAAACGGTTTTTTTGGCCATTTCGGTTTTGGCCTTGATTTTGGTCTTGTTCGTTCCCATTGCCTTGTTTGGGATTGGGGGCGAGACCTTTACTTTCGTGATTTCAAAGTTTAATTCTCAATCGGGTCCATTGACTGAAGCAGTTGACGGGGTAAACGGATTGATGATTTTCTTGCTGGCAATTTTTGCAATTGCAATAACCATTTTCTCCATTGCAAGCTACCGAAAAAGGTTGGTGCAACTGAAATTGGGCAAAATCAATCTTTTAATTCATTTGGTATTCATTGTATTAACCTTCTTCCTTGTAGATGGGTCGAAAAGTGCTCTAATGCCCGAAACATTCAGGTACTGCGTTGGCATGACACTGCCCTTGGTATCGGTAGTGTTGCAGGTTCTTGCCAGCAGGGCTATCGTCAAGGACGAGAAAATGGTAAGGGCTGCCGACAGGATAAGGTAACCCCGATCTTCCTTGATACTTGATTAAACGACCTTGGTTTGAAATTCCCATGGGGCGATAACAGACGATTCAACTCTGCTGCCAGTAGGGGAAGGGAATTGTACGGGGGTAGAATTCAAAGAGTTTCGGTAAATGCAGGATTTACTTGTCCCAACCGCGATGGAAGTATTGGTTGGGGAGGGTGTACCTTTTGCAACAACGAGGCTTTTACGCCTTCGTACTGCAAGCCAACAAAGCCCATCGCGGAGCAAATTAACGAGGGCATTAGCTTTTTGGACAATCGGTATCACAAGCCCAAAATATACATTGCATACTTTCAATCTTATTCCAATACTTACGCTTCATTTGAAACACTAAAGCAACTTTATGCAGAAGCGCTTGCGCACCCCAAAATCAAAGGAATTGCCATTGGCACCAGGCCCGATTGCGTGGATTATCAGAAACTAAACCACATTGCCTGCCTGGCAAGGGATCATATTGTAAGCATAGAGTATGGCCTGGAGTCGTGTTACAACAAAACGCTGCGAATGGTTAACAGGGGGCACACTTTCGAAGATTCGGTTCGAGCAATAAAAATGAGCGCCGAACTGGCGTTGCATACAGGCATTCACCTCATTTTTGGGCTGCCCGGCGAGACTCGCGAAGAAATGCTTGCCCAAGCAGCAATCGTTTCAAAGCTGCCAATCAATGCCATAAAGTTCCATCAACTTCAAATTGTAAGTGGAAGTGTGATGGATCAGGAATATTCACGATACCCCGACCGCTTTAATCTTTTTGATCTCAATGACTATGTGCAGTTTGCGGTTTCTTTTATCGAGCGACTCAGCCCCCAAATAACCATAGAGCGCCTCTCGGGCGAGGTGCCACCTGAATTTAACAAAGGAAAATCGTGGAAGCTTCGAACCGACCAAGTTTTGAGCCTGATTGAAAAAGAGTTGGAGAGGCGTGACACCTGGCAGGGGAAGTTACTTTGAAAATTGACTGCGGCAACGGTTTTGAGATTATGTTGGGGTCAATTGTTGTGAATGTGATTCCGATGGGGATTAAACCATTGAACCATAAATGGTGGAACAATGAAATTATGGAAAAATACAATCTCCCCGAAAAGTCAGGGGTATCGCATTTGGCGAAATGAGTTTTGAATTTCTAGGCCTGCCTGCTGTTTATTGCTTTCGGCGCTTTGATTATTAATTTCCATTTTTCTCGTCAAATAGCTTATTACAAATAGCCAAAATAATGAAAATCTGTGTTTTTTGCTCTTCGAGCAATTTTCTTGACAGGGTTTACCACGATGAGGCCATTGCCCTTGGCAACTTGTTTGCCAAAAATGGATTCGAGCTGGTTTATGGGGGAACCACCGTTGGACTTATGGGCAAACTGGCCGAATCTGCCAAATTTGGCGGTGCCAAGGTTACGGGGGTCATTCCTTCCTTCATCATGGAAATGGGTTTTGCCAACCTGCAATGCAATGATCTTTTTGTTACCGACAATATGCGCGATCGAAAGGCCAAATTGGAAACAATATCAGATGCATTCATTGCCTTGCCGGGGGGATTTGGAACCCTAGAGGAAATACTTGAGATTATCACCCTAAAGCAATTGCAGCGCCACGCCAAGCCAATAGTTTTTATAAATACTCGCGGTTTTTACAACCTTTTAGTCTCATTCTTTGAAGAGGTTTTTCAAGAAAAATTTGCCTCGGATAGGTACCGACAAGTTTTTGCCGTGGTGGGCTCGGCAGCAGAAGCCATCGATTACATAAAAGCCTACCAGCCTTCCATTGTTGGAGACAAGTGGAGTAGGTAGTTTTTGGGACAAGGTGCCTTGCCTCCTCACCATAACCCACGGGGTCAGGCAAGGTTTATTACTTCCCGCCAAGAGGAACTAATGAAAGTGTTATTTTAATATGTCATTCAGCTCTTGCAATGCCGAAACTATGTCGCTTTGGCTGCATTCAGCAGAGGTGGCACACTGCCCTTTACCACTTAGCAACACAAACCCCGGCACTCCTTCGGTGCTTTTCTTGTCGTGCCTTATGTAGTTTAAAATGGCCTCTATGCAAGCCGAGCCTAGATGGTAATTGGTGGAATAATTTATCAGGCCTGAAAGGATTTTATTTGAGAGTGGTGTGCTTATTAGTCCCTTTTTTTCGGACAATATGGTTTCGGCCATCATTCCTATCAGTATTGCCTCGCCGTGCAATAGAGGGTCATCGTCGTTTAGAAGTGAGAAAGATTCAAGGGCGTGCCCTAAAGTATGTCCGAAGTTAAGGGATTTTCTCAACTCCTTTTCATAAGGATCGAGTTGCACTATGTGGGATTTTATTTCTATGGATATACGAATTTTTTCGGCATTAATACATTCTATTCCACCTTCAGAAAGTTCTTCAAAATACGAGAAATCGGCAACGAGGCCATGCTTTAGCATTTCGGAAAAGCCATTTAGCATCTCCCTTGGCGAAAGGGTTTGAAGGAAAGCTGGTGCCACAAAGGCGGCCATTGGCTGACTAAAAACACCTATTATGTTTTTCAGGCCGTTGAAATCAACTCCCGTCTTGCCACCTACCGCGGCATCGACCATTGCCAAAAGGGATGTTGGTACATTAATGAATCGGATACCCCTTTTGTAAACAGAAGCCGCAAAACCTCCCAAGTCAGTTATCACTCCACCACCCAAATTAATCAAAACAGAATCTCGCCCGGCATGCTTGTCCGTTAGTATTTCCCATATTACATAGCACGTTTCTAGTGTTTTGTTCACCTCGCCAGAGGAAACCTCGATGACTTTCAGCAACAAATTGCCCGGCAACATCCCTTTGAAAATATCAAGGCAATGCAGGTTGGTGTTTTCATCTACCAGCACAAAAAACAATTGGCCAGGCTTGAAATGATAATCGAAGAAAACCTGAAAATGGTTCTCATCTTCTGTTTCGAAGAAAATTGGATGGCCGAGAGGGTTGGTTTGGAGGGTCATAGATTGCTTTTTTTACTCAAAGGTAATAAAAGTTAGAAGAGTTTGGTGGGATTAAAGGGCTGAGGATTTGACCATTTCATAATTTGAACCTTGCCACTAATGGGTCGCATCACTTTTATTTACCTTTGCAAAAAAAATTAAAAATGGTTAACCTAACCAACACTGAAATTGCCTTTAGGGACAAGAGTAACTGCAAGTTGCGGAGGACCCTTATGTTGTTCAGAATTATTTCCAGCCCGAAATTGGTCAAGCTGGGTGCGACCATGACCAAATGGGCCCTTAATGCTGGACTTCCTGTATCCTGGATTTTGAAACCAACCATTTTCAACCATTTTTGCGGTGGGGTTTCCATTGATGATTGCAACAAAACCATTGCTCGGTTGGGTAGCTCAAATATTAAGACAATACTCGATTACTCTGCCGAGGGAAAACAGTCGGAGGCGGATTTCGATTACACCCGCGACCAAATAATAGCCACAATCATCAAGGCCTCCAATGATGGAAACATCCCTTTTGCGGTGTTCAAACCCACGGGTGTTGGGAGGTTTGGCCTGTTTGAAAGGGTGCAGGCCAAAAAGGAACTGTCAGAAGCCGAATTTGCCGAATTCGATAGGGTAAAGTCAAGGTTTTCTTTGATTTGCGAAACCGGTGCTAAACTTAACATTCCAGTTATGGTTGATGCCGAGGAGAGCTGGATTCAGGGTGTGGTGGATGAAATTGTTGAAGGTCTAATGTGGAAGCACAATCAAAACTACCCTCTTGTTTTTGCCACCGTGCAAATGTACCGGCACGACAGGCTCGATTACCTAAAAGATCTTGTTGGAAGGGCGCGGAAAAGTGGCTTAAGAGCCGCCGTGAAGCTGGTGAGGGGTGCCTACATGGAAAAGGAGCGAGAAAGGGCAAGTAAATTAGATTACCCCTCTCCCATTTTTCCCGACAAAAACTGGACCGATACTGCCTTCGATAATGCCGTGAAATTCTGTGTAGATAATATTAATGATGTTGCAGTATGCATTGGCACCCACAACGAAAAAAGTTCGCTTTTGGGCGCAGAACTCATTAGCAAGTTGGCTGGTAATCCAGGAAACGCCAACGCTACCTTTTCGCAACTACTCGGGATGAGCGATAACATAACCTACAACCTTGCTGCAGCGGGTTTCAACGTAACCAAGTACGTACCCTACGGCCCGGTAAGCGCGGTAGTACCATACCTCATAAGGCGAGCAGAGGAAAACACCTCGGTGGCTGGCCAAACTTCGAGGGAACTTTCGTTGGTAAGGTCAGAATTGCGCAGAAGGAAGGGAGAAAGCAATAGCAGCCTTAAATAATCCCGTAGCCCAGATCCAAAATCATTCTTACAGCATCTTCTGAAAGGCCATGGGTTACTACCTGAATGGCAGGTGGTTCCCTTCTGATGGGATAATTGCTCCTGAAATCTTCGAAGTTTGATGGGTTTTTTACCAACATTTGGTGGTCTTCAAGAATAGGATAAGCCTGTATGCTCAAATCCTCAAAAATTTGGATTCTTGACTTTGCCATATCAGGTACCTGCAATAGGGGTTTTGGTGGAGGGGGAATATGGCTTGGGCTCCAATCATCAATTCCCAAGCCAAAGAAACGACTGGTTTCCCTAACAACCATGGTTGTACCGTTTGCCTTGCCTTCGACTGAATAGCCGGCAATGTGAGGGGTGGCAATCGAGGCCAATTGCAATAGCTCGAGGTCAATGTTTGGCTCGTTTTCCCACACATCAACCACGGCACCAGCAAGCTTTTTCGCTTTGAGGGCTTTCTTCATCGACTCAGTATTTACAACCTCGCCCCTTGAAGTGTTGATCAACCAAGCTCCTGATTTTGCTTTTTGAAAAAAAGATTCGCCAGCAAGGTGGTGGGTACTATCCTCGCCATAAAGGCTGAGGGGCACGTGTATAGTAACGATGTCTGAATTTGGCAGAAGCTCATCGAGCGAGCAAAATCCCGCAGAACCTTCGGCTCGAGAGCGTGGCGGGTCGTTGACCAAGGTTTTGATACCAATGGCAGCGGCAAGGTTGATCACCTTTTTTCCTACATTACCGGCTCCAATAACCCCAAGTGTTACTTCTCCAGGTGGTTTTCCCAACTCCCTCAGAACTACTGCCAAAGCGGATGCAATGTATTGTTTTACCGAGCCAGAGTTGCATCCCGGGGCACTAACCCATTTTATTCCAAAGGCATCACAATACCCCTTGTCAATGTGATCGTGGCCTATGGTGGCCGAAGCAATCAGTTTAACCTCGGTTTTATCGAGCAACATAGCGTTGCAGAGGGTTCGGGTCCTTGTTATGAGTGCGTTGGCATCTAAAAGAATCGCATTTGTAATTAACCTTCCCTCGCGGTACTCAACCCTCAAAAAAGGTTCAAGAGCACCTTTGAGAAAAGGAATGGAAATGTCGGCGACAACTTTTAGCATTCAACTAATATTTTACAGCCAAAGGTAATCAAAGAATCAAATGGGGATTTAAACATTATTTACTTGTGTGGTAAAGCAACCCCATAACAAAACACTGCACCTCCGGGCCAAAAATTCTTTTCTGTAGTCCAAGTCTCATTTCTTCACTACCTTTGCCATATGATTGTTATTGGCGACGTCTTGATGTCTGACGAGATTTACTTAGAGCAGTTTGCTTGCGACCTTGGCAAATGCAAGGGTGCATGCTGCGTTGAGGGCGATGCCGGTGCCCCCCTTTCGCAAGGAGAAAAAGAAACCTTAAACTCCATTTTTGAAAAGGTAAAACCCTACATGCTCGAAAAGGGTGTTTTGGAGATTGAAAAAAACGGACCTTGGGCGGTGGATATGCAAGGTGAACCCGTAACTCCACTCATCGATGGCGGAGCCTGCGCATATGTTCACTTTGACCACGAAGGAGTTTCCAAATGCGCCATAGAAACTGCCTTTTTCAGTGGCGACATAAACTTTCAGAAACCCATTTCGTGCCACCTTTACCCCATAAGGGTTACCAGCCACGAGTATTACGATGCACTAAACTACCACAAGTGGCCTATTTGCACCTCTGCCCGAAAAAAAGGTAGCAAGCAAAAGGTTAGGATGTTTAGATTTGTGAAAGATGCCCTTGTTAGGAGATACGGATCACAATGGTACGAAGAGTTGGACGAATACGTGAAGTTGGCCTTTGAGAAAACCCAAGGCTCCAAAGGTGAATAAATTTGGGTGCCCAAATTGGAAAAGACATCTTGGGATCCCCTCAAAATAAATAACAAATTACATAACTTAAAATCACTACTATGTTTACAGGGATTGTTGAAACCACTGCAAGGGTTGTAAAAATTGAAAAAGACAGGGGAAATATCCATTTTACGATGGAAACCCCAATCGCTGACCAAATGAAGGTTGACCAGAGCGTTTCTCACGATGGCGTGTGCCTAACCATTGTTAAAGTTGACAAACAAAAAAACCACTACACCGTAACTGCAATTCAAGAAACTCTTGAAAAAACCAACATGCGCACGTGGGAAGTTGGCTACCGAGTTAACCTCGAAAGGTGCATGAAGCTTGATGGAAGGCTCGACGGACACATAGTTCAGGGTCACGTTGACCAAACCGCCTCCTGCACAAGGGTTGAAGAGTTTGACGGCAGCTGGAAGTTTTATTTCGAGTACCACCGCGGTCCAAAAAACATAACGGTTGAAAAAGGCTCCATTTCGGTAAACGGTGTTAGCCTCACGGTTGTGGATTCAGAACCTGGAATGTTTTCGGTGGCAATAATACCCTACACCTACGAGCAAACCAACTTTGGCGACTTCAAGGTTGGCTCGGTGGTAAACCTCGAGTTTGACATAATTGGCAAGTACGTGGCCAAATTGCTTGATTTGCATTTCGAAGCCAAAAAGTAACGCCTAAATGGATTTTAATTCTTTTCTGGAACAATTTTCCGGAAACCTTGCAAATACATCCTCTTGGGAAATAATTGCCGTGGCGTTTGGTATTGCAAGTGTTTGGTTTGCCCGTCAAGCCAACATTTTGGTTTTTCCAACGGGGATTGTTAGCACGGTCATTTACATTTTCATCTGTTTTTTTGCGAGGTTTTACGCAGATATGGGCATCAATGCTTTCTATACAGCAATGAGCTTTTACGGCTGGTACATGTGGACCCGAAAAGATGCAAACCAAAAGGTTATTCCCATTAAATGGAACTCACCAAAGCAGCAAATTACTGGTATTGCATTAATCCCCATTCTTTATTTGATAATACTCGGCTTGATTTGGCTTTTCAACAAGGATGATGTTGAGTACATGCGGTCATACGTGCCATATGTGGATTCTTTCACAACTTCGATTTTCTTGGTTGGAATGTGGTTCATGGCCCGCAAAAGGGTGGAAAACTGGGTTTACTGGATTGCCGGAAACATAATTTCAATCCCGATGTATTTCGCAAAAGGATTGGTATTCACCAGCTTTCAGTTTTCGGTATTTTTGGTTTTGGCAATAATGGGGTTTATGGAGTGGAGGAAGAAAGCCGCGAAATGTGAGTAGTGAATAGTTAAATACTACCAGTAAAGAGTCTGCAATGGACAATTTTACAATTGAAAGATGAGAATTAAAAACTACCAATTGAAAAGTGTCCTTGGGATTTTAAGTTTAAAATTAAAACCTTAAATCTCATTTTGCAACCACCCACCAATCACTAATTACTAATCAATGGCAATTAACAATTTATTAGGATGTTCCGCATTTACACCATGATGCTTCTGGCGGTGGCCTTTTGGGGATTTTCGTACGTTTGGATGAAAATCGTGATGGAGTTTTACTCGCCGGTTTCAACAATGTTGATGCGATTGGCCATTTCTTCGGCAATCATTTTCACGATTTTCAGGAAGAGGATTACGAAAATTGAACACACCGATTACAAGTCGTTTTTTTTTCTGTCGATTTTTTCGCCGTTTCTTTATTTCATCGGTGAGAGTTTCGGGGTTTTTCACGTTTCGCCCGTGGTGGCATCGGTTATCGTGGCCACCATTCCTGTTTTTACACCATTATTGGGTTTTTTTGTGTTTAAGGAGAAATTAACCTCCATCAACTTTTTTGGATTCGCGGCTTCATTTATGGGGGTGGTTGTAATGGTTCTAGACGTAAACATGCGGTTTACCGCCTCACCCAAAGGGGTGGCGTTTTTGTTCCTGGCTGTTTTCTCCGCCTTGGCAAGTATGGTTTTCCTAAAGAAGCTTACCTCCAAGTATTCTTCAACTACTATAATTGCCACCCAAAACCTATTGGGGGTTTTGCTTTTCCTTCCACTATTCATCATTACAGATTTTTCCGATTTCGTACATGTCAGGCCATCGGCCGGGGCAATGGCTTCGATTGTTGCACTAGCATTCTTTGCCTCCACCCTGGCGTTCATTTTCTTTACATCAGGTATAAGGGCTTTGGGGGTGGCAAAGGCCTCAATATACACAAATCTGATACCGGTGTTTACCGCATTGGTTTCGCTACTTGTATTGAAAGAGGTTATTGACACCCAAAAATTACTGGGTATGGGCCTTGTTATTTCAGGATTGTTCTTAACCCAGCTGGGAAGAAAGGGAGCCTGAACACGAACAGTTTTTTCATCGAAACCTGCAGGAACAATAAAGAACAACCTAGGTTCTTTGAATAATTTGAATCCTTGAAGAAAACTGTTTGGAGCAAAAACTAGCCCTTTGCTTTTTAATACCCCCTTGTTGTGAATTAATTAACAACTATTGACATTACACGGATCCCTTTTTAAAAAAACAGGGGATTGGTTTGTTTTTTTTTAGTAAGTTTGCGCCTCGAAACAAAGTGATTAATTCTGAACCAACATGCAAACAAAACTTCAGGAACTTACCGAAAAAATTTACCGTGAAGGCGTTGAAAAAGCCAACGAAGAGACCGAAAAAATCTTGAGTGCCGCAAGAAATGAAGCTCAAGACATTTTGGCCAAGGCCCGCAAAGAAGCCGAGAGCATTGTAAGAAATGCCGAAAAAGATGCCGGCGACCTAAGCAAAAATTCGCTTAACGAGCTTCAACTTGCAAGTCGGCAGGCCCTTACCGACCTGAAGCAAAAAATTGTAGATCTTGTTCAAGCCCAAACAATAAGACCCGAAACCAAAAAGGCGCTTCAAGATGGAGAATTCGCACAACAAATAATCAAGACAATAATCTCAAACTGGAGTCCATCCGACTCAAAGTCAGTTGACCTGGCCGTACTCCTCCCATTAGCTCAACAAAAGGAGTTCGAAGCATTTTTTGCCGGTCAGTTTGGCATATTAATGGAAAAAGGGTTGGAGGTGACATATTCCGACAGGATGAAGTCTGGATTTAAAATTGGCCCAAAAGCCGAAGGATACATGATTTCCTTTACCGATGAAGATTTCGAGAACTTCTTCAAATCGTTCCTTCGCCCAAAACTAGTGCATTTGCTTTTCGACCAAAACAAATAGCCCCATTTTAAAAAAACCACCCCGAATCGTGAAGCGAAATTACTATTGTTTGGTAGCAGGGTTGCAAGATATTTACCTCGACATTCACAAACTGCAGCAAACCCGCTCGATGTTAAAGGAGGAGCTCAAAACCGATCTTCACCCCAATGACTACGAGTTGCTAAAGTTGCTCTTCCTGCCTCACGACAACAAGAACCTCCTGAGTGTTTTTTTAAAGACCAACAAACCATTTGACGAGAGGGGAAACTTTTCGCAGGAAGAAATTGAAGAGAACATTAAGGCACCGGCCACGCTACCCGAATATATGATTAGGTTTATCGAGGCCCACAAGGAAAAGGAACCAATTTTTCAGGAAATGAGCCCCGAAAACGAGTTGGCAACGCTTTTTTACGATGAAATTCTCCTAACAAACAATAATTTTTTGAGGAATTGGTTCGAATTTGACATGAACCTTCGCAACATTGTTACCGCTTTGGTTTCGCGAAAGCACAACCTTGTGTACGAAAATCAAATAGTGGGGAGCGGCGACACCTCAAATACCATACGAAGAAGTCATTCGCGCGATTTTGGCCTTGCACAAGAGCTTCCTTACATCGAAGACTTGGCAAACATTATTAGGATTGAAGATATTCAGGAGCGCGAAAAAGCAATTGACGAGATGAAGTGGAAACACCTCGACGAGGTTACTTTTTTTGAGTACTTCACCGCCGAAAAGGTATTTGCTTTTATAATAAAGCTCGAAATAATTGAAAGGTGGCTTGGAATTGATAAGCCAACCGGCAATGAGTTGTTCAAAAAACTACTCGAAGAGCTAAAAGGCACCTACAAACTTCCGGAAATTTTTACTAAATAACAAAATATGAACACAACAGGTAAGGTAAAAGGGATTATCGCCAACCTTGTGATTGTTGAAGCCAACGGCACCGTGGCACAAAACGAAATTTGCTACATCAAGCACGAAGGCACGCAGCTCATGGCAGAGGTTATTAAGATCCTTGGAAAAAAGGTTTACGTTCAGGTTTTCGAAAGTACCCGTGGATTAAAAATTAACTCGGAGGTAGATTTTGTGGGCAGGATGCTCGAGATTGATCTCGGACCGGGGCTTTTGTCAAAGAACTTCGACGGCCTTCAAAACAACCTCGACACCATGGAAGGGGTTTTCCTCAAAAGAGGTGAATATACCGATGGGCTTGACAATAGCAAGGATTTTAGCTTCAAGCCCCTTGCCCAAAAAGGCGAAAAGGTTACTGCGGGAAGTTGGTTAGGTGAGGTGATCGAAAATTGGATTCCTCACAAAATTATGGTTCCATTCAAGCTTAGCGGCGAGTACACCGTGAAAAGCGTAAAAGAAGCTGGAGACTACAAAATTACGGAAGTAGTTGCAGTTATTACGGATGCAGAGGGAACCGACTTCGAAATTACCATGCGTCAAAAGTGGCCTGTGAAGGTTCCAATTCGTGCTTATAAAGAAAAGCCAAGGCCCTTCAAGGTTCTCGAAACCGGGGTAAGGGTTATGGATACACTAAACCCAATAGCAGAGGGCGGCACCGGCTTCATTCCGGGTCCTTTCGGTAGCGGGAAAACTGTTTTGCAGCACAACCTTTCGAAAAACGCTGAAGCCGACCTGGTTGTTATAGCCGCCTGCGGTGAGCGAGCCAACGAGGTTGTGGAAATTTTTACCGAGTTTCCCGAACTCGAAGACCCGCGATCTGGCCGCAAGTTGATGGAGCGTACTACTATCATCGCAAACACCTCAAATATGCCCGTTGCAGCCCGCGAAGCATCGGTTTACACCGCAATGACCATTGCAGAGTATTACCGTGCAATGGGATTGAAGGTTTTGCTACTTGCCGACTCAACCTCTCGCTGGGCCCAAGCACTTAGGGAAATGTCAAACCGAATGGAGGAACTTCCCGGCCCCGACGGCTTCCCAATGGATCTGCCTGCAATCATTTCGAACTTTTATGCAAGGGCAGGTTTCGTTTACCTAAACAATGGAAAAACCGGTTCGATAACCTTTATCGGAACCGTTTCGCCGGCTGGTGGTAACCTTAAGGAGCCCGTTACCGAATCGACCAAGAAGGCTGCAAGGTGCTTTTACGCATTATCACAAAACAGGGCCGACAGCAAGAGGTACCCGGCCATTAACCCCCTCGACAGTTACTCCAAGTACCTCGAGTACCCCGAAATCATTGAGCACCTAAATAACAAGATAGCCCCCAACTGGGTAGAGATGGTTTTGGAAGCCAAAACGCTCATGATTAGAGGCAAGGAAGCTTACGAGCAAATGAATATTCTCGGCGAAGACGGAGTGCCCATGGATTACCACTTCCGTTTCTGGAAATCGGAGCTCATCGACTTCGTTATCCTGCAACAAGATGCATTCGACAAGATTGATATGTCATCATCATTGAAAAGGCAGCATTCCATGCTGGAAAAGGTTTTGGAAATTTGCAATATGGAGTTCAAATTCGATTCATTTACAGAGTTCAACCCTTTCTTCAAGCGTTTAATCAACTCCTTAAAACAAATGAACTATTCGATTTTCGATTCGGACAATTATCACAAATTCAAAAACGAACTGAATTCAATTATCGACGAAAGGAGGGTTAAGTAATGGAAAAGCAAACACAAGCATTTCAGAGGGTTTACACCAAGCTGTTTCAGATAACCAAGGCTACCGTATCCTTGCGTGCCGAAGGAGTTGGCAACGAGGAGCTGGCTATTGTTGATGGCAGGCTGGCCCAGGTGGTAAAAATCATTGAAGACATAGTTACCCTTCAAGTGTTTTCGGGCACCGAGGGCATTCCTACAAACGCGGAGGTAATTTTCACTGGCAAACCCCCAACCCTCAAGGTGGGTGATGACCTTGCAGGGCGCTTCTTCAACTCCTACGGCGAGCCACTCTACGGCAGCCCCATTATGGGCGAGGAACTCGAAATTGGCGGGCCTAGCGTTAACCCGGTCAGGCGCAAGCAGCCATCTGAACTTATTGCAACGGGTATCGCGGGCATTGACCTCAACAACTCACTCGTAACCGGTCAAAAAATCCCCTTCTTTGCCGACCCCGACCAGCCATTCAACCAAGTAATGGCAAACGTTGCCCTCAGGGCCAAGGCAGACAAGATTATTTTGGGTGGCACCGGACTCACCAACGATGATTACCTGTTCTTCAAAAATGTTTTTGACAACGCCGGGGCACTTGACAGGATAGTTGGCTTCATAAACACTACCGAAGACCCACCTGTAGAAAGGCTATTGGTACCTGATATGGCACTTACTGCCGCCGAGTACTTTGCCGTGAAAAAGAATGAAAAGGTGCTGGTTTTGCTCACCGACCTTACCCTATATGCCGATGCCTTGAGTATTGTGTCAAACAGGATGGATCAAATCCCATCGAAGGATAGCATGCCCGGTTCCCTTTACTCCGACCTTGCCCGCCTTTACGAAAAAGCGGTGCAGTTTCCCCAAGGTGGTTCAATTACAATTATTGCCGTAACCACCCTTTCGAGTGGCGATATCACCCACGCCATACCCGACAACACCGGGTACATTACCGAGGGGCAGCTATTTCTGAGACGCGACAGTGATATTGGCAAGGTTATAGTTGACCCCTTCAGGAGCCTTTCGCGTTTGAAGCAACTAGTAATTGGTAAGAAAACCCGCAAGGATCACCCTCAAGTGATGAATGCGGCCGTGAGGCTATACGCCGATGCGGCCAATGCCAAGACAAAGCTGGAAAACGGGTTTGACCTTTCTGATTACGACGAGCGGACTCTCAACTTCGCAAAAAAATATAGCGAGAAGCTTTTGGCAATCGACGTAAACATTGACGTGGATACTATGCTCGAAACGGCATACGAGCTTTTCAGGGAGTACTTCTCCCCTGCCGAAGTTGGCATCCGTCAAGAATTTATTGATATGTACTGGAAAAAAAGCTAAGTAATGTCTGTCAAGTTTCAATATAACAAAACCTCGCTCCAGTACCTAAACAAGCAACTTAAGATTAGGACAGGTGCTTTACCTACCTTGAAAAACAAGGAGTCGGCCCTACGCATCGAGGTCAAGAAGTTTAAGAACTTGGTGGAGGAGTACGACCAAAAGTTAAAGCAAAAACTGGACGAACACCAAAGGGCAATTGAATTGTGGGGAGAGTTTGACAACAACCTGGTTTCAATTGAAGGGGTAGATGTTTCTATAAAGAAAATAGCGGGCGTAAGGATTCCGGTCCTCGAAGACGTAAAATTCAAGGTGCAGGGGTTTAGTCTCTTCACCAACCCTGGCTGGTACCTGGATGGCATTGCCATTTCCAAAGAACTTGCTTACGTGGCCATAGAGCGTGAGGTTTACATTCAGGAAATGGAAATTCTGGAATACGCAAGACGCAAGACCACCCAAAAGGTTAACCTCTACGAAAAGGTTCAAATACCGGGCTTTCAAACCGCCATTCGTAAAATTAAGAGATACCTTGAAGATGAGGAGAACCTAAGCAAGGCATCCCAAAAGATTGTAAAATCGAGAATTCAAGAAATGGAGGCGGCACTATGATTGTTCCTATGACAAAATACTCATTCTTGGTCTACCACCAAAACTACCAAGAATTTTTGGAGGGAATCCGAGACTTGGGGGTGCTGCACGTGGTGGAAAGAGAAAAGGATGTTTCCGATTCGACCATCGAAAAGTACTCTGAACTAAAGGGAATATCAGATGTATTGAAAGCCCTTTTGGCTCGCAACACTAAAAACACGCCTGCCGGTTCGAAAATCATCGAAGGGGAGGAAGCACTTACAAATGTGATAAAGCTTCAAGGCGACCTGGAGGGCAAAAAACACCAGCTTGCCGTACTTCGCAAGGAAATGAACTATGCCGCACCCTGGGGCAATTTTTCGGTTGATACTATAGCAAAACTCAAGGAGGCCGGGCTATCTGTTAGATTTTTCACTGTTTCGGCACGCAAGTACAACCACGAATGGGAAAACCTTTATCCGATAAAGGTGGTAGGCCAGCAGGCAGGATTGTATTACGTGGTGGCAATTGCTCCAAGTTGCGACAAGCTGGAACTCGATATGGAAGATATGCGTCAGCCCGAAAGGTCAATTTTCGACCTAGGGCTTTTGTACCAAAAAATCCAAGAAGACATCGACTCCCTGAACCAGAAGCTTGACCACCATGCAACTCATAGCATCGAAGCCATAAAAAAGGTAATGTTGGAGAAAAAGGAGAACCTTCACTACGAAAAAGCTTTGTACAACACATCAAAAGAGGCCGATGAAAAGGTAATGCTGCTTGAGGGTTGGGTTCCGGTTGAAAAGAAAGGAGAGCTTAATGGGTTTTTGGACACAAACAACATCTTGTACGTTGAGACCAAGCCTGGTGGCATCGATTCACCGCCAGTTTTGCTAAAAAACAAAAAATTCTTCGACAAATTCGAACCGATCGGTGAATTGTACTCATTGCCTTCGTACCAAGAAATGGACCTTACTCCATTCTTTGCGCCATTTTACCTGCTGTTCTTCGGATTCTGTCTGGGAGATGTTGGCTATGGTTTGCTTTTGGCAATTGGTGCTTTGGTAGCACGGCGCAAGGTCGCGGCAAAGCTAAAACCTTTATCGAGCCTGGTTTTCTACCTTGGGTTGTCAACAGTTTTGTTTGGTCTTATTGGTGGAACTTTCTTCGGAATACCATTATACGAAACCTCGCTACCTGTTTACAGCACCCTTGCAGCGAATTTCAAGGCTCAGGGTACCGACATCAACCAGCTAATGTTTGGTTTGGCCTTGGTGTTTGGTGGAATTCAAATCCTTTTTGGCTTGTTTTTGAAGGCCATAAACGAGATAAGGATGTTTGGCTGGGGCTTTGCCATTGGTACTATTGGGTGGATAGTTTTGCTTTTGGGTGCCGTTGCAATTGGCCTGGTGCACAAACTTGGAGGCGTTGAAATGGGTGTACTTAAAACACCTCTTTACATTATCGTAATTGTTAGTGCCGTACTAATCCTTCCGTTGAACAACCTTGGAAGGAACATCCTGCTCAATACCGGTGCAGGCCTTTGGAATGTTTACAATATGGTAACCGGATTGCTTGGCGATATGCTATCTTACATTCGACTTTTCGCATTGGGTATTTCTAGTGCCATAATGGGCTACGTTTTCAATAGCCTGGCGGTTAATATGAGTGGCAGCATACCTGTTTTGAGTGCCATTATTATGGTAATAATTCTCGTGATTGGTCATAGTATCAACCTTTTCATGTCGGGACTTGGTGCGTTCGTGCACCCACTCCGCCTCACCTTCGTTGAATTTTACAAAAATGCCGGATTTGTTGGCGGTGGCAAAAAATACGAACCTTTTAAAAAACTCACTTGATGTTTCACTTAAATCAATAAAATTATGGAACCTATTATTCTTGCGTACATTGGTGTTGGATTGATGATTGGCCTTGCCGGAATTGGAAGTGCCTTTGGTGTGTCAATAGGCGGTAATGCCTCAATCGGTGCTATGAAAAAAAACAGCGATGCTTTTGGTAATTACCTAATTCTAAGTGCCCTTCCCGGCACTCAGGGCCTTTATGGCTTTATGGGTTATTTTATACTGTCTGGGTATCTTGTTCCTGAAATTACTTGGGCAACTGCTGCTGCAATTTTTGGTGCAGGCCTTGCACTTGGCTTCGTGGGGCTGCTCTCGGCTATTCGTCAGGGGCAGGTTTGCGCTAATGGAATTGCAGCAATCGGATCGGGCCACAATGTATTTGGCAACACCATGATCCTTGCGGTATTCCCAGAGCTTTATGCCATCATTGCGTTTGCGGCTACGTTTCTAATAGCTGGCTCATTGTAGTCAAAAAGAGATTATTACGGTACATTGGGGCTGCCTCGATAGAAGAAAAACCTTGTTTCGCCACCAAACAACTTATACCCTGAAAAATACAAATTTCAGAATACCGGTGTTTGTTTTACGGGGAAATTTTTTGATTTTGTTTCGTGGTGGCCAAAA
The DNA here is from genome assembly GCA_964624065.1 of uncultured Bacteroidales bacterium. Lineage (GTDB taxonomy): Bacteria > Bacteroidota > Bacteroidia > Bacteroidales > UBA7960 > UBA7960. The sequence goes on from CAZUWF010000010.1 coordinate 46,428, forward strand.
GGCATCTTTTGAGGCCGTCCCTTTTCTTTAAGGTAATCCAAAGTATAATCTGGTCACGAACCACCTGCCCGGCTGCTTTACGTTGGCAATGCTAACGTAATTTGAGTTAAAAAGATTGGAAACACCCAAGGAGAAGGTTACCCTTTGAATTGGCACGAATTGCAAATTAACGTCGGCCATAAAATATGGCTCGAATCGCCTAAGGGCGCCAAAAGATCCAGCCTCGTAAGGCTGGTAACTTCCATTACGGTGGCGGTACGAAACAGCAGCATCAATCTTTGCCCATTTTGCCAAACCTACATAACCCTTGAAATCAACCTTGTGCCTCATATGGTCTAGTACGTAATTTGAAATGAGTTGCTGGCTCAGCTTGCTGGCAGTGATGTAAGAATAAGTTAAAGAAAGCTCATAATTTTTCTTTCCGGAAACCTTCTTGGGCGAATAATATGCTCCAACTTCAACTCCACTTATGTCAACCCTGGTGTGGTTTACCGACCTCCACATCTCCACATCGGTTGACCGTACCCAGTCAATCATATTCTTGCCCTTGCGCAAGAAACCAGTCAGATCGAGCCTAAAATTCCCGAAGCTGGCCTTTAGCCCTGATTCAACGCTAATGGCTTCCTCGGGCACCAGGTTTGGATTTCCTTTGTTTGTTGGCCCTTCATAAAACAAGTCGGTGAAAGTAGGAAGCCGCAATGTTTTGTTTGTTGAGGCAAACCACCTTAAATTGTCGGTAAGCTGGCAACCCACATCAATTCCCGGAAAGAACCCCACGCGGGCCCCAAGGTCGGAGTTCAGGTACAACAAAGCTCCTCCCGATATGTACAACCTGCCGAGGTTAAGGTTTTGCTCAATAAAAAAATTCGCGCCATTTCTATGATGCCTTTTTGTGAAAAATGCACCAGCTTCACCGGGTACGGGCCTCGGATTGAGGAGAAGGTTGCCCAAAACATTGCTCATAACATTTTCGTGTTTCAATTCAAATCCAATATTGGTGGATTCTCTTGTACCTGAACGCTTCCAGTTGAGATTAAGGCCAACCACATTGGTAAGATGGTGGTTGTGACCCGAATACCACGCAGGGGCTTGGTTCCTGAAAAGCTCGAACCTATCGGTGTGTCGCCGCCAAAAAACTGTTGCCGACAAAAAAGGCTGTTGTATCGAAGCAAATTTTATCGACGAAAAAAATGTTGAAGTCTCCTCAAACTGTTCTGGAAACCTTGGGGTGTAAAAGCTGTTGGCCCCAAACGCCTTGGTGTTGTATCCAGCCTGCAAGTCGAGCAAAATGTGAGGCAATTTGCCATACAGCCTGTAATACAAGTTGTTGTTCTTGAAATCGGTGTTCTCGATGTAGCCATCAGATCTTGAAGTGCTGGCAGCAATGAAATGACCGAGTTTGCCTGATTTGTAACCACCGCTGAGGGTTGCCAAAAGAAGCCCGAATTGACCGGCGCTAACCGAGGTGGAAAATGAAGTTACATCAGGTATTTTGGTAATAATGTTAATTGCTCCGTTAAATGCATTTGGGCCGAAAACCCTTGCACCCGAGCCTAACAATACCTCAACCCTGTCTATTGCCGAGACATCAAGTGGTAGGTTTAAGCTATGATGGCCGGTTTGCGGGTCGCCAATGTTTATTCCGTTAAGCAATACGGCAGCTTGGTCAAAGGTTCCGCCCCTTATGCTAACATCGGATTGGATACCAAGTGGCCCCCGGGTTCTTATATCAACACTCTTGGCGGATTGAAGTATAGTTGGTAGGTCGCCATGAACAGATCGTTCAATTTCATTTTTGGAAATCACCTCAACCGTTCGTGCAAGCTGCGAGTTGATGGTAGTGGCCCTCGATGCACTAACCACAACTTCATCCAGTTCAATTTCTCTTTCGGGGATTTCTACAGTGAGGGTATCTGTCTTTGATTGTGCAAAGGAACATACCGAAACCAGAGAGCAAGAAAGGGCCAAGACGCCTATCCGGATTTGCTTTCCAATGCTCCTGAAAACCGCGTATGACATTCGACTCCACCTCTTGAAGGTCAGAACTGATGATTTAAAATTTGAAGCTTGCAACATTTCGAATAATTTTAGGCGCAAAAGTAGAAATTATTTTGAACGGTGAAATATTTCAGATTAAAGTTGGAAGAAAAATGAGAAATTTGGATGAAGTAGGGATAAGCTATATGTAGGGCTAAGCCGTTGAATTATTTATAATCAGCTCCCGACTGCACCTTGCTGTATCAAAAATTTGCTTAGCCAAGGTTTCCATCATTACAGTTCGGGTATCGAAACCCGATGATATTTAATTGAAAATTGTCTAACTTATTGCCGTTCGAGCATCCATTACTTCACCAGCACCCTTGCTTCCAGCATGTCGTGGACAGAGTACTTTACACCTTCGCGACCTAGGCCGCTGTCTTTTAAACCACCGTAGGGCATATGATCGGTGCGGAATATGGGACTGTCGTTGTGGATTACGCCTCCAACCTCAAGGTGGTTGAATGCGTAGTCGAGTTCGGCAATGTTGTTGGTAAAAACACCTGCCTGCAGGCCAAAACGACTTTTATTAACCATATTTACAGCATCTTCAAAGTTGTGGAAAGAGGTAACAGTAACCACCGGGCCAAACACCTCTTCATCAAAAACCTTCATGCCGGGTAATGCGTCAACAATAACCGTGGGTTCAACGTAGGTCCCTTCCCTCCTACCACCGCATATAATCTTGGCACCTGCTACGGCGGCCTCTTGAATCCACTGCTCCACCCTTAGCGCATTGGCAAGGTCAATCATTGCGGTTATTTGGGTGTCGGGTAACAATGGGTTGCCAAATTTAAGGTTGCGGGCTCCAGTGGCAAGCAGCTCCGCAAAATCACCGAAAAGCGATTCGTGAACGAATATTCGTTGAGCGTGTATGCACACTTGACCCTGGTATGCAAAGCCGCCAATAATGCATCTATCAACTGCTTGCCTGAGGTTTGCCGATTGGGCAACAATTGTTCCGGCATTGCCACCAAGTTCCAATACAACCTTTTTCTTGCCGGCATATTCTTTCATCCTCCAGCCTACTTCGGGCGAACCGGTAAAAGTCAGCAACTTGAACCTTGGGTCGGTTACCAGCATATTTCCTACTTGCCTATCCATGGGAAGAATCGAAACAGCTCCCTTTGGCAGTGAGGTTTTGTCAATGATTTTGGCCAGCTCGAGGGTAGAAAGCGGTGTGGAGGTGGCAGGCTTCAAGACTATGGGACAACCTGCAGCAATTGCCGGGGCAATCTTGTGCACCGCCAGGTTTAACGGAAAGTTAAACGGCGCAATACCTGCAACAGGTCCAATCGGAAAGTACTTGACAAGACCCTCACGGCCTTTGGTTTCGGGCGTCCAATCCAACGAAATGTACTCCATCGGGAGCCGTTTTGCTTCTTCGGCCGCAACAAGGAATACCTGCGCCGCACGCCTTGTCTCTACCAGTGCAAGTTTTATGGGCTTGGCCGCCTCCTGGGCAATCAAACGGGCAAATGTTTCTTCGCTTTCCTTTATTTGGTTGGAGATTTGGAGTAAAATATTGCTGCGCGACCACGATGAGAGCTCCTTCATCTGAGCAAAAGCCCCTTGTAAAGCAATCACCGCCTGCTCGTACTCACTCTCCCCGGCAAGAAAGGTTTGAGCAAAAACCTGGCCATCAAAAGGGTTTTTTACTTCCAGAATGGTTTTGGTTGAGACAAACTTGCCTCCGCAATATATTTGGAATTGTTCCATAGTTTAAAGTTGATGGGTTGGTGGGCCTAAAGGTTTAGTTGTTGATTGATTGATGATATACGATTGGCAATAGGAGATTATTTTATAACACCTAGAGCCCACTGCTCAATGCTTACTGAATTCTACTCGTTTTGGAACAACCCTCGAAAAAGTAAACCCTGTCAACCCCTGAAAATCTTTGAATTTTTTTTATTGGCAAACACACCTTTTGTAGTGCGATACTTCCACCAAGTTCATGATTTTTATGAGTCAATTTTTCGATGTTCCTTCCAATTTTCCTGCCAGGGAAATTATTTCTTTGAGATGATAAACCCTGCTTCCCTCGAAATTTTCCATTGCCGCAACGGCCATGGCTTTTGCAACATCCCTGGCTTTCACAGGTTTGTATTTGGAGGGCAGGAGAACCGAAAAAACGGGCATTAATACCCCTGCCAGCCTTTCGGCAAACCTAAACTCGCGCCTCTTGCCGAGCAATAATGACGGTCTGAAAATAGATACTGATCGCAACCCTTTGGAGGCAACAGCCTCTTCGGCTTCGCCCTTTAGTTTTACATAAAAATTGCGACTTGACGAAGTAGCACCCACGGCCGAAACGAGAACAAAGCATTCGCAACCAAGCTCTTTGCACAATCGAGCTGCATTTTCGGGAATCTTGTAATCAATCTCCCGGTACGAAACCTTGTTGCCCTTCACGTTTTTCAAGGTAGTTCCAACGGCACAAAACACAACATCGGCACCAGCAATTCCTTCAGCAAATTGTTTTTCATCCGCAAAATCGATAACCTTAACGATTGTTTTTTCGTTATCAAAGTAGATGGGCCGCCTTGATAAAACAATTATCCATTCGAAAACCATTTGCTTTTGAAGTATTTCCAAAAGGTTAGAGCCAATCAAACCGGTAGCTCCAATTAATGTGGCGTTGAGCTTTTTCATATTTTTACTTTAAGAAATTACAGGATTGCCTTCACCAAAAATCCCGACCCGTGGGTTATACAATAGCTCCTTCAGCCTATTTTTTCCGCTTAAGCACAGGATACAAGAAAACGGCCAAAACGATTATAGATGCCCCGATGTAAAACCCGGGAGTCATCTTTTCGGTTGATGGAAATAAAAAATAGGCCATAAGAATTCCGTACACAGGCTCGAGGTTTATGGAAAGAACCACGGTGTATGCCGAGAGGGTGCGCATGATGTAAACAATGGCAGTAAATGCGTAAGCCGTGCACAAAATGCTCAAAATCAGTATCCATAACAAATCGGCCGATGATAGACCAAAAGAAAAAGGCTTGGAATGACCGGTAAAAATCAAAAACAAGCTTATGCCCAAAAGGCCACCCACCATTTCGTAGAAACCAATTACCGACGAGTTATGCTTTTTGCTAATATTTCTATTTAGCACCACAAACAGAGCATTGAGCAAGGCCGAAACCAACGAAAACAAAATGCCCTCGACGTAACGAAACTCGAACTGGAAGATTAGGTAAATACCCACAACGGTTACAAGACCAATGAAAACCTCGAGCAAAAGAATTCTCCTGTTTTGCAAGATCGGTTCAAGAAAACTAGCAAAAAAGGTGGTTGAGGCAAACACTCCCAATGTAACCGAAACGTTTGACACCTTAATTGCGTGAAAAAAAGTAATCCAGTGAGCCGCAACCACCAACCCTATTCCTAAAAGGGCAAAAAAATCTTTAGTTTTAAGCAATATGCCAATTTTCTTCCACCACAAGAATACACCAAGTCCAATAAAAGAAAACAACATGCGATACCAAACCAGATCAATGGCACTTAAAGAAATCAATGCCCCAATTATGGCAGTAAAACCAAGCAAGACAACTATGAAATGCAAGTGCAGGTATTGCTTTAGCAAGTGGTGCTTGGTTACCATATAGTCAATTACCAATTGTTGAGTTAAGAACTAAAAGTGGAGGAGGATGGGTTGAAATTCGAAAGTGCAGGCAATGATCAACAACCTGGTTAAAACTTGGTTCTGCTCCCTTTTATTTGTTTCTTTCAATAATTTTTAATACTAATAATTGGCAAAGCCACGCAAGACCCATTGAGATTACCTTCAAAAACCTCCCAACCCCCATACATTTCAAACTTTTCCACCATCCATCAAACCAATGATTTTATTAACCTCGCTAATGGCATTAGAAAGCCTTTCATTTCCCTTACCTCTAACAACAGCATAGTTCACTCCCAGAAGGTTAAGTTCGGTCAGGTACCAATCGAATAAATACTTACGGAGGCCGGGGTGCTCGCGCAGTGGGTCGGGCTCCCAAGGTAGGTCAACGTCGCACAGCAAAACCAAGTCGTAATCCTGTGCTTGAATCTCTTGAAGAATAAATGGATGGCAACGTCCGTATTTGTGCAAACTCCATATTTTCATCACCGTCATTTCGGTATCCGAAAAAAGGATTTTTTCGGCTTTAAGCGAAACTTCTTCCTCAAGGTGCAACTGCCCCTTTGCAATAATCAGCAAATCATCTTCATTGTATGGCCCTGGCAATTTTTCAACATAATCCCTGGCAAACTCAGAAACGTAAACCGTGTTGAAATGTTGGGCCAACTGGCTTGCCAGACTGCTCTTTCCGGTTGCCTCTGGTCCGGTGATTGCTATTTTTACAATTCGACCCAAAACTAATTATTCAAGTTTGAATTAACGATCTTAAGCACGAACACACTCTTGCCGTGCTTCTCGAAACTGAATTCCATTTCGGCGGTAATTGCCTCCATTACCCTGTGGAATGGCCCGAAAACCTGGGTGCTCATACCATTGGTTTTGCATTCGATTCCTGTATGGCTATTTATTCTTTCGATAAATTCCTTAATATCAGGAATAAACTCCCTACCCAATGGGTACATGCTAATATCTACTGAAGCTTCCATTTTTTTGTTTTTGTGCATGATACGCAATAAAAACCTTTCTGGTGGCCAAAAATTTCTCTACTTCGCCAACTCCATCAAGAAAGCGTACTCACGTGCAACCTCCCTTAGCCGGCTAAACCTGCCCGATGCTCCACCGTGGCCTGCTTCCATATTGGTGTAAAGCAGTATCATATTGCTGCCGGTATTGTATTCCCTGAGTTTTGCCACCCATTTGGTTGGTTCCCAGTACTGAACCTGCGAATCATGCAAGCCCGATGTTACCAAGATATTTGGGTAGACCTGGGCGGTAATGTTATCGTATGGAGAGTAAGAAAGCATGTACTCGTAGTACTCTTTAATGGTTGGATTGCCCCACTCATCATATTCTGCAGTGGTAAGAGGTATGGTTTCGTCAAGCATGGTCGTTACCACATCAACAAAAGGAACGGCAGCTATGACTCCCTTAAACAGTTCGGGGCGCATATTTACGATGGCTCCCATAAGAAGTCCGCCTGCGCTCCCACCACTGGCAAATAATTTTTGCGAGCTGGTATATTTCTCCTTAACAAGATAATCGGCAATGTCTATAAAATCGTAAAAGGTGTTTTTCTTTTTCAGGAGCTTTCCTTCTTCGTACCACTGACGGCCAAGGTCCTCGCCCCCTCTGACGTGAGCAAGGGCGTAAATGAAACCTCTATCTAAGAGACTCACGGCATTGCTGCTAAAGCGCGGGTCAAGGCTGTACCCATAGGAACCATAACCGTATAGGAGCAAGGGATTGTTACCATTCTTCTCCATTCCCTTGCGGTAAACAACCGTAACAGGAACCTTAACCCCATCGCGCGCCTCAACAAAGAATCTTTTTGTTTCGTAATTTTCCGGCTTGAAATTTCCCAATACCTCTTGCTGTTTGATTAGGGTAGTCTTGCGAGTTTCCATATTGTAGTCATACACGCTCGAGGGGGTTGTTGGAGAGGTATAAACATATCTTAACACGTTGGTTTCCATTTCATTGTTGGATCCAATTCCAACTGTGTAAGCCTCGTCGTTAAAAGAAATGAAGTGAACATCATTGCTGGCAAGGTCAATAACCTTCAGTTGGCCAAGGGCGTTGCTGCGCTCTTGCAATACCAAAAAGTTGTTGAATACCTCCACCGACTCCAACAGCACATCGGTCCTGTGAGGTATTACTTCTTTCCAATTGGTTAGGGTTGTGGCCCTTGCCGGTGTTTCCATCAACCTGAAGTTTTGTGCCTGGTGGTTCGTCAGCACGTAAAACTTGTCGGCATACGGGTAAATCGAATATCTCAAGTCCTTTTGTCGGGGTTGAAATGCCTTGAATTTTTCCTTTGGCTTGTCAGATGGCAATATCCTTATTTCGTTGCTCAAAGTACTATTAATGGTAATTTGAATGTAGGTGTCATCCTTTGAACGACCAACGCCCATGTAGTAGTAGGTTTCGTCGGGTTCGTAGTAAACCATTACCGGCTCAGCCCTGTCAATTAAGTTATACCTCATTACCCTATCGTAACGCAGGGTTTTCGAATCAATCATAGTGAAGAAAACCGTTTGGTTGTCGGCTGCCCACACAACATCACCGCTTGCGTTCTTAATACCCGTTGAAATAACCTCGCCTGTAGAGAGATTCTTGAAGTTTACTGTGTGCTGCCTCCGGCCAACTGTATCAACAGTAAACGCAATTAGGTTATTATCAAAGCTTACATCGTAGGTTCCAATTCTAAAATACGAATGTCCCTTTGCCAGTTTATTAACATCCAGCATTATCTCTTCAGGGCTCTCCAAGCTTCCCTTGCGACGGCAATAAATTGGGTATTCGCCACCTACCTCAAACCTGCTATAGTAAAAATAACCATTGGAAAATGTTGGGGCACTGGAATCATCCTCTTTTATTCTACCACGCATTTCGTTGAAAAGCTCCTCCTGAAGACCTTTGGTAAAGCCCATTTTGGTTTCGAGGTAAGCATTCTCGGCCTCGAGGTAGGCAATAACCGCTGGATCGTCTTTGTCGTTAATCCAGTAATAGTTGTCAATTCGAGTATGCCCGTGAATAGTGAGTTCCTTGGCAATTTTATCTGCAACAGGTGGTGCGGCATCGCCCCAGGTGGGCTTGGTTTTGCATGATGATATCATAGCTGCGATTGAAAGAAAAAACAAAACCTTTTTCATTTTGTTGGATTTTTGGTTGTTATAAATAGCCCACGTTTGTATAATTAATCCACGTTTGCGAAATGATCCTAAACTTGACAGGTTGTTCGAGACAGAAACCAATGCGGCAAATTTACGAAAAGGCCAAATCAATAGAAACAATTTTTTAAATAATAAGGAAAAATTTAAGTAACCACAATCAAAAGTAAACTTGGCATTTTTCAAATGTTGTTGTAACTTTGAGAGTCAATTAAAATATTTACAAACCAAAAATTAGAAAAAATGTCAATGATAAAAGAATTCAAGACATTTGCCATGCGAGGAAACGTAATGGATATGGCCATCGGAATTATAATCGGTGGGGCGTTTGGAAAAATTATTTCATCATTTGTAAATGATGTGTTGATGCCCCCAATCGGTATGCTCATAGGTGGCGTTGATTTTGGCAATCTAAAACTTACCTTAAAGCAAGCTGTGGTCCAGGGAGAGGAAGTAGTTGAGGCAGTTACTTTAAATTACGGGGCTTTTGCCAACACCGTGATTGATTTCTTGATTATTGCCTTCGCAATTTTCTTGGTTATCAAGGGAATTAACAGCATGAAAAAGAAGGAGGAAGAAGTTCCCGTTGCTCCTCCAGCACCCAGTAATGAAGAAAAACTTCTTGCCGAAATTCGCGACTTGTTGAAAAAGTAGTACTTATTTTTTGGTGGGATCAGAATTTGAAAATGGGAATTCTCTTGATTGGCCAATACCTCCAAACGTAGTCAAAACCCTTCGAAGGTTTTTCTGCACCAGAAAGTATCGGTCCAAGAAAGGGAAATGCCCCGGTATTTTTTTTGCTATCATTAACTATATGTGCGGTTAAAACTTTGGGTTTTAAATTTGAAAAAACAAATATTATGACAAGGATTCTGCTAAAAGTAATATTATTGACGTGGTTGGGCACTTTCGTGGCATTTTCTCAGGGTCAAAATATCACAATTGCCTCCACAGAGGTTGCTCCCAACGTTTACAGGGTTTTTGTTAACAACGCCGTTGCAGTTGTTGCCTTCACCGGTGAAGAAGGAACCCTCTTGGTGGATGCTGCCTACGAGCAAACTGCCAAGGATCTCTTGAAAGAGATTGAGGGCATTTCAAGCAAGCCAATCAGTTATATTGTAAACACGCACATGCACGGCGACCACACAGGTGGCAATCTGGTGCTTGGGAAAGGTGTTGATATCATTGCCCACCCCAACGTGATGGCTTTTTTGAGCAAGGAACAAAGAAGGGGTGAAAGGGTTATTCCACAATTCCCCGATTATGCCCTGCCAAACATCACTTTTTCGCAAGAAATGACATTAACCACAAACGGTCAGGAACTAAAGCTAAAATACCTTGCGGGAGGGCATACAAATAGCGACATTGTTGTTTACTTTCCTGACTCTAAAGTCCTTGCAGTGGGCGACTTGCTTTTTGCCGGCTTTTTTCCGTTCGTGGATGTAATTAATGGCGGAAATCCTTTCAAATTCCTGGAAAACATCCAATACATTATTGAAAACTACCCGCCAGATACAAAAATAATTGGTGGCCACGGTCCGGTTTACTCAATGGACGAATACCAAATCTATCATCAAACCCTTTCACGAACCATTGACCAAATTGTCAGACACAAGAAAAATGGGATGACAAAGCAAGAGATGGTGGACCAAAGAATATTGAAAGAGTGGGAGTCTTTCGGTTCGTTCTTCATTACCGAACAAAGGTGGATCGATACTATTTATCCTTTTTTGTAGGTTGGTGTAATCAGGTACTGTGCCCTGATTACAAATGCTTTAAATACGCTTATCCTCACCTTCATAAAAATTTTTTGATCTTTAAATTTGCCACATGCTAAAAAGCTTGTGCCGCCCAAATGGCCGCGCAATATATTGTTTTATCATTCACCAGCGGAGTGTACTAAAAAAAGCAATTATTTGAACCAGCCCTCACAAAAGCTTGCTTTTTAGGTTAAGTACTTTTAGCACGATAACCTGAATCAAAAATTAAACAATTAACAGTTTGTGGCAATGAAAAAGCTTTTCCTTACAGTTGCAGGTTTTTTCTTCGCGTGTATTCTTTGGCAACATAAGATTCAAGCACAAAATACCATTGCCCTTGATCAGGCGTCAAACTACGGCACTTGGGCGGGCAGTGGTGGGTTTGGGTTTCAACCCTGGAGCCTTTGGTCAAGCGGTGGTGCTGCCGGACAATTCATTGGCTCAAGTCACGGGGGTATGATTAACACCAATGGTAGTTCATTTGGGATGTGGGGCAATCCAGGTTACTGCAATGCCCAGCGATTGTTTAGCAACCCTCTTGACTCAGAGCATGAATTTGCCATTGAGCTAAGCGTAAACTGGCGCGACGGAGCCAGGGGCATCGTTTTATTTAATTCTTCTTTCACAACCCTTTTTACCTTCAACATCACAAATGGCGGGTATGGTTCTACCGGTTGGGGCTGGTTAGCGAACTCTCATATTACTTTAAGGGCACTGCAGATTGACAACAATCATTTCCAGGTTTTCTTGCATCGGCGCAACGACAACTCTCGCTGGACGAGTTCAATTTTGCCTGGCAGGGTAGCAGGCTTTAGAGCTTACGTGGGGGAAACGGGAGGGGGAGGCAACAGGGATTTTTTTATAAACTCACCCCGAATTCAAACTACCGGAAGATTATTCTTGGCAGAGGGGCTTAGGATGCCCGGCGATTGGAATGGCTGGACAAACAACCACGGGATGACCGGCGATTTTGCCATGGTGCGAACCACCACTGGCACTTGGCGCTACCAAACCACATTCCAATACCTTGGTGCTGGTAGTAGTCAAAACTTTAGGTTCGTGTCTTCAGGAGCCGGAACTAACGGACAATGGCGTAACCAATGGGCTTCAAACGGGTCGGTTCAGGTTGAACAGATGGCTTACTTCAATTATCAGCTGAACACCGATAGCCCTCACCCCTATGATAATACCGTGTCGGGCCTCACCCAAAACCGGTTTTACACGGTGGTTTTCCATGATAGGGGCTACACCGGATCAAGGGCTGTTTTTTTGGAAACCACAGCAATGCCGGTGAATATTACTGGTGTATCACAAACCCCGGGAATTGTAAGTGCCAGCAACAATGTTACTGTAGTAGCTACTCTCTCTGGTGCCCCGTCAGCTCAAGAAATCTTTTACCTTCGATACTCAACCGATGGCTGGAATACCTCGTCGTCAGTAACGATGGGTGGCTTGGGAGCAACCCGTTCGGCCACCATTCCATTACAACCAAACGGCACCCGAGTGTCTTATTATGTTTTAAGCTCAACGATTTCGGGGCTTACTGCTGACCATGATATGTACACCTTGCGCCTAAACAACAACGACGGCCACAATTTCCTCTACTTGGTCGGACAAACGGCAGCTTGTGATGACCTGGTGCTTTTCACATCCCCACCGTTCCCCCAGGAAGAACATTCTGTAACCATACACCTAAACACCACTCTCGGGAACCGCGGGTTGGTTGACCATACAGGCGACGTTTACGCCCACACTGGGGTAATAACCAACTTAAGCTCGAGCAATTCCGACTGGAGATACGTAAAGACCAGCTGGGGCGAAGATACCTCAGAAACTAAACTATTACAACATTCTGCAAATACCTACTCGCTAACAATAAGCGACATTAGGGCATATTACAACGTGCCTCCATCGGAAGAAATCCTAAAGCTTGTAATGATTTTTAGAAGTGAGAATGCCGCAAGTGGCGATTATAAAATTCAACGCGAGGCCAACGGTTCCGATTTTTTGGTTTCAATTTACCCGGATGAAATTAACGTCAAGATTACCAGCCCGGCCATCAATAGCCAGATGATTGAAGGTAACCGGTTGATTACAGTTTGCGCCGATGCCTTGGAAAACTCAAACCTGAAAATTTTTCTCAACGAAACGGAAGTAGCCAGTGTTTCCTCAACGGCAGTTTCGACCTTGGTTAGCCTTCACGGATTATCAAATGGAATTCATTACCTAATTGCTGAAGCGAGCGAGGGAAGCATCACTGTTAGAGATTCGCTCTCGGTATTCATAAGGGGTGCGGCAACCGTTGAACCCTTGCCAACGTTTATTTCAAGCAAGCCAACCAGACACTGGCCTGGGATCCATTATCACCCCGATAACACCACTGTTACTCTGGTGCTCCACGACCCTCCGGGGCTAAAAAACCACGTGTTCGTAATTGGAGACTTCAACCAATGGGCCTTGCACCAAGACTATTACGCTCACCGTACCCCCGATGGTATGTATTTCTGGAAAACAATCTTAGGGCTAAAACCCAATACAGAATATGCTTTCCAGTACTTGATAGACAACGAATTGCGCCTTGCCGACCCTTACGCCGAAAAGTTTTCGGACCCATGGAACGACCATTGGATTAATAGTTATAACTATCCAAACCTAAAACCATACCCCACTGGCAAGACTACCGGAATAGCCAGCATTTTGCACCCAGGTAGGCAGGAGTATGGTTGGCAAGCGACTACCTTTACAAGACCATTGAACCAGGACCTGGTGATTTACGAGTTGCACGTGAGGGACTTCGTAGAGTCCGATGCCATTAAAGATGTTATTGCCAAGCTCGATTACCTTCAAGACCTTGGCGTTAATGCCATTGAGCTAATGCCCATAAACGAGTTTGAGGGCAACGATAGTTGGGGATACAACCCTTCGTTTTACTTTGCCCCCGACAAGGCCTACGGTACTCGCTTAGATTACAAACAGCTCATTGACGAGGCTCACAAGCGTGGTATGGCTGTTATCATGGATATAGTGCTAAACCACAGTTTCAACCAATCATCATTTGTTCAAATGTACTTTGACCAAAACGCCGGAAACTGGGGGAAACCAACGCCAGATAATCCTTGGTTTTTGGTTGACAGCCCACCCCTACCCTGGAGCTGGGGTAACACGTTCGATCAAGATAGTAGGTTTACACACGACCTATTTCACAGGATACTGGAGCACTGGTTGACAGAATACCGCATTGATGGCTTTCGCTTCGACTTCACAAAGGGTTTTAGCAACCATCCTTCGGGTGGCGATGGCTGGGAGCGGGACCAAGCAAGGATCAATAACCTGAAAAGGATTGCCAACCAGGTTTGGACTGCCAGCCCAGGCGCATACGTTATCCTCGAACACCTTACCGGAAACCAAGAGGAAACTGAACTTGCCAATTATGGGATGATGCTCTGGGGGAATATGGAACCGCAATACGCCCAAGCAACAATGGGCTGGCAAAATAACTCCGACCTAAGTTGGGGACTGCACACAGTTAGAGGTTACGCCTACCACAACCTCATTTCTTACATGGAAAGCCACGATGAGGAGAGGTTGATGTACAAAAACCTTAACTATGGAAATTCGTTCAACCAAACACACAATGTTAGGAATTTGGGAGTAGCCCTGGCCCGCAGCGAACTTGCCGCAGTGTTTTACTTCACCGCACCTGGCCCCAAAATGGTTTGGCAGTTTGGCGAGTTGGGTTACGATTATTCCATAAATTTCAATGGCAGGGTAGGTCGCAAGCCCGTAAGATGGGATTACTTCAATGTTCCGGAAAGGCGAAAATTATTCGATGTTTACTCGACAATGATGCAACTGAAAACCGAACATCCTGTTTTCAGGACGAGCAATATTAACCACGACCTGGGGGGATATCTGAAGCGTATTCATTTAAACGAAAACATTGATGGCTCGGGTATGAAAGTAACCCTTTTGGGCAACTTCGATGTTGTAGGGCGCTACATTACACCCCACTTTCAAGAAACTGGCACTTGGTATGAGTTCTTTACCGGAACGGAACACCTTGTATCAAACACAACGTCGAATGTTTGGCTGCAACCCGGAGAGTACCGACTTTATTTTTCCCACAAGCTATACCAAGAATACTATTCAAAAGCAACGGGCGATTTAAGTCAACCCTCAAGTTGGGGCACCAATATAGATGGGACAGGCAGCGTACCGCCAAACTTCACCCAAACTCGAGCACATTACCACGTGCGCAACAATGCCACACCAATGTTTGGGCAAAGCACGACTATTAGTGGCAATTTTACCAGACTGTTTGTAGGGGCCAATGGGCACCACGTTAACCTAGCCGTCAGTGCCCATTTAACTGCCGGAACAATAGAGGTGGCCGAGGGCTCTACGCTTACAATTAAAAGTGGCAACCACCTTGTGGTTACAGACCGTTTGCGCAACCAGGGAACAGTCATTGTTGAACCCGGCGGAAGGATAACCATCGAAGGGGTTTTGAGCAACATAGCTGGTGCTGAAGGTTTTGTATTGGGCAGCAGTGCAACCGGTACTGCCACTTTGCTGCACCAAACCCACGGAGCGGTTGGAAAAATGGAGAGGCACATCATAACCGATGGCTGGCACTTTATTTCGGCACCAGTGGGAGGGATGGAAATTATTGGTTCGGATTTCGTGCCTAGCCTTGATCCGCTGCCAACAAATTTCGATTTCTTTCTTTTTGACGAAATGGCTCCCGAAATAAGTGGCAATTGGTTTCCGTGGATAAACGTGCGTGGATTTGGAGGAATTCCCAACATTGAGAGATTCGGGCAGTTTTTGCAGGGAAAGGGCTACCTCTCTTCCTACAAAGGCAATTATGCCACACCAAATCCTTTCGCGTTCGAGGGAAGGTTTGGAACCGGAAATTTCCAGATTCCACTGTGCAGCAGTAGCACATCAAACCACATCAAGGGCTGGAACTTATTAGGAAACCCCTACCCCTCGGCAATTGATTGGAACTTGGCCAACAGGGATTTGTTTCACGACAATTTTGCCTATGTTTACAATCCACTAAAGGGTGTTGGCGGAGGTTACGAGACCATTGATGGCTCGGTTCCAAATGCTCTAATTGCCCCGGCCCAAGCCTTTTTCGTTCACGCCAAAGAAACCTCCCACGGCCGAAAACTCACCTTCAGTAATAATTTAAGAACCCACGGCGGCACCTGGATGAAAAATTTGCCCACCTCAGGCAAACTGGCATTGAGGCTGGAACAAAACGGAATGTTTGACGAGTGTACATTGAGAGTATTGGCCGGCAGCCAGAATGAACGAGACCGCACAGATGCCCTGAAACTGTTTAGCTTCAATGCCCAAATGCCACAGTTGTTTGCCAATTCCCTTGACGGAGTTAAACTGGCAATAAATTCGGTGCCATCAATAGGAAGCGATTCTGAAATATTTGTGGGACTTATGGCTCCGGTTGATGCTCATTACATAATTTCGCTGACCCAACAATCGGGCCAATTAGCCGGCAAAACCATTTTTTTGGCTGATCTGCAAACGGGATATGCTCAAAATTTGTCGCTGCTGCCAAATTATTCTTTTAGCTCGAGCAAAGGTACCTTCGAAGCACGGTTCAGGTTGTTTTTTTCCGAACCTACAAACATAGTTGAAGCCAACAGCCCTAAGGCCAATACCCATTATTGGAATAACCATATTTACGTGAACTTTGCCAACGGAGGTTATGACCGAAAGCTTTCTGTTTATGATATTAGTGGAAAGGAAATTTTTGCCCGGGTGCTGGGTGCAAACCATCAGCACCAAATACCGGTAAGTCTTGCTGCCGGCATTTACCTCGTCAGGGTTTTTGATAATGATGGTGCTATAACCACCAAAATTGTTGTAAGATAATTGCTGTAAAAAATCATTCACCCTGAATGGCAGGAGCTTAATTTCTGCCCTTTTTATTAAATTTGCCCATCAAAAGAAAAACCACCTAATTGTACGCAATAATAGACGTTGAAACCACCGGCGGCGATTCGAGACGCGACAAGATTACCGAAGTTGCCATAATCCTGCACGACGGTCAAAGGGTTACCGAGCGCTTTTGCTCGTTGGTAAACCCCGAGCGATCAATACCGCCCATGATTTCGCGAATGACTGGCATAACCGACCAAATGGTTGCATCTGCCCCAAAATTCTACCATATTGCAAGGGAAATAGTCGAGTTGACCCAAAAAAAAATATTCGTGGCGCACAATGCAAGTTTCGATTACTACTTTTTGAAAAACGAGTTTCATCTGCTGGGGTACGATTTCCAGCTACCACGAATCTGCACGGTTCGCTTTAGCAGAAAGGTTTTTCCCGGCTTGCAATCATACAGCCTTGGAAGGCTCTGCAAACAATTGGGCATAACCATCCACGACAGGCACCGTGCGCTTGGCGATGTTACGGCTACCACAACGCTTTTCGAAATGCTTTTGCAGGAACAGCACCGGCGTGGGATTGAGCCGGTGATTGTTAGTCATTAAAAGAGCCAACAGGGATTAATGGAGAAAGCAATACAAATAACCGTTTCGGGAAGGGTACAGGGAGTAGGTTTCAGGTACTACACCCAAAAGGTTGCAAGGGCATGGGGCTTGAAAGGTTTTGTCAAGAACCTCTCTAATGGAGATGTTTACATTGAGGTGCAAGGGCCGCCAGATCAGTTGTCGGTTTTTTTGTTGGAAATAAGGAAAGGACCGATAATGTCGCGTGTAGAAAAGATGGAGGTTTGTGAAATGTTTTTGCAGGGTACTTCGGGCTTCGAAATAAGATAAATTTGTAAATTTGGCCGCCTAAAAATTAACCCTCTGTATGTTTTCCGCTATTTTTCGGTTCGCTCACCTCTCGGTTCTGTTTGTGGCTTTTGCAAGGCTATCCTTTTCTCAAGCTTCACTTCCAAAGTGGATGACGGAGGATGAGTCAAGAATTTACCAAGAGTACTTGGTTGGTATTCCAGGCACAAAACAAGTTAATCCGCCCTCGATTGCCCCTCGCACTCCTGCCGAATTTGAAGAGGCTCAAGGGGTAATAGTTACCTGGGCATCCTACAATGCGGTGCTTCGCGAGATAGTACGGCACGCAAGGACCACCGTAACTGTTTACATCATAACACAGAATGTTTCGCAGGTTCAAAACTACCTAACCAGTGGCGGTGTAAGCCTTCAAAACATTGTGTTCGTTAATGCCCCCTTTAATTCAGTATGGGTAAGAGACTATGGCCCACAGAGCATTTACTTGGCGCACACGGGTGGGTTGGCCTTTGTTGACTGGGTTTATAACCGACCTCGCCCTTTTGACAATCTGATTCCAGGGGTTATGGCTACCCACCTTTCAGTTCCTATTTTCCAGATGACCAACACCCCCAACAGGTTGGTTGCAACCGGTGGAAACTTTATGGTAGATGGCTTTGGAACAGGATTTTCATCAAACCTAATTCTTGCAGAGAACAGTACTCTTACAGAACCACAGATAAACGGTATCATGAGCAGCTACCTGGGAATAAGCAGGTACATAAAAATGCCCGAGCTTCCGTACGACAACATTAGCCACATAGATATGCACATGAAGCTCCTTGACGAAGAGACGCTGCTTGTGGGTCAGTTTCCAACGGGTGTTTCGGATGGACCATTTATCGAGGCAAACCTCCAAAATGTTTTAAAAAATTATCCTAGTGTTTATGGTAGGCCTTACAAGGTGGTTAGGGTTCCAATGGTGCCAAGTTCAAATGGCAATTACCCGCCAAATGCCTCTTACAGGACCTACGCCAACTCCCTAATTCTTAACAACCTTGTTTTGGTGCCCACTTACGGCCACCAACTCGATCATCAAGGCCTTCAGGTTTATAGAGATGCAATGCCCGGATATCAGATTATTGCCATGGATGGTGAGGCAACCATTGCCGCTTCGGGTTCGATACACTGCCTCACCCGTGAAGTTGCGGCGGCCGACAATATTTTGTTTGCCCACCCTAGTCCCGAAAGAATTGATTTTAACCAACCTCTTCATCTTAAGGCAGCAATAAAAAGCCACTCAGGAATAACCCAGGCAAACCTGCACTGGCGCACCTCAGAGGCTTCAAATTTTACAGAATCGCAGATGACTCTGGTAGGCGACACCTTCAAAATTACCTTGCCCAACATTCAAGCTGCTCAATTTTTGCATTACTACTTCAGTGCAACAAACGGCAATTCAAAAACTGTTAAAAAACCACTGGTGGCACCTGCCGGTTATTACAAATACACAAATTTGACTCTGGCAGTAAACGATGTTGTGAAAGAAATGGATTTCACGATTTTTCCAAATCCCACAACCGGAAGTGTACGGTTTAGTACCACACCTAGCCCCTTCCCCACCAATATTGTAATAACAAACACCACTGGGCAGATAGTATTGCGTCAAACCATTAATCCTTCGGAATTATACTCGGAATTATACTTTGACCTGCAAGGTCAATTCCCGGGATTATACTTTGTAACCGTTACATCTGGGAGTTCAACCAAGGTAAAGAAGCTGATAAAGAAATGAGCCCATACGGGTAATGCTTTTAGGAGGTTGCTCAATCAACAACCTCCAAGGAAACCGGCTCGAATTTATCGCCATCAAACAGAAACTTGTCGCCAATTTTGAATCGAGGTATTACAAGCAATGCCATAAACGAAAGCGTCATAAACGGTGCTTTCAGCTTGGTTCCAAGCTCTTTGGCCTTTTGGTCAACAAGCTCGTACTGGCTGGCAACTGTTTCTCCTGTACTGCTAGTCATTAAACCTCCTATTTCAAGTTTCAGGGCAGTACATTGCGAACCATTGCAAACCGCTAGCCCTCCTTGGTTTTCGATTACCTTGTTTATGGCATTGAGCAAATCTTGATCTGTGGTCCCAACGGCTAAAATGTTGTGGCTATCGTGGGCCACGCTGCTTGCCATTGCACCCGATTTCAGCCCGAAGTTTTTGATAAACCCAACAGTTGGTTTGGTTTGGGGCGAGTACCTGTTTAATACCACAATTTTCAGCAAATCATTTTCAACGTCGGCCACAATCTTTTCATTTTCAATTTTTGGGGTGCACACTACCATACCGGTAAGCAACTCGCCATCGAAGGCCTCCATAACCCTTATGCGGGCACCCTCTACGGTTGATCTAACTTCCAAATCAGAAATTGAGAGGGGTTGGCAATTGAATTTATTGAATGGAGCAACAGGTGGAGCATTCATCATAGCCTCTCCTTGGTCAAATACAAGATTGCCATTAATTACGGTTTTCAAGATATTTAATTTTTCAAGGGAGTCAACAATTATGAAGTCGGCTGGGTCGCCTTGCTGAAGGAGGCCTATAGGCAGGTTGTAATGTTTAACAGGATTAACAGTCGCAGCCCTCAATACATTGAAAAAACTTAAATCTTTTGCCAAGCAATGCTTTATTACTTGATTAAGGTGCCCTTTAACCAAATCGTCGGGATGGGTGTCGTCGGTGCATAGCATCACATTGTCGGGATGGAGGTCAATAAGTTTGTGCAACGCCTCAAGGTCTTTGGCCGCACTTCCTTCCCTGATAAGGATTTTGATGTTGGCAAGTTGGATTTTCTCCAAGGCTTCCTCAAAAGAGGAGCATTCGTGGTCCGTGGTGATTCCTGATTGAAAATACTTTACCATTTCCTTACCAAAAAGCCCCGGTGCGTGTCCGTCGATTTTCTTATTGTGTTTTTTGGCCACGGCAATTTTCGCCATTACCGATTCATCTTCGAATATTACTCCTGGAAAGTTCATCATTTCGGCCAAGAAGTGAAAATTGCCAGTGGCGAACATCTGGTCAATATCTGCGGCTGTTATATTGGCTCCAGAGGTTTCGAAATGGGTTGCCGGTACGCACGAAGGGATTCCGAAGAAGAACTTAAAAGGAGTATGCCGGCTGTTTTCAACCATAAAGTTTACCCCGTCAACACCCAAAACGTTTGCTATTTCGTGGGGGTCGCAAACAGCCCCAACGGAACCGTGCCTTGCGGCCAAACGGGCAAACTCAACCGGGGTTA
Source organism: uncultured Bacteroidales bacterium (assembly GCA_964624065.1). Taxonomy (GTDB): domain Bacteria; phylum Bacteroidota; class Bacteroidia; order Bacteroidales; family UBA7960; genus UBA7960. Next base: position 67,079 of record CAZUWF010000010.1, read on the forward strand.
GCATCGAGCTTTCAATATGGACGTGGGCATTGACGAAACCAGGCAGAATGTAATGGGATTTGGCTACCTCCCGTCTTTCAATTTTTTTAATCCTGCCGTTTTCAACCCAAATTTCACCCTCGAAAATTTCTTTCAATACGGGATCAACTATCTTTCCGGAAAATTGATTTTGCATAAAAATAAGGTTCGCTTGGGTGAATAAAACTCCCCTTTTAGGGGGCTTGGGGTAAAACCGTCAATTGCCTGAAAACTTCTTCCAACGATTTATCTTCGATATCAAGCATCATTATTACAAGGTCATTATCAACAGCAAAATTGAAGATTGCAGGCCGCAGGTCAGCATCGCCTGCAGAAAAGACCTTGTAGCCTACATCACTTACTTGCTCGACTTGGAGCACCCCGCCAATTTTTTTGATGCCATCGATTCCTGCAGGCTTATCGAATTCGACCTTTATAATATTGGTGGTTTGGGTCAAAAGTTGCACTTGGCTGGTTGGGGCATCGGCAACGATTTTTCCAAGATTTATGATAATTACCTTGTGGCAAATTGCCTCCACTTCTTGCATGACGTGGGTTGAGAGCAGCACGGTTTTTTCCTTACCTATGTCCTTGATTAGGTTCCTTATTTCCACTATTTGATTTGGGTCTAGCCCCGATGTTGGCTCATCGAGGATTAGCACCTCTGGGTCGTGAAGCAGTGCCTGTGCTAGTCCCACGCGCTGCCTGTATCCCTTTGATAATGTCCCAATTACTTTATGCGCCTCGGGTGCAAGTCCGGTTAGTTCTATCATATCATTAGCCCTGGTCTTGCCAGTTTTGCCGAGTTTATGGATTCCGGCCATCAGTTGCAAATACTCCCTCACGTACATATCCAAGTAAAGAGGATTGTTCTCGGGAAGGTAGCCCACCCTTCGCTTAACCTCCATCGACTGCGACTCCACGTCAAAACCACACACTGAAACCTTACCTGAGGTTTGGGGAATGTAGCAGGTTAAAATCTTCATTAAAGTTGACTTTCCAGCCCCGTTGGGACCAAGCAATGCACAAATCTCTCCTTTTTGCACTTTGAGCGAAACCTCGTCCAGTACCTTTTGGGAGCCGTAATACTTCGATGCTCCCGCCACAATTATTGACATCTGAAAAGCTTTAATTATAATGCTAAATTACTAATTAAATGATAATTTTGCCAAGACATCAACACAATTGGGGTTTTGGAAGGAATTGTAACCAAGTCTACGGGCAGTTGGTACACCGTCAAAGGAATTGACGGCAACAGGTACGAGTGCCGCCTTCGCGGAAGGTTCAAGATTGAAGGGGTGAAATCCACCAATCCATTGGCCGTGGGGGACCGCGTTGATTTTGCTGTTGACAAGGATCAAAGCACCGGCATCATCACTGTAATTCACGACCGGAATAACCACATAATAAGAAAGGCCACCAATCTTTCGAGGCAGACACACGTAATTGCAGCCAACATTGATCAGGCTGTAGTCATTGCCACCCTGGCACATCCTCGCACCTCAACGGGCTTCATTGATAGGTTTTTGGTAACTTGCGAAGCATACAGCATCAAGCCTTTGGTTTTTTTCAACAAGGCTGACATACTACACGAGGAAGGTTTGGGGTACGCAAGAGAGCTTATGCAGCTGTATGAGGGGATAGGTTACGAAACAATGATGGTTTCGGCAGTTTCGGGGCAAAACCTGGATAGGTTTAAGGCTGTCCTTGCCAATAAAACAACCTTGCTAAGCGGCCATTCGGGGGTTGGAAAATCAACGCTCATAAATGCCATTGATGGCAACCTTAACCTAAAAACCCAGAGCATTTCATACACCCACCTAAAGGGTAAGCACACCACCACCTTTGCCGAAATGTTCGAGTTAAGCAACGGAGGCTTCATTATAGACACCCCGGGAATAAAGGAATTCGGCTTGGCCAACTTCGAGGCTTGGGAACTTTGCCACTATTTCCCGGAGATGCAAGCCTTGTTCAACCAATGCAGGTACGATAACTGCACCCACCACAACGAACCTGGCTGCAAGGTGAAGGAAGAATTGGAGGGCGGCAATATTTCGCAATCAAGGTACACAAACTACCTAAGCATGCTTTTGGGGGAGGAAAGGTGAAGTATAAGGAAAAAGTGAAGAAATAAGCCAAAACGCCTAATGATAAATTGAAATGGTTGTATATGATGGAACCCCTTGGTGACAGTGGCGTGGCTTTGATGCACTACCAATGCGGAGAGCATTTTTTTAGTAAACGCGGACTCGGGCAACCATAAGGTTGAGTATTGATCTAAAAACGTTTTAAAAGAAGGAAACCCTTTAGCGTGGCTAAGCTTTTCAATTTCAAATTCTTTACCTTCGGTTTCAAATTATTTCAAAAAGATGAGAGTAGTAATACAACGGGTAGAAAAAGCCAGCGTTGAAATTCAGGGCTGTTCGGAAGTTTCCATAGGACAGGGTTTGCTTGTATTGGTAGGAATTGAGGAGGCCGACACGCCAGAGGATATAAATTGGCTGGCTGGCAAGATTTCGCGGTTGAGGATTTTTACCGACAGTGGCGGTGTTATGAACCTTAGCGTTTGCGACGTTGATGGGCAAATAATGGTTGTTAGCCAGTTTACACTTCACGCTAGCACCAAAAAAGGCAACAGGCCGGCATACGTAAAGGCCGCCAGGCCCGATGTTGCAATCCCGCTCTACGAGATGTTTATAAGGCAATTGGAATTGGAAACCAGCAAAAAGGTTAAGTCTGGAGTATTCGGGGCAATGATGAAAGTCTCGCTCATAAACGACGGCCCGGTAAGCATAATAATTGACACGAAAAACAAAGAATAAATGACCTTGAAAGAAGTTCAGGAAACCATTGACAAATGGATAAAAACCACCGGAGTAAGGTACTTTAGCGAGCTGACCAATATGGCCATACTAACCGAGGAGGTTGGCGAGTTGGCGCGAATAATGGCCCGCAAGTACGGAGAACAATCATACAAAGCGGGAGAGGAGAAACAAGATATTTCGGAAGAAATTGCCGACGTGCTTTTCGTGCTGGTGTGCATTGCCAATCAAACCGGGGTTGACCTAACCGATGCGCTTCAAAAAAGTTTGGCTAAAAAAACCAATCGCGACAAAGACCGTCACTCAAACAACCCGAAACTCAGAGTCTAATATTCTTGATCGGCATCAAATATTTTCTTGTTCACTTCCGAATCAAGGACAATTTTTATCTTTTCGGGAATATTGCTTTCAAAAACCTCTTTTGATAGGATCAACATATTTTTGAAGGTCTTGGCGTTGGAAATGCCATGGCCAACAATTACCGAGGCATTTACGCCCAAAATAGGGGTGCCGCCGTAATTTTCGAAGTTGAACCGCGAAAAGAACTCGTCGTTTCCGTAGCCCCTCTTTACAATTTGAGCATACATTGCTTCGATTGTTTTCAGAACCACGTTGCCAACAAACCCGTCGCAAACCACCACATCAACGGTATCCTTAAAGAGATCCCGACCTTCAACATTTCCTATGAAATTGTAATCGGGGTTGTTCTTCATCATCTTAAATGTGGCTTGTGTTTGCAGGTTGCCCTTCTCGTCTTCTTCACCTATATTGAGCAATCCTACCTTTGGGTTGTCAATGTTAAGTACGTGCTTGGCATAGATTGAGCCCAAAAGCCCAAACTGGTACATAACGTCGGGTTTGGCATCGGGGTTTAAACCAACATCAACAAAAAGTCCAATACCTCCACTAGCCTTAGGGAGCACTGAGGTTATCGCAGGCCTGATAATTCCCTTAAGGACATTTACGCTATGGATGGCTCCTACAAGCATTGCCCCGGTGTTGCCTGCACTAGAGAAAGCATCGATCTTGCCCTTTTGCAGCCACCTAAATCCCTTGGCAATACTTGAATTTTGTTTTTGCTGGAATGCTTTAACAGGATGCTCGCCCATTTCGATAACCTGATCGGCGTGCACTATTTGGAAAAGCTCCGGATTGCTCCCTTGTTCTTTCAACTGGTCAATGAGGGTTTTCTCATCGCCAAACAAAACCAATTGGTCAGTTTGGGGCAGTTCGTGGCGTGCAAGGATTGCACCGGCAATGGTTGCCTTTGGTGCAAAATCACCACCCATAACATCCAACCCAATTCTCATGTCAAATGGAATTTGGAAAACTAACTGATAATCTTAGGCCTTTACGGCTTTTTCAATGGCCAGCTGCCCCCTGTAATATCCGCACTCCGGGCAAACGGTGTGCATCAATTTTGCGGCTCCGCAGTTGGAACAGTTAGCTATAGCAGGTTCGGTGGCCTTGTAGTGGGTTCTTCTTTTGTCCCTGCGGGTTTTCGAAATTTTGCTCTTTGGATGTGCCATTACAAAAATGTTTTATAAGTTTTCGTCTTCAAATTTTAAACCTTCCAGTGCCTTCCAGGGGGAGTGGGCGGCACTATCTCCGCTTTCTTTCCTCTTGTACATCTCTATGTACTTGAGGGCTTCGGGGTTGCATCCCTCCCCAATTATGGTGGAATTGGGGTGCAAATGTTGCATGGGCAACCCCAAGTGTATGGTCTCGTAAACGTACTGCGAAATGTCAAAATGGCTGCTGCCATTTGGTATGATCACTATCTCGTCAGTTTGTTCAACGTACTCTTCGCCAAATTTCACGTATAGCGTGCTTTCGACCTCAATGCTTTGATTGTAAGGCTCCACGCACCTATCGCAAGTAAGCTCAACAAAACCACGTAGAGAAAAATCAAAAACCATCATATTGTTTTGCTTTTCCAGCAAGAGTTTCAGCTCCACCTGCCCCTTTTCAACCTCCGAGTGCTCGAAGCAAGCAAAAAAATCATCGCCAACGGTAAATGAAAATTCATGTCTCCCAAGCGAAAGTCCCACGAAACCAATATTATATTCCTTTAGCGGGTTCAAGATTTTACACTCTTTTAAAAAGGCTGCAAAGTTATAAAAAAAATGAAAGCCAAATAAGCGTTGGGTAAATTATTTGATTTTACTTTGAGAAGGGCAAGGTTCGAAATGCAAAAGTCATAGTCCAATATCTCACGTACAATTTTTGCCACAGAACCACTAAAACTAGAGGAATTTGGCTAAGTATTAATCTTAAGATTGGCAATAACTTTTCGGACTGCGGTTGTTCAGCTTTGGTCGGGCAAATGGCGGAGGCAGGGCTCGTACAAGCCATTAGAGTTTCGGTTTGTTGGTTAACCTTCACTGGCTTGTGTTCACCCTTCATCTTCTTCGTCTTCACCCAAGTGGGCCCATTTTTCTTTTTTTTGCTCAAGTTGTGCTTTTTCTTCGAGGAGTTGGGCCAAGGCTTCTTGCTTGCGTGCTATTGCTGCCCTCAAAACCAATATTTGGTTCTTGATGTCTTCGGGGGTATTCCCTTTCAGAGTTTCGAATAGTGGGTTGTGAGCCAGGTGGGTCAATTCCTCTATTTGTTCTTGGTATCTCTTGAGTTCCTTTTGGGTTTCTTCGGCGCGCAGGATAACATCAGCCAATTGGGCCTCGACCCTGAATTCCAGCCTGTCTTTTTTGGTGGCAAGGTACTCGTGGTGCCTTTGGTTCAAGGTATCGAATGCCTTTTGCAGCAATGAATAAAGCTCTTGCCTGCTATCGGGCTTCATTTTAATGCCCTTGAACTCTTCTTGAAGACGCTTTAGCATTTCGCGTGTTTTCTTGAACTCCATAGATGTTTGCGCCCTTTCCAAGCCTTTTCTAATTACGGGTTTTAGGCGGTTGTAGTTGGTGTTGGATTCACTGTCGCGCTCGTCGAAATAGTTTTGCTGGCGTTTTTTAAGCAGGTCAAAGGATTGTTGCAACCTGTTGTAAAGCCCTTCTCTTTCGGCCGGGTCAACCTGCAAATCCCTGAAGCTTTGCTGAATGAACCTGAGCCGTTCGAAGGCAATTTTGAAATCGGAGCCTTGCTTGGCAATGATCTCACCCTCCTCCACCAATTCTTCTATTTTCAAGGTGTTGCCAAGAAGCTGTTCTTGCCTTACCTTTTGCTCCTTTTCCTTTTTCATCTTCAGAACATCAAAAGCATCTTGCAGCCTGCCCATTAAGTGCTCGCGAGCCTCGCGGGTCATATCCAGGTGGCGGATTTCTTGTTGAAGTTCCAACAGGTGGTTCCAGGTGTTTTGGTCGGGGTTGCTGCGTGCTTTTTCGACCGATGCTTCTATTTCGGGCAGCAGTCGGGCCTTGGCCTTTTGGGCAACGGTCTCTCTGTGCAGGTGTTGCTGGTTGCGCCGTACCTTTACCAAATCGAAGGCTTCCTGCAATCGTGCGTAAAGCCTTTCGCGTACTTCGCGGGCAAGCTTAACTCCCCTGAAATTTTGCTGAACCTCCAAGCAAAAGTTCCAGGCCTCCTGGTGGTCGGTGCCGTGCACGGCGTGCAAATGTGCCTGCTCGACAAGCGGGGCAAGTTTAAGGTAATTTTGATGCGACTCGTGCTCCAAGGCCATTGACTCGCCCTGGCGCAAGGAGTTTATCTTTTCGAAGCATTGGTCGAAAATTGCCCTGAGCTCGGCCCTATGTTCGCGCAAAAGATCGGCAGCACCAACCTCACGCTGCATAGTAATAAGGATCTCCCTCTGGACGCGGTAGTTGTTGTGGTTTAGTCCCGATTTTATGCGGTTAAGTTTTTCCTTGAACTCGAAGAAATTCATTTTTTTTGTTGCTTTTGCCTTGCAAAGGTATGAAAAAGTGGTTGGTAACCTGTAAATGGTGATTAGTGGCTGGTTGAAAAAAAATTAGAAATCAGTCAAAAGTAAATGGCTGTAAACTGCAATCATTACGGTGCGTTAACCTGCATTAATCTTTGTTGATACGTGATGGATTAATCGCGATTACTTTCTTAACAGGGGTTCATCGGTTGCTTCGATCGGGTCTTAATTCGTAGTTTTTTTTCATTATCAATGCTTGGCTTTGGTGATCAATCCACGTCGAGGGGGCTTTTTACTTTTGAAAGGTGACGGGAGGCAACGTGTGTGTAGCTTAGTGTAGTTTTGATGTCTTTGTGACCAAGAAGTTCTTTTATCAATGAAATATCGGTTCCGGTTTCGAGCAGGTGGGTGGCATAGCTGTGTCGCAGCCCGTGAATACCAACCGTTTTGTTTATCTTGGCATTTTTCATTGCTTGCCTGAAAACTGCCTGAGCGCTCCTTATGCTATACCTGCCCCCAAATTGACCTTCAAACAAATACTCCTTCGGTTTGTACTCAAGAAAGTATTGCCTCAACTCTTCAAGCACGGATTGGGGTAGTGTAACGTACCGGTCTTTCTTGCCCTTGGCCCTCCTCACGTGAACTTGCATACGACTGGAATCAACATCTGTAATCTTTAGTTCAACCAACTCGCTAACCCTCAGACCCATACCGTAACATAGCTTTAGCAAGACCCTATGTTTCAGATTGGTAACTTTTTGGATCATTTGCTTGACGTCGGATTTGGCAACCACCTTGGGCAACTGCGAGGGCCTCTTGGGTCGTGGAATGTCGGCAAGGAAGCCGGGCTGTTTTAGTACCTTTTCAAAGTAAAACTTCACGGAATTCATTCGGCTGTGAAGATGATTCTCGCTCAACCTTAGCTTAACCGTACAGTAAAGCATGTAACTCCTTACCCTTTCGGGAGTGAGCTGATGGATCGGGTAATTTTTGATGAGGTGCAGCAAGTGGGCAAATTCGGTGGAGTAGGTTTTGATGGTATTTTCGCTATAACCTTTTAACTTGAGGGTTTCGACATATTTGGTGAATGCCGGGAGGTTTTGCGGATGAATTGCCGCCACTAGCTTCTTGCCGATTAGGTTTGGTTCTAGGCCCAGAATTTGTCGGTGGGTGGAATTGTTGGATGCATACCAGGCTCGCTGCGATGCACTCCAACGCACTTTTAGCACGGCCCTGAGTTGTTCTTTTAGCACACTGCTGTATGGAAAGTCAATCCAAATAACATTCTTGCCATTGTGCGTACCTTCTGATATTTTATAGTTTGACAAATTCATGATAGGTTTTTGGGCAAAGTTAACAAAATTTGCTCAAGGAGCCCTGCGCATTTTAGATATTTTGCAAAAATATTGCACAATTTCATTTATTATCAAACTCTCAACAAGTATCCATTTTGCGCAATAGTGTTTTGTTCGGTTTTGGATGGTTAATTGACGCAATTGCAACCATTTGCAGTAGAAATGAAATAATTTGTGCGATTTGTAAGAAGTTGAATAAATTGTGTTAGCTTTGCGTGTATTTAGAAGTT